>CBDBIJ010000055.1:0-6998 GCA_965205655.1 Candidatus Latescibacterota bacterium
CGACCCCCGAACCCTCTACAATCAACTCACCGCCGACTACACCCTGGGCTTTGTGCGAGTCGGCGTTCGTACCGAGGGTTTCCGATCCGAACGGGCGGGCCGCGACTACACCGTCCTCTCTCAGCGCTTTGTCGAGTACCGACGCGATCGACTGCAGGCAACGGTCGGCCACTTTTACGCCATCGTCGGCAGCGGCCTTCTGTTGCACGCCTTCGAGCTGCCCGGCGTCATCACCGAAGGCCGGGGGATGCGGCGACGCTACCAGATCATCCGCGACCTCGATGGAATGCAGCTGCGCTATCGCTGGCGTCGCCTCGACTTGCGGCTGCTGCGCGGCACGCCCGTCGACAGCGACCTGCCCCCCGGAGTGAGCGGCATCGACCGCCGGCGCGGTCGGGTTCAGTCAGCATCCCTTCGATTCTCGCCCAGTCGGTTCATCGAATTGACGGGCTCGCTCGTGGAGGTCGAGGAGAATCGGAGGAGCGAGTTGGGAGCCAGTCTGCAAAGTCGGCTTCGTGCGCCGCCTGTGATCGACTGGCCGGTCCTGGGGCCGATGCATGCAGAGCTCTACGGCGAATACGCCCAGCGGGATGTGGACACCTCGCGGCTGTCACTCGAACGCGACTTTCCCCGCGCGCTCTACCTTTCCGGAAATCTCACCGGCGACAGTTGGGGCGCCAGCGTCGAGTACAAGGACTACTGGGACTTCCTGATTCAGGCGATCAATAATCCCCCCACCCTCATCAGGGAGCACGATGCCTACCTTCTCAACCGGCAGACCCACGACCTGCTCGCCGATGACGAGTCGGGCCTACAGGTCGAGCTCACCCGAGCCCTGCCGGGTGGGCGCGGGTTGACCGCAAACATGACGCGCGCCACCAGGCGCTTCGGGCCAGGCGCAGGTGACGACCGGTCGCTTCGCGAATACTTCCTGCAGGCGGACTCACCCTTTTCCGAGAAGCTTCGCGGCCAGCTCTTCCTCCACTATGCGCGAGATCGGCTCTTCAAGAACGAGCGCCGCTGGACGGTGGGCTCGGCGGGCGACTGGTCCTTGACCGATCTCTACGCCGGGGCCTTCGATTTTCAATTCCAGAGGGTCGGGCGCACGTTCGGTCAGTCGTCGCTTCCCTTCGATGACATTTTGGTCAGGACCGAGCTATCTCGCGCTCCGAATTGGAGCTGGTCGATTTCGCTGGAACGGTCCACCGACGAGCTCCAGCGCGGAGTTGTCGACGGGGCGGCCTACTGGTTGGCGGGGGGGTTGAGCTGGCGACCCCGGGAGGGCCAGAGCGTGAGCGTTTTCGCAGGCAAGCGGCGCTCCGGCCTGGCCTGCACGGGGGGAACCTGCTACGAGGTGCTCGGCTTCGAAGGCGTCGAAGTGAGGCTGATCAATCAGATCCTGTAGTCGCGCGGGTCTACCACCCGCCCTCACCGCACCAGGGACATCCTGCCGCTGATACGACGGCCCTGCCACTTCAGCCGGTAGACGTAGGTTCCAGAGGCCAACTCGTGCCCATCGTCACCGCGTCCGTCCCAGGTCACCTCGTAGCTGCCGCCAGTCGCATCGCGGGACACCAACTCGCGCACCTTGGCGCCGCGCGCGTCAAATACGACCAGTCTCGCCTCGCCATCCCACGGCAACGAGAACCGGATGGAAGTGCCGCCGTTGAACGGGTTCGGATAGCTTTGAAACAGGCGGAAATCGTGCGGAACCACCTCGTCCAGCTCGCTTACGCCGGTCGTGGCTTCGGGTTTCGCCTCGGCCGCTGCCTCCCTCTCCTCTCGCAGCGCTACGAGCGCCATGTGAATGGCCTCTCGCACGGCATCCTCGTCGTAGCGCAGGGCGAGGCGACCTTCCGTGTTCTTGTAGGTGATCTTCCCCTTGTAATCGACTACCATGAAGTTGTGCTGGGCGAAGCCGAAAGACGACGCCACCTCGGAGCCATCCAGCAGCAACGGATAGGTCGTCCCGGTCTCTTGCTTGAATCGCAGATCGACACTGTTGCGACTTCCGTCCCAGGCGTCGACGCCGATGAGGGCGAATTCGTCGCCTCCGTATTCCTGCCAGACGAGCTCTATTTTCGCGGCCTCCGCGACACAGTAGGGTCAGGAATATCCGAAGAAATTGACGAGCAGAACCTTCCCGCGAAAATCGTTCAGCTCGATCTCGGACCCCTCCAGGGATTCCAGAGCAAAGTTGTGCGCCTCATCGCCCACTCCGGGAACGGCGGTCGCCGCGCCCGCCAGCAGCTGTAGCGCCACGGCGAGAATCGCCAGGCGGCCCGCGTCTCGTTGCGCGCCTCTACCCATTCTATTTCTCCTTCCCCTTTTTCGGACCGTTCGCTTTGAGCAGCTCGTCAATCTTGCACCTCAGCATCTGCTCGCTGCCCGCACCATACCCCATCCCGCGGTAGAGCACCTCGCTTTGAGACAGGATCGCCGTCGCCGGCACTCCCGTGAAATGGAGCTGCCTCATCAGCTCGTAGGTGTCGTCCAGCAAGACCGGCAGATCGAGCTGGTGTCGCTTCATGAACGGGCGGATCTTGGCGCGATTTCGAGGTGAATCGACACTGACGGTGAACACTTTCAGGCCTCGGCCCTCGTAGTCCCGGGCGATTTTCTGCACCTTCGGCATCGACTTGATGCACGGCTTGCACCAGGTTGCCCAGAAGTCGAACAACACGAGTTCCCCGGCCCTGGTTTCCTCGGTCAGTGAGAAGTCGCCACCGTCAAGACTCGGCAAGGTGATCTGGTGGCTACTCTCTGCTGCAGCCGGCCCACGCAGTAGGAGGGCGCAAATGAGAATTGCTGCAGGCCTGGCGCCGCCGCCTTTGCCCGATGTGTCACTGCCGATCATCTAATGAATATACTCTTCTGTTCCGAATCTAAAAATACCTTGATCTGCACTCTGGAAAAAGCCAAGTTTGATGCCATGCCGTCGATCTCTCATCTAAAACGCGCCTGCGAAGATGAACGGCTGGAGACCATTCGATACGCCGTTGACGACGTGGCGCAGCAGATCGAGAGCTGCTCTTTGACCGAGGCCGAAGCCCGCCAGCTTGCTGAGACTGTCCGCTTTCAGGCGCGGTTGCTCATCCCTGATCAGATGGAGACCTACGACCTCATCTACTCTTCCCGATTCGAGCGGCTCATCAGGCGGTTCATCCTCGGCGAGTCCTGAGATGGAAGAGCTACCCGGCTACATCCATTGCTATGAATCCGGCGAGCTCGATCGGCGCGTCGACGAAGCTGTCGCAAGTCTCGCAGACTGCCACGTCTGTCCTTGGGACTGCGGCATCAACCGCCTCGAGGACGAATGGAGGGTCTGCCGCACCGGCCGCTACGCTCGCGTCGCCAGCTACTTTCCGCACTTCGGCGAGGAGGACTGCCTCAGGGGGTGGAACGGCAGCGGAACCATCTTCTTCGCGTGGTGCAATCTGCGTTGTGTTTTCTGTCAAAACTTCGACATCAGTCAGCAGAAAGCCGGCGAGGAAGTTCGCCCGCAGGAGCTCGCCGCCATCATGCTCGAGCTTCAGAAGATCGGCTGCCACAACATCAATTTCGTCACTCCCGAGCACGTGGTGCCGCAGGTGCTCGAGGCCCTGCCGCATGCCATACGCGGCGGTCTGCGCCTACCCATCGTCTACAACACGAGCGCCTTTGACTCTCTGCAGAGCCTGCGACACATGGAGGGCATCGTCGACATCTACATGCCCGACATCAAGTATTGGCGCGACGACAGCGCCAAACGCTACGTCAAATCGCCGCAGTACCCCGCTGCGGCCCGGGCGGCGATCGCCGAGATGCACCGGCAGGTAGGACCGCTCCAGCTGGACGAGCGCGGCCTGGCGCGACGCGGTGTTCTGGTTCGCCATCTCCTGATGCCCGATAGTCTCGATGAGACCGGTGAGATCATGCGCTTTCTCTCCGACGACATATCGCCCGACACCTACGTCAACATCATGTCTCAATACCGTCCGGCAGGTAAGGTCGGAGGCGACAACTACGCCGAGATCAACCGCCGGGTGACGCCGGAAGAAATGCAGCTCGCTTTTACCGTGGCGCGAGAGGCCGGACTGCACCGCTTCGACGAGCGGATTTCCGCTTGAACGCCGAATCCGACTCCCGCCGTCTGGGAGTGGGAATGAGGGTGCCTGACTTTGCCCTTCCGGTGCAGGGCGGCACACCCACGCGGCTGTACGCCCGAATTGGCGGAATGCCCTCGGTTCTGATCTTGTCCCGTGACGCTCACGGGGACATCGTAAGACAGTTTGCTGAGCGTCTACAGAAGCAGGTGACCTCGCCTTTGGCGCTGTGCTGCGTCGTGGAAACCGAGAATACCGATGGCATGAGTCTCCCCGGCGTCGATCCGGTTTTTGCAGACGGCGAGGGAAGGGTGTCGACGGCGTGCGGTGCCGATACGGCAGAGGGACCCGTGGCCTATCTCCTCGACCCGAACCTGCGCCTCCTGCTGGCGCTGGACCCCGACGACGCCGACGCTGCGGCCCGTATTATCTCGGTGACACTTCGGACCGAGGTCGCGGCGGCGGCGCCTCGACAGATCGAAACCCAGGCCCCCGTCCTGCTCATCGACCGGGTTATCACCGCGGATTTGTGCTCATCGTTGATGGACCGATGGGAAAGTGAAGGAAGCGAGGAAACGGGAGTGGAGCTCACGCACGCGGGCCAGCGCCGGGACGTGATTCGGCACGACACCAAGCGCCGGCGGGATCACGTGATCGTCGAGGAAAAGCTGATGGGGCAGCTGGCATCGACCATCGGGCGCAGGGTGATGCCGGAAGTGCACAAGTCGTTCGCCTTTCGGGCATCGAGGTTCGAGGGATTCAAGATTGCGCGCTACGACGCAAAAGAGGGAGGATTCTTTCACGCCCATCGCGACAACCTCAGCCCCGCGACCCTCCATCGCCGCTTCGCCCTCACCGTGAACCTGAATGACGACTACGAGGGCGGTCGCCTGCGCTTTCCGGAGTACGGGCAGGACCTGTATAGCCCTCGGGCGGGCGCGGCGATTGTGTTCTCCTGTTCCCATCTACACGAGGTAACCCCGGTGACAGCGGGATCGCGGTTCGCCCTCCTGTCCTTCCTGTTTGACGAGGCTGCCTCGAGCAGATCTGCGAACAAGAAATGATCGCCTGGGTTTCACAGCTCAGGACAGCGCGGCGACCTCTTTGTAGCGAAAGCAGTCCGTGGTGTGATCGTTCACCATGCCGGTGGCCTGCATGAAGGCGTAGCAGATCGTCGGCCCCCAACAAACCTGAAACCTCTTTTCTTGAGATCCAGGCTCATCGTCTCCGACTCGGTTGTCTTCGCGGGCACGTCGCCGAGTTTCTTCCACGCGTTCTGGATCGGTGATCCACCGACGAATTCCCACACGTAACGGTCGAAGCAACCGAACTCGGCCTGGATGTCGAGAAAGGCTTGGGCGTTGCCAACGGCGCTTTCCACTTTGAGCCGGTTGCAGAACAATCCCCTCGTTTTTCAGCAGTTTCTGTATCTGCCGTTTCCCGTAGACGGCGATTTTCTGCGGGTCGTATCCTTCGAAGGCCAGTCGGTAGTTTTCTCGCTTTTTCAGAATCGTCGCCCAGCTCAGTCCCGCTTGCGCGCCCTCCAGCAGGAGGAATTCGAACAGCGTGCGATCGTCGTGAACGGCGACACCCCACTCCCCGTCGTGGTAGGCCACGTAGCGGTCGTGCTCCTCGTCCACCCATTGACACCGCTTCTTCCCCCGTCCTTGCCACGGCAGCCTCAGCCATCATCGCCAAGAGCGAGGAGGAGGATGCCGATACCCCAGAGAAGAGGTTTCTTCATGGCAGACTGCAAGCTCCGCCGCCTCGTGGACGATTCGGATCTCACATCGCCGCTTTGTGCGCGGCGCCTACGGCGTAGTCGACATCGTCGTCGTCGATATGCCGATGCAGTACGAGCCGCGCCTCTGTAGGGGGCCTTTTTGTCAGTAGAATCCCCTTCTCTCCCCACTTCTCTGCCAGGTCCTCGGTCGTCCAGCCGAGGCCCGATGCGTCGACCATGACGAAGTTTGTCGCATTCGGCGGCTGGCGCACTTGCAGTCCGTCGATCTCGCCGAGCCCCGCCGACAACCTCTTCGCCCTGGCGTGATCCTCGGCGAGACGCTCGACCATCGTCTCCAGGGCGACGATGCCGGCTGCCGCGATCACCCCTGCTTGACGCATCTTGTCGCCCAGGCCGTCGGCTGCCTGCCGCGCTCGCGCGATGACGTCGCCGTCGCCGCACAGCAGGGACCCCACTGGTGCGCTCAATCCCTTGGAGACGCAGAGCATGACCGTATCCACGTGTCTCGTGTACTCCCGCACATCCACCCGCTGGGCGATCGCCGCGTTGAAAATGCGCGCCCCGTCCATGTGTACCTTGAGATCGAGTCCATGGGCTGCCTCGCAGATCAGCTCGACCTGCCGCGGATTCCAGGCGTGGCCGCCACCGTAGTTGAACGTGTTCTCTATGCACAGCAGGCCGGGACGAGCGCCACCGTCCTTCACTTCCGACACGGCAACTTCGAGTTCCTCAGGCGTGAGCACACCCAGCTCGACGTCGTAGGTGTGAGGCGTGGCCCCGGCGAGGAGGAAAATCTGCTCGTTGCATCCGTGGATATGGGAATGCTCGTGCAGGATGACGACCTCGCCTTGCAGGGTGTGGACGAGCAGACCGCAGCCATTCGCCATGGTGCCGCTCGGCGTATAGAGTGCCGCCTCGTGGCCGGTCTTTTCCGCTGCCAGCTCCTCCAGCCTGTTCACCGAGGGGTCTTCGCCGTAGGCGGTGTCTCCCACCTCGGCTGACTTCATCGCCAGCCTCATCTCCTCGGTCGGGCACGTCGTCGTGTCGCTGCGCAGATCGACAATCCTGTCCGGCATCTCTACTCGCTACCGTGATTCGCCGTGGAGGTCGACAACCCTCGATTCGTCTCCAGCTCGTCCATCGTGGCCGGCCAGTCCTTTTTCAGAAGC
>CBDBIJ010000056.1:0-42945 GCA_965205655.1 Candidatus Latescibacterota bacterium
AGATCGCGCACGTCATCGCTCACTACGACGACTACGACAGGCAGGCCATCCGTCAGTTCGCCCGGGAGCGCTACGATTACCGCACGATCGCATCGAGCATCAAGGACGTCTACGACGAGGTGGTAGCGGCACGCTGAGCGCTTGGTGTCGCGCTATTCGAGCAGGTTGCGGTAGAACTTGACCAGCTTCACCCCCTCGGCGTCCCAGTTGTACCTCTCCATAACGGCCTTTCTCCCATTGCGCCCCATTTTCCTCCTCAGCGCCGCATCTGAAAGCAGGGTCTGGACCGCCCGGGCGGCGCCGTCGACGTCGAAGGGGTCGAGGGCGTAGCCGCAGCCGCACTCGTCGACGATCTCCTTCCACATGTGAAAATGGGAAACCACGACCGGTCGTCCCATCATCATGTACTCGAACATTTTGGTGGGCAGGGACTCAAGGTAGTTGGGATCGGGGTGAAGAAGAGCCAGGCCGATGTCGGCATGGTGAATGCAGCGGTGAACCTTGAGGTGCGAGATAGGGCCGGTGAGCTCGACGTTGTCGCCAATGTCGAATTCGCGAACCATTGAATCGGCTCTGCTCCGCTCGACCTCGCTGCCGAATGGTCCGACGAGCCGTAGCAGGATCTCAGGGTTGGCGGCACGGAGGCAGTGGACGAGTTCGAGCATCTGCTCGAGACCACGCAAATGCGTGATGCTGCCCACGTACACGAGGGTCGGTCGCTTCGCCTCCGTCCGCTCGACATCGAAGAGGTCGGCGTACACAGGTAACGGGTAGTTCAGAATCGGTTGAGCCTTGCTATCGGGGTAGTACTTCGCGTAAGCGCGATCGGCGAGGGTGAGTCCATCGAGAAAGGGCAGCGAAGCGCGCTCGAACACGGTGTAGAAAAAGGCGATTAGGGGGCGAAGAGGCCGCGGCAGCCAGCTGCGGTTGCGAATGGAGGCGGGCACGTCCTCGTGGATATCGAAAACGATGCCGACGCGGGAAAAGAGCTTGAGCAGAATCGCCACCGGCAGAAGTTCGGGATCGTGGATGGCGATGAGAGCAGCATCCTGGGCCCGGGCGAGTCGAAAGATCTCGATCGTCTGCAGCATGCGCCGCAAGCGATTCGCAGGGCGAGGCAACGAGATGACGCGGATCCCATCGGTGTTGCTGGGCGTCGCATCTTCTAGGGCGATGACGACGACGTCGAAGCCTGCCCGCGCCAGGGTTCGGGCTTCAGCCTGAAACATGCGCACATCGAAGGTGAAATGGACCGAGCTGAGAATGCAGATACGCGGGGGCGGCATGGGCGTCGCTTGACGTTTTACGGTGGCACCGTTATTGTGGAAAATTGGTGTAACGCTGCGTAGCATCAACTTTGAAGTGCGACACTCAGGGATTGTAGCACTCCTCTGGGGTTAGATATCCGAGTCGTTTTCGTGGTCTTCGGTTGAGTTTTCGTGCGATGGCGTTGCAGTCGTACTGGGTGAGGTCGGCCATGCTTTTTTTCTTGGACAAGTACTGTCGAATGAGGCCATTGGTGTTCTCGTTGGTGCCTCGTTCCCAGGCGTGATGGGGATTGGCGAAGTAGAAGCGGGTATCGGTGACGCGCTCGATGTCGGCGTAGCTGTGGAATTCGGTTCCGTTGTCTGCGGTGATGGTGTGTACGGGGCGGGGTTGGCGGTGGATGAGCTGGAGAGTCCGTCGGCTGAGCTCGTCGGCCGTTCGCGCGTTGAGCTTTCCGATCTCGACGTACCCGGTCTTTCGTTCCACGAGGGTGACGACGCACGGCCTGCCGTCGCCGAGCATTGTGTCGGCCTCCCAGTGTCCGACGCGGGAGCGGTTGTCGGCCGCGGCGGGTCGGTCCTCGATCGGCCTCTTTCCGGCCAGTCGTCCTCGAGAGTCGTAGGTGCCGTGTCGCTTACGTCGTAGTTTGGTGGCGCCGCGCAGGTGCTGGTAGAGGGAGCCACCGCGTCGTTTGTCAGCCCAGACGTGACGATAAATGGTCTCGTGGCTGATCTCGAGGATTCGGTAGCGACGGAGCCATCCAGCGATCTGCTCGGGGCTCCAGTCGTTCTTGAGCAGTTCCTGGACGAGATCCCAGTCAGCGGTGGAGAGGCGGAAGTTCCGCCGCGAGTGCGACCGCCTGGTACGCGCGTAGCCGTGCGCCTGCAAAGGCCGGTAGAATCCATCCGCTCGCCCGCGGTTGCGTTGGACCTCTCGATAGATCGAACTTGGATGCCGTCCAAGGGTCCGTGCGATCTCAGCCACGGTTACCTCTTTTCGTCTCAGTGCCCAAATGATGTATCGTTCTTCACAGGTGATCTGGTGATACGCCAACGTAGCCTCCCTTCCTTTAGCCGGGTTAGGAGACTACAGTATCCCAGATCGCCTCTTATCGCACTTAGTATGTGAATTCGCGCTGTCAAATAACAGGTACTTCAGACGGTTTTGACGACAAGCTCAGTAGAATCTGCCAGCGGCTCCTACCTGGGAGTCTTCGACGGCCACAACGCGGCGGCGGCCATCCTCGTCGACGGCGCCGTGCGGCACGTTGTGCAAGAGGAACGCCTCACCGGTGTCAAGAACCACTTCGGACCGCCGGATCAGGCTGTGGAAACCGTCCTCGAACTCGCGGGTCTGGAAGCCGGCGACATCGGCGGGGTGCGCTTCGCCTCCCGGTATCTGTCGGTGCCCAGGGCGCCGGGATACATGACGGACAATTTCGACGAGCGCTACCGCACCGACCTGCGCCGCTTTCTCCAGCGACGCCTCATTGGCCTGAAGACATATAGAGCTCACCGAGCCCGGGAGCGCATGGAGCAACGCCGGGCAGTGGCGCGTCAATGGGGGCTTCGCGCCGGAGGCAGTAAGGTTCTACGACCACCATGACACCCACGCTGCCACGGCCTACTTCGGCCTGCGACGGGATGACGATCCGTACCTCATTCTGACGCTGGACGGTGGCGGGGACGGGTTGTGCGGCTCGGTGTGGACGGCCCGCGCCGGCGAGCTCGAACGCATCGCCACGATCGAGCAGGAGAACAGCCTGGGCGAGCTATACGCGGTGACGACTCACCTGCTCGGGTTCACACCGCTCGAGCACGAGTACAAGCTCATGGGGATGGCACCTTACGCCTCTCAGAAGTACGGCGGCGAGGTGGCGAGGCTGTACGACCGCTATCTGGGGCTCGACGAGTCAAACCCGCTCAGGTTTCGCCGCCGCGTGCCGGAGCCTCTGTCGCTCATCGGGCCGCGGTTGCAACGCGATCTGGCCCGGTCACGATTTGATTCGATATGCGCCGGGTTGCAGCTGTTCACCGAAACGATGCTGGCCAGATGGGTGAAAGCCTGTGTCGCAAGCGCTGGCATCGGCCGCATTCTCGCCGCCGGCGGGGTGTTCATGAACGTCAAGGCGAACAAGGTTATTTCGGAACTGGAGGAGGTGGAGCAATTCGAGGCGTTTCCCTCCGCGGGGGACGAGTCGCTGCCGTTCGGCGCCTGCTATCTCGCCGCTCACGCGAACGGCACCGAGTTGCGGCCGCTCGACACATGCTATCTGGGGAATGACCTGACGCGCCAGGAATGCTCTCGAGCGGTGGAGAAGGTCGCCGCCCAAGTCGAAGTGGAAGAGCCCCCGAACATGGGTCGGCGCGTGGCCGAGCTGCTCGCCGAGGGCGAGATCGTCGCCCGCGCGTCGGGGCCGATGGAGTTCGGTGCCCGGGCTCTGGGGAATCGATCGATCCTGGCCGATCCGGTCAATCAGGACGTCGTGCGGGTCATCAACCGGATGATCAAGAGACGTGATTTCTGGATGCCCTTTGCGCCGGTGGTGATGAAAGGCGAGTCGGACCCTTACTTCAACAATCCGAAGCGGCTGTCGTCGCCGCACATGATGAATACCTTCGATACAACCGAAAAGCGCGCGGAATTCATGGCGGCCGTCCACAATGCGGATTTGACCGCGCGGCCGCAGCTGCTGGAGCCGGGACAGAACCAAGCCTACGAAGATATCCTGCGGCATTTTCATGAGCTGACAGGGCGACACGTATTGCTCAACACGTCATTCAATCTCCACGGCTTCCCCATCGTCTGCCGGGCGGATGACGCCGTTAACGTGCTGATGAACTCCGGGTTGAAGCGGCTCGTGCTGGGTCCCCTCCTGGTATCGAAAAAACGTTGAATGGAAGCGTCTGTCTTTGCGGTCGCCACGGCTCTCGTCTTTTATACCTACGTAGGTTATCCGCTTCTGCTGTGGCTGCTGACGTGCTGGAGGGCCTGGCCGCAGTATCCCGAGCCCAAGTCGTGGCCGTCTGTGACGTTTCTCATCTCAGCCTACAACGAGGGGGAAGTCATCCGGCAAAAACTTGAAAACGCTCTCGAGCTGGACTACCCCGGTCGGAGGCAGATCATCGTCGTCTCCGACTGTTCCGACGACGGCACCGACCAGATCACCCGCGAGTTCGCCGACCGACAGATAGTCTTGGAGCGGCTAGAGCAACGCTCAGGGAAGACAGCGGGGCAAAACGCCGGTGTGCGCAGGGCGGACGGAGAGATTCTCGTATTCTCGGATGCCAACAGTCTGTACGATTCGCAGGCGCTGAGGAATCTCGTCCTTCCATTTGCAGATCCGGCCATCGGATGCGTGTGCGGCGAGTTGCGCTACCTCAACCCCGACGACGGCGGCGCCGGACACGGCGAGGGGCTCTACTGGCGATACGAGCAGTTTCTCAAACGCCGGGAGAGTCTGATCGGCTCTCTGGTGGGGGCAAACGGCTCCATCTATGCAGTGCGGCGACACCTTTTTGAAGAGCTGGGTTCGAGTATCATCAGCGATTTCATCATGCCGATACGAGTGCGACGCAAGGGGGCGCGGGTCGTCTACGCCCCCGATGCCATCGCCCGGGAGTTCAGCGCCAAAGGTTTCACCGATGAGTTGAGGCGACGCACCCGTATCGTGGCGCGGAGCCTGTACGGTCTGTGGACGGAGCTCGGAGCACTGAATGCGCTGATCTACGGGGTTTTCAGCGTTCAGATAGTGTCACACAAACTGATTCGGTGGCTCGTGCCCGCCTTTCTCATCGCCGCCCTCATCAGCAGCGGGTTGCTGGCCTGGCAGGGGGAGGTGGTTTATGGGGCGATCTTTGCGGCGCAGCTGGCATTCTACGGTCTCGCCATGCTGGGAGCTCTCGTCCCGGCATGGTTCGGGCGCCTGGGACTCTTCTACGTGCCGGCGTATTTCTGCTCGATCAATCTCGGCGCTCTTTTGGGTCTTTTCGGTTTTCTTACCGGCCGCAGGTACACCATGTGGAAAACGGTGAAGCGGCCCGGTTAGTCCATAGCCATGTCCACTCTCCAGGAGAAAATCCTCCTCATCCTCAGCGACTTCGCGGCGATCAATCTTGCCACCATCTTTCTGCTGTGGATGAAGTTCGTCAGCGGCACCCTGGGAACGCCGGCGTACGCCTCTCGGGAAGCCGATCCCCTCGCCAGCGGGCCTCCTTTCTCGGCAGCGCTCGAATACTATCTCTACGATGCCCTGCCGGTCATCTACCTGTGCTGGCTAGCTCTGTTCGGTTTCTTTGGCCTATACGGCGCGCGGCAATCGCGGTCGCGACTCGACGAGGTCATCGCCGTCTTCAAAGTCGGGACCATGGGAACACTCCTCATCCTCATCGCCACGCTGGAGAGCGGCTTTTCGCTCACGAGGGCGTTGATGGGGCTCTACTGGATGTCGATGGTCGGGTTGGTGGCCGGCGGTCGGCTCGCCCTGCGCGGCGCGCAGCGCCAACTGCTGATGCGCGAGTTCGGGCGTCGGCGGGCCATCATCGTCGGCAGCGACAGCAGAGGCCAGCGACTGCTGGAGGATCTGCGCTCGACGCCGGTGCCGGAGTACGACATCATCGGCTTCGTGAAGGCAAGACAGGAAGTGGATGAAGGAGAAGAGATCGGCGGCCTGCCTGTGCTGGGCGGCATCTCCGACATCGGCCATCTCGTGCACGAACGAGAGCTCGAGGCTGTCCTCATCGCCTTGAGGTCGAACACGCACGAGGAGATCCTGGAAATCGTCGCCGCCGCTCCCGGAGTCGAGAACGTCACCTTCAGCATCACGCCGGACCTGTACGATATTGTCACCGGACACGTGCGCACAGATCAGATCTACGGCGCGCCTCTGATGGAGCTGAAACCGCAACTGATGGCGCCTTGGGAGATGGCCATCAAGCGCTTCATCGACGTGGCGGTTGCACTCGTGGTGCTGCTGGGGTTCGCGCCGCTGTGGCTGGTGATTGCCGTGGCGATCAAGCTCGACTCGAGAGGGCCCGTCCTCTTCCGTCAGGACCGCGTGGGCAGGGGGGGCAGGACGTTCACGATGTTCAAGTTTCGCTCCATGATGGAAAGCGCGGAGAGCGAAACGGGTCCGGTGTGGGTCGGGGACGACGATCCCCGCATCACCCGCACTGGTCGCATGCTACGGGCCCTGCATCTCGACGAAGTGCCGCAGTGCCTCAATTTCCTCAAGGGTGATATGAGCCTCGTGGGCCCGCGCCCGGAGCGTCCGTACTTTGTGCAGTCCTTTGCCGAGCAGGTTCCCTTCTACATGCGGCGCTTCAACGTGCAACCAGGACTGCTTGGATGGGCCCAATCGAAGCACGAGTTCGATCTGAGCGCCAAGGATTTGGCGCGAATTGCCGGGGAGCGGCTGGAGTACGATCTCTACTACATCGAGAATGTGTCCCTGGCTCTCGATTTCAAGATCATGCTCCGCACGATATGGTTCGTGCTGTCAGGTAAGAGTACCAGGTAGATCAGTACACCCGGCCTACCGTACCCATCCACCTTATTCGGCAGTCGCGTAGACGGTGCTCAAGATGAGTATCCCGAGAAGTATGCGGTAGTAGGCGAACCAGTGGGTGCCGTGCCGCTGCAGGAACCGTAGGAGAAAGCCGATCGTCACGTAGCCGCTCACGGCGGCGACGAGAATGCCGACAGCGAGGCTGGACATTTCATCACCGCCGGGCTGCGCTTGCATGAGCTCCACCAGTTTGAACACGCCGCTGCCGCTGATGGCGGGGAGTCCGAGAATGAAAGAAAAACGCGCCGCCTCGTCTCGCTTGAGCCCGACGAACAAACCACCCATGATGGTGGAGCCGGAGCGTGAGCAACCGGGTATCAGGGCGAGGGTCTGGCACAGCCCGATAAGCTGGATATGCCAGAAGCGGAGGCTGGCCATCGGTTTCTCCTTCTTGCCGAGACGTTCGGCGATGAGCAACATGATCGCGAGCACGATCAAAGCGGTGGCGACGACGGGCAGGCTACGAAATTCGCTGTCGATGAGGTCCCGCAGGCCGAGCCCCAGAGCGGCAACAGGAATCGTTCCCGTGACGATGGACCAAGCGATGATGGAATCGGTACTGTGACGCAGATTGCGCTGGATGAGACCGTGGAAGGCCGCACCCAGAAGTCGCCGGATGTCGGCAGCGAAGTAGATGAAAACGGCTGCGAGGGTTCCGAGCTGGATGGTGGCCGAAAAGGCGGCGCCAGGGTCCTGCCATCCGAGAAAGCGAGGCACCAGGAGTAGATGAGCCGTACTGCTGATGGGCAAGAACTCCGTGAGACCCTGAACGAGTCCGAGAAGAGCTGCCTGAAGGATTGTCATTGCCGGGAATGTGGACGCGTGGGAATCGAGCCGAGCTCGGGCGCAACTATCCGTGCGCGATAATCGTGACTACCAGTTCAGCAGAGCAGGCTTTTGCTTTTCCCATCCATCGTCAGAAGGAAAGATAGTTTTCATCGTGACCTTTTCGGCCTCGCCGTCGAACATCGGCTTGGCGACCGCAACCCATTCCTTGAAATGCGAGGTCTCCAGGTGAGCCTGGAATGCGGCCTCGTCGCGGTAGACTTCATAGAGGTAGAAGCGAGTGGGGATTTCCCCGTCCTGATTGCATGTCGAAGCGGTAGCAACCGGATTCATCGCGAACTGAACCCTGAGCGTCACCAAGGCTTACCTCGGCGAATTCTTCGACATGCTCTGACTTTACGTTGATGGTGACGAAAATCGAAAACATGAGGGGCCCTATTGGGTTTGGGTCGTGATGATCGGACTCAATCGCTGGGCGCGAAGGAGCGGTTAAGCTACGACAGGGAAGGTTGTTTGTAAAAACGCAGAAGTTGCGGTCACGGCGCGAGCTTCCAGATCAAAGTGTGTGCGAATGGAGCCACGTGTGTGCCAATGTGTGCACATGGAGAGAGGTGGGCCTCAGGCTTTCGAGTGAGCTTTGCTGGCATGGTGTTGGCTTGGCGGAGGCATGCCCAGGTCACGTCTGCTCGAATTCCAGCGATTCAGTGGCTGCGGAGTCAAAGTCGCCGTCATCGACAGCGGCATCGACGCCTCACATCCGAGGATGAGGGGGGGCGTGGCAGGCGGCGTATGTCTGTCGATCGACCCGAAGGGCGGCGTTGTTTGCAGTCCAGATTTCGCGGACCTGTCGGGGCATGGAACGGCTTGTGCGGGCATCATCGTGAAGAAGGCTCCAAAGGCGGAGCTCTACGCGGTTCGGATTTTCGACAGGTCTCTGGGTACTGACGGACGATGTCTGGTGGCCGCGCTGCGGTGGGCGATCGAGCACGGGATGGATGTGGTCAATCTGAGTCTGGGAACGACGGACGTCGCCTTCCGAGATGAGCTGAGCGAGGTATGTAGCGAGGCGGCCGAAGCGGGAGCGATCCTCGTTGCCGCTGAGCACAACTGTGGGGTCGAGGAGCTATCCAGCGCTGCTGTCACAGGTGATCGGTGTTACGGCAGGGAAGGTCTATGGGCGATACGGCTACTTCTACAGGCCCGGAGCCCTGATTGATTGCGTCGCGCGGGGAGATGAGCAGCGACTGTGCTGGCTACAGCCCCGGGAGATCATGGCCGGGGGGACGAGTTTCGCCGCGCCTCACATCGCTGGAATCGTCGCCCTCATTCGCCAGGCATACCCCAGAGTAGGCGTAGAGGAGGTTCGCGAGATCCTTCAGGCGAACGCGTCGCAAGCACGGCCGCGCCTATCGTGTGAGGCCTGCTCCGTTTCGGGAAAGGCTCCGACCGACGTCGGCTCGTCAAGCTCGGCCGTTGGCAGTGGGCACCCGAGGCAGTCGGATGGGTTGCTCGGCTCGATTCGCAAGGCGGCGCTGTATCCCTACAACAAGGAGATGCACGGCTTCGTGCGCTTCATCGCTCACCTGTACTTCGAAATCACCGGTATTGCCGATCCGGTGGGCAAGGGACTGGTCGGCAAGGATGCGGGAGAGGCAATCGGCCTTGCACGAGTCGGAGTACGGATTGCTCCAAAGCTCCGCGATGTCCTCGAAGGGGCAGATACGCTCATCCTCAGCTACGTGGATGAAATGGGCCGAATTTCGAAGCGAGACGTGCTGCGGGAGTCGATCCAGATGGCCCTCGACCACGGGCTCAACGTGTTCAGTTTTCTATCCGTGCCGCCGAACACCTATGCCGAGCTCCACGAGAAAGCGCGGGAAAGAGGTCTCTGGATCCACTCTCCCACGATTACCATGGCCGATGTCCAACGCCTGCTCGAGAAACGGCCACGACGTGGAGTTGTGGATGTGCCGGTGCTGGGGGTGTTCGGCACGAGCTCGCAGCAAGGCAAATTCACGGCGCAGCTGGCACTGCGTCAGCGACTGATGGAGGCGGGATACATCGTCGGGCAGATTGGTACGGAACACCACTCCGAGCTCTTCGGGATGGATCTGGCCTTTCCAATGGGATACGCCTCGGCCTCTCGAACTGCCACTTCAGTACTACACGCCATTCGTCGATCTCGCGATGCGGGAGATTTGTTACCAGAAGCGGCCGGACATCATGATAGTGGGGTCGCAGTCGGGCACGATACCCTACGATGTCGACGAGCACGCCACCCACTCGCTACCGACGATCGCTTTCGTGCTCGGGGCGAAGCCGGATGCTTGCATTTTAGTTGTAAACAGCATTGACGCCGACGACTACATCGAGGATACAATCAACTGTATCCGCGGCATGGCGAAGGCGCCCACCATCGCGCTGGCGATGAGCGACAAGGAGAAGCATATACGAGCCGCCTACGGGCGGAGCTGGGTGACGCCTCGGCAGATGACGGCAGAGGAGATCGATCGCCGACTACAGCAGCTGGAAGACAGGTTTCGGGCTGCCGGCCGTCGAGATTGCGTCGGATAACGGCCAACAAAAGATGGTAGACACTGTTGTCGACTTTTTCTCGGGAATGGGACGAGATGAACGCGGAAAGATCGAGCATAAAGCGGCGGGCTAAGCAAACGGTCGTGTCAGCTCTGAAGCTGCACGTGGAGCCAGACGAAATTTCTGACGGCGAGGCGCTCTTCGGCGACGGCGTTGGTGCCGCATCGATCGCGGCTCTCGAAGTGGTATTCGCCATCGAAGAGGAGTTTGGCTTCGAGGTCGACGACGAGGAACTGCGAATGGAGCTGTTTGAATCGATCGATTCGATCGTAGACTACATCGAGGGCAAACTCGCGGATCCTCAAGTCTAGCGCTCGATAACTGCCGTTTCAGAGAATAGATCGGCGGTAGCCAGTTGAAGAGGACCTCCCAGTGATCGCCGTCGTCGAGGCTGAGGAGAATCTGTCCTCCCTGGGTGCCGACATAGATGCCGGGTTCGTCCAGGCGATCGGCCGTCATACCGTGTCGCAGGACGTTGACATGCGCATGGGCTTGGGGCAGGCCGTTCTCGAGCGCTTCCCATGAACTGCCGCGGTCGCCACTGCGGTAGATTCTGAAGGCGCCGTCAGGAGTAGCGCGAAAGCTACTCGACTCCTCGGGAATGACATAGAGGATATCCCCGTCATGGGGATGGACAGCAAGAGGGAACCCGAAGCCGGAAGGCAACCCGGCGGATATGTCGCTCCAGTTGTCGCCGGCGTTGTCGCTGCGATAGACGCCGCAGTGGTTCTGCTGATAGAGGATCTGCGAATTGCCGGGGTGTATCGCCAGATGATGGACGCACTGTCCCACTGCCGGCGATTTGTCAGGAAGGAAGTCGGCGATGACCCCCTTGTTCTTTGGTGACCATGTGAGGCCACCGTCGTCGGTGCGAAAAACGCCGGCAGCCGAAATGCCGACATACATGCGTTCGGTCCGGTCGGGGTCCGTGCACACGCAGTGAACCATGAGACCGCCGCCGCCCGGCATCCAGCTGTCGCGAGTCGGGTGATCGGTGAGGCTTTGAAGTTCCTCCCACCGATCATTGCCAGGGGTGATGCGAAAGAGGGCGCCGGGGTCTACGCCGGCGTAGAGCATGTGATCGTCACGGCGACGATCGGCTTGAAGAACCCAGATTCTTTCGACTGACAGACCGCGCTCTTTCCCAAAGCGAATAGCTTCTGGTAGCTCCTTCCATGATTCCCCGAGGTCGTCGGAGATTTGTATGCCGGCACCCCACCAGGCGCTCTTGGCAGCGGCGTAAATTCGCAGGGGAACCGGCGCCCCCGGCGACTGTGGAAGGAAGGCTGGTGAGATCGTTTACTTCCAGACCCTTGAGGAGCGGACCCTTCAAGTCCCACTGGCGGCGTTGCGAATCAGACGAAGCGAGAAAGGCGCCTTTGCGGGGTGCCGATCATGAGGAGAATCTCGGTGGAGTCCATGGCCGTATCTCAGAATCCGAGTTCGAGCTGATCCCGTCCAGTGCGCCGGAAATGTGCGGTCGAAAGGTCGTGACCGAGTCGGGGGATGCCGAATTTCCGGCGACTCACCTCGAAGAATTCCTCGATGAGGATGGCGAGATCCCCTTCGCCGCGCATCCGCGATCCGAAGCGCGGATCGGACAAGGAGCCGTCACGAACAGCTTTGATGCGGTTGAGGATCTTCGAGGCGCGGTCGGGAAAGTTTCGCTGGAGCCAGTCCTGGAACAAAGTCTTCACCGCACCTGGAAGGCGAACCATGATGTAGTTGGCCCACTGGCCACCGCAGTCGGCTACCGTTTCGAGGATGGCCGGCACCTCCTCATCGTTGAGGCCCGGGATGAGGGGCGCCACGTTGACGCCGACGGGTACGCCGCTCTGAGCGAGCATTTCCACCGCCTGCAGGCGCCGCTTGGGTCTCGAGGTGCGCGGCTCCATAAGGTTGGTCAATTCCGGCCGCAAACTGGTGATGGAAATGGTGACGTTGACGAGATCGAGGGAGGCGAGTTCGCCGAGAATGTCGAGGTCTCTGGTAACGAGATGATTTTTGGTGATGATGGTAACGGGATTGCGAAACTCGAGAAAGACCTCAAGGCATTTTCGCGTGAGCTCGAGTTTGCGCTCGACGGGCTGATAGCAGTCGGTGTTTCCAGAGAGCGCGACGATTTGAGGGCGCCAGGACTTTTTTCGAAAGGTCTGTTCGAGGAGCTCGGAGACGTCCTGTTTGACGATAATTTTGGTCTCGAAATCGAGCCCGGCCGAGAAGCCGAGATACTCGTGAGTTGGCCGGGCATAGCAGTAGATGCAGCCGTGCTCGCAGCCCCTGTACGGGTTGATGCTGTAGCGAAACCCCAAGTCGGGGCTGTCGTTTTCCGACAGCGCTGAGCGCGAGCTGTCGATGAAGAGCTGAGTCGGAGTTCGTGGCTGTTCGCCGTCGTCGGTCTCGGTGGGGTCGAGCTCGAGATAAAGGGGCTCGAAACGGTTCGGGGTATTGAGTCCGGTAGCTCTGCCCTTGATCGGGGAAACGACAGCAGCGTTAGGATGAAAGTCGTTCACGCAGCCACTTCCTCGGGTTCTGTTGCGAGCCGATGGTGAAGTCCTCCGCGGGCGGAAGGAAAGCCGACATGGCCGCCGAAGACGCCCTCAAGCGGCCACGCTCCCTTCATTATTATACCACGCCAGTTCCCGCTCGCCTGCAGTTCCCCCCGAACGACCATGGATGGGCGTATGAGCACGTCGTAGAGTGACTCCTGAATTCTCGGGTTGACGACGCATTGGATGAACCCGGTTTCATCCTCAACAGTAACGAACATGAAGCCTTTGGCCGTGGCCGGCTTCTGACGAACGATGACGAGACCGGCAATGGTCACTTCGGGACCGCTCTGCGGTTTTTCGGAGAGGGGAGTGAGGCGATGGACGGCTTCGATCGGCTGTACGGACA
Organism: Candidatus Latescibacterota bacterium; assembly: GCA_965205655.1. Taxonomy (GTDB): domain Bacteria; phylum Latescibacterota; class UBA2968; order UBA8231; family UBA8231; genus CBDBIJ01. The sequence goes on from CBDBIJ010000056.1 coordinate 13,112, forward strand.
GGTCGTTGAGTGAGCGCCGAGCAAGGATGATTGGGTGAACGCGGCCGGCGCCATGGGTCTGGTAATCCCAGGAAAGACGTTCGGCGGCAGTCAGCTCAGGGAGATCAGGAATATCTTCAGGTTGGAGCTCTGGCAGGTCAAAGAGTGTTTTCTGCACAGATCGATCCGATTCCAGCCGACGTGCGAGTACGCCGACTTCCCAAAGAGCCTTGCGACTCGAGCCACTCAGTGCGTCAAGGGCACCTGAGCGGGCGATGCTGTCGAGAGTGTCCCGCGGAAGGGAAAGGCGAGCAACGAAATCCTCCACGCTCCGGAATGGTCCGTTCATTCTGCGCCAGACGATCTGTTGAGCTGCTTCCTCTGAAAGACCCTTCACTGATGTGAGCGGCTTGCGAATGGCCAGACGTCCATCAGAGAGTCGAACAAGGTCGAAACGGGTACCCGATTCATTGATGGAAGGCAGGAGAATGGGCACCCCGAGGCGGCGCGCCTCTTCTTCGAGGGTCATGAGGTTGTAGAACCCTGGGCGATGCTGCATGAAGGCGGCCATGTAGGCGGCGGGGTAGTAGCACTTCATCCAGGCCGAATGATATACCGTCTTGGCAAAGGCGGCGGCGTGGCTACGACAAAAACCGTAGCCGACGAACTTGGAAACCTTGTCGAAGACAGTATTGGCAATCGGTTCAGGGACACCGCGGGCGACCGCACCCGACACGAATCTGCCGCGCATGAACTCCATCTTCTCGGGATCGTGAAACCTGGACATGAGGGCGCGGAAGTCGTCGGCTTCGGCGAGTGACAGACCGGCGAACTGATGAGCCACTTCGAGGACCTGCTCCTGGAAGAGGATGACGCCGTAGGTGTCCCGCAGCAATGGTTCGAGATCGGGATGGTCGTAGACGACGGGCTCCTGACCGCGGCGCCGGCGGATGTAGGGGTGGACCATGCCGCCTTGAAGAGGGCCGGGGCGAAAGAGGGCGACCTCGATGAGGAGGTCGTCGAAGGTATCGGGCTGATTCTTGGCGATGAGGTGCATCTGGCCCTGAGATTCGATTTGAAACAGGGCGAGCGTCTTTCCGGAGCAGACGAGATCGAAAACCTTTCCGTCATCGAGGGGTAGGCTGTTCAAATCGATGTGCACGCGCTCGTGTCGCCCGACGAGCTCGACGGCTTCGCTCAGGCAGGCGAGCATACGCAGCCCGAGAACGTCGAGCTTGACGAGTCCCATGGCCTCGACGTCGTCTTTGTCGAACTGAACCATCTTGACGGTGTTGGCGGATATCTGAACCGGGCTGAAGTTGGACAGGTGCACGCGGGACAGAACCATGCCACCGGAGTGGAGACCGAGGTGACGGGGACAGCCCTCGAGGCTTTCGACCATGGTAAGCAGGAGCTCGAGAAGGGGTGACTCCCCGAGAACGCCGACAATCTGTTTGCGGTAGTCCCTCACATCGGTGACGTCGAGGGAGGGGACTTTCTCGCTGAGCTTGTCGACGACGGAGAGCGGCCACCCCAGAGCCTTGGCGACCTCGCGCAGGGCGAGGCGGAGTCGATAGGTGATGAGGGTGGCGGTCATGGCGGTCTGCCCTATCCCGAAGCGCTCCTCCATCCAGGCGATGATCTCGTCGCGGCGATCGCTGTCGAAATCGACGTCGATATCGGGAGTGCCCTTGCGACCGCCGTGGAGAAAACGCTCGAACAGGAGGTTGTGACGGATGGGATCGACAGCGGTAATGCCGAGGAGATAGGAGACGATGCTGTTGGCGGCAGAGCCGCGGCCGGCGCAGCGGATACCGCGCTGCTCGGCCTGTTCGACGACTTCGCGAACGACGAGAAAGAATTCCTCGGGGTCGAGGCTGGAGATCACTGAGATTTCTTTTTCGAGCTGGCGGCGAGCCTTCTGCAGCTGGTCGGCGGGGTAAAGGCGCTCGAGAGAGGCATTGCATAACCGGCGCAGATAGGAATTGGCAGTCTCTCGCTCCGGAATCGTCGCCGCGGGGGGAGTGATGTACTCCGGCACGAGATCGACCCGACAGGATTCGTCAATGACGGCGCTCTGTTCAAACGCCTCGGGATAGGGAATCAACTTTCTGAGCTGGGTTTCCGTCTTCAGGTAAGCCTCGGCGTTTTTTGGACGTTCGGCGTGCGGGTCGGAAACGGTGATCCCGAGCCGAATGCAGGTGAGCAAGTCGTAGCGGCGATAATCGTCGGGTGTGACGAAACGAACGTCGTTGGTGGCAACGACGGAGAGATTTCTTTGTCGGGACAGTTCGTATTGTTTTTTGATAATACCGATATCTTCCGGCAAGAGGCTGTGGCAGAGTTCTGAGTAGAGGTGGTCGCCGAAGGTGTCCTGCAATGTAGCGAGCCATGCATCGGCCTCTCTCATACGGCGCCTGGAGACGAGTTGCCACAGTCTCCCATCGCGACCACCGGTCAGGCAGATGAGGTCTGCTGAGTACCTGGAAAGGCTGTCGAGGTCGGCGATGGGCTCCTCTCTGTTTTTCAGGTGGGCTTCGGTGAGGAGGCGACAGAGATTCTGGTAGCCGTTCTGGTTTTTGCAGAGGAGGACGAGTGGGTAGCCCTCGACGATGACTTCGGAACCGACGATGGGGTGGATGCCGGCTACTTTACAGGCTTTCTGAAAACGGACGATGCCGGAAAGGCCGTTGACGTCGGTGAGGGCGAGGGACTTCATGCCGAGTGACTGAGCGTGGTTTACTAGGGATCTTGGGGAGGAGGCTCCGGCGAGGAAGGAGAACCAGCTGCGGACGTGTAGGTGACTGAACATTAGTGGGGCGACATGAGCGGGCGGACGGCCATGCCATTCTCACTCATTCTCACGGCGCCATCCCGGCGCCGCTCCGAGGTTTTCGCTCGCAGGCCGTCATCCTGACGGCCGGACTGCGAGCTCTCAATCCGTTCGGACGGCATGGCCGTCCGCCCTATTGCACTACCGATATCAACAACAGGCCGGGTCGCGGCTAACTTCAATCTAGTATTCGGGCCAGGGTCCAATGGGCTCTTTCTGTTCGATACAGTTCCATGGTGGAGTGGTCGGTTTCTACGAGGAGGTAAGTTCGTTTTTCTTCATTGGCCCACCATTTGTTCTGGGCGATCCAGTAGTCGAGGATGGTTTCGACGCGATATGTGCGGTTTCTCCAACGAATGGCGGCCGGTTTTCCATCTGATATGGTTACCTCTATGGGCTCGTGATAGGATTTCATCAACAGACCGATTCAAATCGATACTCCTCTTCGGAAAAGAAGGGATCGGCGTGTGAGTGGACGGGGCGGAGGAGTTTGCCGGGGAATCTGGTGTCCATGGATTTCACGAGGGGACTGATTGTTGGTTTCGCGCGGAAAAGTGTCGCCTGCTCGGGGGGGAGCAGGCTCAGTCCGCTCAGCTCCAGAACGATGCTCTGTACTCCGCTTCCGCAAGGTGTCTGAGAGCGTGTTGATGGCTTCTTGAAAAGTGTCTGCTGCAGGAGCGTGTTTGCGGCATTGGTGAGAATGCTCGGGCGATTGGTGGGGTTTTTGAGGATGCGGCTCGATTCTCGATTCAGCTCTCGGCGCCCTCCCTTCAGCTTTAGGGCGATGTGTCTGGCACTGTAACCCCGAAGCTGGGCGATGAGTTGCTCGAGCAAGTGCGAGAGGGCTGGCTGAAGGTCGGCAGGTTCGAAGACGGGCCATTCAAAGTCGTACTGGGCGCTGAGCACGCAGGGCTCGTAGTTGGGAACGGGCGGCTCTTCTTCGTCGGGATGGAGGAAGTCGAAGAGGGTTTCGCCATCATTGCCAAATTGGGCAGACAGATGCCGTCTGGTGAGCGATGTGAGGTGGGCGACCGCTTTGAGGCCGAATAGTTCAAGTCTGGCAGTGAGGTCCGGGCAGAAACCGACATGCTGCAGGAGGGAAACGGGGGCCTGCCTCAGAAAAGGCATGACCATGCCCGGCGGTATGCTGGTCAGGCAGCCTGGTTTGGAAAAGGCGGCGGCGAGCATGCACCAGGCGCGGGCAGGTGCGCTGCCGATCTGCGCATCGAGATCACCGGCGAGGTGAGAGAGGCCGTTCATGTCCGGGTTCTGCAGGAGAGCCCAGGCGCCGTTCTCCCAGATTCCCAGTGGTCGGGACGAAGGGCTTTTGGGGTCGGAGATCGGGAGAATCCGGGGCGTGAGGCTGTAGAGCCTGGCCAGGACGTGGTCCCACACTGCTTTTTCGATTTCGACATCTCGCAGATGGAATTCGGCCTGGGGAACGAGGGCTCGGACTCGCTCGACGGAATCGCCCAGCTCGACGCCGCGTCTTTTAAGGGAGGGACTGCAGGAGAAGACACGTCCGGCAGCACAGACTGCGAGGCCGACGGATTTTGAGGCTGAAGATTTCCACCAGTGCGCCATAGCCCACGCAGAGAAACCTGCAATGTGGAGACAGACAGTGTCGGGGGAAGGAGAGGGATGGTTGTCCTGGGGAGACATGGGAGTCAGTGGCGGTGGTAGCTCACGCAGAGCGAGGCGACGAGCACGCCCTGGATCCGCACCATGTCGGGTGAAAAAGTCTGAGGCTCATAGCGAGGGTTTGCCGGTTGCAGGATGACGTTCTGGTGTGGGTCGAAGGCGATCCGTTTGAGGGTGTTGCCGTTGCCTTCCACCCACACGGCGCAGATATCGCCGGACTGAGGCCTGGCGCCGGGACGAATGACGACGAGCATTCCCGGTTTCAGACCGGCATCGATCATGGAGTCTCCCTCGACAGTGAGGAAGTAGTCGCCGGGCCTGAGCTCGGGGATGATGTCCTCAACCGAGCTCACGCCGCGGTCCGCCTCAATGAGAACATCCTCGAGAGGACCGGCCGGGACGCTGCCGAAAAGGGGGTAGGAGGCCTGAAGGAGGTTCTTTGCGAGGTCGGTGAGGCGGACGGCCAGTGGGGTCTTGCGTCCCGAGCGGGTGATTTCCAGGCAGCCTTTTTTTGCTAGGAGCCGGAGATGCTGATAGGCGGAAGAAGCGTCGCGGAAGCCGAAATGGCCGGCGATCTCGGGGCCGGTGGGGGTGCGGCCCATGCGCTGCTGAAAGGCCCAGAGGAACTCGAGGACGGCCTTCTGTTTATCTGTAGGAAGGTTCATTGTGATACCCCTTTATTTAGGGTATCACTATATATCCTGGTATATGACCGTGTCAAGAAATTTTGGCGATAGCGGCCACGACGAGGATGTCGTTTGCTGGCTGCTGCGTGTGTCGCCCAAAACACACGTGTGTGTTCCAGAATACCCAAGGGCGCACTGCGAGGCCCACGTGACACTCGAGCAGAGATGCCATTGGACCTCATCCTTCGTGCCGGCGCCGTCATTGACCGATGACGACCGGATCAGAGGCTGCTACGAGGCGCTGGCCGAGGGAAATTGAAACGGGCCAATTGCTCCGACTTACTTGATCAGCAGCATGCGACCAGTATGAACTTTGCCGCTGTTTATGAGCTGGTAGAAGTACAGTCCGCTCGAGGCGGTTTGGCCATTCTGCTCGCGACCGTCCCACTCGACGCTGTGGAGACCAGTAGGCTGTGGCTGATCGACGAGGACGCGCACTTCCTGCCCCAGGGCGTTATAGACCGTCAATCGGGCCCATCCAAACGCCGGCAATCGGTAGCGGACGGTCGTGGCCGGGTTAAAGGGATTGGGGTAGTTGTCGACGATCTGCTCGACAAGGCCGTGATCCTCACTCAATGCGGACAGCAGCTTGGCCACTGGCATTTGTGGGTCGTAGAGTACCCCTGGTGTGTTCCATCCGCTGCGCAGATGCGCCTCCGCCCGGACGCCGAGAATGAGGTCTTTACCGATAAAGGAGCCAGTCGACCGCGAGTGGTGACGCAGATGGATCGTGCCGTTGGGCGCATAAATATTGCCGGCAAAAACGGCTTTGCCGCCGACCTTGGCTGCCTTGGGATGGCGTTTGAGTTTGCCGTGGTGTCCGTTTTCGCCCTCGACGTAGACGAGGATCTCCGACGGATCGACGGCGGCCGTCTCCGGTCCGAAGTAGCTGTGTTGACCGAGGGCGAACTTGCCGGCGATGAGCATGGTGGTCGGCGCCTGAACTACCACTGCGACCTTCGTCCCGAGGTGCATGCTGCCGATGTGGTATTCGCCGCCTGTGAGTATAAGGGAGCCTTTGTGCTTGACCCGGATCGTGCCGAACGGGCCATCCTCGGGTGACAGGGTGACTGTTTCGCGTTTTCTGACCAAAATATCGACGGTGCCCGGCGTGCCGCTGACGAAGTCGGGCAGGCCGAAGTCTTCGAAGAGCGGCCAGGTTCCGGGCGTGACGTGTTCGCCGATGGTGACGTGGCGGCCCACCTTGAGCTCGTCATAAACGAGGGTGCCGGCGATGGTGGCTTTGTTCTTGATTCGGACCCGAGGGCTGCTGACGCGCACATCAGTCTCGGTAAAGGCATGCGGGCCGATGACGAGTTCGACGCGGCCCGCCTGGAAGGGCGGTGTGCCGTAGTCTACGACGCCTGCGAAGCCGCTGTGTACGGTGGCGTGTTGCTTGATGTGCATGCTGTGAGCGGCGACGAGCACGTAACTGTTGGGCGTCGAGACGACCTCGACGGTGCGTGGCGCGCTCGCCGGGTTACCGGCGGCGTCAGCGACCGTGTAGGTGACGGTGTATTCGCCTTCGGTGTTTGAATCGACCGGGTTGGCAACGATGATGGCAGAGGTGAGGTCGCCGTCGCAAGCGTCGAGTGCCGTGGCGCCGGGATCGGTGTATGGTGTTCCGACCTCGACCAGGATCGGGTCAGCGCCGAGCAAAGTAATGACCGGTGGGCTGGTGTCGGTGATCTGGATCTGTACCTGGTCGGGTGGCGAGTCCACGAGGCCGTCGTTGACGACGAGGTCGATGGTGTGGGTGCCCGGCGACAGGGTGACGGTGGGTGTTGGCCCCGTGGCGAGGGGCAGGCCGTCTTCCGACCACGCATAGGTCAAGTCGTCATCGTCCGGGTCGGACGAGCCGGTGCCGTCGAGCGTTACGTCGGTTCCTGCGGGGGTACCGCATTCGACGATCTGGTTCTCGCCCGCGTCGGCGACGGGTGGCTGGTTGAGGTCGGCTTCGATGCAGGCCGAGAATTCCGAGGTGTTGTTGCTCGGGTCGGTGGCCGTGGCGCTGATGAACTGGCCGGCGGAGAAGCCGGAAATACTCGCCGCGAAGGTAGCGTCGCCGTTTAAGTCGGTGCTGACGTTGGCCGAGCCCAAGAACGTAGTGCCCTCGCCGAAACCGCTGGGGTCGCAGGCGCTGTTGGCAAAAAGCTCGATGCGGAAGGTGGTGTTGGCGGTGCTGTTGAGCGTCCCCGAGACGGTGAAGCTGCCGCCGAAGGCCTGAGTCAGCACGGGGTAGTTCTGCAGATTGTTGGCGCCGGCGTCGACATCATCGGGGTCGTTGGCGGTCACGCCGTCGGAGTTGATGTCGATACCTAAGGTAGTATTGCTGTGGATCGAGTTGCCCGAAATGGCATTGCCATTGCCGGAGTTGGCGTTGAGTTGGATGCCCATCTCGCCATTGTAGGCGATGGTATTGGCCATGCCGGGAGTGGTGCCGCTGGCGTCGGTGCCGATGAGGTTGCCGTAGATCAGGATATTGTGGCTGTTGTTGGGACCGATCCCCAAGACATTGCCGGATATCAGGTTGCCTGCGCCCGCGGTTGTGCCGCCAATGATCGTGCCGTTGGCATCATCGAGTAGCGAAATGCCAGAGCTGTTGCCGATCGCCGTGTTGCCGGTGAGGTCGGTGCCGATATAGTTGCCCTGAACTAGTGGTTCATCCAGTTAGGATTGCGGGACATTGGAACTAGCGTTTTGAGGCCGGGGCTCGTATCCTTCTCCTGAGGCCCCTTTGTCAGGAGAGGAGGAGATCGACATTGCCCAAGAAGAAGTACATCGTCACGCTGACAGCAGAGGAGCGAGCTCATCTGCGCGGTTTGATCTCGAGGGGGAAGGCGGCGGCCTACAAACAACGGCACGCGAGGATCCTGCTGAAGACGGACCAGGGTCCGCATGGTGAGCACTGGACCGATGAGCAGATCGAGCACGCGCTCGACGTGCATCCGAGCACAGTGGAGCGTCTGCGCCAGCGGTTTGTGGAAGAGGGCTTCGAGGCGTCGCTGCTGCGCAACGAGCAGAAGAATCGGAAAGCGAACAAGATCGACGGCAGAGCCGAAGCCCATCTGGTGGCTCTGGCCTGCAGTGAGCCCCCCGATGGGAGGAAGCACTGGACCCTGAAGCTGCTGGCAGACCGCCTCGTGGCCTTGGAGCTGGTTGACAGTGTCAGCCCGGAAACGGTCCGCAAGACGTTAAAAAAAACGAGCTGAAGCCTTGGCGGCGGGAGATGTGGTGCCTGCCGGGCAAACCCAGTGCCGAGTTCGTCTGCGCGATGGAGGACGTGTTGGATGTCTATCAATGGCCGTACGACCCGAAGCACCCGTTGGTTTGTCTGGACGAGACAAGCAAGCAGTTGATCGGCGAAACGCAGCGGCCCCTGCCGGTGGCGCCTGGGTGTCCGGCACGGTATCACCATGAATACGTCCGCAACGGGGTCGCCAACGTCTTCATGATGCTGGAGCCCTTCACGGGTCGCTCCCACGTCCGAGTGAGCGAACGGCGCACGATGAGAGACTGGGCTCACACCGTCAGAGATCTCGTCGACGTCCACTACCCTGAGGCGGAGGAGATCACGCTGGTGATGGACAACTTGAGCACTCATAAGAAGGCGGCCCTCTACGAGGTCTTCGAACCGGAGGAAGCCAAGCGCATCGCTGACAAACTCGACATCCACTACACCCCGACACACGGCAGCTGGCTCAACATGGCCGAGATCGGACTGAACGTGCTCTTTCGGCAATGTCTCAATCGTCGCATCGCGACGATCCAGCAGTTGGGAAAACACGTGAAGGCCTGGCTCACGGAGCGCCTCGAAAACCCGCCCGTCATCAATTGGCGTTTCACGACGGCGGATGCACGAATCAAGCTCAAGCGTCTCTACCCCGCACTGCTACCTAGTTGCCCCCACCGCTTCTACGACGATGTCGGCGAGGGCTCCCTTCGTGATCTCCGCCACCGCCTCGGCGACCGACCGTTCGCTCGGATCCACCGAGTGCGTCGCTCCCATCTCGCTACCGATGTCCAGTCTGTAGCGCAGCGGGTCCACACCAATGATGTGCCGGACCCCGAGGTTTCGGAAGCAGGCGTTGAACAGTTGGCCTACGGGACCCTGGCCCAGCACGACCACACTCGTGTTGATCAGGTTGTCGAGCTTGTAGAGACAGTGCACGACTGTCCCGAGGAGCTGGGACATGAGGATGACTTCGGGTTCCGACCCAGTCGGCAACCGCAGGTGCCTTTCCTCGGGGGCGACCACATACTCCTGAAACATTCCCAACCCGTACCCCCACACCAGAACGAGCTCGCCGGGCTCGTATCGTCCCGACGGACAGGATTCGACGGTGCCGATCGCCTCGTGCCCCGGTATTCCAGGTTCGAGCGGGTACGGCGGTTCGGCGCCGCAATAGAACGGTTTGTCAGTGCCGCAGATTGCAGCGTGCTCAATACGAATGAGCACGCTGCCGCTCTCGGCGACCGGTTTCTCGCGCTCGATCAGCTCCCACGTTCGGGGAGCCACCAGTTGTGCCGCTCGCAACGAAGCGTTGCCTCTTCTTTAGAGACTGACGATGACGACGGGGATCTAAGAAACAGCCCTTTGCTACTTCTGTCTACTGTCCCTACAACTCGTCGATCCTCCATCTCGCGTTGACATTCGTCAATCGTCAACTACATTCAGCATATGGTCACGGTCACCGAGGAAGCTCAGCTGAAAATCGTCGAGCTCATGTCGAAGAGCGAGAGCGCCATCAAAGGGCTCCGCATCGGCGCCAAATCCGTGTCGCCACTGAAGGTCGACTTCAGGATGGCCTTCATCGGGGAAGACGAAGACACCAGCGCCGACAGCGTAATTCCCTTCAATGGCTTCGATGTCTTCGCGGACGAGGAGAGCACGCCGAATATCGACGATGCCGTCGTCGACTATGTCGACGGCTTGATGGGTAGCGGTTTCAAGATCGAGCGGCCCAACATGACGCCCCCCGAGCTCTCGGGCCCGGTCGCGCAGAAGATCCAGCAGGTCCTCGACGAGCAGATCAATCCGGCGGTGGCCGGCCACGGCGGCAACGTCGCTCTCATCGATGTGCGGGACAACAAGGTATACCTGCAACTCGAGGGTGGCTGTCAGGGGTGCGGCATGGCCGACGTTACCTTGAAGCAGGGCATCGAGGTCATGATCAAGGAAGCCGTGCCTGAGATCGAGGAGATCCTCGACGTCACCGACCACGCCGACGGCGAAAACCCCTACTACCAGTCCTCGAAATGAGTCCGTGGCCGCTGCTGCTGTACCAGTTTCGCCACATCGCCGTCACCTGAACGTCCTCCTCCTCTCCACCTACGAGCTCGGCCGCCAACCCTTCGGTCTCGCCTCGCCAACCGCGTGGCTGCGCCGGGAGGGATTCACTGTTACCTGCGCTGATCTCGCAGTCCAGGAATTTCCCGCAGACGCAGCAGCGAGTGCCGACCTGGTGGCCCTCTACGTACCGATGCACACGGCTACCCGGATAGCGGCAACCCTCATTCCGCGCCTCAAGTCCCTAAACCCGGCGACACACATTTGCTGTTACGGACTCTACGGCCCGCCGAATGCCGAGTACCTGCGCCGGCTCGGCGCCTCCACCATTCTCGGTGGCGAGTTCGAAACAGGGCTTCTGCACCTGTGTGAGAGACTGAGCGCCTCGAACGGACGGCCCGATCGAGAGCAGACCGCGACTGGACAGCCTGAGCCGGAAATTTCACTCGACCGTCAACGGTTCCTCCTGCCCGATCGCAGCGACCTTCCCGAACTGACACGATATGCTCGCATGGAGACTGGCAGCGCCCAGCCGATCACGGTCGGCTACACCGAAGCGAGCCGGGGATGCAAGCATCTCTGCCGGCACTGCCCGGTTGTCCCGGTATACGAGGGAAAGTTTCGGATCGTTCAGGAAGAGATCGTACTCGAGGACATTCGGCAGCAGGTGGAAGCGGGTGCCGGCCACATAACCTTCGGCGATCCGGACTTCTTCAACGGCATCGGCCACGCCATGCCGGTCGTCGAGGCTCTCCACGCTCAGTTTCCTCGCGTGACCTACGACGTCACGGTAAAGATCGAACACCTACTCCGTCACGCCGACTGCCTGCGCGTCCTTCGCGACACCGGCTGCGCCTTCGTCACCAGCGCTGTCGAGTCGACCGACGACCGCGTCCTCGCAATCCTCGACAAGGGGCATACCCGCGAGGACTTCGTCCAGGTCGCCCGGCGCTTCCGGGAAACTGGGCTCGTGCTCAGCCCGACTTTCGTCACCTTCACTCCGTGGACGACGCTCGAGTCCAACATCGATCTGCTGGAGCTGATTCTCGAACTCGACCTCGTCGATTGCGTGGCGCCGATTCAATGGGCTATCCGGCTGCTCATCCCCGAAGGATCTCGCCTGCTCGAATTGTCGGAGGCTCAGTCTCTCATCGACCCCTTCGAACCCGACATGTTGGGCTACCGCTGGAAGCATCCCGACCCGCGCGTAGATAAGCTCTTCGAGGAGGTATTCGATGTCGCCTGCGCGTCGGGCGCGGAGGAATGCTCCAGACGCCAGGTGTTCACCCGGGTTTGGGAAATCGCACACTCTGCCGTGGATCGACCGGCCCCACGAGTTGGCGGTTACCTGCCACCATCCCCGGCCACCCTACCCTACCTGACCGAACCCTGGTATTGCTGAGCAGAGCCCACTGAAGAGCAGTTTGCTCTTTCGAGCTTCGTGTGACAGTTGGGAGTTTGACAGACTTGCGGTTGTAAAGGACCACCATCTGGAGGTGTGGCTTCTCAGTCCATTCTGAAGAAGGTTCCCGCAATGTGGCGCACGATCTGGACTTCCTCGATGGGTTCGTCTTGCTCCTTGGCGCAGAACCAGTAGGCTACGAAGATACGACCGTCCGGCAGCTCAGTGGGCATCTGGTAGCCCATGTCGTAGCTGTAGGCATCGCCGCGCACGACAAATTCCTCGCTCCAGGTCTGGCCAAGATCTTCGCTCACCACGCCAAGGATGCCGCGGTTGCCCAGGCTGGGGGTACGGCGCGCAAAGAATATGATGATCCGACCGTCCCGGGTCACCAGGGCCGAGGGGCAACGCCATCTATTAGCGCGGGCAACATCGTTCAACGGGCGCTCAGGCTCGGGATCGCTCATGTTCCCGAAACGATTCCCCGGGCTGGTCACAAAGCGGGGTTGAGACCAGGTCATGCCATCGTCATCGGAAAACGCGACGCAGGGTATTTCCGAAGGTGTCTTGTACATGAGACACATCAGGCGTCCGTCGGGCAGCCGGTGCACACCGGGGTAGGTGTAGCCGACACCCTCGACGCCTGGTGCTTCGCGGGTGAGGTGGCTGCTGACTCGAGCTACGTCGCTGCAGTACTCCCACGAGATCCCGTTGTCGTAGCTGACGTAATAGCACAGGACGTGCCGCCAGTAGACGGCGCCGACAATACCGAGTACCCCGTTGTCGAAGCGGACGGTACCGAGGTTTGCTCCCATGAATCCACCGTCGGGGGCCCAGGACGGGTTGTCGATGATTGTCGCATGCTTTTCCCATGTGCGTCCGCGATCCCTGCTGCGCAGGCTGAATGTCGGCAGGTGCTGCCGGCGACCCAAATCAAAACTTTTCTCGTCTCGTCCGACGCCGCCGATGGGAGGCTTGAGATACGTCCCGGGGCAGAAGTGGATGATGGAGTCAGTTTCGCCCATATCGATCTCTTCGCGATCGCCGCGGTCTCGGGGCCGCAGCCAGTCCAGGATCTCGTCCGTGGTCCGGTCGTTGTTCCAGATCCATTGGCGTTCGACATCGGGCCAGGTTTCGCCATTGTCGAAGGATCGGCTGATGATACATCCTGATTCACCGCCCCAGCGCTCGTGGTGTGCCCACATACTGCGGGGGCCGCCGCAGTGTCGGGACCAATTCTTGTTCGGGCCCTCTCTCATGACGCTGTAGTCCATAGGCACCGCCAGGTAGGCCACGGCGATCTCGCCATCGCCGAAATTCCAGATGCCGCCGCGATTGGTGGCATAGAGATACATGCCTTCATCGCGGTGGACGATGATGTGGCGAAGATCCTTGAGTTCCACCTTGCGCACGCCCACGGTTCGTTTCGATGGAAATTCTGCCATGCCTTGCTCTCCTGTCGAGGCCCCGACGTCACATCCGGGCCTGAGGAACACCTGCTGATTAAAAAACTCTCGCAGTTTGTCCCGGTCAAGCCCCGTTCGCAGAGTCGCCTATGGCAATTTGCCCCTTCGAGTCTCGTATAGAAAATCATGGCGCAGGTCTCAGTTCCGGCCCTAACTTTAGAGATGTCGGTGCCTGGCAGCTCGGATGCCTCGTCCGACCGTATCGACTCCCTCTCCCAATCCCGCGTAGCTCCCCGGTCGCACACATTTCTTGATGAGGTGTCTCATGCCGAAGGACCACGGCTTGACCGAAGAGCAGCTGGAACTACTGGATAAGATCGCAGACGATGTGTGGGTGCTCGTGCGCAGGGGCGGAATATCGGTGCCAGTGTATTGGGTAGAATCTCCCACGCTCGATGCGTCACAGGCTGTCGACGCCGACGACGTCAGAGAGTTGGTTGGGAGCGATCTGATTTCCGTCGAGGATCAGCAGGCACCGATCAGCCGCTACCGCCTGACTGACCGGGGTGAAAAGGTCGCCCGCCAGACGTGACCCGGCTGCCGGGGAACCTGTGTATCCCTCCCCCTAAAATACCTCTATGACGTCGTCCACCGCCTTCTTGACGGCGCCCGCCAGAAACGGTTTCACCAGAACCCCCATAATCCCTGGCAGACGATCCTGTTCGGGATCCATGCCCGTGATCACGACTACCTTGACGTCGGGATCGATCATCTGCATCGACGCCAGTGCCTCGTACCCGGTCATGTCAGGCATTCTGAGGTCGAGGAGAACGAGGTCCACCTGCTCATGCGCCTCGAACGCCTCCAGCGCCGCCGCCCCGTCAGCTGCACAGATCACCGAGTAGGTCGGGCAGAGCACATCCTCGATGAACTGCAGGATGATGTGGTCGTCATCGACGACGAGGACCGTCCTTTTCGCTTCACCCATACGATTGCTCCTTCCTCCGATTGCCCGTCACAGCCTCTTTTCTTTGAAATAGCATATCCGGCGCACCATGGCCATGCCGACGAATCCCCCGAGAACGTCGGCTACGACCACACCCGCGAACAGGCCTGCCAGTCCGCTCCAGGCAGATCCCAGGAATGCGAGCGGCGCGTACAGACAGAATGTGTGAATGGCAGTCTGGACGGTCGCGGCGATCGGCTTGCCGATTGAGTTCAACGTCTCTTCCGCCACCAGCAAGATGCCCGTGAACCCGAACCCCAAGGGAATGATCCAGAGGTACCCGACCATGCTGTCGATGACGTCGGGTTCGCCGCTGAAGAGAGCCGCCACGGGCTCCGCCGCGAAATTGAGCACTATGACCATCGCCGCTCCCCACAAAAAGGCAAACCGGTAGCCGTAGCGCCTCGCCGTTCGAACCCGGTCGTAGCGCTCGGCGCCCCAGTTCTGACCGATAAACGGCACGAGTCCGGAGCTCAGTGCCAGAGCTGGAATCAGCACGAAGTACGAGATGCGCGAACCGGCGCCCCAGGCCGCCACCGCACTTGCCCCGTAGGTCGATACCAGTCTGGTCACGAAACCCAGAGAGAATGACGGCATGATGTTCGTCGCTGAGGCCGGAACGGCGATGTAGGTCACCTGTTTCCACGATGCCAACACGTCCGTCAATCTCGGAGGTGAAAAATCGAGCAGATTCTCGCGAAAGCGAAGGATCGCCAGCGATACGATCAAGGTGCAGGCGCGGGCGATGACGGTGGCGATGGCCGCACCCGCCAGTTCCAGTCGCGGAAATCCGAGCAGCCCGAAGATGAGCAGGGGGTCGAGCACCAGGTTCAAGGTCATGGCGCCGGTCATGATGAGGGCAGGCACCCTGGTGTCTCCCAGAGCCCGAATCGACGCGTTCGCCACCATCGGCACGACGAGGAAGACGATCCCTGGGTACCAGATGATCATGTACTCCCTGATGAGCGGCAGAACATCCTCGGCGGCTCCCATTGCCCGAAACAGCGGATCGATGGTCAGCACCCCGACGCCGGCGAGGACGAGGACGACGATGAACGCGAGCAACAGGCTGTCAGAGGACACACGCTTGACCCTGTCCATCTCACCTCGTCCGATCGCCCGGGACACGACGGAAACCGTCCCTGTGCTCAGCCCCATCGTCACGCCGAAGAGGACGGACACGACCGGAAACGTGAAGCTCATCGCCGCCAGCTCCAGAGTCCCCAATTGCGACACGAAGTAGGTGTCGGTCAGGTTGAAGGCCATCACCGAAAACAGGCCGATGACCATTGGGCCGGCCAGACCGACCAGCGTTTGCACGATTGGTCCTTCTGTCAGCTTCGCCGTCGCCCGGTCAGTTCCGCTCTGATCCCCCATTTTCCTACTCGACCAAGACTTCGAGTTGCCGGAACGCCTTTCGCAGCGACATCTCCACCTCCACAGGCGACGCGGCTTCCGCGAAGATGAAGCCCAGATAGCGATCGCCCTCCGGCAGCGGCTCTACCTCCTGGTCGGGCGGGATCGTTATCACGACATCGTCGATGTTCACGATCATGCGTGCCTCCTCGATACCCCGCACCCCTCGCAGCACGCCTTTGGCGGGCACCGGCAGCATCATGACTCCGGCAGCTCCTCCCTGTCGCTCGAGCGAGTCTACCGGCAGGTTCAGCGCATGGCGCAGGACGAGTTCCTCCAGCGACATTCCCGTCCCGTAGCGCAGAACCCTCGAGCACAGCCCGCCGATCGTCCTCGCCGCGATCTCTATGATATGAAGCTGCCCCTCAGTCACCCTCAGCTCCGCGTGCAATGGACCATCCCGCAAGCCGAGCGCTTCTGCCCCGCGAGCCACATTATCGGCAATCTCCTGTTGCAGGTCGTCTGCCAGTCTCGAAGGCGTGACATACACCGTTTCGGCGAAGAACGGACCCTCGAGAGGATCCGGCTTGTCGAACAGGGCGAGCGGTTGCAGCTCACCCCCCATCAGCAGGGCCTCGACCGCGACCTCGACGCCCGGAATGTAGTCCTCCACCAGAATCTCCCGGGCCGCCGCACCGCCTTTGCGCGCCACAGCCGGGTTCTTCAGGATAGTGCGGATTCGACCGAAAGCGGTCACGAACTGATCCGCGTCGTCTGCCCGAATCACACCTCGACTGGCTGCCAGAAACACCGGTTTCAACACACAGGGGTACTCGGCCGCCTCAGCGCATTGACTCGAATCGTCCGTGATGTCGAACAGACGGACGCGCGGAGAGGGTAACCCGGCCTGCGTCAGTCGCGTCCTCATCAGCTTCTTGTTGCCGGCCGCCCGCACTGCCTCCGGGTCGTTGTGGGCGATCCCCATCGCCTCGCACGCCAGAGCGGCGAGTACGGCAGAGTGATCGTCCACGCCGAAAACTGCCTTGACCGGCCATTCCGTGCTGTGATCGACAATCTGTCGCACAGCGATATCGGCGTCGTAGAAGCTCAGGGACAATGTCCTGCCCGGCGCGGCATCTTCCAGCACTTGCCTTTTGTCCGATGCCACCACTACCTCGACGCCCAACCGCTCCGCTGCCACCATGAAGTCGCGCGTGTTGTAGGTCGTCGTGGGAATGATCAAGAGGAGCCGATCGGTCACTGGAGCCTGCATCCGTTGTGATTATGCGATATCTTGATAGACTGGTGCTGCCGGGCAGCCCAGCCGGCCCTGAATGTTGTCATCTTTGGACATAATCTCAAACGAGTGATGGCGAGCGACAGACCACATACCCCCGAGGAGGCTCAGAGGCTCGTCCTCGAGCGCATCGGACCCCTCGGTGTAGAGCGCGTCCCCCTGCCTGATGCTCTCGGGCGTCTCCTGGCCTCTGAGGTGGTCGCTCCGTACGACAACCCGCCTCACGACAACTCGGCCATGGACGGCTATGCCGTGCGCCACGAGGACGTCAAGGACGCCACCTCCGAACAGCCGGCCGTCCTGGATATGATCGAGGACATTCCCGCCGGCTATGTTGCAAAGAAAACCGTTGACCGGGGTCAAACGAGCCGCATCATGACCGGTGCACCGGTTCCCAAAGGTGCCGACACCGTGATTCGAGTGGAGGACACACAGGCGGATGGCGACCGAATCGAGATCTTCGATCCGGAGGAGTCTGGCGGGAATGTCAGACGGCGCGGGGAAGACATGAGGGAGGGGGAAACCCTCCTCGAGGCGGGATCGGAGCTCGGCCCCGGGGAGATCGCGGCGCTGGCTGCGGCCCAGTGCACCCTGGTCTCCGTTCACCGTCGACCGACCATCACCATTCTGTCCACCGGTGACGAGCTCGTCGAGATCGACGAACCTCTGGAGCCCGGAAAAATCGTCAACAGCAACACCACCGCGCTCGCCGCCATGGCCAGAGTTCACGGAGCCGATCCGGTCATGCTGCCCACAGCTCCAGACGACGAGGATGAAATCCGTCGGACCATCGAAAGCGCGCTCAACGGTGATTTAATTGTTTCAACCGGCGGCGTGTCGGTCGGTGAATACGACTACATAAAGAAAGTCCTCGATGACATGGGAGCGGAAGAGATCCTGTGGCGAGTGGCCATGAAGCCGGGGAAACCCCTCTATTTCTGTATCCTCCAGGGGGTGCCGTATTTCGGCCTGCCAGGCAACCCCGTTTCCGGCATGATGTCATTTCTGCAATTCGTCAGGCCCGCCATTCGCAAAGCCTCCGGCTACCCCTCTGACGATCTGCTCCTTCCGACCGCGCAAGCCCGCATGGACAATGCGGAGCGCAATGACGGCGACCGTCGCAACTACCTGCGCGCTCGGCTGCGGGCCGACGGCGGCCAGCTCAGGGCCGACACCGCGAACCGGACGCAGGATTCCCACATCATCACCTCCATGCTCGGCGCCAACGGCATCGTCGTTCTCGAACCCGGACAGACGGTGGAGCCCGGTGGCGAGGTTACGGTGCAGATTATCGGCCGCGTGTTCTAGCGAGCATGGCTCTGCCTGCCGCAGTGATGGAGGATTCATGAGCAATTTCGATGGATTTCCCAAAAAAACGCCGACATTCCTTCGCGGAATCTCGAAGAACAATAACAAAGAGTGGTTCGACGCTCATCGCAGTGACTACGAGCAGCTCTTCCTCGAACCGGCGAGGGCATTCGTAACCGCAGTGGGTGAGGAGTTGAGCCGAATCGCGCCGCACGTCGTCGCCGAGCCCCGCGCGAAAGGGAGCAGTGTCCGGTTTCTTCTGGCGTCTCACACCGACCGAGCTCCTGCTCGGTGTGGGCGGCCACTGCTTTGAGAAGAGCGTGCTCACTCAATATCGCAAGGAGGTGGCGGACGAGAAGTCCGCAGCTGCCCTTCTGAAAGCCGTGGGTGCGGTGGAGAAGGCGGAGTACGAAGTCGAGGGCGAACACTACAAGCGAGTGCCGCGGGGATTCGAGGTCGAGGACGAGCGACGCTGCTACGACACGACGGCCTCTACGCCGGTAAGGAAGAGAAGCACCCGGCCGCACTACATTCGGCGAAGCTCGTCAACTACTCGGTCGACCGCTGGAAGAAGCTGTTGCCGCTGCACCGGTGGCTGGTTGACACACTACAGTGAGCCATTCGGCTCGATAATCACTTTCAAGCTCGCCGTCCCGTCGCACGTCAGTCGGAACCCCTCGCCGATCTCCTCCAATGGCAGCCTGTGGGTGATCATGTCCTCGACCTCGACTCGTCCGAATATGATCAAATCCTGAGCCTGTTGATTGTCTACCGGCGCCGCCCCGTAGCTCACCTTGACGCTCTTGGAATCTCTCCAGAACGCGTTGATGTCGATCTCGAGCTGCTCATCGGGCTTGGGGACCGCGAAAAACAGCGCCGTTCCCCCCTTTTCCACTGACTGTAACCCCGTGCGGGCTGCTGACAGAGCCCCGGTGCTGACGATTACCTTGTCGGCGAGTCGTCCACCGTTTACCTGACGCACGAAGTCGGGAACATCCTGCCGCGCATCGACGACGTGATCAGCGCCGAAGCGCGACGCCGTGTCGAGCCTGAATTGCTGCATGTCTGAGGCGATGATCTTGCCCACGCCCAGCGCACGCATCAGCTTGATCTGCAGCAGCCCGATGAGCCCACTGCCGAGAAGCAACACGGTCTCACCGGGCGTGACGCCGATCTCGCGCAGACCGCGGACGACCGTTCCCAGAGGCTCGATGAACGAGCCCGCTTCGTACGACACGCCGTCGGAAAGGTGCGCCGTTCCCTGTCCGACGCTCCGTCCGGTGATTCTCAGATACTGGGCGAATCCACCCGGCGCAAAATTGTTTTCGCCGTGAAAGGTCTCGCACGCCGTGTGATACCCGTTCAAACACTCCCGGCACGTGTCGCAGGGCACGTGATGGGTCGAGAAGATGCGGTCCCCAACCTCAAATCCCTCGACCTTCGCGCCGACCTCGACGATGTCGCCCGTCACCTCGTGGCCGAGCACGAGGGGCGCCCTTTTTATGCGATACCACTCCATGATATCGCTGCCACAGATGCCGCTCGCCTTCACCTCCATCAACAGATCGCCGTCGCCGACCTCGGGTACCGCCATCTCCTCGAGGCGGACGTCGCTGTTGTTGTAGTACATCCCGACTTTCATCAGCGGCTCCGCGACTCTACCGCCTACGCCCGCTTGCTTCTTAGCTCGTCAAACACCTCCATGCCCTGTGCCGGACTGTTTCCCTCGTGAACGACGGAGCGCACCGCCTGAATCATGGCCACCGGATTCTCGGACTGGAAGATGTTCCGTCCCATATCGACGCCGTCTGCGCCCGCCCGAATCGCCCGCGCGCTAAACTCCAACGCCTCTTCCTCCGGCACCTTCTTGCCGCCGGCGATGACGATCGGCGCCTGTATGCCGTTGCGCACCTGTTCCCAGTCGTCGACGAAATAGGTCTTGACGATGTCGGCGCCGTTCTCCTGAATGATTCTGCCGGCGTGGGCGAAGTAGCGCGCCGCGTCAAAATCGGCGCTGCCCTCGCCTTCGCCTTTTACCAGCGGCTCGAGCTTGGCGCCTACCGCCGTGATCCCGAGGACGAGGAGGTCGTACTTGCTCGCCTCGTTGGCCAGAGTCCCGAGGCTGCGCAGTGTCTGAGCCTGATGCTCGGTGTCGATGTACACCGACACCGAGACCCCCACGGCGTTCAGTTTCACCGCCTCCTCGACCGAGGTGATGATGTGCTCGTCGGACAGTTCCTCCCTGCGGGTCATGCTGTTGCCCCCGGTAACTCGCAGGATGACGGGCGTTGACACCAGCGGATCGAGAGCGTAGACGAGGCTTCCCTTGGCCGGGCTGATGGCGTCGGCGTACGGCACCAGCGGTTGTATCGTTTCGCGGGGATCCTCGAGGCCGGTGGTGGGGCCGTAAAAATACGGATGGTCGACTGCGAGCATGACGGTGTGGGCCTCACCCTGGGCGTTTGGTCTGAAGACCTGCGCCATCCTGTTCGTTTTTCCCCACCCCGTCTGTCCGTAGTTCATAGCTTACGACTCCTTGCTAACTGACTGGCGACCGATCGGGAAAAAGGAACCATGAGCGAAGTCGAAATCGTGTCGCGAAAGAGAATTCCCGATGGATTCTTCAAGATAGATGAAGTCGAATTCCGCCACCAGCACTCCGGCTGAGAAACCGCATGCGCTGATGCTTGCACGACCCGCCCTGACCTCTCGATATTACTCCCCCGCGCACTTCGGCGGCAATGAGCAGCGCAAGGAGACACTCCCATGAGCGAAGATCTGTACTCCCCACCCGAATCCTTTCGGCAAAAAGCCTACTTCAAGAGCCTGGAGGAGTATCGGGCCGAATACGAACGTTCGATCGCCAACCCTGAGGCTTGGTGGGCGCAGCAGGCTGAGAGCTTCCATTGGTATGAGAAGTGGGATACAGTTCTGTCGTACAACTACAACATGGACGACATGGACGACGGCGCCGTCGGCATCCGTTGGTTTGA
The DNA here is from genome assembly GCA_965205655.1 of Candidatus Latescibacterota bacterium. Classification (GTDB taxonomy): domain Bacteria; phylum Latescibacterota; class UBA2968; order UBA8231; family UBA8231; genus CBDBIJ01. Next base: position 34,309 of record CBDBIJ010000056.1, read on the forward strand.
CGGCGGCAGGACGAGCATCGTCCACAACTGTCTCGATCGTCATCTCGAGAGCCGCGGCGATCAGATCGCCATCATCTGGGAGGGCAACGAACCCGGCGAAGACGCCACTCTGAGCTATCGCGAGCTCCACGAGCAGGTTTGCAAGTTCGCCAACGTTTTGAAGGCCCGTGGCGTTCGCAGGGGCGACCGGGTCTCGATCTATCTGCCGATGATCCCGGAGCTGGCCATCGCCATGCTGGCCAGCGCGCGCATCGGCGCCGTTCACTCCATCGTTTTTGGCGGCTTCTCCGCCGACTCCCTCTCCGACCGCATCGTCGACTCGACCTGCACCACCGTCATTACCTGCAACGGCACCCATCGCGGCGACAAACCCGTCCTCATGAAACCGGTCGCCGACGAGGCCATGGCCTCCGCGAGCAAGGAGATGGGTGTGCCCGTCGAAACCTGCATCGTCGTCGAGCGCGTCGAGAGCAAAGGCGAATTCGATGTGCAGATGACGGCGGGACGTGACTTCTGGTGGCACGATCTGATGGCCGATGCCGGCGCCGACTGTCCCTGCGAGGAGATGGAGGCCGAAGACCCGCTCTACATCCTCTACACCTCCGGATCCACCGGCAAGCCGAAAGGGGTGCAGCACACGGTCGGTGGCTACATGGTCTACACCGGCGTCACCCACAAGTACATCTTCGACTACCACGACGGCGACATCTACTTCTGCGCCGCCGACATCGGTTGGGTCACCGGACATTCTTACATCATCTACGGACCGATGGCCAATGGCGCTACCACCGTCATGTTCGAAAGCATCCCAACCTACCCCGACCCCGGCCGCTACTGGGCCGTCATCGAGAAATGGAAGGTCAACCAGTTTTACACGGCGCCCACGGCCATCCGCGCCATCGCCGCGGCCGGCCAAGAGTTCCCGGCGAAGTACGACATGCCCAGCCTCCGCCTGCTCGGCACCGTGGGTGAACCCATCAACCCGGAAGCCTGGCGCTGGTACTACACCAACGCCGGCAAGGAACGCTGCCCCATCGTCGATACCTGGTGGCAGACGGAAACCGGCGGTATCCTCATCACCCCGTTGCCGGGTGCCATTCCGCAGAAACCGGGATCGGCGACCCTGCCCTTTTTCGGCATTGAGCCGGCTATCCTCGATCCGGAAAACGGCAAGGAGCTGGAGGGCAACGGCGTGTCCGGTGTGCTCGCCATAAAGAAACCCTGGCCGGGAACGATGCGAACGGTGTACGGCGATCACAAGCGCTTCGAGGAAACATATTTCCAGCAGTACAAGGGCTATTACTTCACCGGAGATGGTTGTCGACGAGACGAGGACGGCTACTACTGGATCACCGGCCGCGTCGACGACGTCATCAACGTGTCCGGCCACCGCATGGGTACCGCCGAGGTCGAGAGCGCCCTCGTGCTCCACAACAAAGTGGCAGAAGCTGCCGTGGTTGGCTTCCCCCACGAGGTCAAAGGCCAGGGCATCTACGCCTACGTCACCCTGAATATTGGCGAAGAGTACACCGAGGCTCTGAGAGACGAGTTGAAAAAACAGGTTCGCTCCGTCATCGGTCCCATCGCCGCTCCCGACGTCATCCACTGGGCGCCCGGTCTGCCGAAGACCAGATCCGGAAAGATCATGCGGCGCATTCTGCGCAAAATCGCCGCGGACGAGACCGAGGACATCGGTGATACGACGACGCTCGCCGATCCGGCCGTCGTCGAGGATCTGATCGCCAACCGCTAGTGTTCCGTCGCAGAAATACATTGACATAGTCGTTTGACCTTGGCAAGGATCGAGTCGGCCGTGGCCGTCCACACAAAGGGATGGGCGTTGGCGTTCCATTTGTCGGTGTAGCGCTCGATCCTCTGAATGAGCTCTTTGACCTTGCGGAATGAGCCACGCCGGATGGCTCGCCGCGTGATGATGTTGAACCAGATCTCGACCTGGTTGAGCCACGAGGCGTAGGTCGGAGTAAAGTGGAGGTGGAATCGGGGCCGGCTGGCCAACCACTTCTTGACGCTGGCGTACTTGTGGGTGCCGTAGTTGTCGACGATCAAGTGAACGTCCAGATCCGCAGGCACGTTCGCGTCGATATGGCGTAGGAACTGCAAAAACTCCTGATGGCGATGACGAGGCTTGCACTGAGTCAGGACTTCACCGGTGGCCACATCCAGAGCGGCAAACAGCGTTGTGGTGCCGTGTCGCTTGTAGTCGTGGGTGACGCCCTCCGCGTAGCCCAGGCCCAGCGGCAGCAACGGCTGACTGCGCTCCAGAGCCTGCACTTGGCTCTTCTCGTCAACGCACAGGACGACGGCATGGTCGGGCGGGTTGAGATACAAGCCCACAACATCGCGCACCTTATCCACGAAGAAAGGATCAGTGGACAGCTTGAAATTCTGGGTCCGGTGCGGCTGTAAGCCGAATGTGCGCCAGATGCGATGGACCGCGTCCTTGGTCAGGCCGGTCTCCTCGCCCATGGAGCGCACCGTCCACTGGGTTTTGTCCTCCGGCTTGGTCTTCAGTGTCTTGTATACCACCTCGGCCACTTGTTCGTCCGAGATCGATCGGGGCGCACCGGGTCGCAGCTCGTCGTACAACCCGTTGAGGCCGTTTTCCACGAAGCGACGACGCCACTTGCCGACGGTCACTTGTGACAGCCCCACAGCTTCGCCGATGGCCTTGTTGGGCCATCCCTCGGCGGCCAGCAACACGATCTCGGCGCGTCGCACCAAACCGTGCGGCAGGGATCGAGATTTGGCCATTGATTCCAATTGCTGCCGAGTTTGCCCCGTCATTTCGAGAGGTGGAAGAAAGCGTCCGCGTGGCATGAGTTTCCTCCGTTCCTTGTTTGTGGAATAGGTCTGGATGAAACTTAACCACACAACTGTACTAGTACAAGTTATTTGTACGACAATACACTAGTGTTCCGTCGCAGAAATACATTGACATAGTCGTTTGACCTTGGCAAGGATCGAGTCGGCCGTGGCCGTCCACCCAAAGGGATGGGCGTTGGCGTTCCATTTGTCGGTGTAGCGCTCGATCCTCTGAATGAGCTCTTTGACCTTGCGGAATGAGCCACGCCGGATGGCTCGCCGCGTGATGATGTTGAACCAGATCTCGACCTGGTTGAGCCACGAGGCGTAGGTCGGAGTAAAGTGGAGGTGGAATCGGGGCCGGCTGGCCAACCACTTCTTGACGCTGGCGTACTTGTGGGTGCCGTAGTTGTCGACGATCAAGTGAACGTCCAGATCCGCAGGCACGTTCGCGTCGATATGGCGTAGGAACTGCAAAAACTCCTGATGGCGATGACGAGGCTTGCACTGAGTCAGGACTTCACCGGTGGCCACATCCAGAGCGGCAAACAGCGTTGTGGTGCCGTGTCGCTTGTAGTCGTGGGTGACGCCCTCCGCGTAGCCCAGGCCCAGCGGCAGCAACGGCTGACTGCGCTCCAGAGCCTGCACTTGGCTCTTCTCGTCAACGCACAGGACGACGGCATGGTCGGGCGGGTTGAGATACAAGCCCACAACATCGCGCACCTTATCCACGAAGAAAGGATCAGTGGACAGCTTGAAATTCTGGGTCCGGTGCGGCTGTAAGCCGAATGTGCGCCAGATGCGATGGACCGCGTCCTTGGTCAGGCCGGTCTCCTCGCCCATGGAGCGCACCGTCCACTGGGTTTTGTCCTCCGGCTTGGTCTTCAGTGTCTTGTATACCACCTCGGCCACTTGTTCGTCCGAGATCGATCGGGGCGCACCGGGTCGCAGCTCGTCGTACAACCCGTTGAGGCCGTTTTCCACGAAGCGACGACGCCACTTGCCGACGGTCACTTGTGACAGCCCCACAGCTTCGCCGATGGCCTTGTTGGGCCATCCCTCGGCGGCCAGCAACACGATCTCGGCGCGTCGCACCAAACCGTGCGGCAGGGATCGAGATTTGGCCATTGATTCCAATTGCTGCCGAGTTTGCCCCGTCATTTCGAGAGGTGGAAGAAAGCGTCCGCGTGGCATGAGTTTCCTCCGTTCCTTGTTTGTGGAATAGGTCTGGATGAAACTTAACCACACAACTGTACTAGTACAAGTTATTTGTACGACAATACACTAGGTGCTCGTACTACAGAGTGACATAACCGGCGACTTTGAGCGCGCCGTCCGTCGTGAATGGCTGGAAACCAACGGTCTTGGCGGCTGGGCGAGCTCGACCATTACCGGTGCTCACACCCGGCGTTACCACGGACTGCTCGTAGCAGCTCTGCGACCGCCCGTCGACCGTCGCGTTCTTCTATCGAAGCTCGATGAGTCTGTGTCTACAGACCACGAGTTCACGGAATTGGGCTGTGGCATCTTCCCAGGTGTAGTACACCCCCGTGGTTTCAGCTATCTAACGCGATTCACCCTCGATCCCTTTCCGACCTTCACCTTCGCTGTGGGGGAGCTGACACTGCGCAAAACCGTCGCCATGCTTCGCGGCGAGCACACGGTTGTGGTGACCTACGAGCTGCTCGGCGCGACTGAGCAGATGCAGCTCCACCTGCGTCCCTTTTTCGCGGGACGCGAGTATCATCATCTCGCCAAAGCCAATGACAGCGTGAATCGCGAAGTGAGTGTCGTAGACGGTATCCTGAGCTATCGGCAGTACCCCGATCAACCCGTCGTCTACCTGTCGGCTCCCGGCGCTCACTTCGAGACCGCCCCGGACTGGTTCTACGATTTCGAATATCCGCGCGAGTCGGAGCGCGGCCTCGACTGCACCGAGGACCTCTTCACTCCTGGCGTGCTGCAGATCGTCCTCAAACGGGAAAAGCCTCTCAACGTCATCGCCTCCACCGATGACCCTACCGGCCGTGACATAGAATTCCTGCTGGGCGCGGAAAGAGACCGTCGCCGAGCGATCGCCGTTCCCGCCGATCTGAAAGTGGACTGCTTCAGCGCGCTACTGCATTCCGCCGCTGACAAGTTCCTCGTGCGACGCGGCGCGGACCTGTCCACCATCATCGCTGGCTACCACTGGTTCACCGATTGGGGCCGCGACACCATGATCGCGCTTCCGGGGCTGTGTCTGGCTACCGGACGCTATGATGAGGCCAGACAGATCCTTGAGGCCTTTGCCGGCGCAATCAGCGAGGGCATGATACCCAATCGCTTTCCCGACGCCCGTGAGGAGCCGGAATACAACACCGTCGATGCCACGCTCTGGCTGTTTGTCGCCGCCTACAAGTATTTCCTCTACACAGCTGACAGTCAGTTTGTCCAATCGACCCTGTGGCCCTCGCTTCAGGAAGTCATCGCCGCTCACAGGCGCGGAACGCGATTCGGGATTCGAATGGAGGAAGACGGTCTGCTCAGCGCTGGTGCCGAGGGTGTTCAACTGACCTGGATGGATGCGAAAGTTGGCGATTGGGTGGTCACTCCCCGGCAGGGCAAGCCGGTGGAGATCAACGCATTGTGGTACAACGCCCTGCGCATCCACGCCTTCTTCGCGCACCGCTTCGACAACGACGACACCGCCCGGGCCTGCGAACGCTTCGCCGGGCGCGTGGCCAACCGATTCGAGGAGCTGTTCTGGAACCCTGACTGCGGTTGCCTCTACGATGTGGTCGAGGGCGACTCGCGCGACGGAGCGGTGCGCCCCAATCAGCTCTTCGCCCTCAGCCTTCCCTTTCAGCTCCCGTTTGAAGATGGACGCGCTCGACAGATCTTCGATACCGTCGACGAGCATCTCTTTACACCGGTCGGCATCCGCTCCCTCGCCCCGAGCGACCCGGAATACCACTCCTGTTGTACCGGCTCACCTCTGGAGCGCGACGGCGCCTACCATCAGGGTACGGTGTGGGCATGGCTCATGGGCCCGTTCATCACCGCCCTCACCCGGATCTACGACGACGACGGACGGCGGCGCGCGCGCAATATCATCAGGGGCTTCGAGCCACACTTCAGCGAAGCGGGGCTCGGCTCGATCTCGGAAATCTTCGACGGCGACCCGCCCCATACCCCGCGCGGCTGCATCGCTCAGGCGTGGAGCGTCGCGGAGCTGCTTCGCGCGCAGCACGAGGATATCGAGCGCAGAGCTCCTTCGTCCTTTGACTGAGGACAGCTCCCCTAGCTCGCGGGCCGGCCCCGCTCAGTAGGGCCCGCTATTTCAGAGTCTGACGTGCCGAGTCGAGCGCGTCGAAACAGAATCGAGCTGCCGCCCAGGGGTCGTAGTCGTCGCGGGTCCAGATCTGCCCGGTCACTTCCGGACAGATGTATCCGCTCCATCCAGCCGCCTGCATCAACTTGAAGTATGTCTCCAAATTCAGCTCGCCATCCCCGGGCAGCAGGTAGTTCACGCGGCCTCCCTCGTCGCGGAAACCATCCTTGAGATGGTTGTGTGCCGCGTACTTCAAATTGAAATCGATGCAGTGCTGCAAGTCGATGCCGGCAACCCAGAAGTGGCTGTAGTCGAAATTGAGCCGCAGGTGTTCGCAGTCGGTGCGCTCCATCAGCCACGCTGCCTTTTCCGGCGTTTTGAAATCGCCACCGGCATGCGGTTCGACGGCGAGAATGCAGCCGTGTTCGGCGGCCATATCGGCGACTTCTAGCAGCAGACCGGCGATTTGCTCCCTGCCTGTATCCCAGTCCGGCTTGGGGTGGCCGATGGTCGTGGTGACGACCGGGGCTGTATCGTCGATTTTCAGGTCGCGGGCCAGTTCAAACGTGACCTCAAACTGCGCCAGCGCCTCCCCTCGGCCCTCGCCGGTCACACAGGGGGAGAGCAGGGCCATTATCGGAGGCGTCGAGAAGTCGAGACGGCGCAGGAGCGCCGACAGGTCTTGACGCGCTGCCCCATCCATTTTGGCCGGCTCGGTCGGCCAGCCCGGAGTGACCGTGATCTCCACGCCTTCGTAGCCCATGTTCCGGAGTCGCGGCAGGGCTTCGTGAACATCGAGACTCTTCATCCCGTATGTGCTGTAGTATAGTTGGATATGACATAGTTGCATGTGACGAACGCCTCACTGTTCTTGTCTACTACCTACATTCAGGAGCGACATTTACCCACGAAGGCAACCACATGGGCGAACGCCTAAAAGACAAAGTGGCCATCGTGTCCGGAGCCGGTTCGATTGCTCCGGGCTGGGGAAATGGCAAAGCCACAGCCGTACTCTTCGCGCGCGAGGGGGCGAAGGTGCTCGCAGTCGATATCGACGGCGCCGCCGCTGAGGTGACCCAGAGGATAATCGGCGAGGAAGGTGGCGAAGCTACCGTGGCCGAATGCGATGTGACGCAGGCGTCGCAAGTCGAAGCCATGGTCGCCCGCTGCATCGACGTGTACGGACGCGTCGATGTCCTGCACAACAACGTCGGCATTGTGACGCTCGGTGGCCCTGTGGAAACGAGCGAGGAAGATTGGGATCGCGTCAACGCGGTCAACCTCAAAAGCGTCTACCTCACCTGCAAACACGTCCTGCCCCACATGGAGCGCCAGGGTGGCGGCGCCATCGTCAATATCTCATCCATAACGGGAATTCGCTGGCTCGGCGTCCCCTACGTTTCCTACAGCGCCACGAAAGCGGCTGTCCTACAGCTCACTCAATCCGTCGCGCTGCAGTACGCTTCCAGGAACATCCGCTGTAACGCTGTGCTGCCGGGCCTGATGAACACCCCAATGGCCCAGAAGTCGGTTGCCGAGGCCTACTCGGGCGGCGATGTCGAGAAGATGATCGAAATCCGCGACCGGCAGGTACCCATGGGGAAGCAGGGTGACGCCTGGGATGTCGCCTACGCGGCCTTGTTCCTGGCCTCTGACGAAGCGAAGTATATCACAGGCACTCAGCTTGTCGTCGACGGCGGCTTCACCTGCAGCACCGTGTCGCCGTAGCCTTCGTTCCTACTGCTCCCCGAGCAGCTTTTTCAACTCCCGCTCTTTTATGTGAAAAGCGTGCTCCTCGGTGGGAAAGCTCGCGTCCCGCACCTCCTGAATGTAGTGCTCAAACGCCCGCAGGATGTGGTCGTTCAGCTCAGCGTATTTCTTCACGAATTTTGGTGTGAAGCGCTCGAACATCCCCAGGATATCGTGTGCCACCAGCCCCTGTCCGTCGCAGCTGGCACCGGCGCCGTAGCTGATGGTGGGAATCTCCAGTCGCTCCGTTATGATTCGTGAGATCTCGTCCGGCACGCATTCCAGAATGATGGCAAAGGCACCCGTGTCTTCGATTGCCGCGGCGTCATCGATAATCTCCTGAGCCCGCTCCGCATCTCGGCCCTGCGCCTTGAACCCGCCGAGCATGGAGATGTGCTGGGGAGTCAGGCCGATGTGACCCATGACGGGGATGCCCGCCCGTAGAATCGCGGCCACGATGGGCGTGGCGCTCCTCCCTCCCTCGACCTTGACTGCGTCTGTACTGCCTTCCTTCATGAAGCGGCAGGCATTCAGCACGGCGTCCGTTTCGATCGCATTGGACATGAAGGGCATATCACCGATCACAAAGGCGCGCTCAACGGCTCTCGTGACGGCCTTGGTGTGGTGCAGCATCTCCTGTAGCGTCACCGGTACCGTGGTCTCGTACCCCAGGACCGTCATCGCCAGCGTAACCGTTCACGTCCCTGCGTGACGGGTGTGTTGTGGCGGGATCTGGTGGTGTTGTGGATCTA
>CBDBIJ010000057.1:0-9842 GCA_965205655.1 Candidatus Latescibacterota bacterium
ACGACTTCGTTCACGGACACGCAGATGCTCTTGGGGTAGCCGCGATACCCCTTGGCGCTTGCCACGGCCCCGCAGCCGCGGATGTAGTCGTCGGCGATCTCGTCGAGTACTTGTGTCGTCACCCCTGGCGCGACTTCCGCTCCCACTCGATTCATGGCGTCGGCTGCAATGCGACAACTGGCCCTGATCTTCTCGATTTCTTCAGCCGATTTGAGGTGGATCATGAGACCGGTTGCGCCCGCCGTTTCCTTCCGGTGCCGATTTGGTCGATTTTCGAAACAGTCTACTAGTGTATTGTCGTACAAATAACTTGTACTAGTACAGTTGTGTGGTTAAGTTTCATCCAGACCTATTCCACAAACAAGGAACGGAGGAAACTCATGCCACGCGGACGCTTTCTTCCACCTCTCGAAATGACGGGGCAAACTCGGCAGCAATTGGAATCAATGGCCAAATCTCGATCCCTGCCGCACGGTTTGGTGCGACGCGCCGAGATCGTGTTGCTGGCCGCCGAGGGATGGCCCAACAAGGCCATCGGCGAAGCTGTGGGGCTGTCACAAGTGACCGTCGGCAAGTGGCGTCGTCGCTTCGTGGAAAACGGCCTCAACGGGTTGTACGACGAGCTGCGACCCGGTGCGCCCCGATCGATCTCGGACGAACAAGTGGCCGAGGTGGTATACAAGACACTGAAGACCAAGCCGGAGGACAAAACCCAGTGGACGGTGCGCTCCATGGGCGAGGAGACCGGCCTGACCAAGGACGCGGTCCATCGCATCTGGCGCACATTCGGCTTACAGCCGCACCGGACCCAGAATTTCAAGCTGTCCACTGATCCTTTCTTCGTGGATAAGGTGCGCGATGTTGTGGGCTTGTATCTCAACCCGCCCGACCATGCCGTCGTCCTGTGCGTTGACGAGAAGAGCCAAGTGCAGGCTCTGGAGCGCAGTCAGCCGTTGCTGCCGGCTTGGGCCTGGGCTACGCGGAGGGCGTCACCCACGACTACAAGCGACACGGCACCACAACGCTGTTTGCCGCTCTGGATGTGGCCACCGGTGAAGTCCTGACTCAGTGCAAGCCTCGTCATCGCCATCAGGAGTTTTTGCAGTTCCTACGCCATATCGACGCGAACGTGCCTGCGGATCTGGACGTTCACTTGATCGTCGACAACTACGGCACCCACAAGTACGCCAGCGCCAAGAAGTGGTTGGCCAGCCGGCCCCGATTCCACCTCCACTTTACTCCGACCTACGCCTCGTGGCTCAACCAGGTCGAGATCTGGTTCAACATCATCACGCGGCGAGCCATCCGGCGTGGCTCATTCCGCAAGGTCAAAGAGCTCATTCAGAGGATCGAGCGCTACACCGACAAATGGAACGCCAACGCCCATCCCTTTGGGTGGACGGCCACGGCCGACTCGATCCTTGCCAAGGTCAAACGACTATGTCAATGTATTTCTGCGACGGAACACTAGCTTGCTCTGTGTCAAGAATGACTCTCTGCGACAGTGTGATGCCCGAACCCGTCGTCTCCGTACTGCTGCCCGTCTTCGACGCTGGCGCCACCCTCGAAGAAACCCTCGCCAGTCTCAGCGCTCAGAGTCTCGAGTCCTTCGAGATCGTGGCTGTCAACGACGGCTCGCGCGACAGTAGCGGCGCCATCTTGGACTCGTGGGCAGCCTCCGACTCCCGTGTGAAACCCTTCCACAGTCGGCATCAGGGGCTCCTGCCGGCCCTCAACGTCGGTCTCGAGCTGTGCCGCGCCCCGCTGGTGGCGCGCATGGACGCTGACGATATCTGCCACCCGCAGCGACTTGAAAAACAGGTCGAGGCCTTCGAGCGCGATGAGCATCTGAGCGTCGTCGGTTGCTGCGTGGAATCGTTTCCGGCCGACGACGTGCGGGAAGGCTTTCGCCTGTACGAAGAGTGGCAGAACAGCCTGCTGTCTCACGAGGATATCTGCCGTGAGATTTTCATCGAGAGCCCCCTGGCGCATCCATCGACCATGTTCCGTCGCGACGAGGCAATCGCCCTCGGCGGCTACGAAGACCGTGGCTGGGCGGAGGACTACGACCTGTGGCTGCGGTATCACGGCGCCGGCAAGCGATTTGGCAAACTGCCCGATGTCCTGCTCTCGTGGCGCGAGCACCAGCCGCGGCTGACTCGGATCGACCGCCGCTATTCCATCGAGAACTTTCTGCGAGCGAAGGCTCACTACCTGCTGCGCGGACAACTCGAGCACCGCGACGGTGTCTTTATCTGGGGCGCCGGAAAGACGGGCCGCAGATTCTCGAAGCACCTCATCAGGGGAGGCTGTACTCCGGCTGCCTTCATCGACATCGACAGCCGAAAGATCGGTGGCACCCAGAGGGGTGTACCGGTGTATGCCGTGGAGGAGTTGCCTTCGCAGTGGGCGCGCTACCGGGATCCCTTCCTGCTCGCCGCCGTCGCCTCGCGTGGCGCTCGCGAGCTCATTCGGCGCGAGCTCGACCGTCTCGACATCCGGGAAGGAGAGCGCTTCCTGTGCGTCGCCTGACCAGATGTTGTTTTCCGACAACGACTTCCGCGTCTACGAAGCACTGCTGGAAGGAGCCCGGCGTGGCCTCGAACAGGCGCTGGCGGAATCGCTGCACAAACGGCGCTAATCTTTTCCCGGCATCAGTCGATCTAGTGTAGGAAGCCCCGTGCATCCCCTGTGACAGGCCCAACTGATGAGAGGAGAGACTCCTATGCAAACCGCTACGTATTTCGACATCGATAGCGGCGAGCGGGAGACGGTGTTCTTCTACATGCTGAATGCCTATTTGCACGCCCGCATCGACACTCAGAACGAATCCGACGGCGACGAGGAGGTAAATGTTTACATGTCGCACCTTCTCGGCTCGCTCGTGGACGGCTCCTTCTATGTCCGCAACGGGGATGTGCTCGCTTCCACCCCGGTGGATGTCCTGCACCGGATCGAGGCGGACGATTCGGATCGTCACAAGGTCAATGTCTATCGTGGCAACGCCGACCACAGACTGATCGCCTTCGGCCTTTTCGACGGTTGGGGAGAACATCGATCAGTCTACAGGCGCAACTTCACGTCGAACGAGGCCTACCTCGAGGAAGCCCGGCAGTACTACGAGTGGGCTGCCCTGTTCAGCAACCGCCTGCCGTCGAAGTATAACGGGCTGGCGGTGACGCTCGAGAAGATCGCCACCCACTTCGACACCTATCTTGATATCCTCGCTCACCTCGGCCTCCACTATTTCGACCTCATCGAGCGGCTGACCCCCGGCGAGATGTATCACCTCGAACGGCAGGCCCATCTGGCGGCGCTGCCGCAGGTTGCCGAGCACGCCCTCGACCGGATGCTCGACGCCTACAACGCCTGGAAGTCAAAGCCGACGGGTGAATACGAGAGGCTGTTTCGGGAAGAATGCGAGCGCTATCAGGAGATGAATCCCGAGTTCGAGGCCTACATGCTCGAAGCCTGCGCCGCGTAGTTTCTCTCCCGGTCATGCTGCGGCGGCCTTCCCTCAGCCAAGCTCCTACAGTCCCATGATGTCCCGGGTCAATCGGGGCAGGCGGTGCCGTTCTCGCAGCTCGTAGCGGTTTCCGTCCACGTCCTCGATCAGCGCCCGGTTGCGCGGTAGAAGCCGGATGTTATGGCGGATCCTGCGGACTTCGATGTGTCGCGGACCGCTCGTAGTCTGAACGTTCGCTTCGACTACACCGAACTCCTCCGAGATATCATCGACGCTCGTAATCACCGGCAGGAAGTATGTCTTCTCGAGCTCCTCCTCGACGAGCTGCCGGCTGCTTTCCTCAAGGGCGTCGACCCGTTCCACCATTCCCAGATCGGTGCCATCGACGGCGAAAAAGCCGACGAACTGCCGGGGGGCATCTAGGGGGAAGGCCAGCCTCACACTCACTTCTTCGTGCACCTGCCAGGCTATCTTGATGCTGAGCTGGCCTCGCGGCGACCGCAAGAGCTGAACCTGCGTTGCGTCGAGGAAGTCTTCGTGACCGTGAAATTCTGACCCTTCCATACCCTCTCCTTACACCGCCCTCACCCTGGCGAGTTCGCGCTGGATGTCCACCAGCCGACGGTAGACGCCTTCCTCTTTCAGCAATAGCTGCTCGTGAGTACCCATCTCGACGACCCGCCCGCGCTCCAGCACCAACAGGCGGTCGGCATCCTTCAGGGTCGAGAGACGGTGGGCTATGGCAAAGGTGGTGCGGTTGGAGATCAGTCGCTCCAGCGCCTCCTGAATCTCGAACTCCGTTTCCGTATCTACAGAGCTCGTCGCCTCGTCGAGAATGAGAATGCGGGGGTCGCCCAGCAGCGCCCGCGCGATCGATATGCGCTGGCGCTCGCCGCCCGACAGGCGGCCGCCGCGCTCGCCCACTTGCGTATCATAGCTGTCGGGAAAGCTCATGATAAAGCGGTGCGCGTTGGCCGCCCGCGCCGCAGCGATGACCTGTCGAGGTTCGGCGTCGGGACAGCCGTAGGCGATGTTCTCGGCGATCGTTCCCTGAAACAGGAGCGGCTCCTGCAGCACGACGCCGATCTGCGACCGCAGCTTCTGTTGCTTGATATTCGCGATCGGAATGCCGTCGATGAGTATTTCGCCGTCCGTGGCGTCGAAGAACCGGGAGATGAGGTTGACGAGAGTCGATTTGCCGGCACCGCTGGGCCCGACGATGCCGATCGTCTCCCCGGGCTCGACGGAGAAGTTGACCCGGTCGAGAATCCGCGCGAAGCCGTCGTAGGTGAAGCTCACGTGTCGGAACTCAACGCGTCCTCGCAGCGGCCCCGGATCGATCGCATTTGGGGCATCGTCGATCTCCGGCTCGGTGTCGATGATCTCGAAGACACGCTCCGCCGATGTCGCAGCCGTCTCCAGTTCCTCCGACAGGCCGCACAGATCTCGCACGGGCTGGTAGAACATCATCATGTAGGCGATAAAGGCCTGGAGGTCTCCGAGAGAGAGTGTGTTGCCCAGCACGCTCCTGCCGCCGAACCACCACAGAATCACCGACCCGATGGATGTGGTGAAGGCAATGGCTGGCAGGAAGTAGGACCTCATCTTCACCGACTCCATCCTCGACTTGACGAGGTCGTCCAAACGCATCTCGAAGCGAGCGATCTCGCGGTTTTCTTGAGCGAACGCCTTGACCACCTTGGCGCCCGGGATGGTATCGGCCAGCTGCGAGTTGAGGATGGAGATGCGACGCCAGATGGCGTGGAAGACCCAGTGGATGCGCTTGGTGTAGAGCAGGGTACCCAGCACCATGAAAGGCGTCGGGATGAGCGCCAGCAGCGCCAGATGCCAGTTCATCAGGAACAGGGCCACACCGATGCCGACGAGTGTGAGCGCCGCCACCACCATTTCCTGGGATCCGACGGTGATGAATCTCCGCATCCTGTCGGTGTCGCTCGTCACCCGGGTCATGATCCGGCCCGTGCTCTGGCGGCTGTAGAAACTCAGCGACAGAAACTGAAGGTAGCTGAAAACCTGGTGCTGCAGGTCGTAGATCACGCGCTGGCCCAGCCAACCCAGACAGAAGGAACGGGCGCCATTCAGAAAGCCGCGCACGGCGAAGATGCCGAGTAGGCTCGTGACGATGAGCACGAGCAGATCGACTGCCTCCCCGGGTGGTGTCATCGGTCCCAGCTCCACCTGCCATTCCTCTCCTAGCCCTTCCACATCTACCGCCGCCGCTTTGGCCTGGCTGCGGTATTCGACCATCACCGGCATGACGACATCGTCGATGAGGATGGCGTTGAGCCATGGCGGTATTAGATTCAGGGCCGTCACGACAAGGGCGAGCAGCAGTCCGAGCATGGCCGTCCATTTGTACGGCCAGACGTAGGTGAGCAGCCTGGTGAAGGTCTCTCTCTTGCGGATGCAGTGGGGGCATACTTTCGTGCCCCGTCTCAGCACCCGGCCGCAGGTGACGCAGTGATCGACTGCCTCGGCGGGCAGGCTATCCTCGACGGCCTCCTCGTCCGGCGCGACCGGACCCTCGAGGGCCGCTTCCACCACTTGGGGCACGCTGGAGAATTTGTAGTAGGCGCCCTGGGAAAAGCGCACGACCTCCACGCTCCTATCGACGAGCTCCACGACGAGCGTGCCGCTGCCGACGTACCTCTTTGTGCGAACTCTCTGGATCTGCGCAAGCGGGAAGGTCTCGAAGGTCGGTGGTCCGCCGGTCGGTCGGACGACGATGAGGCGCTCGTCGGTGAGCGCCAGCCACGATTCGCCGAACTGGCCGTCTGACGCGATATCGGCGGACAGCAGAACCATGAGCAGCTCGCCCGGCTGCAGCTGGCGGCGCAGGTGGGCCTCGATATCCGTCGGTATCGGCTCGACGAGGTTCACGATATCCTGCGTCCGCGGCGGCCGTCACAGCGCACAGGGACTGACTCGCCGACTTTCGGTGGTTGGGATAAATCCATATTTTGCGGGGGAGTTAGCTTCTCTCTGCTGCGATCAAGAACGTCTCGACGCGACAGCCACGCCGCGCCATCGACCCGTTAAAATTAACGAAAACTCACATAGGCGCAAGTTACTGGTTTGTTTGGACTTACACTTTTTTTCAACTGTCGGAAGCTCGGGGAGCCGCCATCGTGCTCGTAACCTGTTGCGACACTTCGTCCTTATGGATTTCGACGAGCTTCCACACCGGCAGGGCGATGGTTGTGCTCACCGCCTACATCCGCGACCGACGGCGGAACGATTGCCTCCAGCTCGACAGTCGCGGTCGCGGACCAGCGGAGGCCTGACCCGAATGCAGCTTCCCCAACCAAAGGCCCATCGGCTCGCGAGACGCGACGACCTCATCAGGCGACTCCAGGCGATCCTGCCTGAGGGCCAGATCATCCAGCGCCGCGAAGACCTGGTGGCCTACGAATGCGATGCCCTCTCGGCCTACCGCCAACGGCCGATGGGCGTCGCCCTCCCCGCCACAGCCGAAGAAGTCTCCGCGCTGCTTCGAGTGTGCGGTGAGCTCGATGTCCCGATCGTCCCCTGGGGTGCCGGCACGGGTCTGTCTGGCGGTGCCCTTCCCCTTCAGGATGGCCTCGTCATCAGTCTGGCGCGCATGAATCGCATTCTCGATGTA
The DNA here is from genome assembly GCA_965205655.1 of Candidatus Latescibacterota bacterium. Classification (GTDB taxonomy): domain Bacteria; phylum Latescibacterota; class UBA2968; order UBA8231; family UBA8231; genus CBDBIJ01. The sequence continues at coordinate 7,110 of CBDBIJ010000057.1, forward strand.
GACCTACCGAACCGCGCCGTTACCGTGCAGGCGGGAGTCACTAACCTCGCGGTGTCCCAGGCCGTGCAGTCGAGCGGATTCTACTACGCACCGGATCCGTCGAGCCAGCTCGCGTGCACCATCGGCGGCAACATCGCGGAGAACTCGGGCGGCGTGCACTGCCTCAAATACGGTACGACCACGAACAACGTTCTCGGCGTGGAGGTCGTGTTCCCCGACGGCGATATCGTGCAGCTCGGCGGCAAGTCAATGGATCGGGCCGGATACGACCTGCTGGCGCTCATGACCGGCTCTGAGGGCCTCCTGGGCATCGTCACAGAGGCGACGCTGCGAATTCTGCGAAAACCCGAAGCGGCCCAGGCCATGATGGCCGTGTTCGAGAGTATCGAGGCTGCCGGTCAGGCCGTGGCGGACATCATCGCCTCCGGCATCATTCCCGCCGGCATGGAGATCATGGACAGGCTCTCCATCGAGGCGGTGGAGGATTTTCTCGGCTGCGGCTATCCCAGGGACGTCGAGTCACTGCTCCTCGTCGAGGTCGACGGCCCGCGAGCGGAAGTTGAGAGTCAAATCGGCGCCGTCGAGTCGGTGTTGCTGCGGTGCGGTGCGACCGACGTTCGCAAGGCCGACACCGACGAGGCGCGGCAGAGACTGTGGGCTGGTCGCAAAGCCGCCTTCCCCGCCATGGGGCGTGTGACCCCCGACTACTACTGTATGGACGGAACTATCCCCCGCGGCAAGCTACCGGAGGTTCTGCGTCGCATACAGGAGCTGTCCGATCAGTACGGTCTCAGAGTCGCCAACGTCTTTCACGCCGGCGATGGCAACCTCCACCCCCTCGTCCTCTACGACGGCAACGCCCCTGGTGAACTCGATACGGCCGAGGCGCTAGGTTCCGAAATTCTCAAACTCTGCGTCGAGGTGGGCGGCGTTCTGAGCGGCGAGCACGGCATCGGCATCGAGAAGCGGGACCTCATGCCCTGCATGTTCTCCGACGCCGACCTCGATGCGCAGGAGCTCATCAAAGCGGCGTTCGATGCGAGACAACTGCTGAACCCCGGAAAGGTCTTCCCCGTGCTGCGGCGCTGTATCGAGGGCGGCAGCATGCACGTCCACAACGGCGAGCTTCCGTTTCCTGATCTCGAGCGGTATTGATGGGCTCCACCGCCCGTCCAGAGACTGTTTCCGAGCTACAGGATCTGGTGCGCGCGGCGGAGGCCGACTCCACCGGCCTTGAGATCGTTGGCGGCGGCAGCAAATCGCACCTTGGCCGCAAGGCCGCAGGGGAGGCTCGTCCTCACCTGGTAGTCGAAACATCATCACTTGACGGTGTCGTCAGCTACGAGCCCGGGGAGCTCATCCTCGTAGCCCGTCCCGGGCTCCGTCTCGTAGAGGTGGAGTCACTGCTCGCCCAGCACCAGCAGCATCTTGCCTTTGAGCCCCCGCACTGGGGCGAATCGGCGACAGTGGGCGGCACCGTCGCCTGCGGCCTGTCGGGGCCACGACGGTTCACGGCCGGAGCTCTGCGCGACTTCATCCTGGGCGTCGAGTTTATCGACGGGCGCGGGGAGCGCATCCGCGCCGGCGGCCGGGTCGTGAAGAATGTGACTGGCTACGATTTGTCCAGGACGATGGCCGGCTCCTTCGGGACGCTGGGCGTGTTGACGGAGATCTGCATCAAGTTGTGGCCGCGGCCGCAGACCGAGCGCACACTGGTCGTCGACGGAGTGAATCTGGAGGCGGCGGCGGAGTCGATGCTGGAGTGGGCTCAGTTGCCGATGGAGGTAACCGGCCTGGCGTATCTGCCCGGCGACGGCTCCGAGGGCCGCCTCTACGCCCGGGTCGAAGGCTCACCGTTGGCCGTACGGATCCAGATCCAGGACTTGAAATCCGGCGTGGCGGCGAGCCGGTCATCGGCTGTCGAAGAGATCGGGGGCGACGAGTCCGTCCGCTTCTGGCGCCGTTTGCGCGAGCTCGAGTATTGCGTTACGAACCACGAGGAGCAGCTGTGGCGGCTGTGTCCACCGCCAGCGTCCGCTCTTTCGCTCGTGGAGCGGCTCAAGCCTGACGGGCTGCTTCGCTACGTTCTGGACTGGGGTGGCGGGCTGGTGTGGGCGACGTTTGCGAATGCGGCAAAGCCGGCCCGGATCCACGCGGCCGCGGCCGAGCTGAGAGCCACATCATGGCGTCTCGCCTGCGGACCGAATGACCCCAACGACGACGCGTTCTCGACCCTCGGGACGGGGGAACGCCAGGTAAACGAGCGGCTCAAAAAGGCTCTCGATCCGCGGGGAATTCTCAATTCCGGCCGCATGTATCGGTGGTGAATCCGCAATCGTTTTCAGCGCGGCCGGTCGATTGACAGCCCCAGACCGCAGTCTATATTGAGTCCCTCAATTCCAGATTTTCGACTCACTTACGACAGCTTTCATGAACCAGCTTCTGGGACCCATTCAAAACGAAATAGACCTGTTCGAGAAGCGCCTCGACGAAACGCTTCACTCTGACGTCGAGATGGTTCACCAGATAGCCAGGTACATGGCCACTCTCAAGGGCAAGAGGTTGCGTCCGGCCCTTGTCGTTCTGTGCGCCAAGGCGACCGGTCTCTGGGACGATCGCATCATCGACGCCGGCGTGGGGGTTGAGATGATACACGCAGCCACCATGGTCCACGACGATGTCGTGGACGGGGCGGCGACCCGCCGCGGACGGGACTCGGTCAACTCGAAATGG
>CBDBIJ010000058.1:0-70000 GCA_965205655.1 Candidatus Latescibacterota bacterium
ACAGCGGGCACGCACATCAACCCGGCAGTCAGCTTCGGACTGTGGATCGCCGGCGAGATGGAGTTCGGCAAAACCATCGTCTACTGGATCGCACAAGCGATAGGTGGCGTCATCGGCGGCGCCGCGTTGTACTGGATGTTGGGAGGAGCGGAATCCGGACTCGGAGCGACGGTGCTGGCGGAGAACGTGTCTCCGGCTAAAGGGCTCGTCCTCGAGGCCGTACTCACCTTCTTCCTCGTCAACACGATCATGAATACGGCCGTGAGTGGAAAGGCCGGTAACCTGGCGCCGATTCCCATCGGTCTCACCCTCGTCTTCTGCATCATGATGGGCGGCCCGCTCACCGGCGCGTCGCTAAATCCGGCCCGGACCCTGGGGCCGGCACTGTTCTCGGGTACGATGGATTTGTTCTGGCTCCTACCTGGTGGGCACCTTCATCGGGGCAGCGGTGGCGGCGCTGCTGTACCGGGGACCTTTCAAGGAGTAGAACAGCCACAATCCAGACTCTGTTTCGGCGGTCCTTCCATCAGGAGGGCCGTTTTTTTTCTGCCAAGCAGTTAACGACAATGGAGCAGATGAAAGCGATCCAGCGGGTGCTCTTTCTGTGCACGGGAAACTCCTGTCGCAGCCAGATGGCGGAAGGGCTTCTCCGATCGATCAGCGGCGGTTCGGTCGAGGCCCACAGCGCGGGAACGGAACCGACGGGGCTGAATCCTCTCGCCGTTCGGGTCATGTCCGAGATCGACATCGACATCTCGGCACAGATATCCGAGAATGTGGAGCACTACGCCGACGAGGATTTCGACTGCGTTATCACCGTGTGCGATCGCGCGCGCGTGACCTGTCCCGTATTTCCCGGCGGCGAGCAACTTCACTGGAGCTTCGACGATCCGGCGGAAGCGAAGGGTTCGGAGGAGCAGCGGCTGCCCGTGTTTCGGCGCGTGCGCGACGAGATCAGGACGCACATTGAGGAGTTCGCGCATCGTCAGTAGAAGCGCCGCTGCCCAATCTCGTTGACACTGACACCGGCCACTTCTACCTTACGCGTCCCTTCGGATCGCGAGTAGACTCACCAGCAAAGGAGAGCGAGCATGCCGCTGCGCATCGGTATCGTCGGCGCGGGCGCCAACACGAAAAGCCGCCACATTCCAGGTTTCCAGAAGATCGAGGGGGTGGAAGTCACGGCGGTGTGCAATCGCAGTCGCGAGTCCGGCCAGAAGGCGGCCGACGAATTCGGCATTGCCAATGTCTACGACGACTGGAAGGAGGTCGTCCACGCCGACGAGGTCGACGCCGTGTGCGTCGGTACGTGGCCGTACCTGCACTGCGCCATCACACTCGAGACTCTGGCGGCGGACAAACACATTCTCACAGAAGCGCGGATGGCGATGAACCTGGCCGAGGCGCGGCAGATGTACGCGGCATCTCAGGCCAGCGACAAGGTGGCCATGATCGTGCCGGCGCCGTTCTACCTCGAGACGGAAAAGGTGCTGCGGCAAATGGTCGCAGACGGCATCTTCGGAGACTTCCTCGAGATCAACGTCAATGCTCTGGGTGGTCAGTACGATACGAAGACGCCCCTGCACTGGCGCCAGAGGCGTGACCTGTCGGGCAACAACATCATGGCGATGGGCATCTTCAACGAGGCCGTGAGGCGCTACGCAGGTCACGAGGCAGCCGTGATGGCCCACGCCACCACCTTCACCGGCGAGAGGACCGACGGTGAGAGCGGCAAGCAAAGGACCGTCGATGTGCCCGAGAGCCTCGGCGTCCTCGCCAGGATGGAGAGCGGTGCCACTGCCGTTTACCACATCAGCAGCGTCGCCCGTCTCGGTTGCGACGGCGACATCGAGATGCACGGCACCGAGGGAGCGTTCAAGCTCCAGGGCGGTAAGGCCTGGGTGGCCGGCGACGGCGACGGCGAGTTCCGCGAGCTCGAGGTGGGCGAGGCGGACCGGGGTGGCTGGCGGGTGGAGGAAGACTTCGTCGACGCGATTCGCGAGGGGGCGGCGGTCACGCACACGAACTTCGCCGACGGCGTCAAGTACATGGAGTTCACGGAGGCCGTCCAGATCAGTTTATCCGAGGGACGCCGGGTAGAGCTTCCGCTCGACTGATCCTCTCATCTCCTTACCTCACTACAGATCGCATCGACGGTCATCCCAGGCGGGGTATCCACAGACCGCGGCGCTGGAAAAGCTCGAAACGGCGTTGGGGAAACAGCGGCGGGATTTGGGACGGCCGAGGGAGCCCGTTGTCAACGGCTCCTACAGAATTTGCTGGTCGATATTCGTTGGAACCATGTCGTGGACGTCGCTGTCCCTCATGGCAGTGGGGGACTGCATCTCGAGCACGGACTTGTCGTGAAGCTCGTCGATGGAGCGGCAACCCGCCGTCGCCATAGTGGCCTTCACGATCTGCAACGCGAGCGGCAGCTTGTCGTAGATGGAGCCGAGGTGCGGTACGTAGCCGGCGATGCCCTCTTCGAAGAATAGATCCTTGAGCTGGGCGTAGCGGCGGGTGTTGCGGGCTTTGGTACTCCCCTCCATCCAGTACTCCTTGACGATCTCACCGCCGGCGTTGCGGACGAGATTGCCGGCGCTCTCCGTGTAGCGGGCGAAGAAGTTGCCCATCATGATGGCGTCGGCGCCCAGCGCCAGGGCGACCGACATTTCCGCCGGGGTGGAGATGCCCCCGTCGCCGATCAGGGGAACGTATCGGCCGGCGCCGGCGAGCTTGTCCCGCGCGCGGCTCACTTCCATGAGTGTCGTCGCCTGTCCGCGTCCGGTCGCCTTGACCTCCTGGGTCGTGCAGCCCGAGCCGATGCCCATTCCGACCTTGATTGCGTCGGCGCCGGCGTCGGCGAGGAACTCGAATCCCTTCGACGTGACGACATTTCCACCGACGACGGGTACTTCGTATTTCGATTTGATCCACTCGAGCATCTGGCGCTGGAAGTGGGTGTGGCCGTCGGATGCGTCGATGACGAGGACATCCACCTCGCGCTCGACGAGACACTGGACTCTCTCTCTGTCCTCGGGGTGGGTGGACACCGCGGCCCCCACGAGGAGGCGCTTGTGTTCGTCGATGGACTCGTTCGGGTGCTTGAGGTGTTTGTCGAGATCTTTCTTGAAGACGACGGACTGGAGCGTCCCTTCGCTGTCGATGATCGGCAGGAAGCCCCGGCCGTACTTGATCATGAGCTGGTTGGCTTGCTTGAGGTCGTCGATGTTCACACCGGCCTGCACGTCGGTACGCATCCGCTCTTCCACCTGGCAGGCGTGGTCGCGACGCACATCGAAGTCCTTGTCGGTGATGATGCCGAGAAGCTTGCCGTGAAAAACACCGCTGTCGGTTACCGGGAAAGTGGAGTACCCGGTCTGCCCCATGATCTCGATCACGGTGCCGATCGTCTGCCGCGGCGACAGGGTCTTGATGTTGGTCTGGAACCCGGCTTTGAACCGCTTGACCCCGTCGATCTTGCCGGACTGCTCTTCGATGGTCTGGCTCGCCGGCAGGATGCCGATGCCGCCGAGCTGAGCGACGGCGACGGCCATCTCCGTCCCGGTGACCGCTTGCATCGCCGCCGACAGGAACGGGATGTTGAGATAGAGATAGTCGTCTCTCTTGCGGCACAGCTTCGTCGTCAGATCTACATTGAGGGCATTGCCGTCCGGAGGGGTGTAACCTGGAAGAATACGGAACTCTTTGAGGCTGAATGACAGTCTATCGAGAACCTTGGCCATCGCGATGCAGCCATCCTCCGGGGAGAAGACGGGGAGTTTGAAGATGAAAATAGCGTATTCCCTATTTTGTTCAAACTTCAGCCACGTATATTAATACTTCACAGAGGTATTTCAGCAGCAACGACAGCGCCGCGCATCGCCAGTGGTCACAGCGCCGCAGGCGCTCAGGAGGTATCGATGCCGTACAGCAGACACCATCATTCCGGTTCGAACGGGCAGCTCATCGGGTTTCTTGCCGGTTGCTTCGCTGGCATGGTTATCGGGGGCGTCCTCGGCGTGTTGATGGCGCCGCATCGAGGTGACATAACCAGGCGCAAGGTGGTCCGCAAGGCGGGAGAAGCCAGGAATGACGTGGTGGGGAAGGTCGAGGATCTGATGGTTCACCGACGAGAAGACGAGAACGGCGATGACGAAGAAGAAGATAGCTGAGACACTGAGGGAGCGACTCGCCGATATGGCCGACCGCGGACGCGTGCTCGGCAAGGCCCTGAAGGTGCGAGCCGACCTCGCCGCCACGCGCCGCCGGCTGCGGACGACATTCGCGGAGCTGGGCGAGGAGGTCTACGCGCGACTCAAAGATGGTGACATGAACGCCGACATCACGCTCGGCTCGCTAAAGGAACGCATCGACGGGTTCAAGGCAGAGGTACGCATGAAAGAGGACGAGTTGCGCGAGATCATGCAGAGCGGCCTCAAAGGGACCGACGGCGGGGCACAGAAGTGGCACGCTTCCTGATAGGATTGCTCATGGGCATGTTCGCCGGGCTGCTGCTGTTCAGCTCGCTGCTGGAACGGGTCGACGCGGTCGAGGATTGAAACGCTAGAAGAGTTCCGGGAAGGTCTCTCGCAAGGGCTCCCTGATCGCCTCGATCGCTCTGGCGCGATGGCTGATGCGGTTCTTTGCTGCGGCCGGCAACTGGGCGATTGTCTTACCATACTCCGGCAACACAAAGACGGGATCGTAGCCGAATCCTCCATCCCCCGCCGCCGCGAAGTTTATGTAACCGCGGCACACCCCCTCTGCCTCGCAGGATCGGCCGTCGGGTGCCACCACCGCGAGGCAACAACGAAACTGAGCCCCCCGCTCTTCCGGCGCGGAGCACTCGCGCAGCTCGCTGAGCAGCAACTGACATCTGCCCGCATCGTCGAGGTCCGGGCCGCCGTAGCGGGCTGATCGAACCCCGGGCAATCCGCCGAGAGTGTCTACCTCGAGCCCGGAGTCGTCGGCGAGAGCGATCGTTCCCGCCGTTGCCGCGAAAGCGCGTGCCTTCAACATTGCGTTGTCGCGAAAGCTGTCTCCACACTCCTCTATCGACAGCTCGAATCCGAGCTGCGCCGGCGACTGCGTGTCGATCGGGGCGAGGAGGCTGCGGAACTCCCTCAACTTGCCCGGGTTGGAGGTAGCGACGAGGAGGGATGTCACGGCGATGATGGATCCAGGAGTCAGCTGAAGAAGGGGCTGTGGCCGATCGACCTGACGGCCGCAATCCAGAGTCGCCTGCAGCGGTTTACTGTGCAGTGCTGGCGATGGCGTCGAGTCGGTAACTGCAATAATCCCTGAAGCGGCTGTCTTCCCTGGCTTTCAGATACCAGGCGCTGGCGTCGCTCATCTGTCCCAGCTCGGCGTAGGAATCGGCCAGCACGACCTCGGCCGGGTGGAAGTCGCGCCGCCGCCCCACGGCGACCAGTCCCGCCTTCACGGCGCGCCGGTACTCACCGGTGCCATAATAGCTCTGCGCCAGGCGGTAGTGCGCCTCGGCGTTGTCGCTATCCAGGTCGATTGCTCGCCGCAGCGGCTCTTCGGCTTCGTGATACCTCTGCAGCTGGTTGAGTGCGTACCCGAGCAACAGATGTCCGTCGGCGTAAGAGGGATCGATGGCAACGACTCGTCCCAGCGTTGCCGCCGCGGCATCGAACGCCCCGGTTGCGAGCTGAACGCGAGCCAGGCCCGCGCGCGCATCAATGTAGGTGGAATCAATAGTGATGGCCTTCTCGTAGGTCCGTGCGGCGAGGCCAAACTCGCGTTCCCGACGCTGGATATCGCCGAGTGATTTGTATGGCTTGAGGTAGTTCGGGTCGATCTGAAGAGCGCGCTCGAACGCAGTGCGGGCGGCCTCGTTTTCGTGAAGCTTGGTGTAGCACAACCCGACGTTGTAGTGGATGTGGGCATCGTCGGGTTTGGCCCCGAGTGACTTTTCGAAGGCGGCAACAGCTTCGCGAAACTTGCGCTCTTTGAATGATTTCAACCCCCATTTGGAGTACGCGTCCGCTAGAAGATCCGGAATGCGTGCCTGGAGATGTTCGTCTGAGACACCGAGCACACCGGCCGTTTCGAAGGCCCGAATGGCGCGGTCGAACTGGCTCAGGGTCTTGTAGGCCCCGGCCAGCGCGAAGTGCGCGTCGCCGTAGGTCGAGTCGGCGGCAACCGCCTGCTCAAACGCGGCCGCCGCGCCGCGATAATCTCGCATCTGCCGCAGCTGCCGACCGTTTTCGTAATGTTTGACTGCCTCAGTGAGCGGCTCAGAGCCGACACCGCATGGGAGCAGAAGGCAGACTGCCGCCACGAGAAAGCGGACCGAGGCGACAAAAGCACCGGGCATGGATCAGCCTTTCATGAACGGGTCGCAGCGCATCGATCTACGCGCCCCATTGTCAAGGTGCCACTGCGACTCCTAGAATTAAGGAGAATCGCGAGGCTGCAAGATACCGTGTCGGCCCCGCGAGCGGAACCCCCAGCGGCCTCTGTGCAGATGGACGGAATTTTCACAATGGTCTATATTTACAGCCAATTGCGTGCAGTTGCGAAATTCGTATTAGGCCGCACAAACCGCTCCGCATCCGCGCTGGCAGACGCTTTCGACTCGCCTACCTGGCGTCCCTCAGCGCCGCGCTGAAATCGCCATGACATCCGCGTCGCCGCGACAGATCCCACACGTCGGGACCATTTCGACGATCGTTGCGCTGACGACTGTCGCCGCTCTGACGGCGACATCGCAAGGCTGCTCGCGGCCTTCGCCCGAGCCGTACATCGCATTGCTGAAGAGCATGCAATCAGCGCAGCGCGAGAAGGCCGCCGGCAAGCTGCTCAAGTACGGCGACGAGGTCGTGCCGCGGCTCATCGAAGAGGCTGATTCTGAGTACACCCGGGTGCGCTTCGAAGTTGTCAGACTCATGGGGCGGATCAGGGATCCGCGGGCGGTGCCGACTCTCATCAGAGCTCTCGATGACAAGTCGGCGAAGGTGGCCGCCCTGGCGGCGTGGGGACTGGGCGAACTCAAGGCGCCCGAGGCGCTGCCCCACCTGCTCCGCTACACGAGGGAGGTCTCGACGGATCTGCGCGCCGAGGTTATCCGGGCGCTCGGCTTCTGCTACGCCGGTCCGGACACGGTGAGCGAGGCGAACGCCGATTCGGCCTACGCCTCAATACGGAAAGCCCTCGAGGACGCACAGCCGAAGGTGAGAATAGCGGCGCTGCAGGCCAGTAGGCAGTTCGGCTACCGCGATGTCGCTCTCGACGTCATTCGCCGATCGCGCGACGAGTCGGCCGAGGTCCGCTACGTGGCGGTCCAGGCACTGGGACAGATTGCCATCGGCAGAACGCCGCGATCGATCGGGCCCGTGGAGGACCAGATGCGCGACAAGATTGTAGAGGCGCTGCTGCTGTCGCTCTATGAGCCAATGCAGAGCATCAGAACGAAGGCGATCCGCTCTCTGGAGTTGATCGGCGCCCCGGAAGCGACGCCTCAACTGGAAAAGCTGAAAGCCAGCGGCACTGACGAAGACCGCAGGGAAGCAGGGCGGATCCTGGACAAGCTGCAGTCCGAACGGCTGCAGGCTGCTTCGTAACACACGTGCGATTGGATTGATCCGATCAACGACACAGATGTCATATAGCGAGGGTACAAACGTGCTGAAAATCGGTCTCCCCTCGGGCAGCCTCCAGGAGGCCACCTTCAAACTGTTCGAGAGAGCCGGCTACAAGATCCGGCTGGCGTCGCGGTCCTACGCACCGGAGTTCGACGACCCGGAGCTGGAGGGTCTCATGTTCCGGGCTCAGGAAATCGCCCAGTACGTCGAGCGCGGCGTCCTCGACGTGGGGATCACCGGTAAGGACTGCATTCTGGAAAGCGACGCGGATGTCGTCGAGGTGGCCGAACTGCTCTACAGCAAGTCGACGTCCAGACCGATTCGATGGGTCATTGCCGTGCCAGAGGATTCGCAGATACGGAGTCTCCGGGATCTGCAGGGCAAGCGCATCGCCAGTGAGCTCGTGCAGGGGACCCGACGCTTTCTGGCCGAAAGGGGAATCGAAGCGGACGTCGAGTTTTCCTGGGGAGCCACCGAAGTAAAAGCCGGAATCCCCGGAATCGCCGATGCCATCGTCGACCGCACCGAGACCGGCTCTTCCCTGCGCGCCAACCGCCTGCGGATCGTCGAGACCATGTTCGAGTCGACGACCCGGTTCATCGCCAACAAACAGTCGTGGGAGGATTCCTGGAAGCGACAGAAGGCGCAGAGCTTGATCACCCTGCTGATTGGCGCTTTGGAGGCGGAATCGAAGGTGGGGTTGAAGATGAACGTGCCCCGAGAGAAGTTGGACGACGTCATGGAAAGCCTGCCCGCCCTGCACACGCCGACAATTTCCAGTCAGACCGATGAAGACTGGGTCGCCGTCGAGATCGTGGCGGACGAGAAGATCGTGCGCGATCTGATCCCCCAGCTCAAGCGCAGCGGCGCGGAGGGCATCATAGAGTATCCGCTCAACAAGGTCGTCTACTGAGGGGCCTGAGGAAGTGATCGAGATTCTCTCATACGATGGCGCCCAGTTGCAGAGCCTGCCGGCCAAGCTCGCCGCTATCCTGGAGCGCCAGTCGGGGGCGTCGGCCGAAGTCGAAGCTTCAGTCCGGCAGATTCTCCAGCAGGTGCGGCATCGCGGCGACGAAGCCGTGGTGGAGTACACTGCCGAGTTCGACGCCGTGAGCCTGACGGCGGGCAGCTTGAGGGTGCCCCAGAAGGCACTCGCCGACGCCAGAGAGTCGATGGACCCCACCCTCGTCGAGGCTCTCGAGGAAGCGGCGGCGAACATCCGCTCGTTTCACGAGCGCCAGCGCCGGGAGACGTGGTACACCGAGGATGGCGACGGCGTCGTCCTCGGCAAGAAGGTCATCCCGTTGCGCCGCGTCGGGATCTGCGTTCCCGGCGGGCAGGCGCCCCTCATCTCGACAATGTTGATGACTGCGGTCCCCGCTCAGGTGGCGGGCGTCAAACAGATCTGTGTAGTGACGCCGCCTCAGCGGAAAGGCCTGCCGCATCCCGATGTCCTCGGCACGGCGCAGCTGCTGGGCCTCGAAGAGGTCTACGGCATCGGCGGCGCCCAGGCGGTGGGCGCCCTCGCCTACGGAACGCGGACCATTTCAGCGGTCGACAAAATCGTCGGCCCCGGCAGCTCCTACACCGTGGAGGCAAAGCGCCAGGTCTACGGAATCGTGGGTATCGAAATGATCCCCGGACCTTCAGAGATCGTCGTGCTCACAGACGAAAACGCCAATCCCAGGTACATCGCCGCGGACCTGTTGTCACAGGCAGAGCACGGCACCGGGTTCGAAGCCACGGTCTGCATCACGACCTCTGATCGGGTGGCCACGGCCGTGCAGCGCGAGGTGGAAGATCAACTGCAGAGTCTGCCGAGATCAGCTGAGATTCGCGGTGCCCTCGACCGCTACGGCGCCGTCTTCACCGTCGCCGACCTCGACGCCGGAGTCGAGCTCGTCAATCGCATTGCTCCCGAGCACGTGGAGCTGCACGTGGAGAATCCGTGGGACACGCTGGATGGGATCTACAATGCCGGCGCCGTCTTTCTCGGTGAGGCCTCGACCGAGCCGGTGGGGGACTACTTCGCCGGCACGAATCATGTTCTGCCGACGAACGGCGCCGCCCGCTACGCCTCATCCCTGGGCCTCGACGACTTCGTGAAGACGACGAGTGTGCTCAAATACTCGTCGCAGCGCCTGCGGCAGGTGGGGCAGAAGATCGTCCGCCTCGCCAGGGCCGAGGGGTTCGAAGCGCACGCACAGGCCGTGCAAGTGCGGCTCGACGACGACCCGGCGACTGATGAGACTGGGAGATGATGACGTCATGAGTGCGACAAGTGACGCGCCGTCCGGCGGCCGGCGCGCGAGCGTGCAGCGGGCCACATCGGAGACCAGGATCGAGCTCGAGCTCTACCTCGACGGCAACGGCAAGGCCCAGATCGATACGGGAATCGGCTTTTTCGATCACATGCTCACCGCCTTCTCCCGGCACGGGATTTTCGATCTGACCCTTTCCTGCAAGGGGGATCTGGAGGTCGACCAGCACCACACCGTAGAAGATGTAGGAATCTGTCTCGGTCAGGCGTTGAACGAGGCCCTCGGCGACAAGAGCGGTATCCGCCGGTTCGGACACGCGTACGTGCCGATGGACGACGCCCTGGCTCGAGTTGCCGTCGACCTGTCCGGCAGGCCGTACCTCGTCCTGACTCCAGCATTTCAGGATGGAACGATCGGCGATTTCCCGGTCGCACTCGTCCAGGAGTTTTTCAGGTCAGTCGCCGATCACGGTCGTCTCAACCTTCACGTCGACCTGTTGCGCGGCGCGAACGACCATCACGGTGTTGAGGCCATCTTCAAAGCGTTCGGCAGAGCCCTGGACGAAGCGACCCTGCACACCGAGCGCATCAAGGGCGTTCCGTCGACGAAGGGACAGCTCTAGGAGTCCGTCGTTCCGCACCGCCTATCACGACGCCGCTGGATCTCATCTATATGAAGATCTGTCACGTGACCTATGACGATCTCGACAACCCCTGGCTCGGAGGGGGCGGGGCTGTTCGGGGGCGTGAGATCTATCGCCGACTCGCCGAGCGACACGAAATCACTCTCGTAACGGGGACCTTTCCGGGCGCTGACAGGGAGACCTGGATCGACGGCCTGCGCCTGCTTCGGGTCGGTATCGCCACGAGCTACAGCCTCAGCAGGGCGAGTTTCTGCGGCAGCGCCATCAGGCGGTTGAAGCAGCTGCCGTGGGACGTGTGGGTACACGAGTTTTCTGCATTCGCGCCACTGTTTGTACCTCGCCGGCTGCGGCAGCGAGGGGTGTTGCTGTTCCAGCACTTCATGGGTTTCGAAGCAGTGCGAAAGCACGCTCTGGCAGGTCTCGTATCGGTGGCGGCCGAACGCCGGGTCCTGAAGGCCTACCACCGGATCATTACCGTCTCACCGAGCGTTCAGCGGAAAGTACAGAGCAGACTCACCGACAGGAACACGAAGGTCCACTGCGTCCACAACGGGGTCGACGCCAGTTTGTTCGCTGCCGAGCCGTCCGAGCGGGGATCCTACATCCTCTTCTTCGGCAGACTCGACCTTCATACCAAAGGGCTCGATATCCTCATCGAGGCGTTCTCGCGAGTCGCCCCCGACACACCGGGAATCTCCCTCGTCATTGCGGGCCGCGGCACTGACGGGCAGCTGAATGAGCTCGAGCGTAGAGCCGACAGAGCCGGAGTGAGCGCGCGCATTATTCTACGCGCATCGGTGGACGAGAAGGAAAAGGCGGAACTGCTGTCAGGCGCCCTCTTCCTATGCATGCCATCCAGATACGAGGGATGGGGCATCACTGCGATCGAGGCGTCTGGGGCTGGCACGGCGGTGCTGGCAAGCCACATCGACGGGCTCAGGGACGCTGTCTGTGACGGCGAGACAGGCCTTCTCGTACCAACCGAAGACGCCGACGCCCTGGCGCAGGGCATGCGTCGACTCCTGGACGATCCCGCCTTGCGACGACGGCTCGGGGCCGCGGGCCGCGATCGCGCCAAACGCTTCGACTGGGACGACATCGCTCTCGAGCAGGAGGGTCTGCTCGAACAGGCGGCGGCGGAAATCGAAAGGGCCGGGTATCGATGTCGAGGTTGAAAGGCGCGAAAGCGGCAGCGTCGAAATCGGAGGCGGCGCCAAAGTCCGGTGCCGCGATTGTGGACAAACGGGCGATTTCGGACAGAAAAATATTCGCTCCGATCTGCTTTCTGCTGTTGAGCCTCGCCTATTTCCACCACTTCGTCCTGTCGGACGACATTCTCCGCGGCCTCGACAGCGGCACCGATTTTCACCGCGGCAAAGAGCCGGTGATGGAAAAGATCCGCCAGCTGGATCAGTCCATGTGGAATCCGAAAATGGGCGGATATCCGGAGTCTGAAGACCTGCGCTGGCGCTACTTCCCCACCTACCTCATCTACCTTACCACGAGTTTTCACCGCTATATCGGCTGGCGCTACATCCTCACCGCCTTCCTCGCCGGCTGCGGCATGTTCCTCTACCTGCGCGGCCTGAACCTCGGCAGATGGGCGTCGCTGTGGGGGGGCGTCGCCTTCATGTCGGCGCCCACCTTCCTCAGCTTCACCTTTGCCGGCCACTACGCCAAGATGGCCGTCATCGCGCTGTTCCCGTTCATGTGCTTGCTCCTCGAAAAAGGGATGGACCGCGGTCGGCCCATCTTCTTCGCGGGCCTGGCGGCCCTCATCGGCCTGGCCGTCTACTCGCCCCACCTCCAGATGCTCTACTACGCGCTGTGGGGAATCGGCTTCTACTTCTTCTTCAAGCTCATCACCCTCTACGCAGCAGGCGCGGACCGCCGACGATTGCTGAGCCGAACCGCACTCTTCGCCGGCGCTGTGGCACTGGGGCTCGGCCTCGGGTCGGAGGGGTTGTGGCCCTCCTACTTCTACTCCAAAGGAGAGTCGAAGCGGGCCGGGGGGCAGCAGGGAAGGACGGCGGCCGAGCAACTCGAGTTTGCCCGCAGCTGGTCGCTGCACCCCGAGGAAGTGGGTTCACTTCTGGTGCCGCAATGGGGCGGGTTCACCGATCCGCAAAGTGGTCGCGACTACTACTGGGGCCGCAACGACGCCAAGCTGAACTCGGAATACTTTGGCATCTCCGTCCTTCTGCTGGCCCTTGTTTACGCGAGCCAGATGCGGCGTCGGTGGAGTAGCCCAGACGAGCGCTTCACCGAGCTGCGCCACCACTTCATCTTCATGCTTTTCCTCTTCGTGTTCGCCCTGGCCTACGCCCTCGGACCGCACACACCCGTCCACTGGATCATGTACCACCTCATACCGGGGGGAAAGGTCCTGAGAACCCCCGGCATGATCGCCTTTCTCTTCGCCTTTCCCGCCTGCGTGATGGCCGCCGCCTGCCTCGATCGATTCCTGACGAACGAGCAAGCCGACCAGCGCCTGGGGAAGAAGACACTGCAGGTAGGCGCCGTCCTGAGCGGAATCGCTCTGCTCGTATGCCTCGCCCCCGCGGCGATCAGCGAGGGGTGGTCGGCGCTGCTCTACGCGGAGGTGTCGCCCCACAAGAGCCAGATTCTGCAAACTGGTAGCGAATGGCTCGCCCGCGGTGCGCTCTACACCGCACTCGCGACAGTCGCCTGTACGGCGCTTCTCTGGCTGAAGGCCCGCAGACAACTGACCGTCGCCCCGGTGGCGTTGGGGCTGTGTGCGCTCACAGCGGCGGACACCTGGAGGATCAATCAACTCTTCTTCAAGTACGAGAATCCAAAGCGATACCCGGATATGCGCATGGAGAATCGCCGCACCGTCGCCTTCCTCGAGAGCGAGGGGGAGCTGCTCCGCGTCCTGCCACTGGCGCGCTACGACCTCCTGACTCACCCCGGGTATCGGCTCCACGGAATCCCCTCGGTGACGGGGTTTCACGATTTCACCATCAGACGCTACGACCGACTGCACGGGGAGATCGCCCACGTGATTTCGCTGCTCGGACAGAAACACCGCGACCCCCAGAGCCGGATTCCACATTCCGACGACGCGCTCCTCGGCGCCATTCACCCGCTCATCAACCTGCTCAACGCGCGCTACCTCGTGGCACCGCGCGGCCTGCAGCTCGCGGTGAAAGCCTTCCCGGCGGCGTTTGCCGCCGACGGTCTCGAGTTGTACGAAAACCCGGATGCCATGCCCTGGTTTTACGCCCCCCCGGCCGCGCGCGTCATGACTCAAGAAGAACAGATCGTAGGCGTTTTGAGATCGGGAGCGCTGGACCTGAGGCGCGAAGTCATCATCGAGAAACCACCGCCGGAAGGGCTTGCGGCCGACGCCGCGCAGGATCACCCGCCCGCCCGCATCGAGAAGCTCGTCTACGACCCGGCGGGCGGACTGATCCAGCTGCGGGTGGAGTGCAGTAGCCCCCGCATGCTCGTGCTCTCGGAGAACCACCACTCCAACTGGAGCGCACTCGTGGACGGAATCGAGTCGGCGATCTACCGGGCGAACTATGTCTGGCAGGCCGTCTTCGTTCCGGCAGGCGTCCACCAGGTGGAGTTCCACTACCGCTCCACAACCGCATCGATATCACGCTGGATCAGCGCGCTGAGCCTTCTGGCGATCGCGGCTTTCGGCCTCGTCGAGCTCGTGAACTCCCGGCGCCGGGCCGACTCCGCTGGCCAGTGAACACCCCGAAGCAAATCCTCAAGGGGTTCTTCTATACCGTCGGCAGTGGCTACGGCGCCAGGCTGGCCAGCGTCGGTCTCACGCTCCTGCTGAAGCGCGTGCTCGGACCGGACGTGTTCGACGACATCGTCTACGCGATGGCCATCTTCCTCATGTTGTCGACCTTGGGCCAGTTCGGTCAGGTCCATGCCCTGCTCCATTATGGTAGTACTGCGGGTAGCAATGCGCGCAGCCACACCCGCGAATTCATAGAGACTCACTTTACCCTCAACCTCATCATCTGTCTCATCGTCTTCGGCCTGTCGTGCGCCGTCGCCGGCACACTGTTTCATATCTCACCGGAATCATACCGCTGGCCCAGTCTCGTCATATGCGTCTTCGCGGCCCTGCGCTTGCTGCGCAACCTGTGCATGACTTCAGAAGCGCTGCTGCGGCAGGGTCTGGAGTTCGGGCGACTCGCTCTCTTTCACGGGGTCGGCACCATCGCGGCGCTGAGCGCCGCCCTGGGAGCGGCTGCGCTCGGCTGGGGTGAGTGGAGCTTGCTCGTCGGTGGATGGACGACCTACTCGACCTTCAGTCTGGTCTACGTCGCCATCTTCGTGGCTGGCGTGTGGTACAGCCAGCCCGTCAAACTGACGAGACTGAGACTCGATCCCGAGTGGACCCGACGTCTTCTGCGCTACGGGGGTTGGCTGTGGGGAGGCTGGGTGCTTCAGGCGTTCGTGTGGTACTACGGCTGGCTTGTGATCGAACGACTAGGGGTGCGGGAGCTGACTCTCTACGAGCACGCCATGTGGTTCATGCAGATTCCCACCGCCATCATCAGCCACATCATCTTCAACTACACGAACACACTCTACTCGCGATATCAAAACGATCGCGACAAATTGGCCGACTTATTCGGGCGCATGCTGAGCCTGATCGTGAGAGTCTCAGCTCCCCTCGCCCTCATCTTCGTCCTCAACGCGGCGGAGGTCGTATCGCTGACCGGCGAACAGTGGGCCGGATCGGCGCAGATCGTCGTCTGGCTCGCCGCCTACGCCTTCGCGCGGCCCCTGTTAGACGAGGGCTACAGCCTGCTGTGGGCTATGGGCGCAACGCGGCGGACGGCGGCGATTATGGGCTCGCTGGCGTTGGTGGCTGTGCCACTGGTGCCCGCGGCGGCCATCCACATGGGGGTCCGCGGAGTCGCCTACAGTATGGGGCTGCTGGCCGTGATGGGAGCGACCGGCATGCTGGTCTCAGTGCGCCGCTACGTCGCCGTACCTTGGCGCCAGGTTTTCCTGGCTCCCGCAGTCGCCCTGGCGGCCATGACAGTGGCCGGGACTGCCTACGTCCGGTGGGATGACAGCACCACCCTCCTCGAGGAATTCGCGCTGCGCTGCGGCCTCATGCTGCTCGCCTACGGCGCCGTGCTGGCCCTTCTCGACCGCCGCATGATCGTGCAGGTGCTCGATGAAATCAGGCGCATCCTGGCGAAAAGCGGGACCTCAGAGCAGCGACCGGCTGCAGGCGAGCCGCTCGCCGGCGACGAATCATCCAACGAGTCATCTGTCACCTAAGTCATCTGTCACCTAGTGGTTCAACTAGGTAGCAGTGCGGGGTAGAGACGCTTGAGCTTGATTCGTGCATCCGCCGTCGTGAAACGCCAATTGATGACGGGCGGGTTTTCGAGGCGCTCCGTGAGCCAGGCCTTCACGTGTTTTCCCAACTGCTGGATCGTCGCGATGCGACGATTGAGGCATTGCCGGAAGAGCACGTTCAGTCCGATCTCGGCCATGTTGAGCCAGCTGCCGTGTGTCGGGGTGTAGTGGATGTCGAGTTTGTCAGCGATGCGCTTGGCTTCCTCCGGTTCGAAGACCTCGTAGAGGGCCGCCTTCTTATGAGTGCTCAAGTTGTCCATCACCAGCGTGATCTCCTCCGCCTCAGGGTAGTGGACGTCGACGAGATCTCTGACGGTGTGAGCCCAGTCTCTCATCGTGCGCCGTTCGCTCACTCGGACGTGGGAGCGACCCGTGAAGGGCTCCAGCATCATGAAGACGTTGGCGACCCCGTTGCGGACGTATTCATGGTGATACCGTGCCGGACACCCAGGCGCCACCGGCAGGGGCCGCTGCGTTTCGCCGATCAACTGCTTGCACGTTTCGTCCAGACAAACCAACGGGTGCTTCGAGTCGTACGGCCGTTGATAGACATCCAACACGTCCTCCATCGCGCAGACGAACTCGGCACTGGGTTTGCCCGGCAGGCACCACATCTCCCGCCGCCAAGGTTTCAGCTCGTTTTTTTTAACGTCTTGCGGACCGTTTCCGGGCTGACACTGTCAACCAGCTCCAAGGCCACGAGGCGTCCTGCCAGCAGCTTCAGGGTCCAGTGCCTCCTCCCCTCGGGGGGCTCACTGCAGGCCAGAGCCACCAGATGGGCTTCGGCTCTGCCGTCGATCTTCTTTGCTTTCCGATTCTTCTGCTCCTTGCGCAGCAGCGACGCCTCGACGCCCTCTTCCACAAACCGCTGGCGCAGACGCTCCACCGTGCTCGGATGCACGTCGAGCGCGTGTTCGATCTGCTCATCGGTCCAGTGCTCACCATGCGGACCCTGGTCCGTCTTCAGCAGGATCCTCGCGTGCCGTTGTTTGTAGGCCGCCGCCTTCCCCCTCGAGATCAAACCGTGCAGGTGAGCTCGCTCCTCTGCTGTCAGCGTGACGATGTATTTCTTCGTGGGCAATGTCGATCTCCTCTCCTGACAAAGGGGCCTCAGGAGAAGGATACGAGCCCCGGCCTCAAAACGCTAGTTCCAATGTCCCGCAATCCTAACTGGATCAACCGCTAGTGTTCCGTCGCAGAAATACATTGACATAGTCGTTTGACCTTGGCAAGGATCGAGTCGGCCGTGGCCGTCCACCCAAAGGGATGGGCGTTGGCGTTCCATTTGTCGGTGTAGCGCTCGATCCTCTGAATGAGCTCTTTGACCTTGCGGAATGAGCCACGCCGGATGGCTCGCCGCGTGATGATGTTGAACCAGATCTCGACCTGGTTGAGCCACGAGGCGTAGGTCGGAGTAAAGTGGAGGTGGAATCGGGGCCGGCTGGCCAACCACTTCTTGACGCTGGCGTACTTGTGGGTGCCGTAGTTGTCGACGATCAAGTGAACGTCCAGATCCGCAGGCACGTTCGCGTCGATATGGCGTAGGAACTGCAAAAACTCCTGATGGCGATGACGAGGCTTGCACTGAGTCAGGACTTCACCGGTGGCCACATCCAGAGCGGCAAACAGCGTTGTGGTGCCGTGTCGCTTGTAGTCGTGGGTGACGCCCTCCGCGTAGCCCAGGCCCAGCCGGCAGCAACGGCTGACTGCGCTCCAGAGCCTGCACTTGGCTCTTCTCGTCAACGCACAGGACGACGGCATGGTCGGGCGGGTTGAGATACAAGCCCACAACATCGCGCACCTTATCCACGAAGAAAGGATCAGTGGACAGCTTGAAATTCTGGGTCCGGTGCGGCTGTAAGCCGAATGTGCGCCAGATGCGATGGACCGCGTCCTTGGTCAGGCCGGTCTCCTCGCCCATGGAGCGCACCGTCCACTGGGTTTTGTCCTCCGGCTTGGTCTTCAGTGTCTTGTATACCACCTCGGCCACTTGTTCGTCCGAGATCGATCGGGGCGCACCGGGTCGCAGCTCGTCGTACAACCCGTTGAGGCCGTTTTCCACGAAGCGACGACGCCACTTGCCGACGGTCACTTGTGACAGCCCCACAGCTTCGCCGATGGCCTTGTTGGGCCATCCCTCGGCGGCCAGCAACACGATCTCGGCGCGTCGCACCAAACCGTGCGGCAGGGATCGAGATTTGGCCATTGATTCCAATTGCTGCCGAGTTTGCCCCGTCATTTCGAGAGGTGGAAGAAAGCGTCCGCGTGGCATGAGTTTCCTCCGTTCCTTGTTTGTGGAATAGGTCTGGATGAAACTTAACCACACAACTGTACTAGTACAAGTTATTTGTACGACAATACACTAGTTTGTAGCAGGACTGTTACAGCTTGTAGCAGGACTGTTACAGCCGATTCCGAATAAAGGCGCGGACGGGATGGGGTGTGAGGGTCCAGAGTCTGCCCAGCAGGCCCCAAACGAGCTCGTTCCTGCTGACCTGCTGCAGGCCACTCAGAATCAGCTTCGGGTTCATCTGTCCCACAGTTGTCTCTTGAATGAGGTCCGCACGCTCTCGATTGCGGCGATGTCGCGCGCCGCCATAGGCAGGATAGAGAGAATGAATCCAGGCGATGCCGGCGCGTTCGCTGAGGCCGAATTCGTACAGGCAGAACCGGATGCAGCGGTAGAGCACGAAGTCGACAGGCACGCCGGCGTCCCAGTACCACTCCTCATCGACGAACTGCCACTCGCCATCCCGCTCGACGATATTGGAAAAGACGCAGTCGTGCGCGCCGGCTCTCAACAGTGGAAACCCATCGTCATCCGAATCGGCTGTGGCCCAGTGTTTGACCAGCTCCTCGTGGTAGCGCACGAACAGAACTCTCGCCGCCGCCTCGAAATCGTCACCGAGTGAAAGACGGAAAAGCTCGAAATCGAGCAGGTCACCAGGGTGCCACCTCGAGTCGGCCAGCCGCTGCTCGAGCCGGAGGCCGGGCAGATCGGTCACCGTCGTCGAGTTGCCATCGAGGGGCTCCTTGTCGATGCCGATCTCCGGCTCCACCACGAGCGTCGTGACGGATCGCAGTTCCAGGGGGCGCCGCATGTTGAACTTCTTCGCCGCCCATCGGGGCTCGGCGAGCGACGAACCGGGTCGAGCCGCCACCACCAGGAACGAGTTGGCGAATTGCCTCAACAGGCCCGCTCGCGCAAGAGTGCGGGCAGCGAGGCCCTCGTGGAAGGAATACTTGCGCATGCGGGCCAGTGATTTGAAGGGGTAGTCGATCCAATTGTGCAGGTAGAGGCCGGACTCGTCTCCCACATCGCTGAATACGGTGGTTGCGAAATGGTAGTCCGGGAAGCAGAAGTAGAGCTGCGTTGAGGGCAGATTCGCCTCGACCAGGAGCTCTGCCAGCTCCCGGCGAGAGAAGGTAATCGGCGAGCGGCGCGCCGGATAGCCATGAATCCCGTCGTAGAGGCGCCCCGTGTGATCCTCCGCACACCCGCTCCAGTATTTCTCCCCGATCTTATTCTCGATGGCGAGGACGAGACGGCCATCTTCGGCGAGGCCGCTCGCCGCCCGCTCGAGAAAGGCGACACAGGCGGCGCGCGGATCGGCGCTGTCCGAAAACATGACAGGCGCGTACTCGAGCACCCCGACCACGACGACGACGTCGTACACGGGTTCGAGTTCGACGTATCTGAGATCCGCCGCCGTTACAGTGACATTGTCGAGGTCCCGGCAGCGCTCGCGCCCGATACGGGCCCGGTCCGGGTTGCCCTCGATGGCGTCCACGGAGGAGAAATTCTCGCCGAGATAGCGAGTGATGGCACCGCACCCTGCGCCGATCTCGAGCACCCGAGCCTGTGAGGGCAGGTCGAGGCATCTGATGATGACGCTGCGGCCGACACCGAGGTGATAGTAGGAGGGCCAGTTCTTGACCGACCCCATCAGCTCGTCGGAGTCGGCGCTCACATCGGTGGCAGACCGCAGGGCGTCCAGAACATACTGCTCGGGAATCCGGCCGTCGGTGTAGGCGACAGCCGATTCGGCCGTCACGTGAATGCCGGCTCCCGGCGGGCGGGTGGTCGCGCGTTCGTCTTTCATCGGAGGGTAGCCAGAGTAAGGGGCCAGTCGTCTAATATGCTTAATATACGAGGGAATCCTCGCGACAATGGGGCCCCCGACGGGCCCCCCGACTCTTGGCCATTGAATATCCGGATCGAGGTGCTCGAACGCGGTGAGTGGCGAAGTGGTCGAAACCAGCCGGGCGCCTCCATTGGGGCCGGACCCAGCGGCGGCGGAGAGTCCTTGGAATTCCCGATGAGGTTGCATAACTTCTTGACATTACTGATAGTTTAGCTTATCAAGGATCGATCGATCGGTGCCCAAACCAGCGATCTTTTTCCCCCTGTCCCAACACCTGCGAGTACGCCTCGCCATCCCGGTGCGTCGACTCCACTTTCTTCCCATCCTCGCCCTTTCGTTGCAGCTCCAGGTCTCTGAAACCGGCGCCCTGAAGTTCTACGTCGACGGCGACTCCACGCGCGGCGATGACCGGCGCAGCGTCAAATCGGGGCAAGATCCCGACACGCCGTTTCGCTCCATCGCCCAGGCCTTCGCCGTCGCTCACCAGATAACCGAAGGGCGTCCCCACATCATCCAGATCGCCGCGGGGACGTATCGGCACGGTACGAATGGGGAGCGCTTTCCCCTCGTCGTGTCCCAGCCCGACATCTTCTTTCAGACCGACGGCGGATCGGTGCGGTTCGAAGGCGCGGGTGCCCACAAGTTCTTCGAGCTCTCAAATCTCGGCGACGAGTTTCTGATTAAGGGGATCGAGTTCCGCAACGGTTTCGGCGACCGCGGCGCGATCGCGTCGTGCGAGGCGTGTTCCCTGCGTGTGACCGACAACCGATTCTTTTTCAACAAGGCGACCGAGTCCGGCCACATCGTCTACGTGAAGGACGGACGGCTCGCCTTCGTCAACAACGTCGTCTCCGAGAACGGGACCACGCCCGGCGAGGCCGTTCCGGCGATAGCGATTCACAACGAGTTCTCAGACACCAGCGATCCGAGCCAGCGCGATATCATTCGCAACAACTCCTTCTACGAAAACGACGGGCCCGCGATCCTGTCCTCCGGCAACGGGGTAGATATCAACAGCAACATTTTCGTCGAAGGGGTCGACCCGGTGGTTGCGGATCAGTCGACGACCGTCGATCCGCTCCTTCGCTACAACATTTTCTGGGACACAGACATCCTTCTCGTCGACGACGACGCCGACAGCATCAAGGTGCTGCGCACGATCATCGACACGCTGGAGCAGGCGCCGGCCGTGTTCATTGTCCCAGACATCGTGCCCGACTCGCCGGATACGCTGCTGCTCATCGGAGAGACACACGACTTCTTCATCGACGTGGGGGCTTACAGGGAATTCTACGGGTTCGAGGCGCTGGAAATTCCGGCCGGAGTGGACGAGGACACGGTGAACGTGGCCGGCCGCGTCAGGTGGACGCCGGCGATTGCCGATACCGGACGTTACCAGATTCGGGTCAACGTCAAGGACCCCTCGAAGATCGACCACCTTCTCAGCTATCCGCTTCGGGTTGCCGAAACCGAACCGGGCACGACACCCAAGCCGCCTGTCCTGCAGTTCTCCTTTATGCCGGACACGACCGGCGCCATTGACGACCTCAACGCGCTGGACCCGCTGTTCTCAACGGCCGCCAGCGCCGGCTCCAACCAGTACGCCGACCCGGAGTTGCTCAGCCCCGCATCCCCCTTCAGGAACTTCATCCTGAACGGAACCTCGCCGGCAATAGACGGCGGCTATCCGGTGGTAGCTCTCGACGATATCAACAACACTCCGAACGATGTCGGTAGCACCGGCGGACCGGCGAATGCGGGAAATCAGGCATCCGGCGCATACGACGAGCTCGAGATCACGTCTCTGCCGGACACCGTGGCGAAGGGCGGCCAGACCTACGTCTTCGACGTCACGACGAGCCAGCTGACGACGATCCAGCGGGTGGACGTCCTGCAGGGACCGGCCACCATGGCATCGGTTTTCAACGGAGAGCGACCACCGATCGAGTGGGTGCCGACGATCGCCGATACGGGCAGTTTTCTCGTCGGCATTTTCGTCACCGGCACGAACGTGGAGGGCAGGCAGTACTTCAGCCTCCGCATCAAGCCGGAGAATGAGGCGCCGCTCGTCACCAGCACTCCCGTCACGAGCACCCTCGAGGACGCGGCCTACAGCTACCCGGTGCTGGCTACCGACGCCGATGGGGACAGCTTCACCTTCAGTCTCATCAGCGGTCCCGAGGGGGTTGCCGTGGACGCCGGCGGGGTGGTCAGCTGGACTCCAACCCAGAGTGATGTGGGAGCGGCGACGGTAGAGGTGCAGATCCTGGACGCGAGGGGCGCAACGACGATCCACAGCTACACGCTCACCGTCCTGAACGTAAATGATCCCCCATCCATCACGAGCACGCCTCTTCTGGCGGCTACGGAGGACGAGGCGTACGAGTATCAGATCGCCGTCAGCGACCCGGATCCGGCCGACGATCCGACCTACTCTCTGCTGACGGCGCCGGCGGGGATGACGATAGACGGCCAGGGCCTGCTGACGTGGACGCCGCAACAAGGAGACGTAGGCAACAATTCCATTCAGATCGAGGTAAGGGACCAGGAAGGCGACACCGCCGTCCAATCCTTCGATATCGAGGTCGGCGAAGTGGACGATGCGCCGGTTATTTCCAGCGACCCCGTCACGGTGGCACTCGAGGACGCGCTCTACAGCTACGATGTCGTCGCCGCCGACGAGGAAAGCAGCTCCGTCAGCTACTCATTGGCGGGTCCGCAGGGGCTGACCATCGACGCGGGCGGCCGCATTGAGTGGACGCCGACCGTGGCGGATACGGGCTCCCATACCGTGACCATCACCGTCACCGATTCGTCGGGAGCCAGCGCCGACCAAGCCTACCAGCTCGAGGTCCAGGCGGTGAATGACGCGCCTTTCATCGCCCAGCAGAGCCCGGCCGACTCCCTCGTCATAGCCGCGGCGGGAACGTCCCAGACGTTGAGTGTCACGGCGAGTGACGAGGAGGGGGATCAGCTGGCCTATACCTGGCTGGTGAACGGTTCGGAGCAGGCTGCGGAGACGACTGCTTCACTGTCTCACACAGTGAGTGCGGAAACCGTCGACACGGTGCAGGTCCACGTCAACGACGGCATCGACACGACCTCCGTCGTCTGGGTCGTCGACGGGCGCCTCATTCCGAGGATCGTGGTGGATGTGGACACGGTGGCCTTCGGGTCCGTCGATCTCGGTGAGGAGGGCCTCGTTGTGCTTGGTGTCGACAACGGCGGCCAGCAGGACCTCGAAATATCCGACCTGCAGCTGCCGGACCTCCAGTTCTCGGCACTGTTCGGAACGAGCACGCTCACGGCGGGAAGCGCGACGACTCTCGAGCTCCGCTTCGCACCGACGGGGCGCGGGGTGCGCGAAACGACGCTGTCCTTTGCTACCAACGATCCCGATCGCGGCTCGGTGTCGATTCCAATGACGGCGACCGCGACCGTTCCGACCCGCCTCACCCTCGACCTCGATCCGAGTGCCGGAGACCAGGCCGCCGTCGACCAGACAGCCGCCGCGGGTCAGCAGATCGAGCTTTCGGTGTACGCCACCGAAGCGCTCCTACTTATAGAGTACGGTTTCACCCTCGAGTACGACCCCGCACAGATCAGTTTCGACGAGTTCCAGCTCAGCAACGCCGACGAGAATCTGCTAGAAGCTGGCGGCTCCTCCCCGGTGCCAACCGTGGCAATGCCGACGGCATCGACCGTCGACATCAGGGTGGCGTCTCAGGCCGGGGCATCAGGCGTGGATGGCGACGGGCTACTGGGGACCTTCTCCCTCACGGTAGGCGCGAGCTTTGCCACCGGAGATGTCGCTCAGCTGCGATTGCTTTCCGTCCGTCTGCTCAGTGCGGACCAGGGCGCCGACGATGTTCTCGATGGAGAGTTGAGCGCACAGATCTCGGCGCCCGTCCTGCGCGGAGATTTCGACGGCGACAACGTCGTCGGCTTGAGCGACTTCTTCAAGTTCGGAGATCACTTCGGATCGACAAACCCGCTGTACGATCTCGACGGCAGTGGATTCGTCGACCTGGACGACTTCTTCGAGTTCGCCGACCTCTTCGGCACGACACTCGGAAAGCGCCTTCTGCCGCCACGCGCTCCCATCGCAGAGAGGCAGCTGTTCGAGCTCGCGACCGATACAGATATAGCGGATCAAGTTGTCCTTTGTTTCACCACCGTCTCCGGGGCTGCTGCGCTCGATGGCTTCGCCGTCATCATGGAGACCGATCCGGATATCCTCAGGTTTCGCGACTTCGTCCCTGAGCAATCGTCTGAGCCGCTCATCTGGCTGCCGGTGAACGGGGAATCGGGTCGGGTCGCTCTCGCCGTTTCGGCTGCCGGCGACCGGGGTAGCTTGGCGAGCGAGGACAACGGGGACATGGGTAAGGCAGTCTTCGAGCGGCGCTCCTCGCAGGCCACCACCATCCGCCTGGAAACCAGCCTCGGGCATGTCGATGGGATCACGGAAAGAGCCTGGCTGCCGCCGGCGATCGAGGTCGAACCGCTGCCGACCCTGTACGCTCTCTACCCGGCGTATCCGAACCCCTTCAACCCCGAGACGACCATCTCTTTCTTTCTGCCAAAAAAGACCCGCGTCTCACTGCGAGTCTACGACCTGCTCGGTCGGCCTGTGCAAACGCTTTTGGCGGAGAGCCTGAGGCCGGGCAGGCATCGGATCCGCTGGAAAGGCCTGGACCAGGAGGGACGAGCGGTCGGCACGGGGCTTTATCTCGTCCAGTTGCGGACTCCGGACTTTGTCGACGTATCTAAAGTGCTGTTAATTCAATAGATTGGAACTGTATCATCAAGATGAATGTCGATGAAACCGATGAGCCGGGACACGGAGCCCCGCGCCGCCCGAGGCGATTTACACCGCATGCCGGCAGGCGATCGGGGGTTCACTTGTATGTGGTTGTAATTATTTGTGTTACCTGGAATGTCGGGGCCGCGAGGTGCAGAATCTATCAGGCCCGGAAAAGGAATTATCCTTTTTTTCAAACGGTGACAGCTGTCACCGTATCACGCCGCTCGGGCCGGTATAATTACTCGAAGATTCTGGGGCGGGCCAGGGGCCTTCCAGAAAACCGATGACGGCGTTTGCGGGCCGTCATCGAGATGGGAATAACCTCTGTTGGGGGTAACCATTTAACCGGACTACCTCACGGCGTCAATCTGGCGTTCAGCGGACCTCCACGGTCGTTTCGCTCGCGGGCGCTTCAGGCTCGTGGGATGGCCTCGCCGTTTGGGCGGCACGGGGGGCATCTTCTTCGGTCGTTGGCTGGCAATGAGATCCTCATAGCGCATCGGCTCGTGGGCGACGGCCAGTTCGAGCACTCGGTAAAACACCATGCCACGGCTGCGGGAGCGGCGGCGGTTGAAGCGGAACACATACTTGACATAGCAAGCTCCATTGCGTATCTCTGTAAGTGGTTGGAGGAGTTGAGTATATGGCAAATCAAGCCCCTGGCAAACACTACCGAGAAGGCATCGCCCCCACCGAGTTGTTCCGAATGTTCCCGGACGACCGGATGGCGGAAAAGTGGTTCGAGGATCAGCGTTGGGCCAGCGGTTTGGCTTGCCCGCGATGCGGATGCTGCGATCAGTGCAAGGAAGCCCCGAAGCGCAAGCCGATGCCCTACTGGTGCGGGGTTTGTCGGAAACATTTCAGCGTCCGTACGGGCACCGTCATGGAGCGGTCGAAGATCCCCTTGCAAGAAATGGGTGGTGGGAATTTTCTTGCACCTGTAGAGCCTGAAAGGAGTCTCCAGCATGAAGCTCCACCGGGACTTGAAGATTACGCAGAAATCGGCGTGGTTCATGCTCCACCGCATCCGGGAAGCCTACGAGAAGCCCGAATCACCGCTGGCTGGCCCGGTGGAAATCGATGAAGCATATTTCGGCGGCAAGGAAGCTAGCAAGCACGCCGACAAGAAGCTCAACGCAGGTCGAGGCGCACTGTCGGAAAAACGGCGGTCGCTGGCGTGAAGGACCGGAAAACCAAGCAGGTGGCCGCAGCCGTAGTGCCGGATACTCGCACCGACACATTGCAGGAATTCGCCAAGCGGGACATACAGGAGGGCGCAACGCTCTACAGCGACGACGCCACAGCCTACTCCGACTTTGATTTCGTTACCCGCCACGAATCGGTCAAGCATTCGGTCGGTGAATATGTCAGAGGGCAAGCTCATACTAATGGCATGGAGAGCTTCTGGGCCATGATGAAGCGGGGATTTCACGGTACCTATCACCGCATGAGCGTAAAGCAACTGCACCGCTACGTGCAGGAGTTCGCCGGTCGCCATAATATCCGCGAGAAGGACACCATCGAGCAGATGCAACGGCTTTTCGCCGGTATGGTCGGAAAAAGGCTTATGTATCAGGAACTGGTATCATGAGCCGGACCGAATTACAGCAGGCCGTTATTGAATGCCAAGACAACTTGGAATTCATGGCCGGCTTAGATGATGGAGTTTCCAAGCTCATCGTCACATCGCCCCCCTACAACCTCGGGAAGTCGTACGAGTCTTCCAGGGAATCCTTACAGGTAGGCAACTATGTCGAAAACGGCGAGATCGTCCCTTTGGATACGT
Source organism: Candidatus Latescibacterota bacterium (assembly GCA_965205655.1). GTDB lineage: Bacteria > Latescibacterota > UBA2968 > UBA8231 > UBA8231 > CBDBIJ01. The sequence goes on from CBDBIJ010000058.1 coordinate 26,620, forward strand.
TTCTGTATCCTGTCTTTATTTCGCAAAGATTGAAGCTGAGAAATAGAATCGTTTGGCACTTTGGACATGGCTTGCACTGTACCCGTCTATTGTCGGGGAGATACGAGACCATAAATTGGTGGACCAAGGGAGACGATTACACGTGGAATCTCAATCCTATTCCGTGTTCCACCTAAATATCCAGGGAAAAAACACTTCAAGGGTGCAAAAGCAGGACAGTTGTCTTGCAATCCTAAAGGCAAAAATCCATCCGGCGTTTGGATGATTCCCAATGTAAAAAGCAATCACCCCGAGAAGACTAGTCATCCCTGCCAGTTTCCCGTTGAATTGGTGGAACGCCTCGTCTTGTCAATGACGAACAAGAGCGATAAGGTGTTCGACCCCTACCTCGGAGTCGGGTCGTCTGGCTGCGACATAAAGGAGGATTACATTGCGATTGCATCTGAAAGAATTGACAGCCTGGAAGCGGGAACCTTGAAGGTGCGACCAATGGGCAAACCGATTTTCGGTCCATCATTACCAAGTGGCGGACACTAAATGCGCATCGTTTCTCGATGTATTGACGTTGGGATCGAGATTTTACCCATGAAAGAACTTGAACGGCAAATGTCTTCAGGTGTCCCATGTTTCGAGCGCGGCCTGTTGAATGTCATTCGACAAGGCCGGGGAGTTCCAGCCGTTCCCCTTGTTCTTAGTGGGAGTTGCACCATGACAGAGCCACTACCCGTTCCCGATCCGCCGCCGGGCGCTGATTTGGAAGTCTGGAATTCCATTCCCCCTGAAGTTCACGCCGAAGCTGCCCGTGTTGCCAGTAATTCCATGAACCTCCCGCCTAAGCCGAAGGCCAGCAAGGACGGCGAACCTGCTGAGACAAGTATATAATCCCCTAAGAAAAAGTGCTTGACACTCGCTTTTGATTTGTCTATCATTAGGCTTCCTCCATGGGAAGGTACGCCTATTTCATGCGCGATAGGGCCATGCTGGTCGGTCTGTTGCCAGAAAGGAGGAACGTGGTCAACCGGCGTTTCCAACGGTTGGTTAAGCAGGTTAGCGAGTTCTCACTACGGCGTAGGCTTACGACACGTTACGAGATGAATGCGTCACAGGACGACATTGCCAGAAACCTTCACGAGGTACTTACAGCTTAGGAGAGATGAGATGACGATCGGGAAGCGAATATCGGTTGGACTGTTGGGCCTCGCCTTCGGCCTGACGTGCGTCGGCACGGCGGGTGCACAGCCAATTATCAACTCGTCGACGATCACGAGCCCGGACTCGAGCACCAAGGTCGGGATCGACAGCACCGTCACGGTTGAGGTGTCGGTGTTCCAGTCGAGCGCCGATGCAGATCTGCAGGTGCTGGCATGGCTCGTCAGCGGCGGTGCGGAAGCGAGGGCTTTCGATGTTTTGTTCGACGCTACCGAGTTCGAGCAGCCCGGACGATGAGATTCTGGAAGCGCTGCGGCTGGCAACGGAGGAGCAGGAAGAAGTCACAATCAGCCTGAATGTGTTGCAAACGGTGGCGCTGAGGCTCTCTTCCCTGACGGGGCACCCCTCGAGGACGTCGATGGCGAGGGCCAACGCACCAAGCTTCGTCGCCGCCAGGCAGTTGAAGGGCTCCCCTCAGGGCTCAAAAGCGACGGGGTTGCCTCTCGACGGCGTCTTCGGCGACGCCAACACCGCGGCGGCTGCGACTTCTGCGAAAGATGCCAGAACAGCCGATACCTACAATTTCACGATTGCCCTAAAGGTTCCGGCCAGCGCCGGGACGGTCGACGAAGTCCGCGTCGCCACAGTCGCCTTCGACAACGGCGCCCTTGTGGCGCAACAGTACAGCGCAATCGTGATCAGCGACCCGAAGAGCAGCGTCACCATAGACGGTGATCGGCCAAGCCAGGATGGGATTTCGATCGATCCCGGTGATGGCGAGGGGTCGGCAGGTCAGGTTTATATCCGGTTCTCCGACGGGACGAGCAATAGGTACAGCTCACCCGGTGCTGCCGTACAGGTCGCGGGATTCACCGTCGCGCCTTTTGTGAGAGACGTCGGTAGGGCCGGCGATCAGCTCAGGGTCATTATTGATCTCAACAAAGATGACATCGCCGGTCCCGGACCTCGGGAGAATGCGATCAAGGCTCCGACCTCGGATCTCACACTGGTGGCTGATATCTTCGGCACCGAGTCCGTCGTCGACAAGAATCAGGCCGGTCCGGTGCTGATCCACGCGACAAGGATCGCCAGAGGGGACTTTGCCAATATCTCCCCGACCGCGGCCGCCCTCGACTCGGTCAGGCTCTTCGTCGTGGACGGCGCCGGCAACAGGAGTAGCGACGTGGTGGGCGGTGAGCAGAACCGCAACCCATTCAGTGGCGACGCCGTCGTAGCGTTAGGCGTTGTGGGCCCCGTTGATTTTCTCGTCGACTCGACAGACCCCGATCTTTCGGTTGCCGTAGACCCCGACGAGGACCCCGACGAGCCGACAAAGGGGAATCGGATCGAGCCCGCGGATGGCGAGACCATCTCCGATGGCAGCACGAACGAGGCTGACAACGCCGATGCGCGCAACGTAGACAGCGACGGGTCCGCCCTTGATGCGGCCGATGAGGACCCGCTCCTCTCGTGGTTCCCCGACGAAGATCTCAGAAACCTGAAGATCGAGTTCGCTGGCTCGAGTACGATCTACAACGTCGCACAAGCCGCCGGGGTAGCACCCAAGTTTCTACATGACGCGCTCGGGAGCGACGAGCGTACCTACGGCGACTTCAGCGCGGTCGCGACTGATTCGGCCGGCAATCTCGTCACGAACGAGGAGTTTGTGGCGGGTGCCATCAATGACAGACGAATGACGTCGGTGGCTGACGGCGAATCGTTCGAGCCAGATCCCGCCTCCGACCCCGCCCCCGACCCCGCCCCCGAGCAGATCGTGGACGGCACCTACGATATACAGTTTACCGCCACCGATCTCGCCGGTAACACGGGTGCGACCATCACCCGCACCGACGTCGTCGTCGACGTCACCGATCTCACCTTCAAGCGCCGGTTCCCGACAAAGGCCTCCTTTGGCCCCGTGGGCGTCGATCGCCGGGACACGATCAACGCGACGACGGCCAACGTGACCTTCGCGCTGAGCGAAGCCGCTGACAGCGTCAAGATCTTCTTTGACGATATTAGCCCGGCGAACAAGGACACTTTCTTCGTGTTGAGCACAGCTCAGCTGGCGGATGTGACCGAGCAGACGATCCTTTCCGGGCCGTTTCTAACCGACGATACAGACTACGAGATCACCATCGTCGGGCGAGACCTCGCGGGGAACTTCGCCCTGTCAGGTCCCGACACTCTGCACTTCAACGTCGAGTTCGAGGCGCCGACGATCGCCAGGTTCCTTGTCGAGGTGGTCGATGCCGCCGAGCTGTCCATTGTCCAGGGCGTCGGCAAGGACAATCCCTTCTTGGCCGGGGCCGAGCTTCTCGTCAGGATCAAGGCGGTCGATGTCGACGACGCGACGGCCGTCACCTTTGCATCAGACGCCATCCTGACGGTGTCGTCAGACAGTTCGTGCGCTGGTTGCTCTATCACCGGCGATGGCACCGTCAGCACAAGCGACACCACCTGGACCCTGACCGCAACTGAGTTCGTCGTCGGTCAGCAGACGGTGACGCTGAAAAACGAGACAGCACCGGAGACATTGACCGTGTCCGTCATCGACGCGGATACCATGTGGGCAGGCGCCCTGTCCGATGTCCTTGCCTACGATCCAGAGGTGTACAGTGCGATCACCGTCGATGCGCCGGACAGCGTCGATCAGGGCGAGACGTTTCGCGTGAACGTCACGCTGGCCGACAAGTTCGGCAATGCACGCCTTACGGATAACCGCTTCGTCGAGGTCACCAGCAACGTCGCGGGCGCACAGCTTCCAACAGGTGCACTCGCGATAAAGAAGGGCTCTGGCTGGTTCGACGCTGTCTTTGCCTCGGGTAGCACGCACACGATCAGAGTCAGGGATATCGTGAGCGTCGACGAGGCCAGCGATGACTTCGTGTCGGGCAGCGATAGCATCTACGTGAACAGTGGGCCGGCCGCGATCAATCTGGATGGCCCGGACAGCACGGTGGCCGGGGACTTCATGGGCGCCAGCGGCGACGGCGACCAGGGTGGCTTCGTGCTGCTGACCTTCGACGCCTCGAGTGATCACGCCTCTCTCGACGAGTACCTCATCGAGCGCGAGATCACCGTTACCTACGGCGCCGGCGCGGCGACGGCCCTTGTGTCGCTGGACGAGCCGACGAAAGTATGGACCGCCTGGGGCTCTGCCGCTCCGACACCTGGCGCCGCCGTGATGTACGTGGTCGTGGCGACGCTGGACGGCGACGACTCGCGATTCGCAGTCTCCTCCGTCCGCGGAGGCGTGACGGCGAAGAAGGCATTCGACGTCAGCGACAACATCAGCTCGCCGTACGAGCTGATGGCACAGACCATGATGAAGAGCAAGGAGCTGGCGCGGGTCAGTGCGGATGCGCCGGTCTTCGCGACCCTCACGCCGGAGGCCCTGGCCTTTGGCGAGCAGGGCATCGTGCCGCGCCTCAAGACTGGTGGCAGCGTTGTGCGTTCGCTCCGAACGGTTTCGAACCTGGTGCGGTCGGTGGACAACATTGCGCCCGCCCCAGTTGCTTACCTCAAGGCGCTCGACACGCCGAGCGACGCCGGCGGCAGCATCACGCTGAAGTGGTCCAAGTCTCCGGACGACCAGTTGCTGACGCAGGCCGTGCCGCAGGCGATCGGTGGTGCAAACATCTACACCACGCCGGGAGTTAGGGGCTACAATATCTATCGCAAGGCAGGTAGTGGCGCTTTCGCACTCATCGGCGAGGCGGGACCGGGGGAGACCTCCTTCGCGGATGAAACGGTCTTCAACGGGATGCAGTACGTCTACCAAGTCAAACCACGGGACGCCGACAACATCGCGTCCTCCGAGCTGCAGAGCTCCGCGGTCTCAGTGCGGAACAACGTGCGCGATCAGGATGGCAAGCTCGTATTGGGCCTCTTCGGCGTCGACAACCGCGTCGACTTCGACGACTTCTTCATCCTGGCTGATCGTTTCGGCCAGGATGCAACTGCCGAGACCTTTGACCCGGCCTTCGACCTGAGCCCGAACAACAAGGTCGACTTCGACGACTTCTTCATCTTCGTGGACAACTTTGGCCGTTCGATCACCGCCTCCGGCAAGGTCGTTCCGATGCTGGCCGGTCTGAACAGCGAGGCGCGCTTCTACATCGACGCCGGCACCGAGGTGCCGCGCATCGGTGAAGAGATGGCTCTCGCGGTCAGCCTGGAAGACTACGTCGAGCTGCAGGGGTACGGCCTCACCGTCAACTACGACGAGGCCCTCCTCGAGTTCGTCGGCGCGCAGGTAGACAACAACATCCTGGGTGAAGACGTGCTGGCTCGTCCGCAGGTCATCCCGGGAGCCGATGGCCAGGTTTCGATTGGCGCCTTCGGCGATGCGGTCAGCGAGGGTGACCTCGGGTTGAACCTCATCTTCCGCAGCAAAGCGGAGATCGAGGACAGCTACATCGAGATCACCGATGCTGCCCTGCGCGACGGCGGCTACGGCGTGAACGCGGTGCCGACTCCGGTTTCGGTTCGGATCCAGACCCGTCCAGAGGTTTACGCTCTGGCGGACAACTACCCGAATCCGTTCAACCCGGAGACGACGCTCAAGTATCAGCTGCCTGAGGCCGCTGATGTGATACTGGAGATCTACAACATGCTCGGCCAGGTGGTGAGGACGCTCGTCAACGAGCATCGAAACGCCGGCCGTTACACGGTCCAGTGGGATGCTACCAACGACAAGGGCGACGCCTTGTCTTCTGGAATCTACTTCTACCGCATGCAGGCGGGCAGTGAGTTCCAGGGCGTCAAGAAGATGCTGTTGGTCAAGTAAGTAGAAGTATTGTAGTGAGTTGAGATGGGACCCAGCTTGACCGGGTCCCATCTCGATAGAAACGAGAGTCCGGACGGTGTAGACTATCAGGTAGCGAACATTCAGGGGATACTTACGGAGGAGACTTGAGAATGCCAAATTGCGTGCGCAAAGCCACGCCGCTTGCCCTCGCCTTCTTGGTCGCACTGGTCGGGAGCGCCTTCGCGGGTGTCAACGAAGACGCGACCTTCTCGATCACGGAGGTTCGCCTGCCACCGGACGTGGCGGTGGGGTCGCCGACGAGCGTATCCGGCGTCGGGGGAGGCGCCCTCATCGAGATCGACGTGCTGGGCGAGAACTGGGTCGATGTAAAGCAGGTGGAGGTCTTCATCGATGTCTCGTCGAGCGCCGACTTTACAGTCGTCGCCGTCGTGCTCGGTCCGGAGATGCCGACATCGGCAGCCTTCCCCCCGGGCGACTGGGTTTTGCCGGGCATCGGGCAGTCGGTCGGTGACAATCGCTATCAGCTCGGCTGGGCACTGCTCAGCGCGGGGCTCGATGACGGCGTGACCGGATCGGTGACCTTCACACTCCGCGTTCTGACAGGTGATGACTTCACCGCCGACACAGAGGGCTCGGTCACCATCGAGTCGGTTTCGATAGGTCCGGGCTCCGCAGATCGAGACGAGGTCTCTGTCGGCGCGACGGTGACCGTGAATCCGCCGGCTCCTCCAGTCATAGAGCCCACGCTCACGGCCGTGGGGGCGACGGATGCGAGTTTGGACTTCTCAGCCGTTGGCTCCGGCGATGCCGCCGATGGGAGCGCCGGCGAGGTGACCTTCACCGTCGCCTTTACGGACAATACCGGCGGCGCCGGAGAGGGTCAGTCGATCACGTGGTCGATCACGAATAACGGCGGCCAGTCCGTCTTCCTCGTGAACGGCGGCTCGACCGAAATCGCCTCAGGCGCCACGATTACACCGACTTCTACGACGGACGCCGACGGTCAGGCCTCCGCCGCCTTCGATTCGGAGGGGGATAAGTCTGCGGTTAGCACCAGCATCTCTGGCACCGCCAGTGCGACGGCGGACGATTCGGGGGGCGATTCGTTTGATCTGAGTGTCGGCTTCAGCGCCACGTGGGACGTACCGGTGCCGGCGGAGCTCTCGAGCTTCTCGGGCGAAGTGACCGGGGATCAAGAGGTCCTGCTCGTCTGGGGCGTCGCTTCTCAGTCGAACAACCTAGGTTGGGAGGTCTTCCGAAGCCTCGACGAGATCGTCTACGAGCGCGTAGGTGAACTTGTTGCGGGCGAGGGCACGACTGACATCTATCGTACCTATCAGTTCACGGATGAGAATCCGCCGGTGGCGGATGTCGTCCACTACTACCTGAAGCAGGTCGACCTCGACGGCAACACGGCGCGCTCGAACACAGTGGCCGTGGCGCTCGCGCCGGCCGTGCTGATGCCGTCGGCGTATGCGCTGTCCCAGAACTTTCCGAACCCCTTCAACCCGACGACGACGATCACCTTCGAGCTGGCCGCTGAGTCGATGGTGGCACTCGTCATCTACGATGCCGCCGGGCAGGTCGTCCGGCGACTCGTTGACGGCCAGACGATTGCAGCCGGACACTACCGTGCGGACTGGGATGGCATCGACGAGGACGGCGGCTCCGTCAGCAGCGGGGTTTACTTCTACGAGCTCAGGGCAGGCGCATTGAGTTTGATGAAGAAGATGACGCTGCTCCACTAGGCGGCGATCTACAGACTACTCTTCAACGCGTTTACTGGCCGTTGGGTCCCAGTCGGGCCCCAACGGCCTTTTTTGTGCCCGTCACGGACGCCCGTTACGGAGCCGAATTTCAATGAGATCGGGCTGGAGAAAGAGGCGTTTCGAGCCGATTACTTGAGTACCATGAAAAGAGCAGCTGCATTACCGGCCGCCGTTTTGACAGCTCTGGCACTGGGAACCGCCTTCTCTGGTGAAAACGAGAATGTGGTCTTCTCACTCATCTCGCCAGCTGAGCTCACCGGGATCGGCCCGGGAGATACACTCGAGGTGTCTCTGTTCGCCTCGGGCATTGTCGAGGCGAAGCAGGTAGAAATCGTCATCGAGGTCTCTCCGGTGGAGGCCTTCGACCTCGATGGCTCGCACTACGACCCACTGACCTCGCTGTTCTCGCTCGGACCGGGGCTGGACCGCCTCGGAGGGGGGCATGTGCGGGGAGGAGGTGCGAGTGTCCTGCTCCCGGTGAATGGAGACGGCTCCCTCGGAACCTTTTACATCGTCACATCGCCGGAGTTCGATCAGCAGACGGAGGCGACCATTACGGTGCTCCTCATCTCCATCGGCCCCAGTTTCACCGTGCGAGACGAGTTTGACCAGCAGACGCTGGCGCTGTCGATAACCGTCAACCCGGGTGCCGTCATCGTCGGGGAGCCATCGCTGAGCGCAGCCACGCCGTTGGATGTGACGGCGGATCCCTCGCCGACGGGCGCGGGGAACGTCCTGGACGGCAGCCGCGGCGAGGTGACTTTCTCCGTACGACACCTCGACTCGTCCGGCACCGCAGCCGAGGGTCACTCAATTACCTGGTCGATCTCCAACCAGGGTGGCGACGCGGTTTTTCTGTTGGATGACGAGCCAACGAAGATCGCTTCCAACAGCGCCATGACGGTCATGACGACGTCGGACTCGGAGGGAAAGGCGTCCATCACCCTCGACGCTGAGGGCGGCGCTGCGGCTGTCCCCACAACCGTGAGAGTGAATGCGAGTACGTCTGCGCCCAACTCAGTCGGGGAGTCACGGGAGCTCGCGGTGGAGTTTTTCGCAACCTGGGACGTAGCCGTCCCCTCCGAGCTGTCGACCTTCACAGGCGAGCGCACACCGACGGATCAGATCCTCTTGCGCTGGGCGACGACGTCCCAGTCCGGCAACGTCGGGTGGGAAGTGTTTCGCAGCGTGGACGGAGTAGAGGAGTTCGACAGAGTTGGACAGATCGTCCCGGGGGCGGGCACGGTCGACAACCATCTCGCGTACGAATTCCTCGACGATCAGGTTCCGCCCGCGGCTGAGGTAGTCTCCTACTACCTGCGGCAGATAAGCCTCGACGGCTCGTCTTCTCGATCTGGTATCCTCGACGTCGCGATCATGCCGGTGATCCCCGGGACAGTCGGACTGCCCGCGGATTATCGCCTCGCCCAGAACTATCCGAATCCCTTGAATCCGTACACGGCGATCGAGTTTGATCTGGTTTCGGAAACTCCGGTCCAACTGACCGTCTACGACGCCGCCGGCCGGACGGTTCGTCATCTGATCGACACGCTCGCTATGCGCCCCGGTCGCTATCGCACGCACTGGGACGGCAGGGACGACGCGGCACGCCCTGTCGGCAGCGGGGTGTATTTCTATTCGCTCGAGTGCAGCGGCTTTCGCTCAGCTGGTAGAATGGTTCTTTTGAGTGGTAGAATGGTTCTTTTGAGGTAGCCTCCCGGCCGTCTCAATTCGCCTTCCGAAATCTGACAGAAGTCACGTTTTAACAAATAGTTGGGTCAATTTACGCCGCCTTGCGTCAGGTCCTACTTTCACTTATATTCGGGCTAACGCGGTACGTCGTTAGTGAATAGCACACCTCGCTGGCAGCCGGTCCCGCCAACATTCCACACTGAATGAAGATCCGGGTCCTGTTTTTCGCTTCCTGCCGAGAGATCGTGGGCATGCGGCAATGTGACATGGAAGTGGCGGACGGGATCTCCGTAGCCCAGTTGAAGAGAATCCTGATGGCGGAGTTTCCGGGTCTCAATCGGCTCAGCCAGTCTCTAACGGCTGCCGTCAACGCAGAGTACGTGAACGACTCCGCCCCCCTACAGGACGCAGACGAGGTGGCACTGATTCCTCCGGTGAGCGGGGGGTCGATCGATGAGGACGCCCAGTCCGATACTCACGCGTCTGATTCGTAACCTCAGTGTAAATCAGGATGGAATTCCGCATAACAGAGAATCCAATCGCTCCCGACGAGCTCCATCAGCACGTTCTCGCTGACCGCGACGGCGCGGTGGTGACATTTTGCGGGGTCGTTCGAGATCATTCCGGGGAAAAGCGAACCGACCATCTCGTGTACGAGGCCTACCAGGAGATGGCGGAGAAGAAAATGGCCGAGATTGGAGAGCTGGCCAGGTCCCAGTGGGCGATCGACGACATCGCCGTCGTCCACCGCGTCGGTCGCGTCGAAATTGGAGAAATCAGCGTCTTGATTGCCGTGGCCAGCTCCCATCGCTCTGAAGCGTTCGAGGCATGCCGGTGGGCCATCGATCGTCTTAAGGAGACGGTCCCCATATGGAAGAAGGAGGTGGATGAGGACGGCCACCACTGGGTAGAGGGCCCTGTGGCGGCGGCGCTGCCGTAGCTCACCGGAAACGAGCAGAGCACTCGTGATACTGAATCTCAGCTGGCTCGTACCCGGACGGATCGCGGGCATGGCTCAACCGGGTGGCCCGGACTACGATCCAGATGGCGATCAGGATCGGTTGCGCGAAGATTTGGCCCTGCTGCGAAACGAGGGCATAGAGTCGATCGTGTCGCTCACCGAGCACTCGCTGAATCCTGCCATTGTGAAGGAGATGGGATTTCGGCACCTGTCGCTGGCCGTTGCGGACATGGCGCCGCCCACGATCGACGACATAAGCCGATTTGTCGAGTTCACAGACGAATCGGAGCGCGACGAGCTGCCTGTCGCCGTTCACTGCCTGGCCGGACTCGGGCGCACCGGCACCATGCTGGCATGTTTCCTCGTCGGCAAGGGGTACGACGCCGAGGAAGCGCTTCAGGAGGTCAGAGAGAGACGCCCGGGATCGGTAGAGATTCCGGCCCAGGAGGAAATCATCAGCGAATACGCTGAGCATGCGAGTCAGCTCAAGGAGCGAGCCTGACGCTCGATGCCGAAATCAGGCTGAGTCAATGACGAGGCAGTGACATTTCACACCGCGGAGTGAGGCACTGGGCTAACCTTCGCGTCAGTCAACACCATCGACCGGGAGGGGAGGATCAGGATGGAAAACGCCTTGCCGTCTTGCCAGAAGTGCTCGAAAGGAGTGCTCGTACCGCTGTCCGACTACGGGAGAGATGGGGCCGCCATCCACTACAAGGCCTGGGTGTGCACCGACCCCGAGTGCGGCTTCAACATCCGCATCGACAACGGTGAGCTCAGCATAGGGCGCGAGCTGAAAGAATCCTTCAAGTAGCGGCCTCGCCCGGCTCCACCGCAGGGCCGGACCGAACAGCCGAGGTTCATGCCGGCGAGGTGGCAATCCCGGTTGCCGGCGACGAGCCGCCGGTCAGTCTCCGTCATTGTCTTTCTGTCCGCGTTTCCCGCGGTCAACTCAATCAACTGGCTGAATTGTCCCGGTGGCTGAGAAGTCGATAAGCAAAGGTCGCTTCGGCGAATGGGGAGCCATCGTCGCGGCCGTGGTGCTCGCATCACTGGTCTGGTTTCACGCGGTAACCGAGCACAGCTATCGCAGGGAGCTCACCGTGCCCCTGGTTGTCGAGGACCCGCCGGCCAGCGCCTCCGGCGGAGAGATGTTGGTCGCCAATCAGGTTCCCAGTGAGGCGCTGATTGTCGTCTCCGGTAGCGGCAAGGACCTGCTTTTCGATGTGAGGGGTGAGGATTTCCTGATCCGTGTCCAAGCGCCCAGCGGCCGGCCGGGAGCCCGCCTCCCCTTCAGGGTCACGACCGAGCTGGTCGAGAGACCGGACGTCGACGTCCGCGTCGAGGAGATCCTTCGACCGCGGGAAATCGAGGTGCTCCTTGAGCAACGAGCCGACAAGGAAGTTCCCATTCATCCATTCGTAAGGTTTCAGGTGGCAGATTCGTACACGCCAGTGGGAGGGGTGCGGCTAGAGCCCAAGTCGGTCCGCATCTCGGGGCCGCGCAGTCAGGTGGAATCAGTGCGAGTGATGCGCACCGATTCCCTCGTGATGCCTCCGGTGTACGAGGACGTGGAGAAGAATCTGTCGCTGCGCCCGCCGTCCGGCTCGCGACTCGAGCTGAGCCACAGTTACGTAACGGTTCGGATCGACATTCAAGAGCTGGCCGAGTACGATATCCCGAGCGTGCCCGTGCAGATTCGCAATGCCAGGGGCATCGATCTCGTCGCCGAGCCCTCCCGAGTACAGGTCAGGGTGAAGGGCGGAGCGGATGTGATCGGTGGGCTCGACTCGGAACGAGACCTGAAACTCTACGTCGACCACGCGGCGTGGCTGAGGGACACACAGCAAGGCGGGATCGTCCACTGGGAACCCGACAGCCTGTTCGAGATTCGCCAGGTTGTACCGGCAGCCGTCAATATCGTCAGCCGCTGACCCGGGACCAGCTGCCGCCTTGCCCGGAACCGCCAGATAAGACAATCCTGAGATGGTGACCTTCGGCCTTGAGACGTCGTGTGACGAGACCGCCGCAGCTGTGATGGCAGACATGGAGGTGCGGTCCAACGTCGTCCTGTCCCAGCTGGAGCACGGTCGCTACGGAGGCGTGGTGCCCGAGCTCGCATCGAGGGCCCATATCCGCGGCCTAATTCCCGTTATTGAGCAGGCACTCGAGCGGGCTCAGATCGGTCTTGCGGGGGTGGACGGCATCGCCGTGACGAGCGGTCCCGGGCTCGCCGGCTCGCTCATCGTCGGTATCAACGCCGCCAAAGGCCTGGCTCTGGCCGCAAACAAACCTCTGATCGGGGTAAACCACCTGGAGGGGCATATTTTCTCCACGTTGATCGAGCACGAAATCGATCTGCCCTTCCTCACCCTCCTCGTCTCCGGCGGGCACACGGAACTCCTCCTCGTTCGCCAGCTCGGCGAGTACGACCTTCTCGGCCGCACCCTGGACGACGCCGCCGGGGAGGCCTTCGACAAGGTAGCCAAAATGCTCCGTCTTTTGCCTCCCGATGGGAGTGTGATAGGAGGGCGAGCCGTGGCCGCCAGCGCCGCCGACGGAGACGAAACCGCCTTCGCCTTTCCCCGTGCCATTCAGGACGAGGATCGGCTCGACTTCAGCTTCAGCGGCCTGAAGACGGCGGTGCTCAATCAGATCCGTCTGCTCGAGCGCGAAAACGATGGCACTGTGGACGGCCATGTCGCCGACCTGGCGGCCAGCTTTCAGGCCGCCGTCGTCGATGCCCTCCTCTCCAAGACCGTCCAGGCCATGCATACTACCGGTGTTCACAGAGTGGCATTGGCTGGAGGCGTGGCAGCGAACCGTCTTTTGAGGCGCCGGCTGCGGGACGCAGTAGAATCCCTGGGAGGCTCCTTCTACTCGCCCTCACCCCAATTGTGCACCGATAACGCCGCTATGATCGCCGCCGCAGGGCAGTTCCATCTGACCCGTGGCAGGTCCAGTGGATACGACCTGGACGCCCAGCCTCGGGCGCGCTGTGGGCAGCTGACCGCTCGCGGATGAGTGAGTGGCTCGAGCTCTCCGTCCATGCGGAGGGGCAGTGGCTCTACTTTCTGGCGATCCCACCAGCGCTCGTTTTCGCGTATTTCGCCTACGCGAAAACGCAGCCCACCGTCTCGGCAGCCGTGCGCAGGTGGGTCTGGCTGGCGCGCTCCCTCGCCCTCGTCCTGCTCCTCCTGCTGATTGCCGAACCAGTGCTCGGATTGCTCGGCAAGCGAGCCGCGCTGCCAATCGTGCTCGCCCTCATCGATACCAGTCCGAGCATGGGTGTCGAAGGCGAGAGGGGTGTCAGCCGCCTCGATCGGCTCGTGGAGGCGCTTGACGGCGATCTGCGCCGGGCGTTGTCCCATTGCGCGGTCGAGGCCTGGGGGTTTTCCGAGGAGCCCTATCGCGTCTCTTTGGACACCCTCACCAGTTTGACAAGCCGAGGCTATGGCACGGACGTGACTCGTGCTCTAACGAACGCGCTCGAGGAATCTGCGGAGCGCAGAGACGTCGCCGCTATTCTGCTTTTTTCCGACGGTCGCCACAATCTCGGCGACGATCCCGTCCGGGCAGCCTCGCTGGCAGAGGTTCCGCTGTACGCCTTCGGAGTCGGCGGATCGGAGGAGCACTCCCACGATGTGAGGATCGCCTCCGTGGAGGTGCCTTCACCAGTCTACACAGGCCAATCCTTCGAGGTGCAGGCAGTCGTTCGCAGCCAGGGACAGCTCCCCTTCGGGCCGATCGAACTTCTCCTCTTCGAAGACGGCGAACAGCTCGGCCGGCGTCAACTGTCGCTCGATCCGGAGGGGGGGCCACAGAAGGTCGCATTCGAAGTGACGGCCCCGGCTCCAGGCCCCCATTTCTATCGCGTCGTTGCCTACCCACTCGATGGAGAGCAGTCTCGTGACAACAACCAGGCGCTCGCTCACGTCAGCGTCTTCGAGGAGCGCGCCCATGTGCGCATCGCAACGGCCGCTCCGAATGCCGACTTTTCTTTTCTGAGGCGGGCCTTGCTGGCCGATTCGACACTGGAGGTCTCCGAGTATGTGGCATCACCAGGCGCCCCTCGCGAACGATCGCAAGCCGCCGCGGACCTGTCCGCCGTAGATGTCATCGCCGTCGTCGATCCAAGCGCGGATTTCTTGAGCGACTCAGGACTCGGTCTTGCCGTGGACGAACACGTGCGGACCGGTGGCGGACTCCTATTCATCGGCGGCGTCAAAAGTGCGAGCTCCTGGCGGCCCGATTCGCCGCTTGCGGCGGCCCTCCCGTTCACGATGCCGACGAAAGCAGGACTCGCGGATGGCGAATCCCAGCTGGCCCTGTCTCCGGCGGGAAGAGATCATCCGGCGCTGCGCGTCAATCCCAACACAGCAGAGAGCGCGGTGGCCCCCGGCATACCGCTGAACGATCCCTGGAAACAGCTGCCGCCCCTTCCAGGCCGGCTCGCGGGGGTGCGTCCGCGCGAGGGGGCGATCGTACTGCTGAACGCGTCGGTGACCAGGTGGGCGGCCGCCTCGGGAAAACAGCCCGCTCCGGAGCCGATCGTCCTGGCGGGACGACACGGACACGGCAGGGTCATCGCCGCGGCCGCCGGAGGCTTCTGGCGCCTCGACCTCATGAGCGCGAGCGTCGGCGGGCCGTCACGCACCATTCGAGAGTTCTGGACCGCAGCGACGAAATGGCTGGCAACCCGAACTCCTCCAGGACGCGTCAAGGCGTCGACGGAGAAGTTCATTTACCGGGCCGCAGAGCCGGTCGGCGTCGTCGCCGAGGTTTTTGACGATCTCATGAGGCCCGAGACCACGGCCGATGTGGAAGTGCGAGTATGGCAGTCTGGCAGTGAGGGGCATCAAGGTGTCGGATCGGGAAGGTCCCTCCGTCGAATTCTCGAGCCGCTGACGTCGGGCCGGTACCGCGCCGAGCTGCCGGGTATGGAGCCGGGAGAGTATTCCTACACGGTGGAGGCTCACGCGAGGCGACAGCTCGTCGGCAGTCACGAGGGCCGTTTTGTGGTGGAGGAACAAACAGTCGAATCGATCGACATGACTCCAGACGATCCGCAGCTCTCCGAGATCGCGCGGGCGAGTGGCGGCGAATACCGGCCCTACCGCGAATGGCGCGGTGTGGTGTCGGAGCTCAACACGCCGCCGCGCCTCATCGCAGACGAGAGGTCGATTGCGCTTTGGGGCAGGACGTCGCTTCTGACGCTGCTGATCTGTCTGCTCGCCGCCGAGTGGCTCGTTCGCAAGAGGGCCGGCATGCTATGAAGGCCGTCGTGCTGGGCTGTGCTCTACAGGGTTCATTGTTTCTCCCGGTTGCCCTCCATGGCACAACGGTCAGGGACAGCATCGACCTCTCCGAATCCGTCGTGCTCAACGAGGTCATGTACAATCCAATCGGACCAGAGTCGCACGATGAATTCATCGTGCTCGTCAACACCAGCCAGACGGAATGGCTCGACCTGACCGGATGGCGGCTGGGAGATGCAGACGAGCTGGATCAGCTGGAGGGAGCTGGTGACGGGCTACTGCTGGCGCCGGGACAATTCGGTCTCGTTCTCGACGGCAGCTACTTCGGTCAATCTGCGACATACGATTCAATGCGGGGTAAGGCGGTTATGCTTACTATTGATGACCGGGCATTCGGGCGGGCAGGCTGGTCCAACTCCAGCGCAGAGGTCGTGATCCTGTGCAATCCCCAGGGAGACACTCTCGACCAGTTCGCCTACGAGCCGACCGGGAAGGCCGGCCTCTCGTGGGAGAGAGTCGATCTGACCGCCCAGCCAGGGCGCCCCAACTGGGCCCCCTCCCTGATAGTGGGAGGGACTCCCGGCGCTCCGAACAGCGTCGGCGAACTCACGGTCGGGCACGCGGAAATCGACGCTGAGCCAGATCCATTCTCGGAGGCGGTCGATATCGCTTTCAGCCTCCCTGGCGGCCCGGCTCTGGTCAGCATCTGGATGTACGACATCGAGGGTCAGCGCCTGCGGACCCTGCTCGAGGGCGAGGAAACCGGCCCGCGCGGGCAGGTGCGCTGGGACGGTGAGGACGGGGATGGAAGGGCGATTCTCGCAGGCATGTACATCGCCTACCTCGAGGCCGGTATCGGGGGCCGCGTGTTTCGGTCGAAGAGAGTGATCGTGCGACGGCTGCCCTGACGGGCGACGGCGCGCGATCCATGACCTGATTCGTCCCCGACACGCCAGACGGCTGACGCACCCATCCCCCCTTTGCTTCTTCCGACCGCCATCCTCTCGGCGGACCAACGTCCTCGCAGATCAGATAGGGAATCCGTACGCTATGGTAAGGGCACCAATGTCTGCTGAAGTGGCACATCGGTTCGTCGCCAGCAGGAAGGGATCCCATATCACCGGTGTCGCCCTGGTGGCGCTGGGGGCCTTCCTCCTCATCAGTCTGGCGACCTACTCCAAATTCGATGCGCCGGGGTCGAGCGGGCTCGTTTCCAGCATGAACGCCACGGCTCACAAGACCTTCAACTGGGGCGGCAAAATCGGGGCGTACACCGCGTATGCCGCTTTTACCGCGGCGGGCTTCGCCGCTTTTCTCGCCCCAGCCCTCGCCCTCCTGTGGGGCTGGAATCGACTTCGTCAGAGGCCCTTCAGAAGAGATGTCGTTCGCAGCGTCGGGCTCATCGGGCTCGCCACGCTGTGGTGCTTGGGATCGGGGCTGCCACCGTTCACCAAGTACACGGCCTTTGAGCTTGGCGGCTGGCTCGGAACGAAAACGGCGTCGCAGATCCTCATTCCGTACGCCGGCCGTATCGGCGCGGCCGTCGTCCTGGGGGCCCTCTTCATCGCGTCAGCGATGCTGTGCACGGAAGTGGATCCGCGCCGTGTTGGCAGGGCCATCTCGAATGCCGTGCGGGGCGTGGCGCGGATGTGGTTGAGGATCGGCGGCATCGGCCCGCGCTTGCATCGACAGGTGTTCGGCTTTCTGCGAAACAGACGACAGATCCGTGCGCCTGGGCGATCGCTGCCGGGCGGGGATGACGGGCGGTGGCCGCGAGTGCGGCATCGACCTGAAATGGCTCAATTGGACCCGGATCGGTCTTCGACTGATCATGACTTCCCCCCGGTGAGTGGCCCGCGGATCTCTCCGATTGCCGACAGGATGGCCGGGACCTTTGATGACGAAACGCAGGAGGGAGAAGCTTCGTTCGCTCCCGATTCCGGGATCGAAGGGTCACACAAGCGCGTCACTGACCACGGGATCGTCGAATCGACGAGCCGAGGGCGCCGGGGCGTCGTAGGCAGCAGCAGCTACAAGATTCCGACCTCGAGCCTGCTGGACTCCACGCCGGGAGATGACGGTTCGCACGAGCGAGACATCCTCGTGGAAAACGCGCGGGTACTGGAAGAGGCATTGAATGATTTCGACGTCGAGGGCAAGGTCGTCGAGGTGAGCCCCGGTCCGGTCGTGACCCGGTACGAGGTCGAGCCGGCGGCAGGTGTAAAGGTCAATCGCATCGTCACCCTTTCAGACGACCTGGCTCGGGTGATGAGCGCCCAGGGAATCCGCATCCAGGCCCCAGTTCCCGGCAAGTCCGTCGTCGGCGTGGAGATCGCCAATCGCGATAGCGATACCGTATACCTGCGCGAAATAGTGGAGTCATCAGCGTTCCGACGAGCCGACTGCGGCCTGCCCATGGCGCTGGGTAAAACGATCACCGGCGAGCCCTTTGTCGCCGACCTGGCGAAAATGCCCCATCTGCTCGTTGCCGGGGCCACCGGCTCGGGAAAGAGCGTGTGCATCAACAGTCTCATAGCGAGCATCCTGTTCAAGGCCAGCCCTGAGCAGGTGCGCCTGCTCATGATCGATCCGAAGGTGGTGGAGTTGACGATGTACAACGACATCCCCCACCTGCTCGTCCCGGTGGTGACCGATCCGAAACGAGCCTCCGAAGCGCTCAAGTGGGCGGTTGCAGAGATGGAGTCGAGATATCAGCTCCTGGCCGAACTCGGCGTTCGCAATCTCACCGACTACAACGCCAAGGTCGAGAAAATGGAAGCCGACAGCGATCTCGAGGAGGAGGGGGACGGGCACAAGACCCTTCCCTGCATCGTCGTCGTCATCGACGAGTTCTCCGACCTGATGTTGACGGCACCGGCCGACGTGGAAACGTCCCTGATGAGTCTGGCTCAAAAGTCGAGGGCGGTGGGCATTCACATCATCCTGGCGACTCAGCGGCCTTCCGTCAACGTCATCACCGGAGTGATCAAGGCCAATTTCCCGTCGCGTATCGCCTTTCAAGTGGCGTCTAAAACAGACTCGCGGACCATCCTGGACCTGAACGGCGCCGAACGGCTTCTGGGGAAGGGAGATATGCTCTTCTTGCCCAGTGGCCAGGGCGAGCCGATTCGGATTCATGGCGCTTTCATCTCCGGAGAGGAGACCGAGCGGCTCGTAGAGGCGATCAAAGAGACCAACTACCAGGCCGAGGAGGTTGCCGTGTTCCTTGGCCGTGCGGATATTCATTCGCCGCCGCAGGAGAGGGATTCCCTCTTCGACGAGGCCGTAAAGGTGCTGGTCGAATATGGGCAAGCCTCGACTTCATTCCTGCAGCGCCGTATGAAAGTGGGATACTCCCGGGCTGCCCGCCTCATGGATGAGCTGGAGGGAGCTGGCATCGTGGGGCCGGCCGAGGGGGCGAAACCCAGAGAGATTCTCATCGAAACCGAAGCCGGCGAAACGACTGCAGTCGACGAGGTTGCGCACGACATGGCAGGTGAGCGTTGAGGTTGGGACCTCCAGCCCTCCTCGTCCTCGCCCTTTCAATCGCCTCCCTCTCCACGTCAGTGGCGGCGATCACGGGCGCTGAGGTCATCGAGCGAATGCGGAAAAGCTTCGCCAAGTCGAAGACCTTCTCCGCGAAGTTCGAAAATCGCTTTTACTGGGCCGTGCTCGATAAGCAGCTGACTCGGGGAGGTCGAATTTTCACTCGCAAACCGGGCCAATTTCGGGTCGAGGTGGATGACGGCGATCTGGTGGTCTCGGACGGCAAAGCCATCTGGGCCTACGGTTCGGAAAATGAACAGGTGGTAGTCACTCCCTCGACTGGAGATTTGAGAACGCCCTGGGAGATCCTCATCGAGTACTCCGAGGGTTTCGCGCCTGTAGCCGTGGAAGAAACGCGGTTGGAGGGGAGTGCCTCCTACGCCATCACTCTCGAGCCCCGACCCGGTGCACCCTACCTGGCCGCGGGCGGCCGGGTAGTGAGGATGAAGATTTGGGTCGACAAGAAGCGCTGGCACCTGCTACAAGCAGAGCAGCTGGAGTCGAATGACGACGTGCGGACCTACATCCTGACCGAGCACAAGACGAACAAGAAGCTCGATGACGCTCTCTTCTCGTTCGTGCCCCCCGAGGGCGTGGAGGTGATCGACCGCAGGGCCTTCGTCGAAGAGCCCGCGCTCGATGACTGACCCGCCTCTACGGGTATCAGCTCTTTCCCTCACTCGCAACGGACTAGTCCTCACGGTGGCGAGCCCCCATTACCTCGCATTCGTCCTGCCCCTGCTCAGCGTCTTCGAATTGAGCGCGCAACCTTTTTCCCCCACTCCAACGGATCGGGGCGTCTGGGTCTTCCTGGGCGATAAGCCGGACGCGCACGGCCTTCACCGTGTCGTCTGGCCGGAGCTCCAGGAACTGAAAGTGTCGCCCGATCTGGATCTGCCGCTCGACCCAGAATTCGTGCGCGAAATCGAAGGCCTCGTCTCCAAGGTCCGCGCCACCTCGCGGTGGCTGAATGCGGTGTCGGTGCAGGCGACTCCCGAGCAAGTAAAGCAGCTGACCGCCCTGTCCTTCGTTCGACACACACAGCCGGTGGGACGGTTGACGCACCCTCCGACGACGGCCCTCGATCCAGTCGAGGCACCCTCGTCAAAAGCGGTCACAGCAGTCCAGGAGGACTATGGACCCTCTTTCGATCAGCTGTCTACCATCGGCGTGACCATGCTACACGGGAGCGGCTTTCGAGGACAGGGAATCAGAATCGGCCTGCTCGACAGCGGCTTCAACTACCGCGACCACTTTGCGTTCTCGCGGCTGCAGGTCGTGGCGGAGCGGGACTTCATCAACGCGGACGACGACGCATCCGACGAGGAGTCCGAACCGGTAACCGGAGACGAAACCGAGCTGGTTCCATTCGGGAACATCGAGACCGGTCAGAATCACCACGGGACGCGGGTGCTTTCCCTGCTCGGCGGCTACGCGTCCGGCCGACTCATCGGCGTAGCCCACGAGGCGGAATACATTCTGGCCAAGACGGAGGAAGTGGAGCGGGAGCTGTCCGCCGAAGAAGACCGGTGGATCGCCGGTTTGGAGTGGATCGTCGACGAGGGGGCACAGGTCGTAAACTCCTCCCTTGGGTGGACGGAATTCGATGACGGCGTCGGCTACAGTCAGGGCGATCTGGACGGCGCAACGGCCCCGGCAACCATCGCCGCAGAAATCGCCGTGGCCAGGGGAGTCGTCGTGGTCGTATCGGCGGGCAACGAGGGTGCCGGGGCATGGCGCTACGTCACCGTTCCCGCCGACGGCCCCGGCGTCATCGCCGTCGGCTCGGTAGGGGTGCTCAACAACAGGATCGACCCGAACAGCTCGCGCGGACCGACAGCGGACGGTCGCATCAAGCCGGATGTGGTGGCTCCGGGTAAGAGCGTCGTCACCACCACCGGTCGGTCGGCCTCGCGAAACTCCGAGCGACGAGAGACCTTCGCATTGGAGGAGTACGAGCGAATCAGCGGCACATCCTTCGCGGCGCCGCTCGTGAGTGGAGTGTGCGCCCTGCTCTTGCAGATACATCCAACCTGGACACCCGAGCAGATAGCCGAGGCCCTCCGCACCACTGCGGCCGATCTGGGAACAGCGGGGCCGGACACGATCTATGGATGGGGTCTGGTGGACGCGGCGGCCGCCAGCGACCTTTCCTTCGACATCCCCACTGCGAGCGCGGGTCGAGCCCCGTTCCCCAATCCGGTGATCGTCCATGCCACCGGCGCCAGCGTCTTCTTTCCCATCCAGCTGGCTGCCAGCGACTTCGTGTCCGCCCACATCTACGACCTGGCGGGAAATTTGGTAGATGAGATCGAGGAGATTCAATTCGAGGCGGGGATACACGAGAGTCCGGATCGAGCGCTGCGATGGGAGGTCCCTACAGGCATCGCCTCCGGGCTGTACTACTACCGCCTGTTCGGGTCCACCCTCAGCCAGACCGGCACACTCGCCGTATTGAGACGGTCGTGAGGTCGCGCCGGGATGATGATCACCGACAAAGAGACGAGCAGCGTCCAGTCATCCATCCGCGGGGGCCGGGACGGCCGTCGATCCAGGCTGCGGGTGCTGAACCGAATCGTGTTTATGGGATGCGCCGTATTCATCCCGCTCTATATCGGCATACGGCTCACCGGGGGCTCGGCGGAAAAGCTCAACGAGCTGCCCGATCTGCTCGACCGCGTCAAGACCCCCATTCTTTGGGAGGTGCCCGCAGACGGCCTACGCTACCTTCACTTCCATCACGGCGAGGCGCGCCAGGATCACAAGTTCGTCCTCGTGCGCCTGCGGATGCAGGCCCGCATGAAGATCGCGTATCCGATCGTGCCGCACTGCTTCAGGCTACTGGCCGACGACGGCAGTCTTCATTTTCCGCTATCGCGCTCGCCCCTGTTCATCGACAAAGGCACAAATGAATTCTACCTCGATCGCGACGACTCCTTTGAAGGTGAGCTGCTGTTCGAGATTCCGCAGTCGCTGGATGCGGAGCGGCTGCTGTTCGATCGCTACGTGAGGAGCGGGGAGGAAGGTGAGAGCGGGACCGAAAGCACGGACGCTGGCCTGGGCGAAACCCGCGGAACAGGCGGCGCGAAGCTCGGTTCCGACACATCAACACACTAACGGGGAGTTTGACATGCCCACACTCGCAGAGACCATCGTCGACTACCAGCAGCGACTCGAACGCGTCCGGGGGTATCTTTGACGTCGATGGAAAAAAGCAGGAGCTGACGTCGCTCGAACAGCGGATGGGCCAGCCAGATTTCTGGAACGACCGCCAACAGGCCGAGGTGATTTCTCGCCGGGCAGGACAGCTGAAGGAGAGAGTCGGCCAGTGGTCGGATCTGCAGCGACAGCTCGACGACCTGACCGAGTTGCACGCCATGGCCGTCGAGGAGAGTGACGAGTCAGCGCTGGAGGACCTGGAGTCGGAGGCGGCCGACATGGGCGCCGAGATCGAAACGCTCGAGCTGCGCAACATGCTCGACGAGGAGGATGACGACAAGAACGCCATCCTCGAGATCCACGCCGGGGCGGGAGGCACAGAAGCAGCGGACTGGGCCGAAATGCTTATGAGGCTTTACGTCCGATGGATGGAGCGCAACGGATTTCAGAGCCAGGTGATGGATCTGCAGGCCGGCGAAGAGGCGGGGATCAAGGGGGCAACCATCGGAGTAACCGGCCCCTACGCCTACGGCTACCTCAAGGCCGAGGCGGGGGTCCACCGACTCGTACGCATTTCCCCCTTCGACGCGAACAAGCGACGGCACACATCCTTCGCATCCGTTTTCGCCTACCCCGAGGTGGAAGATGTCCCGGACCTGGAGCTCAAAGACGAGGACCTGCAAATAGAAACGTTCCGGGCCGGCGGCGCCGGGGGACAGCACGTGAACAAGACCTCCTCCGCGGTGCGTATCACACACATCCCGACGCAGATTACGGTCCAATGCCAGAACGAGCGGTCTCAATTCAAGAACAAGTCGACGGCCCTGAAAGTTCTGCGGGCGCGAGTGTATCAATTTCATAAGGACGAGGAGCAGAAAAAGCTTGATGAGGTGCAGAGCTCGAAGAAAAGCATCGACTTCGGCAGCCAGATGCGCTCCTATGTCTTCCACCCCTACAACAAGGTCAAGGATCACCGCACCGGCCACGAGACCAGCAACGTGCAGGCGGTGATGGATGGCGATATCGAGAGTTTTATCAAGGCCTATCTCACCGAGGCCAAGACGAGCTGACTCGCCCTGTGACGTACGAACTATTCATCGCTCGCCGCTACCTTCAATCAAAACAGAAAACGGGATTCATCTCGATCATCTCCTTCATCGCCGTGAGCGGTGTCATCCTCGGCGTGGCTGCCCTCATCATCATGCTGTCGGTGACGAACGGCTTCACCGGCGAGGTCAGGAACAGGCTCATCGGCATGAACGCCCACGTGAAGATCGTGAAGTACCACGGCGAGGGGATTGATCAGTACGAAGATCTTATCGAACAGGTGAGAGCCGTGGACGGTGTCGCCTCAGCCGCTCCCGTCATTGAGGGAAAACTGGTCCTGACCAACCTCAAGGACATGGACGGCGTTCTGCTGTGGGGGGTGGACGGCGACAGTTTCGCTGCCGTCTCCGATCTGACCGATCACCTCCAGTACGATCCGGACAAGAAGCTGCAATTCGGCCTGCCGCCGGGGCGGGAGTCGCCCGGCATCGTCCTCGGGGCTTTCCTGGCAAGCCGGCTGCGTGTGGGACCGGGTGATGACGTATACCTGGTAACGCTCAAGGACCTGGATTTCGAGGATGTGGTCATGGGGGGAATAACCCCCAGGCTCAAATCGTTCGTCGTCACCGATCTGTTTGAAACCGGGATGTACCACTACGACGCCAGTTCCGTCTTTATTTCGCTCCAGGAGGCGCAGCGAACTCTCGGCCTGGGCGAAGCCATCACCAGCGTCCACCTTCGCGTCGACGAACTCGACGAGGCCGTGGCGATTCGCCGGCAACTGAAGCACACTCTCGGCTATCCGTACAAGGTGACCGACTGGACTCAAGAATTTCCGGAGCTGTTCCAGTGGATGGAGCTGGAAAAGTGGGTAATTTTCATTGCCCTGAGCCTCATCATCCTCGTCGCGGCGTTCAATATCATGTCGATTCTGAGCATGTCCATCCTCATCAAAACGCCCGAAATCGGAATCTTGAGGGCGATGGGGGCGAGGGCGAAGGGAATCCGGCGAATTTTCGTCTATCAGGGTCTCTTCATCGGCGGTTTCGGAACTCTCCTCGGCTGTCTGACGGGATTCGTCGTCTGCTGGCTGCAGGACCGTTTTGACTTGATTTCGCTTCCCGCCGATATCTACATCATCAGTGCCCTGCCCGTCGATATGCAGCCGCAGGACTTCGCCATCGTGTCGCTCGTCAGTCTCAGCATCTGCTTGCTGGCGTCCTCATACCCGGCACGCAAGGCATCAGCGCTGCAGCCGGTGGAGGCCATCAGGTATGTCATGTAGTCGGAGGTATGCGGATTGACGGCGCCTGACCACACCACCTCAGACGCGGCGCTGCGGGCGAGGGGAATACGAAAGGTCTACCGGTCGGGAGCCGAGGAGTTGGAGATCCTCAGAAACATCGACCTCGAAGTGCACCGGGGAGAGGTGCTGGCGATCACCGGCCCGTCCGGCGTCGGCAAGAGCACGCTGCTGCACATTCTGGGCACACTCGACCGACCTTCAGACGGCGATCTGGAGATCTGTTCTCAGGACGTGCTTGGGCTCAACTCGGACGAGCTAGCCGATTTTCGCAATCGACATATCGGCTTTGTATTCCAGTTTCACAATCTGCTGCCCGAGTTCACGGCGCTCGAGAATGTTCTGCTGCCGGCCATGATTCGCTCGCCGGCACGCGGAGGAGGGGGAGGAGTGAAAGAGCGCGGCCCCCGGGCGGTGGAAGAAAGGGCGGTGGAGCTTCTGGACCGCGTCGGGCTGCAGAGGCGTCTCCATCACCGCCCGGGAGAGCTATCGGGGGGTGAATGTCAGCGTGTCGCCGTCGTCCGGGCCCTCATCATGAACCCCTTCCTCGTGCTGGCGGACGAGCCCTCCGGAAACCTGGATGCCCAGGCCAGCGAGGTGCTCCACGACATCATCATGGAGCTGGCCAACTCCGAAAATCAGACATTCATGGTCATGACTCACGACCGTACTCTGGCGGCCAGACTCGATCGCGCCGGATACCTCGAAGCGGGTATCCTGCATCTGAACTGATGGCACAGAATTCGCCGTCCTCGATGTGCGAATCCTGCGGGGAGCAGGAAGCGACTATCCTGTTTACGCGAATCGAAGCCGACGAGAAGCAGACACTCAGGCTGTGCTCGGCCTGCGCTTCTCGAGAGGCCGAGCGGGCTGGAACAGCGCCAAAGAAGAAGCGGGATTTAAAGACTTCCGCGAAAGCGCCGGCCAAGAAAATCAAAGCAGGGCAGCCAATCGAGGACGGGACAGAGAAGAAAGTCGTGGAGGTCAATGTCGTCGTCGGACATCTGGCCAAGACGAAGAGTGGCAAATCGGTTCCGTGCCCGCGATGTGGCATGACCTACGAGCAGTTTCGCAAGGGGGGCCGCTTCGGATGCAGCGACTGCTACGAAGCTTTCTCATCGGAGCTGGGACGACTCTTCAAGCGAATCCACAGAGCCGAGCAACACGCCGGGAAGAGCCCGCAGGCTCCACCGGAGGCGGTCGACGATGAGGTTGCGGCGGATCGCGGGCAGCCGAGGGGCGAGCGCACGTCGCAAATAGTTTCCGCGGGGGAGGAAATTCCCGCCGATATCGCGACTCGTGAGGCGGAGCTGGCGCAGCTCAGCGCGCAGCTGGAGGAAGCCGTGCAGAAGGAGGACTACGAGCGAGCTGCCGAGCTTCGCGATCGAATCGCAAACCTGGAAACCGTCGGGCCAGACGACGAAGGCTTGTAGCTACGAAGGTAGGATGGAACTGCACAATCTCGTACAGTCGGCGCCGAGCTGGCTGAGCGGCACCGACGATGCCGGCGGCATCGTCATCAGCTGCCGGGTACGCCTGGCGAGAAACTTGGCTTCATACCCATTCACCTCAGCGATATCGGTGTCGGAGCAAGAGCGCCTGATCGAGGCGGTGTTGGGAGCCGCGAAAGGCAGCGCCCAACTCGCCACAGCGAACTTCTTCAACATGGGGACCCTCGACCGCAACGATCGTCGCGTTCTCGTGGAGCGCCACCTCATCTCTCCGGCCCTCGCAGACGGGAAAGGGCAGCGGGGCGTCCTGTTCAACGCCGACGAATCGCTCAGTGCCATGATCAACGAGGAGGACCACCTGCGCCTCCAGGCCATCGTCTCCGGGCAGCGCGCCGCCGAAGCATGGGATAGCGTCAACGCGCTGGA
The DNA here is from genome assembly GCA_965205655.1 of Candidatus Latescibacterota bacterium. GTDB lineage: Bacteria > Latescibacterota > UBA2968 > UBA8231 > UBA8231 > CBDBIJ01. The sequence goes on from CBDBIJ010000058.1 coordinate 53,155, forward strand.
CGACGAACTCGCCGGAAGCCTGGAGTGCGCCTATTCACAGAAACTGGGATATCTGACTGCCTGCCCGACGAACACGGGGACCGGACTGCGCGTGTCCGTCCTCATGCATCTCCCGGCTCTCGTGCTCACCGAGGATATGGAGCGCGTCATGCAAGGGCTCAGTCAACTCTCATTTACCGTGCGGGGCGTCTACGGTGAGGGGACGAACGCCGCCGGAAACCTGTTTCAGGTGTCGAACCAGTCGACTCTGGGAAGCTCGGAGAATAAGATCGTCGAAGGGCTCGTCGGTATCACCCGGAGCCTCGTAGAGTTCGAGCGCGATGCTCAGGAAACTTTGATCGCTGAGGCGCGTTCTCAAGTGGAAGACAAGGTGTGGCGGGCATTCGGTTTGCTTGCGAATGCCCGAGTCCTCAGCAGTCAGGAATTCATGAATCTCCTATCGGCGGTGCGGTTGGGGTTCAGCCTCTCGCTCATAGAGCACATCCCCCCGAGCTTCATGAACTATCTGATGATTGTTACCCAACCCGCCCACCTGCAGGCCGACGCCCAGAAAGGGCTGCAGCCGGAGGAACGAGACCTGCGACGGGCCGAAATCGTGCGCACGCGGTTCGAGGATCTGACCCGGCCTCGCCCGGAAGACGGAGTGCCGCCCGCCCAAGGTTGATCTCACCGAGCATTGCCACGGGCATAAAACATCCGGGGTCGGGGGACGTAACGGGCGCTGTGATTGGCGCCCGGTCGGGTGTAGCAATAGCGGCTGCGCTTGACAACAAATCACCATTTTGGTACGTTGAAAATTCCGGGGAGTTGCGATAGGTTCCCGTTTTTATAGGGACTTACGCCGGCTCGCCGGGCACTCAGGAGGACAGCGGTTCATGAATAACATGTTTACGGATGGGGTCAAACGGGTGATGCAGTACGCCCGCGAAGAGTCGGCGCGGCTGGGCCACAACTACATCGGCACCGAGCATCTCCTTCTCGGCATTATCAAGGAGGGCAAGGGCAAGGCGGTGACGGTTCTGACGAACCTGGGGCTCAACCTCGAGACGGTGAAGCAGTCGGTGGAGGACTATGTGGCCACCTCCGGCGGCACGATGACGATCGGCGAGGTGCCCTTCACGCCGCGCGCGAAGCAGATCCTGGAGGTGGCGGCCAACGAGGCCAAGGAGATGAAGACCCAGTTCGTGGACGTGGAGCACCTCCTTCTCGCGCTGCTCAAAGACAAGGAAGGAGTGGCGGCGCAGATTCTGGCGGCCTTCGGTGTCGACTACAAAACGGTACTCGAAGAAACAGTGGCCGTCCTGGAGGGGAAAACCACCGGACAGAAGGAGAAGGGGAAGAAGAGCAAGACCCCCTTCCTCGACCACTTCGGTCGCGATCTGACGCAACTTGCCCGGGAGGGGAAGCTGGATCCGGTGATCGGCCGGGAGAAGGAGATCGAGCGAGTCACACAGATTCTCTCCCGCCGCAAGAAAAACAACCCCATCCTCATCGGCGATCCAGGTGTTGGCAAGACCGCCATCGTAGAGGGACTGGCCCAGCTCGTGGTCGAGAAGCGGGTTCCCCAGATCCTGCTCGACAAGCGGTTGGTGACCCTCGACATGGGAGGGGTAGTGGCCGGCACCAAGTACCGGGGCCAGTTCGAGGAACGCATCAAGGCCGTGTTGAACGAACTGCAGCAGAACCCGGATGTCGTCATCTTCATCGATGAGCTTCACACTATCGTCGGTGCCGGCAGCGCCGAGGGGACGCTCGACGCCTCCAACATGTTCAAGCCCGCTCTATCGCGCGGCGAGCTGCAGTGCATCGGCGCCACGACTCTGGACGAATACCGCAAATACATCGAAAAGGACGGGGCGCTCGAGCGGCGGTTTCAGACTATCATGGTCGAGCCGCCCAGCGTGCCGGATACCGTCGAGATCGTCAAGGGACTGCGCTCGAACTACGAGGCGCACCACCACGTGACATTTTCCGACGAGGTCATCACCTACGCCGTGCGGCAGGCCGACCGCTACATCTCCGATCGGTATCTTCCGGACAAGGCGATCGACGTCATCGACGAGACTGGCTCGAGGGTTCACCTGGCGAGGCTGAGTCCGCCTGATGAGATCGGCCAGCTCGAGGCGAAGATCCAAGAAGTCGACCGCCGCAAGCTCGAGTGCTCGGAGCGTCAGGAGTTCGAGGAGGCGGCGAAGCTCCGCGATGAAGCACTCACCCAGCGAGAGGCACTGCAACAGAAGCGCCGGTCGTGGGAGGAGGAGGTGCGCAGCGAAGTCGTGGAGGTGACCGACGACGACATCGCCGAGGTGGTCTCGTCCATGTCGGGAGTGCCGATTCAGCGTCTGGCCGCCAGTGAAAGCGAGCGCCTGCTCGCCATGGAGGAGGAACTGAGGAAGGTCGTCGTGGGTCAGGAGCAGGCCGTGGCCACAGTGTCGAGAGCCATCAGGCGCAGCCGGGCGGGGTTGCAGGACCCGAAGCAACCGATCGGTTCATTCATCTTTCTCGGACCCACGGGCGTCGGCAAGACGTATCTGGCGGCGAAGCTGGCCGAGTTTCTGTTCGGTGATGAAGACTCTCTCATCACCGTCGACATGTCCGAATACATGGAGAAGTTTTCCGTGTCGCGCCTCATCGGGGCCCCACCGGGCTACGTCGGCTTCGACGAAGGGGGTCAGCTCACAGAGCGGGTGCGACGGCGTCCGTATTCGGTGGTGCTGCTCGACGAGATAGAGAAAGCCCATCCCGACGTCTTCAACATCCTGCTTCAGATCCTCGATGAGGGACGGCTCACGGACAGCACGGGTCGCAAAGTCGACTTCCGCAACACCGTTCTCATCATGACGTCGAATGTTGGCAGCAGGGAGGTCGGCTCGGGCGGAGTTCTCGGCTTCCAGAAATCAGATGCCGACTCGTTTCAGAAGATCCTGGAGGGCAAGATCACGGACGCCATGAAGAAGACGTTCAATCCGGAGTTTCTCAACCGGATCGACGATACCGTCATCTTCCACACGCTGCGAAAAGAGGATATCACCGCCATCATCGAGATCGTCCTGGCCGAGTTCGAGACCAGACTGGAGGACCGCGACACCGCCCTGAGAGTGACTCCGGGCGCCAAGAGCCTGATCGCAGAAAAGGGATTCGACCAGACCTTCGGGGCGCGCTACCTCAAGCGCACGATCCAGAAGCTCCTCGAGGACCCCCTCGCCGAAGAAATCCTTCAGGGTCGCTTCAGCGATGGCAGCCGGATTCGGGTTACCAAGAAGGGGGAGGCTCTCGTCTTCGACGATGAGCGGGAACCCCGCGAGGCCGTAGACGCAGAGAAAGAGGAAGAGGCGGCCACATAGTTGTGCAGATAGAGGACTGGAACTGCGGTCCGCACAAAAGAAAGAAGAGCCGCTCTGTCTACGAACTGGAGGCGTGAGAGTAGATAGCGCGGCTCTTTCAAGTTCGGACACGCCGGAGACTAGATGAGAGACACATCCAAAATCATGAAACGGACCGCCCGCTCGCGACTCCTCTTCGGCGTATGTCTGAGCGCGATGTTGACGCTCTCATTCGTCGAGGTGTGTGCGGCACAACCCAACAAAATCAGCACCATTGCCGTGGAGGGAAAGCTGAACCGGGTGGCCGAATCCCTGATACTCTCGACTATCGGTTTGTCGGAGGGCGTGGAGCTGTCTCAGGAGAACGTCCAGGAGGCCATTCGCGCCTTGTGGGCTTTGAATGTTTTCGAGAACATCGAAATCTACGCGAAAGAAGCGGACGCCGAAGGTGTGAAGCTAATCGTCGTGGTGGAGGAATACCCCGCCCTGGAGGGGATACGCTTCAAGGGGCACAAGGAGCTCAAGGAAAAGGAGATGAAGGAGGCGATTGGCCTTGCAGACGGTCAGGTGCTCGCGCCCCGCGACGTCGCCAGAGGCGAACAGACCATTCTCGATCTCTACAAGGAGAAAGGCTACCTGCGAGCTGAAGTGAAAGGGAAGCTGTTCGACGCCGAGGAGGAGGGAGAGGTTTTTCTTCAATACGACATCGAGGAAGGCAAGAAGGTCAAGGTCGAACGGATCGATATCCAGAACAACGAGGCCTTCAGCGACGGCAAGATAGCAAAGCAAATGGAGACGAAGGAGAATCGCTGGTGGCGCAAGGGGGAATTCAAAAGCGAGACCTATCGTGAAGACAAGGAGCGCATACTCGCCTTCTACCGGAGCGAGGGTCATCAGCAGGCGAGCATCGTCCGCGACAGTGTCTATTACGACGATTCCCGGCAGAAGCTGTACATCGACTTGGAAGTAGAGGAGGGGAATCGCTACCGTCTGGGCGACGTCAGCTGGCAGGGCAATGATCTGTTCGGGAATGGCGAGCTGCGAGACCAACTGCGTCTCAAAGAGGGCGACGTGATGAAATTCTCCTCACCCGAGTTGGCCTATCTCGTCAAGTCGGCCTACTATGAAAAGGGCTATCTCGACACCGAAGTCATTCCCGTCGAGCAGATCCGAGAGGACAGCGTCGACGTCGCTTTCCAGATCTTCGAGGGCGAGCCGTTTCGGATTCGGCGAATCGAAATCGCGGGGAACATCAAGACGCGCGAAAAAGTCCTGCGACGCGAGATCGAACTGCGCCCTGGGGCCGTTTTCAAGCAGAGTGAACTGCAGGAAAGTCAGCGGCGCCTATTCATGCTCGGGTACTTCCGCGACGTACAGATCCGGGACGACTTCAGCCCCATAGCCGGGGACAAATCGGTGGACCTGACCTTCCATGTGGAGGAGCAGCAGACCGGCGCAGCCTCCATGGGAGCCGGCTACAGCGATCGTGACAGGCTGGTGGCAACCATCGGACTGCAGATCCCCAACCTGCGCGGCACCGGGCAGCGTCTCGATTTCAACTTGGAATACGGCCAGCGGCGAAACCGGTTTCTCGTCGGATTCACCGAGCCGTGGCTCTTCGACACACCGACGAGCCTTTCGGTACGGGGGTCGCTGTACAGCCAGCAGTATTACCGGAGCTTCGATTTCAAGAGGAAGTCGGTGAAGGTGCGCGTGGGGCGCCGCCTGAAAAAGCCGGCGCATTCGTCTATTTCGATGGGATACGAGATGCGGGGTGAGCGCTACAGCGATTTCGCAGACGACTACGAGGATCAGCGCAACTCGCCTCGATTCACGCCGCGCACGACGAGCAGCTTCGACTTGACCTTCCGCCGCGACACGAGGGATTTCCCGGATTTTCCCACCAAAGGCACGGTCTTTACCTACTCTCCGGAGATCGCCACCTCCGTCATCGCCGGCGACGTGGACTTCCACCGCCACGAGATGAACTTCAACTATTACCGGTCAAGCTGGTGGAAATTCGTCCTCGCCGTAGAAACGAAGGTCGCTCTCATAGACGGATTTTCCGGCTGGGATGACGAGCACATCTCCTTCTGGGACCGGTTTACACCTGGCGGTGTGGACTGGTGGGATGGGCAGGTGCGCGGCTACCGGGACGGCTCTCTGGGGCCCCGGGATGAGCGCAACCGCTTTGAGGGCGGTCGCTCCATGATGACGATCAACCTCGAGTACCGATTCCCCATCACCGAGCGCCAGGTCGTGGGTCTCGTCTTTGCCGACGCCGGCAATGCCTGGCGCCGCATTCCCGATGCGAATCCCTTCGATCTCCGCCGGTCGGTGGGGGTGGGCTTCCGGGTCATCACACCGATGCTCGGCATGATCGGCTTCGATTTCGCCTACGGCTTCGACCGCAGAGACGTCGACGAGCAGCCACCGGGCATGATAACCCACTTCCAATTCGGGCCGAGGTTCTTCTGACGACTGTAGGCGCTCCCGGAGCCCGGGAATCAGCGTTGCGTGCAGAAACGCAGCAATCATCGCAACAATGAGGACGTGAAGACATGAAGCGATCCGGTCCGATCCCCCTCCTCCTCGCGCTCGGAGTGGCCTTCCAGGCGTCGGCAGTGACGGCCGCTCAGAAGATAGGCTACATCGACTCGCAAGTTCTGCGCGAGAGGTTGCCGGAATTCAAGACGGCGCAGCGCAAGCTGGAGCGTCTCAAACAGCAGTACGAGCAGGAAGCGGGGGAGCGGCAGAGCAAACTTCTCAGGCTTCAGGAGGATTTCAGGAAGCAGGAACTCCTCATGAGCGAAGCGCGCAAGGTCGAGATGCAAGCCCAGTTCGACGAGCGGGTACGCGAGCTCCAGGAGTTCACGGAATCGAAGTTCGGACCCGACGGCGAGCTCTTTCAGCAGAAACGTCAAACTGTCGTCGCCGATCTTCGAACAGGTGAACGCCGCCCTTGAGGTTCTCGCCATAGAAGAGGGGTTCGACTTCATTTTCGACGTCGCCATCAACGGTGCCATCGTCTACGCCGATCCCGATCGCTACAACCTGACGGCGCAGGTGCTGGAGCGGCTGGAGAAGGCGCGCGAAGAGCAGGAGAAGGCAAAGCAGCAATGACGGGGAGTTTCACGCCCCTCGACTCAGAGGCGATCAAGGCCCTTATCCCCCACCGAGATCCCTTCCTGCTGGTGGATAGAATCATCGAGATGGTGCCCGGTGAGAGAGTGGTCGCCGTGCGGAACGTGTCCGAGGGCGACTACTTTCTGCATGGTCATTTCCCCGGATACCCGGTTGTGCCGGGAGTGCTCATTCTTGAGTCGATGGCGCAAGCAGGTGCCGTCATGATGCTGGCGGCCAATGGCGACGCGAAAAACGGCGTCGCGGCGAAGCTTCCATTCTTCACCGGCGCCGACAAGGTGAAGTTCCGGCGGCAGGTCGTCCCGGGGGATCAACTGCGGCTCGAGCTGACAGTGCTCAGGCAGCGGGCCGACACCTGCCGCCTGGCGGGCAGAGCGTATGTGGGTGACGAGCTCGCGGCAGAAGCTGAAATTCTCGCGGTCATGAGGGAGCGGGAATAGCGCCCGAACCGCGGAAGCAGAAAGACAAAGGCGCCCCGACCGGGACGATATCGTCGTCGTCGACGACACGTCGTTCCGATCAGGGCGCCTTTCTTTGTTGCTGTGCTTCCTCTTCTTACTTGAGGAGCATCATTTTGCCGACGCTGTGGAATCTGTCGGCGGTGAGTCGATAGAAGTAGAGGCCGTTTCCGACGGGTCGGTTGTGCGCATCGGTGCCGTCCCACACGTCGGTGTGGAAGCCGGCGTGGTGGTCGCCGTCGTCGACGAGGGTTTTCACTTTTTGTCCGAGGACATCGTAGATGACGAGCTCGACCGGTGCGGCCTGGGGCACATCGTAGTCGATACTCGTGGTGGGGTTGAAGGGGTTGGGGAAGTTGGCCCCGAGTCGAAACTCGGCCGGCCGCAGCTGCGCGGCGACGAGCCGGGCGACGCGATGGACGGTGCCGTCGTCGCGGGCGATGACGGCGTTCCTCAGATCGAAGAAGGCGTCGTTCGTGGGGCCTGTCGTGGTGGTGACGAAGACGAGTTCGGCGAGCGGTCCATGGCCGGAGACGGGCTCGCCGCTGGCCAGGCCGTTGCCGATGACGATGAGCCCGGGGGTGTGGCGGAAGACCTGGAAGAAGGGCGCCTCGCCGCCCTGCGACTCGAGCAGGTGCCCGGCGCCGGCGCCGGCCCGCTCGAAGCGGACGGCGGTTGGATCGTAGCCGATGACGAGGCCGAAGGCGGTCATCTCTTCGACACCGGTGGCGTCGACGCGCACGGCGATAGGCGCGTGTGTGCGCCCGCCCTCATCGGCGCGGCTGCCGCCCGATGCCTCGAGCCGGATGTGGGCCTGCTCGTCGAGGAAGTGGGCGAAGGCCCACGGCTTGCCGGCAACCGAGGTGCCGAAGTTGTTGGCGAACTTGAAGAAGTCGTCGAGATCGACGGCCAGATCGCCATTGAAGTCGCCCTCGAGCACGACGGCCTGAGCGATGAATTCCTGCGTCGCCGTCCAGTTTCCGATGAGCGAGCCCTCCACGGCGCGCACGCGCCAGTAGTAGGTCGTCCCATCGGTGAGCTCGCGGGTGATCGTCCAGCCCGTCTGTCCGGCGCCCACATTCCCGGCGCCGGCCAGGATGTCGGATTCGGAGTCGACGACGTTCGAAAAATCATCGAGCGTGGACACCTGCACCGTGTAGGTCAGGGAGGCGCCGGCGGTGAAGGGCGTCGCATCGCTAAAAACGAACGTCGGTGTGAGGGCTTCGCCCGAACGCGACAGATCACTGACCAGCGAGGGCGCCATGGTGGCTGTGGGGATGACGGAGGAGGCGTTCGAGGCCACCGAGATGTTGTCGGTGCGGTCCCACGGCGTTGACTTCGTAGTCGTAGCTCTGGTCGTTGACGAGCCCCAGATCGGTGTAGCTTGCCTCCGCTAGCCCCGAGGCGATGGCCGCGAAATCGGCCTCGCCGGTCAGCCGTCGCGACAGGGTGTAACTGGCGAAATCGAGCTCGGTGTTGGCATCCCAACTGAGCAGGGCCTGGGCGTTGCCGCTCGTGCCGGCCAGGTTGGCGGGGGCCGCCGGCCGCGTCCAGGGTGGCAAAGCTGAGCTCGGCGCTGGCGGCGGCCGGGTTGTTGGCCCGGTCGATGGAGCCGGCGGTGAAAAAGTAGGTCGTGCCCGCCGTCAGGTTCGTCAGAATGACCTCGTGCTCGAGCACATCCTCCACCGAGCCCACCGCCACATCCAACAGACCCGAGGTCGTGCCGAAGTCGATGAAGCTGTCGGCCAGCTCGTTCGTCGTCCAGGTGATGACGGCCTCCTCATCGGCCGGCTCGAAGAGCACGTTGGAGATCTCGGGCGAATCCAGATCAGCCGTCGCATCGGTGGTGAAGGAAAACACCGTTGACTCGCTGGGACCGTTGTTGCTCAAATCCGACGAGGAGACCTTGTAGAAATACTCCGTGTTCGCCTCCAGGTTCGTCAGCGTGATCTCGTGCTGTGAGGCCGTCTCGGGCAAGCTGCGGATGAAGCCGAGGCCCGGTGTCGGCGCCGAACTCAACTTCGCCGGTGGACTCCTCGTCCGCCGTCCACTGCACCGTGGCGCTCTCATCGTTTTTGTAGATGATGACCGGGTCACCCAGAGACGGCGCCGTCACGTCGATCTCCGGGTCGGTGGTGAACACCGCCATGGCCGACTCCGTAGCCCCGTTCCCAGAGGCGTCCGTCGACGCCACCAGATAACTGTACAACCCTCCCGAAGTCAGGTTGGTCAGCGTCACCTTATGGTCCGTCTCCATTACTCCCGAGGTTTCCGTTTCCTCTGCGGTGGCCTCAGTGCTGAAACGGACCTCGGTATCGGCGGGTTCGTCCGTGGTGTACTCGATGATCGCGGTGTCGTGCGTTTTCGACGTCACCGTGGGCCCGGAGAGGATGACGGGAAGCTGGGTGTCGGGGTCGTTGCTCGTCGTGAAACTGCCGCCACCGCCGGGAGGCTGCTGAACGGCCGCCACCTTCGAACCGCCGCCCGGCTGGTCCTGGCCGATGTATTCACCCGATTGGCCGCTCGCTGCAGTAAACGTGAGGCCGAAGAAGTAGGATCCGGACAGTCCAGATGCTACGATGCTGTGGCGATGAGAGAATTCGCCATCGGTGAAGACGAACTGATCCGCCGTGCCAAAGGTCGTCTCATCACCGACACTGAGTTCGGCGGTCGTGGCGACATCGGTGGCGAACTGGATTACGACGAGCTCATCGGTGACGAACGCACGCGGACCGAGAATCAGCTCCGGTTTCGCCGTATCGCCCTCAGCCGGGGTTCTGAACATGAGGTCCCGGCTCCACTGCTCCACCCCCGTAGGGTCGGTGTCAAAGGTGCGCAGGCCGTCGACGTCTTCCACCGCAAATGCGATCTTGTATCGATATGTCTGCGACGGCTCTATATCGCCAGCCAGGGTGATGTTGTGACGGGTCGTCGTGGGGCCGGTCGCGGACCAGGTGTAGAGCTCGTCCGAGCTGACATCGCCTTCGCCGTTCTGCAAGATCTTGGCGTTTTCCACCGCTACCGCGTCGTCTGGCACCAACCCGTACGAGAGCGTAGGGGCTATCGGCAGGGGCGTCCGGAACAGGATCCGGACCTCTTCGGGGCCGCGGATCTGGAGGGGCGGACCGGCCATGCGCAGCGCTTTCCTGAGCAGCCGTGTCGTGATTCTCCTGGTGATGTTGAGGCTGGAAAACTCGGCCGCGAGCGCTGCCGGGATGTCCTCGGTCATGGCCAGGGACAAGGCGACATCGAGCTGAGTACCCACCGGCAGGTCTTCGATCTTGAAAGCCGTCTCCGTGGCCCCATCCTCGTTCACCTGATCTGACGAGACGACTTCGGAGTCGTCCACCCTCGTCACGGTGTAATTCGTCACAACCGGGCGATTCGTGTTGAATCGCACTGCGATGAAGCTGCGGCCTCGCTGTATGTCCAGATTGTGGGCCAGCAGCCGCCGCAAGTCGGGCGCCAGGCGCGTGTCGAACACCTTTCGCACAAGCGGGCTGATCTGACCACTGAGCCCTATCGATCGGATGCTGAGCCGGTAGCGCATGCCGGACTCCAGCACGCCTCGGGTCGGCACAACGTGCTTGCGCTCTCTAAGGAGCTTGACGGCCGTCCTCGCCTCCGCCAGCAGTGCCGGAACCGGATCGGGGCCGAAGGGGGGCACCGGAAGCCCGAGGGCCTCCCGTACCGTCGCGTCGTCCTCGACGAGGATATCTATACCTTCCGCCTCGAGCTGATTGAGAGCGGCGAGGGCCTCGGGGGCGGATTCAAGCCGGGCTCTAAAGGGACTCTGAAAATTGCCCAAGTTGGCAACGACCTCACCATCCTCGTCCAGCTTGTCGACGCCGACGACATCGTCGAAGCCCGGAAACCGAGTCTCCCATGAGACGACGCCGAATCTATCACGAAATTGACCTTCGATATTCGAGATGCTGTTGGGGAAAGCCTGGAGGAGCAGCAACCCAAAGCGACCCAGAGCGAAATTCCTGATATTGAAGTCGGTTGAGGTGCGGTTCAACCGCACCTGCACAACCGATATGAACACCCGCTCGTCGCCGGGTACTTTAATTATTTTGAAGAAGAAGCGCCCAAAGAGTCCGCTGCCACTATCGTCATTCACGTCTCCGAGCAGGGTTCCACCGGCTTCGACAGAGAAAAGGCCATCCGCACCCACAACAGGGTCGGGGGAAAAGGACTGCATCGGCTCGACATCGCCGAACGCACCGGTAGTGCTCGGGTGATCGCCCGGCGAAAATCCGGCGTACTCGAGGAACTCGCCATCGAACTTGAGTCGAACCAAGCCCCCCTTCAGCAGGGACGTGCCACTCAGCCGGATGGCCAAAGCGACGAAGTCGTCCACTTCCGGGTTCTTGACACGCCTGATTAGCTCGCCGTTGCCCAAAAAGATCTTGGCCCTCGCATTGGGGCCCGCCTCGCTGGCCGTGGCAATGAGCGCCAAAGCTGCAGACAACGCCAAACTCCGTTTCAGCAAGCAACTGACAACCATGGATCGAGTCCTTTCACCGTCTGAGAATCGTCGTTTCTGTCGCCACCGGCCCCAACGAGCCGCCACCAGACATCGGGTGACAGGCGGCTTAGGGGCTGCGCAGAAATTAGTTGGCATTTAGACAGGTCGGATGAGGCGGTTGAATGGTGTAGTTCCATTGCGGCAAGATCGCGTCGTGTTGAATCTCGATCTGGCGGTAGAGTTCCGTGCTGATCTTTTTGCCGGTGTCGTAGCGTTTGCGGTTGAGGGTGGCATCGACCGTCAGGCCGGTCTTTGTGGTGGTGGTGCGCAAGTAGTTGAGGATGAGCGCATAGGACTCCAGCGGCACCCCGGCCCAGTTGAGGCTGATGAAACTGAAGAGGCGGTGGTCGATGGGATTCCACTTGGAGGCTCCCGGCGGATAGTGACAGACCGTGACCGGCAGAGAGTAGCTGTGCACCAGCCGCTGGGACAGACAGTATTTCCACAGGTGCGATTGCGCGCTGTTACTGCCGCCGGTATCGCAGAGGATGAGCAACTCGCGCATATCGGGGTGATGATACCAGCCGTAGGTGGTTAGCCAGGTTTCGATGGCGTCGACGGCGAATTCGGCGGTGTCGTGAGAGGTGCCGACGACGACCGTACCGGCGTTCCTCTGCGGGTCGTAGATGCCGTAGGGCAGGGCCACGCCAAAAGACTGAGAGCGAAAGTCGTGGGTGAGCACCTCCCGCCCCATCCAGCACCAGGTTTGCCCGGGGTTGAGGAACAGACCCACCAGCTCGCGTTTCTTGCTGTCGACGCTGATGACGGGCTGGCCCCGGTCCTCAAAGCTTGCCTTGATGGCACTGAGATGACGAAACTGCTGGTCGCGCTGCGGATGACGGGTCTCCCCGATGCTCTTGCGGTTGCGCTGCAGCGAAAAATTGAGTCGCTTGAGGCAGGCGGCCACGGTGTTCGGGCTGGCGGCGACCCCTTCGGCGGCCAGCGTCTTGCTCACGGAGCGCGTGCTCTTCCTCGACCACTTCAACCCGGTCATGGGATCACCGGCCGTGTCGTCGACCAGCAGCGCCTCGATTCGGCTCATGAGTTTTTTTTAATGCCGGTCGCCCGGCTCCCACAGCGCGGACGCGATCTATGGAAACGCCACCGCTGTGCAATTCCTGCCGTCCCCGAGCCACGGTCTTGACGTTGAGCCCGGTCCAACCCGCGACGATGGTGTCGCCGCCGCGACCCAGACGCAGCGACTCGAACCCGGCATACAGACGCCGCTGCTTTTCGTTGAGGGTCGCCAGAAAGGCCTGCAGGTGGGGACGCAGGTCGGCCTCCAGACCGAGGCCCATGAAGGAGACCGCTTCGGCCTGCACCTGCTGCTGGCGGTGCGCCAGTTGCGCGGAGCCGTCGTGCACCGAGACGTACAGGTACTCGCCGCCGATCTGGTGGCGCAGCACCCGTCCGCGACGATACAGGCTCAACAGCGCGGCGTGCACCCGCACCCCGAGCACATCCTCCAGCTCGGCGGACACCCAACCGCCAGCCGCCGCGTCCACCAACTGCGCCATCGTCTCCACCAGCGTACCATGACGCGAAAACCGGATGCCCGTAGAGGACCACAATCCATGGCCATCCCAGCGTGCGATACGCTCCAGGGTGTAATACCTGCCCGCATGAGAATAACTGCTGTGATAATCCAGCTGGCGCAGCTTGCGCAGCGCCGTCATCTTCACCGGCGTACCCAGGGCTGCCTTCACCTGTGCCAGGTCGAGCACCTTGCGCGCGTCGAAGGCCCGCACCAGCTCCTTGGTGGCGTATCGAATCGGTCGCATATGTTACCTTTGGGCCTGGTAGGAGCGGTGTATATACACAATAGTAACATAACGACCAGCCAGGGGCAATGGGACCCCGTGAGAATGAATACCGCCGATACAACCAACCCATGATTATGTGCTTTCTGATCTCAACAATATCCTCATAATTAATGGACAGCTACTTAAAATAACGGAGAATAATACCCCATACAATCAAGGAAACCCCGCAACCGAGCGATGTGAGGAATATCACCCGCCAGCCAGGCTCGGCAGAGTCTTGCCACTCTCCAGCGCGGGTCGTACCCTACCCTTGCCCTGGATCCTCCAGATCGCGTTTCCCCGGGCACTCAGGAGCGGTGAATGGCCAGACTCAGCCACGTCGTCGAGGCGCAGCAGTTCGATCGAGCCCTCATGGGTCAGATTTTCTCTATCGCCAGGGAGATGGAAGACGTGGTACAGCACTACGGCTCGAATATTCTCAACCGGCGAGTCATGGCCACGCTGTTCTACGAACCGAGCACCCGCACACGGTTGTCTTTCGAGTCGGCGATGAGGCGTCTGGGTGGCGAGGTCATCACTACGGAAAGCGCTCAGGAGTTTTCCTCCGCCGCCAAGGGGGAGACGCTGGAAGATACGATCCGCATCGTCGCCGGGTACGCCGACGTCATCGTCCTGCGGCACTTCGAAAGTGGCGCCAGCAAAAGGGCGGCAGCGGTATCGCCCGTGCCCATCCTGAATGCCGGCGACGGCCCCGGCCAGCATCCCACCCAGGCCCTGCTCGACATGTACACGATCGAGAGGGAGCTCGGGCGAGTGGACGGCATATCGGTGGCGATGGTCGGAGACCTCGCGAACGGCCGCACAGTCCGATCCCTGTGCTACCTGCTGGCCAAATTCTCGGAACCGCGGATCTACTTCGTGTCGCCACCTGTCGTCAGCATGGGCGGCGATATCAAGGAGTACCTCTCCCGGCACGGCGTCCAATTCGAAGAAAGAGACGACCTCCTCGATGTGGCCGAGAATGTCGATGTCATCTATCAGACTCGAATTCAACGGGAGCGCTTCGGCGATCGCATCCAGGACTACGAACGGGCCCGTGGACAGTACATCATCGACAAGACCGTCCTCGACCGCATGCAGGCGCACGCCATCGTCATGCACCCGTTGCCCAGAGTGGACGAAATAGTCGCAGCCGAAGTGGACGGCGACGCCAGGGCCGCCTACTTTCGACAGGCCCACAACGGACTCTACGTTCGCATGGCCCTGCTGCGGATGGTTCTGGCCGAAGGAACCTCCTGACAGGCCTTGGAGCCGCGACGTTTCACAATTAATAGCAAGAAGGGCGCGAGGACTGTCTGCGTCCTGAGAGAGGATTGGATATCGAATGTCATCGAGTAAAGGCAGAGAGCGGGAGAAGGAGCTCAGGCGCCGACGCAAACGGCGCGAGAAGCGTTTGAAAACGCGCATCAAGGAAGCGAAGGCGGCAGCCCGGAAATAGAGGCGGCTCGATACCGGCGCGCCCGAGACACGGCCGCATCACACCCGATCGCGCCGAGCCATCAGCAGTTTCGACGCGCCAGCGTCAAGAGTGGACGAGTCCTGTCTGCTCTTTTTTTTTGGGGCGCCCTAGGCCCGTGGCGATCAAGAAGGATAATGACTGAACAGCTTCGAATAGGCATCGCCGGAGCCAGTGGGATCGGCAGGCATCACGCCAAATGGCACCACTTCTGGGGGTGCGATGTCGTGGCCTTCGCCGGCACATCGCTGCGCAGCTGCGAGCAGACGCTGTCCGACTTGTTTGGATTTTCGGGGCGGAGCTACTGCGACCTGCAGCAGCTTCTGTCCGAAGAGCGGCCCGCCGTGCTGGATATCTGCACACCGGACGAACTACACTTCGATTGTGCGCTGGCAGCGCTGAGACACGGAGATACACAAACACTGGGTACGGACTTCATGTCCGCGCTCATCAGGCAGTTCACAACGGCGGTCGTGGGGGCCGAGTCAGCGCCCCTCGTGCCGGGGATGACGGCACTCAAGAACCTGAGCCTGCAACTTCAAGTCCTGAAGGCCGCCTCGTAATGGCCGGGACCCGTTCCGAGGTTGCTGGCCGCGCATCTGCTGGTTGGGTATTGGGAACCGTCGTCGCCACCGGGTTCGGCCTCAGAATGTGGGGAATCGACTTCGGCTTGCCACACGAGTACTGTCGGCCCGACGAAACGACGACCATGTACAAGGCGCTGGCCATCGGCGCCGGCGACCTAAATCCCCATTTTTTTAACTACCCAAGCCTGCATTTCTATGTGGTGGCCGCCATGCTCGGCCTGTGCTTCGCAGTGGGGCACATCCTGGGGTACGTCGCCGACATAGCGGAGTTGCAGCGTCTGTTCTTTGTCGATCCGAGTCCCTTCTATCTCATCGGCCGTACGATGACGGCCGCAATGGGGGCTGGGTCGGTGGCGCTCGCCTACTCACTGGGACGGAGGCTGGACAGCGAGCGGGCCGGACTAGTCGGCGCCGGCTTTCTGGCCGTCGCTTTCCTTCACGTGAGGGACTCGCACTTCCTGACGGTCGACGTGCCGGCCACCTTTTATGCCACGGCAGCTTTTGTGTACTCCCTCAGCTACCTCGCCAGACCACACCTGCGAACCGCAGTGCTTGCGGGTGCCTGCCTCGGGTTGGCCGCATCGACAAAGTACAACACCGCTCTTTTCGCTCCCGCAATCCTTCTGGCTGTTTTCATGGCATCAAACTGCGGGCAGCATCGCACAGGCGCGTCAATGTGGTGGGTGGCGGCACGTTCGGCGTCCTCGTGGCGGCATGTGACGGTCAGCGCACTCACGATCGGAGTCGCCTTCGTCGCGGGCTCCCCTTTCACCGTACTCGACAGCTCATCGTTCCTGCGCGATCTGTCCTTCGAGCGCGCCATGTTCGCCGCCGGTCGCGGCGAGGACTTCGGATGGGGATGGTCATATCACCTGCACACATCCCTGTTTCACGGCCTCGGATGGCCCCTGCTCATGGCGGCTCTGATCGGCTGCGTCTGGCTTTCGCTGAGGCGACGCCCTGCCGACCTGGTACTGCTGAGCGGGATAGTCGTCTATTACGGAGTCGCCGGCAGCGGCAAGAGTATCTTTGTGCGCTACATGGTGCCGCTCGTACCTCTCCTGTGTGTCGTTGCAGGTGCCGCTGTGTGTCGGGTGATGCGGACTCTGAGTGGCCGTTGGCTCGTGGCGGCAGCGCTCGCACTAGCCGTCCCGACGACGATTGCCACCTGGCTGCACAATCGCCTCCTGTCGCGCGTCGATACACGCGTCCTGGCAGCCGAATGGATTCAGGAGCACCTCCCCTCCGGAACCAGAGTCGCCCTGGCAGGGACCGCCTACGGGCATCCACGACTGCGCACGACGGACTCATGGAAGCGTGAGCGTCTGCAGGACTTGCGGCGGGCAGGCGAGTGGCGCAGGAAGCTCGAGGCGGAGCTATCGCTTGCAGACAAACTACCGGGGCCACGCTATGACATCCTGGAACTGCGGGGCGCCAATCCCCAGCGTCTTCGCTCGGTATGGGCGGAATACTCGGTCGAGCATCTCCAGGAAGCGGGGGTTAGATGGGTGGTGACACAGGAAC
>CBDBIJ010000058.1:75000-137094 GCA_965205655.1 Candidatus Latescibacterota bacterium
GGAGCCGCTTAGCGGCATAAACTGGTCCTAATCATACTGCCAAGAAAAACCTCTAAACGAGCGCTACGGGTGCCCGTACCGCAAACCGACACAGGTAGACGAGGAGAGTATCCAAAGGTGCGCGAGAGAACCCTCGTTAAGGAATTCGGCAAAATGACCCCGTAACTTCGGAAGAAGGGGTGCCTCCGGTAGGTGAAGTCCTTCGCGGACGGAGCTGAAAGGGGCCTCAGAGAAACGGGCTGGGCGACTGTTTACCAAAAACACAGGTCTCTGCGAAGCCGCAAGGCGCCGTATAGGGACTGACACGTGCCCGGTGCGGGTAAGTTAAAAGGAGGAGTTAGCCTCTGAAGCGGGCGTAAGCCCTCTTTTTGGCGAAGCTCTGAATTGAAGCTCCCGTAAACGGCGGCCGTAACTATAACGGTCCTAAGGTAGCGAAATTCCTCGTCGGCTAAAAACCGACCTGCACGAATCGTGTAACGACTTGGCCACTGTCTCAACGAGGGACTCGGTGAAATTGTAGTTCCGGTGAAGATGCCGGATACCCGCGGCAGGACAGAAAGACCCCGTGAACCTTTACTATAGTTTGGTATTGGGTTTTGGCACTGCATGTGTAGGATAGGTGGGAGGCTTTGAAATGGGGGCGCCAGCTTCCATGGAGCCGCCCTTGAAATACCACCCTTGCTTTGTTAAGGCTCTAACCCAGGTCCCTGAACCGGGATCGGAGACAGTGCCAGGTGGGTAGTTTGACTGGGGCGGTCGCCTCCCAAAAGGTAACGGAGGCGCCCAAAGGTTCCCTCAGCGCGGTCGGTAATCGCGCGTAGAGTGCAAAGGCATACAGGGAGCCTGACTGCAAGACCTACAAGTCGAGCAGGTGCGAAAGCAGGGCTTAGTGATCCGACGGTTGCGTGTGGAAGCGCCGAAGCTCAACGGATAAAAGGTACTCCGGGGATAACAGGCTTATCGCGCCCAAGCGCTCATAGCGACGGCGCGGTTTGGCACCTCGATGTCGGCTCAGCGCATCCTGGGGCTGGAGAAGGTCCCAAGGGTTTGGCTGTTCGTCAATTAAAGCGCTACGCGAGCTGGGTTCAGAACGTCGTGAGACAGTTCGGTCCCTATCCGCCGTGGGTGTAGGATATTTGAGGAGAGCTGCCCCTAGTACGAGAGGACCGGGGTGGACGAACCTCTGGTCTACCAGTTGTTCCGCCAGGAGCATCGCTGGGTAGCTACGTTCGGAAGGGATAAACGCTGAAAGCATCTAAGCGTCAAGCCCACTCCAAGACGAGATATCCCGTGGGGTTAACCCACCTAAAGGCCCCTCGTAGACTACGAGGTTGATAGGTTGCAGGTGGAAGCGCAGTAATGCGTGAAGCCGAGCAATACTAATTGGCCGTGAGGCTTGACCGTTTTACTTCCCAGCCTCTGAGCAGTATCGAAGTGCGGATCCGTATTCGTTGAAGACTTGGCGAACCTGGGTCTTCGTATCGATTGATATACATCGTTTTCCGGTGGCAATAGCGGAGGGGAAACACCTCTTCCCATTCCGAACAGAGCAGTTAAGCCCTCCTGCGCCGATGGTACTGCTGGGGTCACCCGGTGGGAGAGTAGGACGCCGCCGGGAGTTGTCAAAAAGGGCTCATCCGACTGGATGAGCCCTTTTCCATTGCGGGAGCAGTCAGGCATCCGCCGGCTGGAAGTCGCGGATGTTCGTCAACAACTGCTGAAGCTTCTTCAGCTTCGACAGTCCGGGATATCCCTCCGTCATCATTTCGTGAAAAGTCCGAAACCACAGCTGAAAGTCCTCGTAGCGTCCGTAGCGCGCCATCGCCTTGGGTCGATTGAAATACCATGGCTTGAAACCCGCAAAGTGAGTGCCGTAGAGGACGGATAGATCCGGATAGCCGTTCAGACCGCTGAACCGGGCATCGATGCTCACCCACCTGCCCGACCAGCGCATAGTCAAGTACTGCATGTCGGGCCAGTCGAACAAATCGCCCACGTAACGCTTGATTTCGGGCCGCTCGACGTCATCCAGAATCCGCTTGAATTCCCGCATTGACGGCTCGAGAACGAAAAGAGATCCGTTGATCCCCATGTTCGTATGGTCATCCCGGACGCGGTCGGTGATTTCTTCGGGTATCGGTCGACCGTGGGGGCACACCTGCCCATAGATTTCGTGCCAAATCCACTCACCGCGCTGCTGCGCAGAAGTCGGCACGGCGTAGCCGCCCCGGTCGTCCATCTGGACAAAGTGTGACTTGTGCTCGTTGATGATCCCGGCGGGTGTGTCGAGAGCGAAAAGCCGATCGTAATGCCGCATGGGCAACACGTCGGCGTCGATGACGGCGATCTTTTCGAAGCCGTAGCCAAGGTCGCCGTCTCCGCCCAGGCGCAGGGCGTTTATACGCGTGAAGAAATATGGCCTGTCCTGGCGCTCCTGGCGACGAGAGTGGGGGACATAGAGAGGCTCCACGTCGATGATCTCGTCGAAGAGCTGGTCCAGTGCGAATCGTCCCTGCGCGGAGACGCCTTCGGTTACGAGGCAGACGAGGGAAGCAGACGGTTTCTGCCGGCGAAGACCGTACGCCAGGGTCAGCGCGCCGGGCAGGTAGTTGTCGTTGAGCATGAGGAAAGTAACGAATGCGAAGCGGGACAACTCACTGGCGGCGGCGGCGCTGGCAGGATGCTTCGGCTGTTCCATTGAGTTGGCTGTCGGACCTTTTTCTCGCGGTTGACACACACTTGCGGTGAGGCTAATATATGCCGTCTGCAGAGCGAAGCAGGAGAATTTCAGAGCCCGCGGGAGCACATTCGGGCTCTGTATTTTTTAGTCCTCCGGGGCTACCGAGCCGGGGACTACCCCTTTGCAGGAGAGACTACCAGTGGCTCACACCGTCGATCAAGTTCGCAACCTCGCCCTCACCGGCCACAGCGGCTCGGGCAAGACGACGCTGGCAGAGGCCATCGTGTTCAATACCGGACTACTGACGCGACTGGGACGCGTGCAGGAAGGCTCGACCGTTTCCGACTACGACAAGGAGGAGATAGATCGACAGATGTCGATCAAGACATCTCTGCTCACCGGTGACTGGAATTCTCATCATTTCAACACCATGGATACGCCGGGTTATGCGGATTTCATTCCCGAAACCCTCTCCGCTCTTCGCGTCGCCGACAGCAATGTCATCGTCATCGACTCGGTGGCCGGAATCGAGGTGGGCACCGAGCGAGTGTGGCGCTATGCCGAACAGTTCAAGCTGCCGCGGATCATCTTCGTCAATAAAATGGACCGACCCGAAATCGATCTCGATAAGCTTCTCGGACAGCTGCGGGATCGGTTCGGAAGGCACGCCGTGCCGGTTCAGTTTCCCGTTAATCACGGAGAGGGATTCAACAAGCTCGTCGATCTGACGAGCATGAAGCTCCTCACCTACAACGACGGCAAAGCAGAAGAGAGCGATGTCCCGACCGATCTCGAGGCAACGACGAGCCAACTTCAGGAGCAACTAGTCGAGGAAATCGCCGAGACCGACGAGGCGCTCATGGAGCAATACTTCGGCGACGGACTGAGTCCAGGGCAACTGAAGGAGGGCCTGAGCACAGCGGTGAAGTCACTGGAGATCTTCCCCGTACTCTTCGGTGATGCCTTCAACAACGTCGGTGTCGACCGTTTGCTTGCAGCCCTGGTCGACTATTCACCCTCACCGGCCGAATCGGCGGGGCTCCGATTCGAAAACGGCGATGGCGGCGCGGTTCAGCTCGATCCGACACCGGACAGCTCGCTGGCCGCCTACGTATTCAAGACTCTTGCCGAACAGCATGTGGGTGAGTTGAGTGTCATGCGACTCTATTCGGGCAGTCTCAATCCGGGAGACGAGGTGTCCAACGCCACGAAGGGCAGTAGCGAGCGCATCGGCCAGTTGTTCAACCTGAGCGGTCACGAGCGCGCGGAAGTCGAAAAGGCCGCCGCCGGAGATATCGTCGCTCTGGTGAAGCTCAAAGACACGCACACGGGCGACATACTGTGCAATAAGGGAAAACCCGTCGCACTCCCGGCTGTGCAGTTTCCCGACCCGTTGATCAGGGTCGCCGTGAAACCGAGAGAGAAAGGGGGTGAAGAGCGCATGGTCAGCGGCCTAGCGCAGCTCCGCGAGGAGGACCCCAGCTTCATCTTCAGGTATGACGGCGAAATCCGACAGTCTGTGCTGGCCGCGCAGGGAGACCTGCATCTGGAGACCATACTCAAGCGGTTGCACGAGCGCTCAGGCGTCGAAGTCGATACACAATCGCCCAGGATTCCATACAAGGAGACGATCCGAGGCAACGCCGAGGGGCACTACCGTCACAAGAAGCAGACGGGTGGACGCGGTCAGTTCGGCGAGGTGTTTCTGCGGATCAGCCCCAGCGGCCGAGGCGAGGGCTTCGAGTTCGCGAACGCCGTCGTTGGCGGCAGCATCCCGACAAACTTCATCCCCGCGGTGGAGAAAGGAATTCAGGAAACGCTTGTGGAAGGCCCGTTGTCGGGATCGAGTGTGGAAGACGTGGTGGTGACGGTCTACGACGGCAAGCATCACGCCGTCGATTCCGATGAGGTCTCCTTCAAACTGGCGGCATCCCACGCCTTCAAGGAGGCGTTCCTCAAGGCGAAGCCAGTACTGCTGGAGCCGATTTACAGTCTCACCATCACGGTACCCGGAGAGTTCATGGGAGACGTGATGGGGGAGTTGACCTCGAGGCGCGGACGGATCATCGGCACCGATGCAGACGGCCACTTTCAGATTATTCGCGCCGACGTGCCACTGGCGGAGATCGATCGCTACGCAACGCGGCTGCGTTCCATGACCCAGGGCAAGGGCATCCACACCCAAAAACTGGAACGCTACGAGGAAGTCCCCGCCGACATTCAGGGCAAGATCGTCGAGGAGGCGAGCCGCGAGGATGAGTGATTCGAAGGGGAAAACCTCTTCTCTCCGTTGAGGTTACCCGTTGTTGCCAGGGTTGCCTGTTGTCAATAGATTTCGAACGACGACGAACCAGGTCCCCACACTGAAATTATCCCATGTCCGGTCACTCAAAGTGGAGCACGATCAAGCGCAAAAAGGGCGCAAATGACGCTCGGCGCGGCAAGGTCTTCACGAAGTTGATCAGGGAGTTGACAGTGGCCGCCCGCAGCGGTGGCGACGAGGACGCGAACCCCCGCCTCCGAGCCGCAGCTTTGAACGCGCGAGCTGCCAACATGCCCCACGCCACGATCGATCGAGCGATTCGTCGCGGCACCGGCGAGGAGCCGGGCGCGGTGTACGAGGAGGCGGTGTTCGAGGGCTATGGTCCCGGGGGGATTGCCATCATCATCGAGACACTCAGCGACAACCACAATCGAACAGTGTCCGAGGTGCGGCACGTCTTCACGAAGCACGAAGGGAGCCTGGCTGAAAAAGGCGCGGTCGCCTGGATGTTCGCCCAGAAGGGCCTCGTGGAGGTGGACGCGGAAACGATTGGCGAGGAAGACCTCATGTTGGCTGTCATGGATGCCGGAGCTGAAGACATCCATGACGCAGACGGAGTTCGCGAGGTCATCTGCTCGATCGACAACTTCGAGTCAGTCAAGGGGGCTCTGGAGAGGAGCGATATTCGATTCAGTCAGGCGTCGCTCGCCTGGATTCCACAGAGTATGCTCGCCGTCGAGGGCAGTCAGGCCGAAAGAAGCCTGAGGCTGCTGGAGGACCTGGAGGATCTCGACGACGTCCAGAAAGTGTATTCGAACTTCGACGTTCAGGAGGACGAACTGCAGAAGCTGCTCGCCTGAGCCGGTTCCCCTCCCCAGGGCGCGCCCACCCTCCCCCTCAACCTCGACTTTGATCGTTCTCGGCATCGATCCCAGCAGCACGAGTACCGGGTACGGAGCAATCGACTGCGACCGCGGCGCCTACCGGCTAGTCGAGTGCGGCTGCATCCGCGCTCGCGCGAAGGATACCTTCGCGCAACGGTTGGCGCTGCTGTATGACCGCCTCGGCCGCATCGTCGCTGCGCTCGGACCCGATACAGCAGCGATTGAGAGCAGTTTCTACGGCAAGGATGCAGATGCGGCGGGTAAACTGGGGGAAGCGCGCGGTGTCGTGCGACTCGCTCTTCAGCACGCCGGGATGGAGGCGGTCCACTACACACCCACCGAGGTAAAGAAGGCGGTGGTGGGGCGCGGCCAGGCGACCAAGGAGCAGGTTCAGTTCATGGTCGCGCGTCTTCTGGAGCTCGACGAGCTGCCCCGTCCCCTCGACGCCTCAGACGCACTCGGGGTGGCGGTGTGTCATATCCACCGGGCCAACGTCCTCCCGCATTCGACGCTGACGGCGCGCAAACCGGAGGTCGAAGAGTTGCTCAAGAGAGTCGTGCGCCGGTAGCAGACGATGATAACACATCTGCGTGGACAGCTGGTTTCTCGATCTCCGACGCGGGCGGTCGTCGATGTTGGCGGCGTGGGGTACGGTCTGTCGATCTCACTGACGACATACGATCAGCTGCCGGAGCCGGACTCGGAGATTCACCTTTTCACCTTCATGTATGTGCGCGAAGACCGACTCGATCTCTACGGATTCGCGGACCGTGACGAGCGCCACATGTTCGAGATGCTCATCGGCGTTTCCGGGATCGGGCCGAACCTGGCGCAGACGATTCTGTCGGGAATGTCGGTTGGCGATCTCAAGACCGCGATCGCCTCCGAACGGGCGGCGGAGCTGACGCGGGTCCGCGGTATCGGCAGGAAAACAGCGGACAGACTCGTCGTGGAGTTGAAGGACAGGCTGGACGCGATAGCGACGAAGGCGAAAGCAGATGAGCCCGGTTTCGAGGTTTCGGTTGCTGATGAGGCCGTCCTGGCGCTCGTCGCCTTGGGATTTCCCGCCCCGGCGGCCAAGAAGGCGGTGGAGGGCGCCCTGAAGCGCAACGGAGGCGATTTGAGTGTGCAGAGCTTGATCAAGCAGGCCCTGCAGGAGCGCTGATGTCGGACCAGGCGATGGAAGAGCGCAGCGTCAACCCACAGCCGGACCCGGAAGATCTGAAGTTAGACCACACCCTGCGGCCCAAGAGGCTGGAGGGGATGCTCGGTCAGGGGAAGGTGAAAGAGCAGCTGCGCATCGCGATCCAGGCGGCAAACCAGCGGGGCGAGGCTCTCGATCACGTCCTGCTCTACGGCCCGCCGGGCCTGGGAAAGACGACCCTGGCCCACGTGGTGGCAAACGAGCTAGCCGTCCAGATACACCCGACCTCCGGCCCCCTCCTCGAACGCCCGCTCGATCTGGCCGGTATCCTCACGAGCCTGGGAAAGCGGGACGTCCTGTTCATCGACGAGGTGCACCGGGTCAACAGGGTCGTGGAGGAGTATCTCTACTCCGCCATGGAAGACTACCAGATCGATATCATGATAGATCAGGGGCCGCGGGCTCGCTCGGTGAGTCTGGCACTGGAGCCCTTCACGCTCATCGGCGCGACCACGCGTCAGGGTCTGCTCACATCGCCGATGCTGGCGCGCTTTGGCATTACGGCGACCCTCGACTACTACAGCGTCGAGGAACTCGCTCTCATCGTTCGACGCGACGCACGTCTCCTCGGGTTCGAGATCGAAGAGGCGGGCGCGGTGGAAATCGCACGTCGCTCTCGCGGCACCGCCCGCCTCGCGAAGCGCTGGCTTCGGAGAGTGCGCGACTACGCCGAGGTCGAAGGAGACGGGAGAGTTGACGCCGGCGTCGCCGCCGAGGCTCTGAAAATCCTGAAGGTGGACGGTCTCGGGCTCGACGAAATCGACATCAGACTGCTGGAGGCTGTTATCGACAAGTTCGCCGGAGGTCCCGTCGGAGTGAACAATCTAGCCGCCGTGATCGGTGAGGAGGCGGAGACGATCGAAGAGGTGTACGAACCCTACCTGATAAAGGAAGGTTTTCTGCTGCGTACACCAAAAGGGAGACGGGCGACGGCGCGCGCCTACGAGCATTTGGGCAAGCAGGCGCCACGTCGCGACGCCGGGGAGCTCAACGGCAGTGAACAGATGGATCTTCTGTGACGCCATGACGCGATGCTGATGCTGGCCATCGATACGTCCACTTCGTCTGGGAGTGCGGCCCTGCTGGTGGAAGGCCGCGTCGCCGTGGAGCGATTCTTCGACATGGACCGACAGCACTCCAAGAGGTTGATGGTGGAAGTGGATGAGGCGCTGAGAAGCGCCGATCGCACGGCAGCCGAACTCGACGCCGTCGCCGTCACAATCGGGCCCGGCTCGTTCACCGGCCTGCGCATTGGACTGAGCGCCGCAAAGGGCCTCTGTTTCGCCGGCGACGCCGCCCTGATACTCGTTTCGACGCTGGAAGCCGCTGCCGCCAGATTGCCATACTGCGCCGATCCCGTCTGCGTGGTGCTCGAGGCGCGAAGGAGCGAAGTGTACGCGGGACTCTACGATACGTCTCTTGGATACCCCCGGAAGCTGTGGGGACCGGATGCCCTGGCACCCGAGGAGCTTGTCGAGCGGCTGGCAGATTGCGAAGGGGTCGCGCTCACCGGTGGTGGCGCGACGGTTCACGCCGCGCTTCTCAGCAAACATCCGGGCGCCCGAATGGCCCCCCCTCACTGCCTCGGGCCCACGGCGGGCGCTGCCGGCTGGCTGGCGACGAGGAAGCTGGCGGCCGGTGAGACAGTCGATCCGGCCAGTGCAGAGCCTGAGTACGTCAGGCAGCCGGACTACGCGGCAATGCCGCACGCTCAACGACCGGGATAGGGTCATGGAAATCGCGGAGCTGGAGGGACTGGCGAAAGGGGAGGACCTGGGCAGAATGGCGCAGATCGAGCGCGCGTCGTTCGCGCAGCCATGGACGATCGCGGATTTCCAGATGCTGGCCGCGGACGAACGCGCACTCAATGTGGGACTGTGGCGGGGTGACGATCTCGTCGGCTATTCCATCGGATACATCGAAGAGACCGGCTTTCATCTGGCCAGCATTGCCATAGATCCCCGATATCGAAGGCAGGGGTGGGGCAGCGGCCTGCTCGCCGAATCGCTGCGCAAAGCAGCTGAACGAGCGTGCCGGAGTTGCCACCTGGAAGTTCGTCGTTCGAACAGCGCCGCCATCTCTCTGTATCGAAAGTACGGGTTTCAGCTGACGGAGACCCGGCCTCGATTCTACACATCCCCTGTGGAGGACGCACTGGTCCTGCAACGACTCCTTCCCGATTTCGCAGAGAAGACATGGCCACGGTAGTGCTGAAGTCGGTGACCAAGGTGTTTGACAAGAGCGTCGTCGCCGTTGACGAGGCGAGCTTCGACATCGAGGACAAGGAGTTTGTCGTGCTCGTGGGACCCTCCGGCTGCGGCAAATCGACGACCCTGCGCATGATCGCTGGTCTCGAAGAGATCACCGACGGCGAGATCTACATAGACGGCGATCTCGTCAACGACATTCCGCCCAAAGATCGCGACATCGCCATGGTTTTCCAGAACTACGCTCTCTACCCGCACATGACGGCGTACCAGAACATGGCGTTCGGCCTCAAGCTGCGGAAATACCCAAAGGTTGAGATAGACGACCGTGTGCGCGAAGCGGCGCAGATCTTGGGTATCGATGATCTGCTCGACAGGAAACCCAAAGCCATGTCGGGCGGCCAGCGTCAACGAGTCGCCGTGGGGAGGGCAATCGTGCGCAAGCCCAAGGTGTTCCTGTTCGACGAGCCCCTTTCGAACCTCGACGCCAAACTCCGGGTGCAAATGCGGACGGAGATCAGCAAGCTGCACACGAGACTGGGGGCGACCATGGTCTACGTCACACACGATCAGGTGGAGGCGATGACGATGGGCGATCGCATCGCGGTCATGAACGAGGGCAAGGTGCAGCAGATCGACGCGCCGCTACGGCTGTACGAAGATCCGGCGAACCAATTCGTCGCTGGCTTCATCGGCAGCCCATCCATGAATTTCATCGCCGGCAGCATTCTCGATGAGGGCACCAGTCTTTCATTCGAGGGTGCGGGAGTGCGGTTGCCACTGCCGGAGGTTTTCACAGAAAGGCTCAAGAGTTACGCACGCACGGATGTCATGCTCGGAATCCGTCCGGAGGACATTCACGACCCCAGTACACTGGTGCCAGGAAAACAGCTGGCGGAACTGACGGCAAAAGTAGAAGTCGTAGAGCCTATGGGCAGTGAGGTTTTTCTCTACCTGTCAGCGGGCCCGACCCCCCTTGTAGCGAGAGTCGATCCTCTCCATGTGCCACAGGTGGGTCACAGCGTCCGGCTCGCAGTCGAAGTCGGCAAGGCACACTTTTTCGACAGGGACTCCGCGGCCAGCCTGCTGGTGTAGTCCCTCCACATCCGTATAGCCCGGCTCAGACACTGTGTCGCTCGACGGAATCACCGGTCAGGACCGGGCCAAGTCGCAGATAGCAGGGTGGTTGAGGGCCGGGCGGCTTCCCCACACCATCCTGATCAGCGGTCGGGAGGGTGTGGGAAAACGCTCCCTGGCGCTCGAGCTCGCCAAGGGTATCAACTGCGAGCGGGGCGAGTGGCCGGCCTGCGACGACTGCAGATCATGTATCAAAGCCGCGTTGCTCGAACATCCTGACCTCCACGTCCTGCTGCCGCTGCCGCCGGTTCGCGGACGTGCGGAAGTGGCACAGCTGCTGACATCGATGCGTGCAGCCAGCCTCGAGTATCTCAGCTACGAGACCGACGCTTCCCGCAGCAACCACAATATCCCCGTCGACGTGATTCGCGCTATCCAGCGGGAAATGGGCCACACGCCCACTGGCGGGCCCCGACGAATCTGTCTCATTTTCGAGGCCGACCGGATGCATCAGGCAGGCGCCAACTCCCTGCTGAAGATACTCGAGGAACCGCCCGGACGCGCCGTCTTCCTACTGGTGTCATCGGCTCCGGACCGCCTTCCGCCAACAGTCGTCTCCAGGTGTCAGCGTCTCCACCTTCAGCCCCTGACTCGGCAGCAATTGAAGGCGAGTCTTTTGGCCTCAGGTGCCGAGGAGGTCCGCGCCGAGGTTGGGGCTCGCTTCGGAGCGGGGAGTCTGCAGCGCGCCGGCGAGGCGCTGACTGACGGGTTCGATGAGTGGCGGGAACTCGTAGAGCGCTTCGTAGAGGCCGCCATTCAGGGCGAAGACGGGGGGTACTGGAAGTTGTTGGACGAGCTGGATGCGACGAAAGACCGAACGCAGCTCGAGCGGTTTCTCCACATGTGCGGCCTGTACCTGCGAGATCTGTTTCTGATGGCGAACGGCGCAGCGCACGAGGTGGTCAACGCAGACCGAGTCGATCGAATGGCTGCGTGGCTGGCCGCAATGGATCGGAACAGGCTCGAGGCAGCCGCGATCGAAGCGGACCGCGCCTACGAGTATCTGATGCAGAATGTCGGCCCGTCACTCGTGCTTGCCGATCTGTGGCGGGCGCTCAGGCATTCGGAGGAGGCTGCGTAGGGCAAGGGCATGTCGAGCAAACCTGAAAGCGGCGGCCGGCTCAGGCAGCGTGCTCGGAAACGATTCGGCCAGCATTTCCTCCAAGATGCCTCAGCCCTGGCGCAGATTGCGGAGCTGGCGAGATCACCGGAGAGTCACCTCGTACTGGAGGTCGGTCCGGGACGCGGCGCCCTCACGACCGAACTCCTGAAGCGACTGCCTCGTCTCGTGGCAGTAGAGATTGACCGCGACTTGGCGGGGACTCTGGCAGAGCGCTTCGATACCACCGCTTTGCGCGTCATCGAGGCGGACGTCCTCGATCTGGATCTTCAGCGGCTGCTGCGGGAGGAAGGCAAACAGAGGCTCGTGGTCGTCGGAAACCTGCCTTTCAACATAACGGCGCCCATCTTATTCCGACTCCTCGAGCACGCATCCAGCATGGAACGCGCGGTGCTAACCCTCCAAAAGGAAGTCGCCAGGCGGGTTGTGGCTGCGCCCGGCTCGAAATCCTACGGCCTCATCACGGTGCTGCTGAGCATGCGGGCCGAAGCGCGAATCCAACTCGACATCCCGCGCACGGCATTCCGACCACGACCTCAAGTCGATGCCGCGGTGGTTGAGCTGACGTTCTCCGGGCAATGCCGCTTCCCCGTCCTGAGCGAAGCGGTCTTCGACAAGGTTGCCCGCGCTGCTTTCGGACAGAGACGGAAGATGTTGCGCAACGCACTTCGGTCACTTGCGCCACTGCCATCCGATGTTGATGCAACAGACCGGTACCTCTCCGATGAAGATATCGGCAGGGCGGCCGACAGTTCGGGGATCGACCTGAGTCGCCGGGCAGAGACACTGGCGACCGCAGAATTCGCGGCGCTGAGCGACGCCCTGTTCGAAGTGGCGCAGGATGCATCCGCGGCGCCTTGCGGGGAGGTCGGCGATTGAAGCTGTGGCCCTTTCGGGGAGTCGCTGCGCGACTCCCCGAAAGGGCTTCTCCGGCCGTTCGCTGTTGCCCGTCTGCGCAATATCGATCTCGTGCTACTCTATGTCCCTCGAGGCGGCGGAGACCTACACCCTGAGATTTTCCAAGTCCAGTGACCGGATGAGTTGGCGCCCCTCGATTCCCGGCTGGAGATACACGGTACCGGTGGCGCTAGTGGCCTCCGGAGACACGACGGCGAGACTGAGTCTCTCCGCCAATACCTCGATGGGCGCGACTCTCACAGAGCGATCGGGTAGGAAGACGTGGCAGGACAACGTCAGCATCAGCAGCTCCATCAACTACCCCATTCTCGGGCCGAAGGCGTCGATCGGCATGAGCGCGAATATGTCGAGCCGCAGCAGCACCCTCGTAAACCAGCGGATTCGTTCGCAGACCTTCGGGTTCCGGTTCTCCTACAGCCCCTTCGCGGGCCGGGACGGACCCTTCAAGAGCATGAGAGTGAGTCTAACTCCGAGCTTGATCACCGCCGGCAGGGCGACCCGAGCCAACCTGGACAGTACGATCGAGGAAAGGGGAATTCAGTACAGCGCGTCTCTGAGCGTGTCGCCGGCGCTGAAGATCGGTGGTCAGAAGGTCAGTCCGTCCTTCCGCCTGTCGAAGCGGGACAACACGCTCAAGAGCAACAAGAGCAGGAGCGAGAGTATGAGTCTGTCGGGCAGCTACAAGCTGGCCAAGGACCTGAGGACCAGTTTGTCATTCTCCGAGGGCCGCAGCGAGCGGGGGTTGACCAGGGCCATCTTCGACACTGTTTCGCTGGGCGACGAGGTCGTCAACGACACGACAGTATCGGCCGAGCTGTCGGAAACACGGACCCGGAGCGTGAGCACCTCCCTGAAGTTCAAGCTTGCAGGCTTCGACTTCAACAGCAAACACGGTTGGTCGCAAAACCTGAACACGAACACGGCGAACGTAGCCGAAGATGCGCGGAATCGCTTCTTCGCCCGAGATCGGGAGACGGCTCGCTGGAACTTCGGCCTGGACGCAAACGGCAAACTACCGGCAGGGCTGGTGGCACGCGCCAAGTTTCAGTACGACCTGGACAGCCTCGAGCGTCTGCCGGTCAGACTCGCCAGCGGCAGCTCCTGCCCGCCGCCGACGCGGCAGATCGCCCCAGGTGTGTGTCGAGACCCCAGTGACGATCGAGACAACCGCGATATGGCCCTCAATGGATCGCTGAACTTTCAGGTTGTGAAAGACCACACGCTCACGTTGTTCGGCTCCAGTAGACTGAGCCGAGGCGACAACCCGGGCGATCCCCAACGGGATCGCGACACCTCCACGGGCAACGCCAGCGTGGGGTATCGCGGCACGTTCGCCAGCGGTCTCAGCTTGAGCAGCACGTTGAGCGTGACCAACCTTCACCGGATTTTTCTTGACGCAACCCAGTCCAGCAAGAATTCGCGCAATCGCGATCTCAGACTGAAAATCAACACATCCTACCAGAGGCTGGAGACGAATCTCAGCCATAGTTTTGAAATATCCGCCAGGAGAACTATTTTCGACTTCGATCGCGAGCTGAACGAACGCGTTATCGATCGCAAGAGCACGATCAGGCGCAGCTGGACAATGAGGCACTCGGCAAGTCGCTCGTTGCTCGACGGGCTCAGACTGAGCGGCAATTTTGCATACTCAGCGGATGACTTGGGCACGCTGCTGTTGGACAGGCGGGCGCAGATCGTCGAGCAAGACAACGCCGATTTCAACTTCGGTACCAACATGAATTACAGAGTCAACGACGAGTTGTCGTGCGGCGTGAACTACAGCAGCCGGCTCGATCGGCAATGGAAATGGACATATCCCGTTGGCGGGCCAGAGCGGGATCTGTCGCGGCGCAACCGCCACCGGACCCTCGGAGTTAGCGCCAACTACAACCCGAGCAGCGAGACGAGTATGAACGCTCGAGCGAGCCGTTCGCGGCAGCGCAGCGGCACCTTTGACAGCTTCAGCGTCACTTTCACGCGCAGGGTCTAGCCGCAGTGTATAGCCGCAGTGTATAGCAAGGTCTAGTGGAGTAACGGCACATGCCCGACATGCCAAGGTCCGACACGATATGGTTCAACGGCGAGTGGGTGCCTTGGGACGAGGCGAACATTCACGTGCTGTCACACGTGGTCCACTACGGCTCGAGCGTGTTCGAGGGAATCAGGTGCTACGATACAGCGAAGGGGCCAGCTGTTTTTCGATTGCAGGATCACATACGCCGGCTCTACGACTCGGCCAAGATCTACCGCATGGAGATCCCCTACTCACAGGACCAGTTTATTGACGCGGTGCTCGAGACGATTCGGGCGAACAAGCTACGAGCCTGCTACATCAGGCCAATCGTCTACCGGGGGTACGGGTCTCTGGGAGTCGACCCGCACACCTGCCCGGTGGATTGTGTAATCGCCGTATGGGAGTGGGGTGAATACCTCGGGGACGAGGCGCTCGAGAAAGGCGTCTCAGTGTGCACGTCGTCGTGGAACCGGATGGGCCCCAACACCCTTCCCTTCCTGGCGAAGGCAGGGGGCAACTACCTCAACTCGCAGCTCGTACGCATGGAAGCCAACGCCAACGGTTACGACGAGGGCATCGTCCTGGGGCCCGACGGCCTGGTGAGCGAAGGCAGCGGCGAGAATATTTTCGCGGTCAGGAATTCCGTCATCAACACGCCGACCACCCACCACTCGATCCTGCCGGGAATAACGCGACACAGCGCCTTCACGCTCGCGAGAGACCTCGGTTATCGCGTTGAACAGCGGGGCATGCCGCGGGAGTTCCTCTACATCGCCGACGAGGTTTTCTTTACCGGCACGGCAGCCGAAGTCTCCCCCATCCGCGCCATCGATAAGATCCAGATCGGCGACGGCAAACGCGGGCCGATTACGAAGAAGGTGCAGGACCTGTTCTTCAAGGTCACGAACGCCGAAGTCGAGGACTGCCACGGCTGGCTCACCTTTGTCTGACATCCGTCGTCGCACGGTTCGAAGGGTCGTCGCCGTCTGGCTACCCTTCGCAATCGTCCTCGCCGGCTGCTTTTCCAACAATCCCTACCGCGCCTCGGAACGCGGTCAGAACACCTACTACGGTGTGTTCGGGGAACCGCCAAAGCATCTCGATCCGGCGATTTCCTACTCGTCGGGCCAGTACACCTTCATAAGCCAGATTTACGAGCCGCCGCTGCAGTACCATTATCTGAGGCGGCCGTACGAACTGATTCCGCTCACGGCACAGCGCGTACCTACGCCCACCTACTACGGTGCCGACGGACGACTCCTCGGCACCGAGCCGCCCGCCGACGAGGTGTCGCGCGCCGTGTACCGGGTGGAGATCAGTCCGCACGTACTGTATCAGCCACACCCCTGCTTCGCCCGTAGTGACGACGGCGCGTATCTCTACCACGATCTGAAATCGAATACCGCTACCGAGGCATTGCGGCAGCGTCTCGACACGTACGAAGAGATCGAGGAATTCGAGGTGCAGGCTACGCGTGAACTGACGGCCGCCGATTACGCCTATCAGATCAAACGGCTGGCCGATCCGCGGTTGCACAGCCCGATCTTCTCCACAATGGCCAAGTACATCGTCGGGCTGGATAGACTGGGCCAGGATCTGAACGACGAATTGGACCGCATCCGGCGGGATCGCCGCCAGCGCGCAGGCGCGCTCTACAGCCAGGAGAGAGACGAGCTCCAGAATCCGATCTGGTTGGACCTGGACCGCTTCGAGCTACAGGGAGTGCGGGTGCTCGGTGAGTTGACCTTGGAAATAGAGCTCAGTCAGAAGTATCCCCAGTTCGTCTATTGGCTGGCGATGCCGTTCTTCGCCCCAATTCCGCGCGAGGCAGATCGCTTTTTTGCCCAGGAACCCTTGATGCGGCGGAATCTCAGGCTCGACAATCGTCCCATCGGGACCGGCCCCTACCGAATGGCTTCATTCGTGGCCCACAAAGAGATCGTTTTGGTGCGCAACGAGAACTACCGGGCAGCCTTCTATCCCACGGAGGGCGAGCCTGGAGACGAAGCAAAAGGGTTCCTCGACGATGCTGGAGCGCGATTGCCGTTCATCGACAGGGCGGTGTACAAGCTCGATAAGGAGTCCATACCACGGTGGAGCAAGTTTCTCCAGGGCTACTACGAGACGTCCCTCATCGCCACCGAGGTCTTCGACCAGGTGGTACAGTTCGATGCCGAGGGCGGCCTCGATCTTTCGCCACAACTCGAGGAGCGCGGGGTCCATCTCGTCAAGACAGTGCAGCCCCGGATTCGGTACTTCGCCTTCAACATGAACGACGACGTCGTGGGGGGGTACGGCGAGGAGAAACGGAGGCTGAGGCAGGCGCTTTCGATCGCCGTCGATATCGAGGAGTACATTCAGATCTTCACCAACGGCCGCGGGCAGCCGGCTCACGACCCGATCCCACCAGGAATTTTCGGTCACGGGTCAGGGAGTGGACAGATGGACCCGTTCGTCTACCGAAAGGACGAGGCAACAGGCGAACCGCTGCGGCGAACCATCGATGAAGCCAGGGCGCTGCTGGCCGAAGCCGGATACGAGGGCGGCAAGGACGCCTCCGGTGAGCCTCTCGTGCTCTACTTCGATACCTACTGGACGGGTCCCGGCGCCAAGGCGCGCACGGACTGGCTCCGGAAGCAATTCGCCAGGCTCGAAGTCGACCTCGAGATTCGCCAGACAGACTACAACCGGTTCAACGGCAAGATATCGAAGGGGAACTATCAGATGTTTATGTGGGGGTGGAACGCGGACTACCCCGACCCCGAAAATTTCCTTTTTCTACTGTACGGTCCGAACGGCACGACAAAGCACGGCGGCGCCAACCACAGCAACTACGACAACCCGGAGTTCAACCGGCTCTTCAAGCTGATGGAATCCACGGCGAACGGACCGGAACGGCGCGCTCTGCTCGAGCAGATGCTGGCCATCGCCCGGCGCGACTCCCCGTGGATCTGGGGGTATTTCCCGGTTTCGTTCACTCTCTACCACGAGTGGTACGGAAACGCCAAGCCGCTGGGAATAAGCAAGAACGACCTCAAATACAAGAAGGTCGATCCAACGCTGAGGGAACAGCGCCGACGTGAGTGGAATCAACCGGTGTCGTGGCCGCTGTGGGTGGCAGCGGTCGCCGTGGCAGCAGCGGCCATTCCCGCGCTGGTCACCATTCGCCGCCGGGAGCGCGAGGTCACGTCGCCGTGACCTCCGTCTTCTCGCCGTGACGGCCTACATCATCAGGCGGCTGTCATACGCCGTGCCCATTCTCATCGGCGTCAACCTCATCACCTTCTTTCTGTTCTTCTTCATCAACACGCCGGACGACATGGCCAGGGCTCACCTCGGCACGCAACGGGTCACGGCTGAGCAAATCGCCAAGTGGAAGCGTGAGCGGGACTATCACTTGCCCTACTTCCTGAACTCGGGGTGGAGCCAGTTCGTCGTGCGCGAAGTGAGGGATGGCGAGGTGCGGTTGAGCCTGCCGTCGTCGCAGGCTCCCGGCTCTTACCGGATGCGGGTGGACGTTCCCACTCCGGCACCGGGCACCCTTTCCATCGACGTGCACGGCGACAGGGGGAGGTCGCCCATCGAGGACTGGCCGCCGGGAGGGTGGAGGATAGGGCTGGACTCTCCAACCCACGAGCTGGAGTTCGCCTTGACGGAGACATCTCCAGAAGGCCGAGACGACGACGGACTGCTCTTCTTCACGCTCTCGGCGTCCTCCGGGTCGCCGATGTCGTTGGTCACGATCGAGTACGAGGAGTCTCTGAGACTGGCTCAGAGCATCACCTCAACAATCTTCTGGAAGAAATCGGTCAAGTACCTGCTGTTTCAGTTCGGCAAGTCGGACGACGGCCGCGACATCACTGCCGAGATCCTCATCCGCATCGGACCAAGCCTCGCCATAACGGTTCCCACGTTCATCATCGGCATTCTGCTAAACATCACCATGGCGATGATGGTGGCGTTCTTTCGCGGTACTTACATGGACTTCTGGGGTGTCGTCATCGCCGTGACCATGATGTCCATCTCCATCCTGTTCTACGTCATCGGCGCCCAGTGGCTGCTGGCCAAAACGCTCAGGCTCGTTCCTATCTCCGGGTTCGACACGGGCCTTCACGCAGTAAAGTTCGCGGCCCTCCCAGTCGTCATCGGCGTGATCGGCGGGATCGGTGGCGGGGTGCGACTCTACCGCACCTTCTTTCTCGAAGAGATCGGACGGGACTACGTGCGCACCGCTCGAGCCAAGGGGCTGCCGGAGTCGCTCGTCCTCTTCAAGCACGCGCTCAAGAACGCGATGATCCCGATCCTGACCGGTGTCGTCGTGACCATTCCCTTTCTCATCATCGGCAGCCTCATCCTGGAATCCTTCTTCGCCATACCCGGAATGGGCAGCTTTACCCTGGAGGCGATCCAGCGGCAGGACTTCGCCATCGTCCAGGCCATGGTCTTTCTCGGCTCGGTCGTTTACATCGTCGGCCTCATCCTCACCGACATCTCCTACACGCTGGTGGACCCGAGGATCCGCTTCTCGTAGCGGCAGCACCTAACGCTCATGCCTGCCCTCTCTTTCGCGGACTGGCGATTCGGATCGTCCTGCTCACCACCGACCTGCTGCTGTTCGGACTCGTCCTCTGCGTCGTCGGCTTTCTCATGGCGGCGCGCCGTCGCGAACACTACCGTCAGGCATGGGCGCAATTCAGCGCCAGGCGCCTGCCCATGATTTGCGGCGGTGTCGTGCTGCTCTACGGTTTCGTCGGCCTGCTCGATTCGGCCCATTTCCAACTGAGAGCCAGGACCGCGGGGGGCCTGCAACAGAACGACGAGCGGGAACAGCCGGTATACGCGCCGGAGGTGCTGTCGTTCGTCGACCTGATTTGCTCGGATCTGCGTCAGCGAACAGAAAAGACCTTTTCGGCACCCTTCGCCATCTATCAATCCACCAAGGAATCGATGACCGGTTCGGATGGCACGTCCGGACGGGATTACCCGAGGCTCTTGTTCGCGGGCAGCCACCTGTCGGATCCGGACGACCGATTGAGCGACATCGTCAGCCTCGGTGGCAGAGGGCTTATGGCCGGCTTGCTCATTGCCGCCGTCGTGCTGGCGTTGACGATCGGCGCATCGACGTGGGCCGCCAGTCGCGTTTCCGGTCGTGATTGGAGAGCCGGCCTGAATCGCGGACTTGGAGTCGGCGGTTTTCTGGGCGCCATCATCGTCACCGTGACGACCGTGGCCCAGCTGTCGAGTCAGTATCACGTTCTCGGCACGGACCAGGTCGGACACGATGTCCTCTACCGAGCCCTGAAGGGCTGTCGCGTCGGCCTCGTGCTCGGCACATTGACGACGCTTATCGCCACGCCTCTGGCCATTCTCTTCGGCATCGCCGCCGGCTATCTTGGCGGCAAGATCGACGACGCCATTCAATACATTTACACGACACTCAGCTCCATCCCCGAGATACTCCTCATCGCCGCCGCGATGCTCATCGTCACTACGTCGGCAGCGAGCGGGCTGACCATCTACGCCGCCGACAAGCGCCTCGTATGGCTTTGCGTAGTGATTGGGATCGGCGGCTGGACCGGGCTGTGCCGTCTCATCCGCGGTGAGACCCTCAAGCTGCGCGAGCTTGAGTACGTCCAGGCGGCAGAGGCGCTGGGGGTGGGTGCCGCCAAGATCATGACGCGTCACATCCTGCCGAATGTCACCCACCTCGTGCTCATCTCCATGCTCCTCCGCTTCAGCGGCCTCGTGTTGACGGAAGCGGTTCTGGCGTACGCGAACATCGGCGTCCACCCGGCCATGGACAGCTGGGGGAAGATGATCAACGGCGCCCGTCTCGACATTTCGCGCGATCCGATCGTGTGGTGGAATCTGCTCGCCGCCTTCCTCTTCATGTTCGGCCTGGTGCTGCCGGCCAACATTTTCGGAGACGCAGTGCGGGATGCCCTCGATCCGCGCCTCAAAGCCGAGGGTCAGCCAGAAGCCGGGGGCAGATGACGGATGACTGATCAGATTGAGAACCGAGAGCGGATGCTCGAACGGGCCGATGCGCTCCTCGACGTTGTGGACTTGCGCACCTATTTCCGTACCTCCGACGGAATCGCCAAGGCCGTTGACGGGGTCTCCTTTCACATCCGCAAAGGCGAGACGTTCGCCCTCGTCGGTGAGTCGGGGAGCGGCAAGAGCGTCACGGCCCTGTCGATCATCCAGCTCGTGCAACAGCCTGCGGGCTACATCGCCTCGGGAAGTATCTCTTACCAGGGCGTCGATGTCGTCCGCCTGCCGGAAATGGAAAAGCGGAGGCTGCGCGGCAACGACATCTCCATGATCTTCCAGGAGCCTATGACAAGCCTGAATCCGGTACTCACGGTTGAGGCGCAGATCACAGAGACCATCCGCCAGCACCAGCAGGTCAATCGCGCCGAGGCGCGCGCCCGCGCCCTGGAGATGCTCGAACTCGTGCGGATGCCCGAACCAGCCCAGCGCCTGCGCGAGTATCCGCATCAGCTGTCCGGCGGCATGTGCCAGCGGGTCATGATCGCCATCGCCCTGGCCTGCCAGCCCGGTTTGCTCATCGCCGACGAGCCGACGACGGCGCTCGACGTGACCATCCAGGAGCAGATACTCGAGCTCATGCGGGCCCTTCAGGAACGCTTCGGAACGGCCATCCTCCTCATCACTCACGATCTGGGTGTGGTCGCCGAGAACGCCGACCGGGTGGCGGTCATGTACGCCGGCCGCATCGTCGAGGAGGCGCCCCGAGCGGCACTGTTCGCCACCCCCGCGCACCCGTACACCGTCAAACTGCTCGAATCGCTACCGCGGATCGATGGCGGTGACGGCAAGCTCCTGCAGACCATCGAGGGGCGGGTGCCTCAGGCGACGCGCTATCCTGAGGGCTGTCGTTTTGCGCCGCGCTGTCACCTGGCCATGGAGGCCTGCAGTCAAACAGACCCACAGCTGATGCCGGTGCGGGACGGCCAGAAGGCAGCCTGCCTTTTGTACGCCGGAGATGCAACCCCAGCGCTCGAGGATCTTTCTACGCCCACGTCAGCACTCCTTGGCCGTCGCGGGGCAGTCGAGACGTCGAGGGAGCAGATCATGACCGCGACAGGTGTCAAAGTGTGGTTTCCCATCCGCCGGGGAATCCTGCAGCGAACCGCCGGCTACGTACGAGCCGTGGACGGAGTGGACCTGGCGGTCCGGCGGGGCCAGACCCTGGCACTGGTGGGAGAGTCCGGCTGCGGAAAAACGACGCTTGGACGCTCCCTGATCCGACTCCTGCGCCCTACTGCGGGCAGTATCAGCTATCGAGGTAAAGACCTCACGGCGCTGACGCCGCGTCAGCTGAAGCCCTACCGGCGGCGACTGCAGATCGTGTTTCAGGATCCGTACGGCTCGCTCGATCCGCGAATGATGGTCGGCGACATTCTGACCGAGGGCATGGAGGCCCACAGGATCGGATCCAACAGGAGAGATCGCATACAGCGCGCCCAACACGTGCTGGAACAGGTGGGAATGGAAGCCGGCATGATCACCCGGTATCCGCACGAATTTTCGGGGGGTCAGCGACAGCGCATCGGCATCGCCCGCTGCCTCGCCGTGGACCCGGAGTTCATCGTATGCGATGAGGCGACAAGCGCCCTCGATGTGTCCGTTCAGGCGCAGATCATCAACCTGCTCCAGCGCCTGCAGGAGGAACTGGGACTGGCCTACTTGCTCATCACCCACGATCTGTCCGTCGTCTCACACATGGCGGACGAGGTTGCGGTGATGTATCTGGGTCGAATCGTAGAGCGGGGCAGCCGCGACGATATCTTCGGCGCCGCGCGACACCCGTACACGCGGGCGCTGCTATCGGCCAGACCCCAGGTGGATCCCGTTTCCGGCGCCCAGAAGATCCGTCTCAGCGGCGACGTCCCCTCCCCGGCAAACCCGCCGGCGGGATGCCACTTCCACCCGCGCTGTCCGGAGCGAATTCGCGGATGCGATGAGGCCTATCCGGCCCAGGTGGAGATCTCCGAAAGCCACGGCTGTCGTTGTATTCTGTATGGCTGATGCGGCGCCGAGGTGAGCGACCGAGTAGAGCGCCTGGCGGGAGAGCGGAAAACTCACCCGTCGAGAAAACCGGGCACGCACTCGTTGGCCACGATCTGCTCGAGGGTCTGGCGGCACCGTATCTCGTGAAAGGTGCCATCGCCGGCTACTAGGACTTCGGCCGCCTCGGGAAACGAGTTGTAGTTCTTGGCCGACATGCCGGCGCAGTAAGCACCACTGCCGCCGACGAGGGCGGCGTCGCCGACGCGGGCTTCGGCGAGGGTGCGGGGAAGAAGCCCCTCGGGGTTCCCGGGTTCGGGCGTCAACACATCGCCGCTCTCGCAACAGTGACCGACCACCAGGTAGTCGCGAGTTCCCCGGCTCTCTCCGGCTGGCGGCACCAACACAACAGGGTGCTGGGCGCCGTACATGCTGGGCCTGAGGATTTCCGTCATGCCCCCGTCGACCTTGATGAAGGAGTAGCCCTCCTTGCCGGTGTCGACGACATCCGTCACCGTCAGGATGACGGAGCCGGCCGCGGCCACCAAAAAGGTTCCGGGTTCGATTTCAAGTTTGAGCGCGCGTCCCGAATCATCTCTGAAGCGCTCGAGCTCCTCGCAGACAGGTCCACCGGCCGCAGCCAGATCGGCCTCCGGCTCGTCAGCCATGCGGCCGACCTTGTAGCCTCCGCCGAGGTTGATCGCAGAGACGTCGGGCAAGTGGCGGGCGATGTCGAGCGTGAGTCGGGCGCAGCGCTGCCACACGACGGGGTCCGTGCCGCTGCCGATGTGGCTGTGGAGCAGCCCGATGCGCAGACCGAACTTCTCACGAATCGCGAGAGCCTGCTCCAATTGGCCGTGCCAGATGCCAAAACTGGCCGACGGACCGCCAACGTTGGTGCGGTTGCTGTGCCCCGACCCGAGCCCCGGATTGAATCTCACTCCCACCTCTGACCCGGGGAAAAGGCTGCCGTAGGTGGCCAGCTGGTGCAGAGAGCAGGCGTTGAATCGCACCCCCTCTTCGACGAGGGTCGCCAGATCGGCGGGAAGTTCCTGAGCCGTCAGCAGGACGTGGCCCGCCGGCACACCCGCAAGGAGGGCGCGGCGGGCCTCGAAGCCGCTGCTGGCGTCGATGTGAAGGCCGAGACGGTGGAAGATCCTGATGACGGCCGCACTCGGGCAGGACTTCATGGCGAATCGGACGATGAGTCCGAACGGGTTCGGGAAGTCCAGGGCTTTTCGCGCCTGTCGTTCCAGCGTCGCCTGATCGTACGCGTACAGGGGGGTGCCGAAGCGCGACTGAAGTGATCGCACCTGGTCTTCCGAGACTGAGAACACGGGCTCCACCGGGATCATCCCAAACGTCGTATCTTGCTATTTTTACTTCACGTGGGTAGGTTATTCGAGCGTCAAAACAGAGTATGACGCCCGCCTCCAACCTCGTCAAGTCAATCGCCTCCCGCGCCCAAACCCGTAGTTGAAAATGGCCACCCACATACTCGGCATCTCGGCTTTTTATCATGACAGCGCCGCCTGCCTGGTCACCGACGGCGAGATAATCGCCGCTGCGCAGGAGGAACGCTTCACCCGCCTCAAGCACGATCCCGGTTTTCCCTCCAAAGCGGTCAGATACTGCCTGAGCGAGGCTGACATACAGCCGTCCGACCTCCACTGCGTCGGATTCTACGACAAGCCCCTCATCACATTCGAGCGTCTCCTCCTGACCCACCTTTCCACGGCGCCGAAGGGACTCCGCCTGTTCTGGAAATCGATGGCCGTGTGGCTGAGGGAGAAGCTCTGGATTCCGCAGATTATACAGAAGGAGCTCGACTGCGACGTGCCCGTCATGTTCGGCGATCACCACGAATCTCACGCCGCCAGCGCCTTCTATCCATCGCCGTTTCAGGAGGCCGCGATCATGACACTCGACGGGGTGGGGGAGTGGACGACGACGAGCTACGGATATGGCCGCGGCGGGGAGGTCCACACCCTGGCTGAGATGAAATTTCCGCACTCGCTCGGCCTGTTCTACACGGCGCTCACTTACTTCACCGGCTTCAAGCCGAATTCTGGCGAATACAAGCTCATGGGCCTTGCTCCGTATGGCGAGCCCCGTTATGTCGAGCGGCTCCTCGATCGCGTCGTGGATCTCAAGGAAGACGGTTCGTTCCGGCTCAACATGAGTTTTTTCAACTATCTGTCAGGGTTGACGATGACGAGCCCGGCGATGGAGGAGCTTCTCGACGGTCCGGAGCGCGCTCCGGAATCACCGATAACACAGCGTGAGATGGACATCGCGCGCTCGTGTCAGGTCATCACCGAAGAGGTCATGCTGGGCATGGCGCGACAGGTGTACGCGGAGACGAAATTGCCCAATCTTTGCATGGCGGGGGGCGTGGCTCTCAACTGCGTCGGCAACGGTCGCATTCTGCGGGAGGGGCCGTTCGAACGCATGTGGATTCAACCCGCCGCCGGCGACGCGGGAGGTGCCGTCGGCGTAGCACTGTCGCTGTGGCACCGACAAGGAGGGCATCGCAGGCACACCGACGGTGCCCGCGATGGGATGAAGGGTGCCCTTCTCGGGCCTTCGTATAGCGCCAAGGAGATTTCGGCCTTTCTGAGGGAGGTGGAGGCCCCGGCGCGCGAGCTCAGCGACGACGAGCTACCAGTGAGAGTGGCACAGCTGCTCGCAGACGAAGCCGTGGTGGGCTGGTTTCAGGGACGCATGGAGTTCGGTCCAAGAGCCCTGGGTGGCCGCAGCATTCTGGGGGATCCGCGATCGGCGCGCATGCAAGCGCAGATGAATCTAAAGATCAAGTATCGCGAGAGTTTCCGGCCATTCGCTCCCAGTGTGTTGCGGGAGCGCGTCGGCGACTATTTCGAGCTTGATGACGACTCGCCGTACATGCTCCAGGTGGCACCGGTCAGACAGGACAAGCAAATCGCTATGAGCGAGACAGAGCGGGCTCTGTTCGGAATCGAGAAACTCAACGTGCCCCGTTCCGAAATCCCCGCCGTCACCCACGTGGACTACTCGGCCCGCATCCAGACCGTCGCGCGCGAGGACAACCCCATCTACCACGACCTGATTCAGGCGTTTGACAGCCTCACCGGATGCGGGCTCGTTGTAAACACTTCTTTCAACGTGCGCGGCGAGCCTATCGTCAACACGCCCGAAGAGGCATATCGCTGCTTCATGCGCACGGAGATGGACTACCTCGCGCTCGGAAATTTCCTGCTCGACAAGAAGAATCAGCCAGCGTGGCAGGAGGAAGTCGCCTGGCAAGAGGAGTTCGAGCTGGACTGAGCAATGAGACGGAAAACGACTCGAAGTGAGCTGTTGTCGGTGCCGAGACCGACGAGAGGCGAGCTGCGCACGTTCGGGCTGCTGATGGCCGCTGTGCTCGGCGCTGTCGGTCTCGTTCTGTGGTACCTCGCGATCGTCCCGGCGGGCTGGGGGTCGATCGGGACGGCACTGGCCTTCGTTTTGAGCGCTGCGCTCGTGCCCGCAATCCTGAAGCTCGTCTACATTCCGTGGATGATCCTGGCGCGCTTGCTCGGATTCGCGAACAGCCACATCCTGCTCGCGCTCATTTTCTATTCCATGTTCGCCGTCGGCGGCCTCATCATGCGCATCGTCAGGTACGATCCCATGGACCGTCGTTTTCGCCAGAGCGGGGGCCGTCGTGGCGCGCCGACCGGACAGGACGGTCGCCAGGGGGACGAGGATGGCGATTCCTACTGGACGAGACGCGAGAGCACCCTGCTCCCGGCGAACCACTACGAGCGCCAGTTCTAGCGACCGCGGGCGACGGTTCCAGCGCCCCTAAGTAGTTGCCGTCGAGTCACTCCGGCGAGCGCTGCGAGTATCCGTGTGCCTTGATCGAGTTTGGAGCGCCGGTTATATTTTCTGGGCTCGAGGGACCATTCCGGACCTCATTCCCCACCCTTGATGGAACTGATTCGCCTGCCGCAAGTGGATGTCAGGCCTGCAGATGCGACCTGGATGCGGCGCGCCCTCTCACTGGCGCAAGCCGCTGGCGAACGAGGCGAGGTGCCGGTGGGTGCGGTCGTCGTC
Organism: Candidatus Latescibacterota bacterium; assembly: GCA_965205655.1. Lineage (GTDB taxonomy): Bacteria > Latescibacterota > UBA2968 > UBA8231 > UBA8231 > CBDBIJ01. The sequence continues at coordinate 101,539 of CBDBIJ010000058.1, forward strand.
CGGGCGGGCGGCCTCATCGGGTCCGGCTCCAACAGGATGGAAGAGGCCCAGGACGCGACATGCCATGCCGAAATGGAGGCCCTGCGCCAGGCGGCCGCAATGGCGGGCTCTCACCTCGGCGGCGCCACCCTCTACGTGACCCTCGAGCCGTGCGCCATGTGCGCCGGCGCCGCGGTGTGGTCGAAGGTCGAACGCCTCGTTTTCGGGGCCCGGGATCCGAAGGCAGGCGCCTGTGGCAGCCTGAGAAACGTGGTTCAAGATCCGAGGTTGAATCACCGCTGTGAGCTGATCGGCGGAGTGTTTGAGGAGGACAGCGCGAGTTTGCTCCGGAGGTTTTTCGTCGATCTCAGATCGGCGAATCGCAGCGCCCCGGCGGCTCCGGGCGGATAATCGCACCGGAGCCCGAACCGACGGGCGCGCCGAGACCCGGCGGGGGCCGGAGAGGTGCCAGAGTGGTCGAATGGGGCGGTCTCGAAAACCGTTGTGGCTGTAAGGTCACCGTGGGTTCGAATCCCACCCTCTCCGCCAGACAATAAACGCAACATGCTGATTTTATTATACTTATGCAGATTGCTTAATTGGGTTTATCCCTGCTGTTATCACAAGAGAGGTCGCCCATCAGTCCCATGGTTTGGGCCGTCTAAAGATTCCCGTCCCATCCCTCAGGGTAGTGGGGAATTGGGATTCCCTTGCCCCCGAGGGACGGCCCGGTATGCCTGGGACTCGATATAGGAGAGGCGCTGTCCGGCTCAGCCGTTTTCGGGATTTGGCCTACAACGGGAAGGTGCGAGGCGTGGCTGGCGTTCGGAGATCGGCCTGATCTGGTGGAGCGTGGCAGGCACGACGGGTGTCGTTACGATATCGTGAAACAACGCGGTGAGCTGCGCACCTACGGTGGCCGAATTACACCCACCGCACGCATCAAGGCGCTTGAGGTTTCGGGACTTTCTGGACAACCCCTTCCTGAACCAAAACGGACAATTTGGCCGTTTTGCCTCCCTTCTGATCTGAACCAAAAACGACAAATTGTCGCTTTTGTTTGTGGGTTATACGTTTGTCTTGACGGACTGCGGGCTTTCGCCGAGTTTCTTGTCTGCGTGATGGGCCGGTTTACGGAGCAAGGCCCGCCCCACATCGGCGGGTGTTGCTCCTTTGTAGCGAGGGTTGGGGGATGGGGAATCCTGCCATTGCTGGCGTCTCTGGTCGGATTTCATTCTGGTTACCCTTTAGTGAATCGGAATTTCCTACTTTAAGGTCTTGAATAAGATCAGCTCGCGCTCCATGAAAGCTTCGTAGAACTCTTTGCTTAAAACCGCATATTGAACAACAAATTCTACGGCTGATTTTTTGACGGCACCTTTGATTATCCTCGACGCAATAAGCAGAATAAGGGCTATCTGCCACTTGTAGAAAATTGCAACCGGGATTGAAGATAGAAAAACAAGCATCCAAATCCATGAGAAAAAAACATGAGCAAACTTATATCTAAGCGGCAAGTAGTTCATTACTAAGGACTGAGCCACAAGGTTGTCCAGCGCCCCAGGGTTTTCTTGGACACATTAGAGGGTCCACATGGACCTGAAAGGAGTGTTCGAGATGACTAAACAGGAGAAGGGTGTTCGGGTCGGCCGATTCTCCGCTCGTCGAAAGCAGGAGGCGGTGTTGCGCCTGCTGCGTGGGGAGGACCTGGAGGTCCTGTCCCGGGAGTTGGGTGTGATGGCAGCCACGCTGAGTGAGTGGCGCGAGCAGTTCCTGGGTGGGGGTGAGTCAGCTCTGCACAGCCGTACCCGTGATGAGCGGGATGAACAGATCGCCCGCCTGAAAGCGAAGGTGGGGGATCTGACGATGGACAACGAGTTGCTGGAGTCCAAGATCCATCGCCTGGAGGATGGACTCCCTTTGGCATCCCGGAGGTCGAAGCGATGAGCCAGACCCAGTCGCCCTCCAGGAAGCGGCCGTACAGGCTGCAGCGTGTGTGTCGGGTCTGGCAGTTTCCTCGCTCCACCGTCCACGAGCATCGGCGTCGGGCGGCTCTGCGTCCGGAGGAGCGTCTTGAGCGGAAGAAACGAGGTCCCCAAGGGCCGTGTACCGACGATGAGCTAGCTGAGAAGATTCGCGAGTTGCTGAAGGCGTCCCCCTTTCACGGGGAAGGCTACCGCAAGATGTGGGCCCAGCTGCGGGCGCAGGACATCCGCACCTCGAAGGAGCGCGTACGCCGTGTGATGCGCGAGCACGGCCTGCAGGTGCCGCAACGCGCCGGCCAGCCAAGGGGCCCGCAAGCACACGACGGGACGATCACCACCGAGCGACCAGACCAGATGTGGGGAACCGACTTGACCACCACCGTGACCACCGGCGAAGGCACAGCTACGGTCTTCGTGGCTGTCGACCACTGCAGCTCGGAGTGCATCGGCATTCATGCAGCGGCCACAGGCGACCGTTTCGAGGCCCTGGAGCCGATCCACCAGGGAGTCCGCGAACACTTCGGCGGCGTCGACAAGGGTATCGCCGGGGGGCTGCAGCTGCGCCACGATCATGGCTCTGCGTACATGTCCGACCACTTCCAGAAACAGATCGACTTCCTGGGCATCGAGTCGTCGCCCAGCTTCGTGCGTGCCCCGGAGGGCAATGGCTGCTCCGAGCGATTCATCCGCACCCTCAAGGAGAATCTCCTGTGGGTCCGATACTTTGCCACGGTCGAAGAGCTCCGTCTTGCCCTGCTCGAATTCAAGAGAGTCTACAACGAGAAGTGGCTCCTCGAGCGACACAACTATCAGACGCCAAACCAAGTGCGCCGGAGCTTCCAGCAGGAGTTGTCCAAGGCGGCCTGACCATCCGCCAAATCAGTGTCCAGAAACCCAGGGCTTTACAGTTGTCCAGTCCCACCGAAATTTCATTGTTGGCGCATTTGGCTTTGAATTCTTCGTGAGTCAGTTGCATAGTTACTTCAGCGGATTAATGACAGGGACGCCTTTGACGAACAGCAATTAGCAAGATACGTTGTAGCCAACACCTCATCCGAAGTTGTCTCCTTCACCTTCTACGTGTTGCGCAAAAAAGGTGGCTTGGGACTTCCCCACCATGCAGATACGATTTGCGATGTGAACGGCGATGGCACCTACCTTCGCTTCAAACGCGACGGGAAAATAATCGGCGAATCACAAGGCGACATACATGCTTGGTGGTTGGAGGATGGTTTATCTGGCAAAACATACCGAATCGAAATCCCTCCTGACCATTTTATTGCCATCGTCGCGGATACCAAGGAACGCCCAGGGGATATGGACTCTCCACGCGAAATATTTTGTCGCGGCGGCGAGATCGTGGCAACTATTTTTACCGACTACCACACATGGTCAGTTGCCGATTAGGCCGTCAACTCTTTATACATCAGCCTTTTCCCCACCATCCCCGCGAATACGTCCCGCATCTGCTCCAGGGTGTCCCTGTCCCTGATGTTGTGGCGGCCTGCGAATTCCTGCACGTATCGGTGCAGGTGTTTGCCTGACAGCTTGTGATACACGCCCTTGTGCGCTCGCTTCAGCATGGACCAGAAGCTCTCTACGCCGTTGGTGTGCGCCATGCCCCGGACGTATTCACCGACTGAGTGCTTGACCGCCTCGTGACGCTTCCGGCCCTGGTAGCTGCTGGCTCCGTCGGTGTAGACCATCGCTTCCTCGTCGGCTACGGCATCGACGAACCCGGTGAGGGTCTCCTGATCCGTCTGCTCGATGACCTTGGCAGCAACGCGGTTCATCTTCCGGTCCTTGGCCCCGATTACAGCCATCTTACCTACGGTTCCCCGGCCTGCATGCAGCTTTTTGTCGGCGTGTTTGTTAGCTTCCTTACCGCCGACGTATGTTTCGTCCACCTCTACTGGACCCGTAAAGGAACCAGCTACATCGGCGAACGCTTCCCGGATGCGATGGAGCATGAACCAAGCCGTAGCCTGGCGGATGCCGAGGTCGCGGTGCAGCTTCATGCTGCTGACGCCCTTGAGGTTGGTCAGCTCAAGATAGATAGCCCAGGCCCAGAGTCGGAGCGGCAATTTGCTGTCTTCCATTGAGGTGCCTGTCTTCAGGCTGAAATACTGCTTGCAGTCTCCGCAACGATACGGCATGGGCTTGGCGCTTTTCACTCGATAGGCTCCCTTGGTGCTCCCGCACTTCAGGCAACACATCTCTCCGTTCGGCCAGTGCAAACCCTCGAACCACTCAATGGCTTTTTCCTCGGTTCCGAACATGTCCGTCATCTGCATGACGGTGACGCCTTCGCGGTAGTGCTTTCCCGGTGCCGACATTTTAAACTCCCTTTCTCTATCAGTAAACATACCGCTTTTTCAGGAGTTTGTCAAGTCATGCGTATAATCCCCATGCGAAACGATGCCTCGGTATCGCGTCGGCGAGCGGAATCTTAGTTGGAAGGCAGGCAATGTCGGAAAATCGGGAACAAGGTCCAAGGGAGAGCGAGGTTTCGGTTGGGGAATGGCTCGAACAAATCGGGGCAACGGCCATCGAGTTTGTGGGCGACAAATGCGACGAAGGGCCGCCCGATTATTTGATCGAGTACGACCGCGAAACGATCGCTGTCGAAGTCACTCGCCTTCTTCTCCGTGAAGGTAACCGTTCAGTCTCGTAGGAGTGCTCCGTAACGTGAGAAAAAGCTGTTCTCATTCAGCGATTGCTGGTATCTTCGGACAGTGGTTGTACGCTGACCTACCCGAGGAGCCCAGTGGAGAAACTTCCTGGCATTCCGGTTTCCGACGCCGATTGGCAGCAGACGCCGAAGGCGGTGCAGCTCCTCGTCATGTCGCTGTTGGAGGTTCAGCAGCGAGTGAAGCAGCTGGAACGCCAGGTGGCCGAGCTGCAGCGCGGCGGGCGCCGTCGTCATGGATCGCCGCCGTCCGACAAGCCGCCGCCATCCGGCCAGAGCGAAGAGGCGGGCGCCTCGACGTCGAGTCGCCGCAAGCGCCCGTCGGGCCGCTCGCCAGGGGCACAACCCGGGCACCAAGGGCATGGGCGAACGCTGCTGTCGGTGGAGCAGGTGGACACGTTGGTGCCGATCAAGCCCACCGCGTGCCGACAGTGCGGCCACGCCTTGAGCGGCGACGATCCCCATCCGCAGCGCCGCCAGGTGTTCGAGATCCCGCCGGTACGACCTCAGGTCACCGAGTACCAGGTGCACACCCTGCGCTGTCCGGGCTGCGACGTGCTCACCGAAGCCGACTGGCCCGAGTCGGTGCCACGCAGCCGCTTTGGTCCGAGTGTGCAGGCCTGGATCGGTCTGTTGTCGGGCGCCTACCGGATGAGCAAGCGCAACATCGTCGCCCTGCTCGCCGACGCGTTCAGCCTCGATCTGGCCGTCGGCTCGGTCAGCCAGTTGGAACAGCATGTGTCCGAGGCGCTGGCGGCTCCGGTCGAAGACGCACGCGACTACGTGCGGCAACAAGCGGCGGTGCATATCGATGAGACCGGCTGGCGCGAAGCGCGCGAAAACGCCTGGCTGTGGACCGTGGCCACCGATCTGGTCACCGTATTTGCCATCCGTTCGCGCCGCGACAGCGAGGTGGCCCGTGAGCTCTTGGGAGACGACACCACCGCCATCGTGGGCTCCGATCGCCACAAGGCCTACGGCTACTTGCCCGTGTTGCAGCGCCAGGCCTGCTGGTCGCACCTGGAGCGCACTTTCGAGAAGTTCGTCGACCGAGGGGGCGACGCGGCCTGGGTCGGCCAGCAGCTGCTGGAGTTCACGCACCAGATGTTCTCCTGGTGGCATCGCGTTCGCGACGGCACGCTGGAGCGATCCAGCTTGCAGACCTACATCAGCGACCTGCGACTGCGGTTCCGTCTTAGGCTGTGGCAAGGCGAGCTGTTGGCCGACGAGAAGACCGCCAGGACCTGCGCCAACCTGGCCGCCATCGAACCGGCCTTGTGGACCTTCGTCCGTAAGGAAGGTGTTGAGCCCACGAACAACGCCGCCGAGCGAGCGCTGCGCCACGGGGTGTTGTGGCGCAAGGGCAGCTTCGGCACCCACAGTCCTGCGGGCAGCCGCTTCGTCGAGCGCATACTCACCGTGCGCGACACGCTGCGCCAACAGCAACGCAACGTACTCGACTACCTCACGGAGGCCTGTCAGGCTACTCTGCACCACCGGCACGCTCCTTCGCTCTTGCCGCAGTCCGCGTCCACGCGCGCATAGATCCACAACACCACCAGATCCCGCCACAACACACCCGTCACGCAGGGACGTGAACGGTTACCCGTGAAGGATGGGGGAGAACAAAGGAGACTGCTTTCAAGAGGGAACTGGAGCGCTTAATTGAAGAATCTAAAACGGAGGGCGACAACACCCTGAGATGGCACGTATGTTGCGAATACGACCCTACACAACCCGCGGCGTCGATCTCTCACCGTGACGACTGGAAGGAAAACGTCCGCAAGGCGCTACGAACAGCGGGACCTGAGGGAGGGACATTCCAGCTACTGCCTCCAGAAGCAATTCGGAGACGCGGAGTGAATTTGGAACTGTGGCCAGCAAGCAACGAGGGAAGCTTCGCGGAGGTCAGCGTAGATGAAGGTCTCATAGTCGTGGATACACTGGTTGGCCGGATCATTGATTGCTTGCGAGACAAAACTGCTGCGGTCGAAAAAGGCGAAAGGTCAAAACGCTACAATCGATGGTGGTTGGTGTTGGACGATGAGGTTCTCATAGCGCCTGTCGGGGTGTTGACCCCGGATGAGCAGGCGGAGATCAAGGCGCGGATCCAGCCGTTTCACGGGGTAACCGTCGTGTCGGTAAAACTGCTCGGGTAAGGGGTTGCGAGTATACGCGCTGCATCATCCATTGAGGCGAGGGTTTTAGGGCTCTCGCCTCTTTGTGTGCCCTGCAGTTCCCATTGCTCTGGTGGCCCGGCTGTGTTTCACGACCTTACTCACGCTCGGACTGCAATGCGGTGACAGAATCTAAGGTCGACTGATTGACATTCCTGCCGACAGAGGATACTCTCTTGTCTTCCTCCCCGAGTCTGCATGCTTCATTCTCTCCCCGCAGAAGGGCTCCGACCCAAGATGACTGTGGCGTCCACCTCATCATCTGCGCTGTCCAACGGTAAAACCAACGCGCTGCAACCCGACGACCGACCTGCCCACGATTGGTATCGGTTCGTCCTGTCTTTTCCTCCTCATCTCGTCAGCGAGTATGTCTTTCGATTCGAGCTGCCAGAAGAGGGCGTTGTGTTGGATCCTTTCTGTGGAACGGGCACAACCCTCGTTGAGTGCAAGAAACTTGGTATTCGCAGTGTAGGTGTCGAGGCTCATCCTTTGTCGCATTTCGCAAGTCAGGTCAAAGTCGATTGGACTCCAGATCCTGATGATTTGCTTTCCCATTCTGATGAGGTCGCGGCGGCAACGCTTGAGAGACTTGGCTCGCAAGGGATCACCGACGAAGGCTTGCCTCTCTTTGGTGAGAACGACGCAGCTAATCACACAGGTCTCCGCGAGCTTCCGGAGCACCAAGCCAAGCTGCTCCTAAAAAAATTCAATTAATTCCGCTACCTCATGCAGCCCGGACTGAGTGCGACTGTCTCCGGCAATCATTGGGTTGCGCAGCGCGAATCGTCTTCTTTGCAAACCGGCACATACTCCCACTCCCATTCGCAAGGTGGAGATTCACCATGTGTGCATTCAGAGGTTGGATCTTCTATCTCCTTGCAAAATTTACTGAATCCATCTTCATTTTCATTTTCTGCCGAATGATATTCCTCGTGTGTTGCATTGTGGCCGCAAACTGCCGTAAACGGGTCATTGTATACCGAAATTGTGGTCTGGCCAGCCGAATTCCCGTCCACGGTATAAAAGTTCCACTTTTTGCTGTGAAGAAATAGATCTCCGGGTTGATCTCCGGGGTATCTATCCCCGAAACAGTAGCAGTCTGTGGGACGAGGGTTTTGTGGTGGCGGCGACGGCGGAGGAGGAGGCGACGGCGGCCGCGGAGGTGGTGGTGGTGGGTCGGTCCCGCCATCAGACCCGTCGGTTGTCGTGCTGCCATCCCCAACCCCATCGTCCGTCGTGACTCCGTCGTCACCCTTCCCGTCACCGGTCGAGCCTGCGTCGTCGGTCTGTCCGTCGTCACGAGGCCCTCTGCCATCGTCGTCGCCCTTGCCGTCATCCGTGGTGACTCCGTCGTCACCCTTCCCGTCACCGGTCGAGCCTGCGTCGTCGGTCTGTCCGTCGTCACGAGGCCCTCTGCCATCGTCGTCGCCCTTGCCGTCATCCGTGGTGACTCCGTCGTCGACCGTCCCGTCATCCGTGGTGACTCCGTCATCGGCCCCGGTTCCGTCGGGTTCCGGGGGTTCTCGGCGCTCCCCGAAGTGGTCGGCGAAGATGAAAAAATCGTCGAAGTCGACCAGCCCGTCCCCATCCAGGTCGTACTTCGGGGCCACGGTTCCGAAGTGTGTCTTAAAGAGCCAGTAGTCCTCCCATCCGACCACCCAGTCCCCGTTGAAATCGGGAAATACCGACACTCCTGCCGCAAGCAAGAGCCACATGTTCAACTCCTTCTTCCCCCGTAACCGTTCCCCTTCCCGGCCGATGGGACCGGAAGAGGGACGCAGGGAGTTGCGGTTACGGCGGTAGTTCGAGGTTGTACTTAATGGACTGCCGAAGGCTGCCGGGGGGAGAACCGCATGGCTTGCCAGCCTTCTCGGTGAAACCAGGGAGAGTACCGCGGGGAAAATACGGCACTAAAACATTATCTACAAATACAGATACGACCAAAATCCCGCCCTTGAGTTTTCTGTAACCGTTCACGTCCCTGCGTGACGGGTGTGTTGTGGCGGGATCTGGTGGTGTTGTGGATCTATGCGCGCGTGGACGCGGACTGCGGCAAGAGCGAAGGAGCGTGCCGGTGGTGCAGAGTAGCCTGACAGGCCTCCGTGAGGTAGTCGAGTACGTTGCGTTGCTGTTGGCGCAGCGTGTCGCGCACGGTGAGTATGCGCTCGACGAAGCGGCTGCCCGCAGGACTGTGGGTGCCGAAGCTGCCCTTGCGCCACAACACCCCGTGGCGCAGCGCTCGCTCGGCGGCGTTGTTCGTGGGCTCAACACCTTCCTTACGGACGAAGGTCCACAAGGCCGGTTCGATGGCGGCCAGGTTGGCGCAGGTCCTGGCGGTCTTCTGGTCGGCCAACAGCTCGCCTTGCCACAGCCTAAGACGGAACCGCAGTCGCAGGTCGCTGATGTAGGTCTGCAAGCTGGATCGCTCCAGCGTGCCGTCGCGAACGCGATGCCACCAGGAGAACATCTGGTGCGTGAACTCCAGCAGCTGCTGGCCGACCCAGGCCGCGTCGCCGCCTCGGTCGACGAACTTCTCGAAAGTGCGCTCCAGGTGCGACCAGCAGGCCTGGCGCTGCAACACGGGCAAGTAGCCGTAGGCCTTGTGGCGATCGGAGCCCACGATGGCGGTGGTGTCGTCTCCCAAGAGCTCACGGGCCACCTCGCTGTCGCGGCGCGAACGGATGGCAAATACGGTGACCAGATCGGTGGCCACGGTCCACAGCCAGGCGTTTTCGCGCGCTTCGCGCCAGCCGGTCTCATCGATATGCACCGCCGCTTGTTGCCGCACGTAGTCGCGTGCGTCTTCGACCGGAGCCGCCAGCGCCTCGGACACATGCTGTTCCAACTGGCTGACCGAGCCGACGGCCAGATCGAGGCTGAACGCGTCGGCGAGCAGGGCGACGATGTTGCGCTTGCTCATCCGGTAGGCGCCCGACAACAGACCGATCCAGGCCTGCACACTCGGACCAAAGCGGCTGCGTGGCACCGACTCGGGCCAGTCGGCTTCGGTGAGCACGTCGCAGCCCGGACAGCGCAGGGTGTGCACCTGGTACTCGGTGACCTGAGGTCGTACCGGCGGGATCTCGAACACCTGGCGGCGCTGCGGATGGGGATCGTCGCCGCTCAAGGCGTGGCCGCACTGTCGGCACGCGGTGGGCTTGACCGGCACCAACGTGTCCACCTGCTCCACCGACAGCAGCGTTCGCCCATGCCCTTGGTGCCCGGGTTGTGCCCCTGGCGAGCGGCCCGACGGGCGCTTGCGGCGACTCGACGTCGAGGCGCCCGCCTCTTCGCTCTGGCCGGATGGCGGCGGCTTGTCGGACGGCGGCGATCCATGACGACGGCGCCCGCCGCGCTGCAGCTCGGCCACCTGGCGTTCCAGCTGCTTCACTCGCTGCTGAACCTCCAACAGCGACATGACGAGGAGCTGCACCGCCTTCGGCGTCTGCTGCCAATCGGCGTCGGAAACCGGAATGCCAGGAAGTTTCTCCACTGGGCTCCTCGGGTAGGTCAGCGTACAACCACTGTCCGAAGGTAAGCGTTCAGATCCCTGCGTGGTACGGGTAACAGAGAGCGGAAACCGGTGGGATTACCGCGAGACCGCGTTGTCTTGGGGCAGGAGCGAAGGTGCTGGCTGGTGGCAGAGGACGGCTTGACAAGCCGAGGTGAGATAGCCGAGAACGTCGCGCTCCTGTCGGCGCAGTGTGTCACGCACGGTGAGCATGCGCTCGACGAAGCGACTCCCTTCGGGGCTATGGGTGCCGAAGCTGGTGAGGCGCCACAGGACCCCATGCCTGAGACCGCGCTCAGCGGCATTGTTCGTGGGCTCGACGTCGCCGCCCTTGCGCGCGAAGGTCCACAGGGCCGACTCAATGGCGAGCAGATTGTCGCAGGTTGCGGCCGTCTTGGCGTCGGCGAACTGCTGCCCATACCAGAGTTCGAAACGAACCCGGAAGCGCAGATGGCGACTGACGTAAGCCTGGAAGCTCGACAGTTGCAGGGTGCCATCGCGGATTCGATGCCACCAGGTGAACAGCTTCTCCGCATACTGCAGCAGTGTCTCACCGACACGGGCCGCCTCGCCGCCGCGCGCCACGAAGTCCTCAAACGTGCGCCGCAGATGAGCCCAACAAACTTGGCGGCGAGACACCGGCAGATGGCCGTAGGCCGAGAAGCGATCGGAGCCAACGATCGCCGTGCTGTTGTCGCCCAGCAGCTCATCGACGACCTCCCGACCACGGCACCGGCGAATGGCGAATACCGAGACCCCGGCTGTGATCACCACCCACAGCCAAGCCCGGACGCGGCGCTCCCGCCAGCCGGTCTCGTCGAGGTTGACCGTCGGCTGCTGGCGAACGTAAGCCCGCGCGGCGTCGACAGGCTCGGCGATCCCCGCCGACACCTCTTGTTCCAGCTGGCTGACCGTGCCCGGGGACAGGTGCACGCCGAAGGCGTCGGACAAGAGCGCGACGATGTTGCGCTTGCTCAAGCGGTAGGCGCCCGACAGCAAGCCGACCCAGGCCTGCACACTGGGCCCGAAGGTGCGGCGCGACACCCCCTCCGGCCAGGGCGCTTCGGTCAGGATGTCGCAGTGCCGGCATCGCAGGGTGTGGAACTGATACTCGATGACCTGGGCTCGCACCGGAGGTATCACGACCTCCTGGTGACGCAGCGGATGAGGATCGTTGCCAGACAACGCCTGACCGCATCGGTGGCAGGTGCTCGGCTTGATCGGCACCAACTCGTCCACCTGCTCCACCGGTACCAACGAGCGACCGTGGCCTTCGTGACCCGGCTGCCCGCCCGGCGAGCGACCCGAAGATCGCCGTTTGCCGGTGCGACGCGAGGCTTGAGAGGCCGACTCCGACGACGACGCCTGGGCGCTGCGACTGCCCCGTCCTTTTCGGCGCGCCAACTCCGTTTCCAGCGACGCGATCCTCGCGGCCTGTTGCTCCACCACCTGCTCGAGGTGCGCGCCGCGCTCCATGGCTTGCAGCAAGTTGACCACCAGCGCCTGCACCGCCGGCGGCGTGTGTCGCCAGTCGCTGTCCGAGATCGATGGAGGGGTTTCCTTCACGGCGTCGCCAGTACCCGTAGAAACGTGCGGACCAAACAACCGATCCCAAGATACCAGCGAACGCCCAAACAGAACAGTTCTTTCTCAAACCGCTGCTCCCAGCATGCGGGACTGAACGCTTACGTCCGAAGATACCAGCAATCGCTGAATGAGAACAGCTTTTTCTCACGTTACGGAGCACTCCTACGGGACTGAACGGTTACCTTTCATTTCACCGTCGATGAATGGCACCCCCTCGATGACCTGGGTGATGAGCTTGTAGCCCCTGAGTCGGCGCCAGTGTTTCTCCGCATCGGTGGCCAGTTTGAATACCATGGTGAGAGCGGCTATACGTGAGCCGCACCCCTTCGTCTGGTGGGTTCGATGACGGACCGTGCTGAAGGTTGATTCGATGGGGTTGGTCGTGCGCAAATGCGCCCAGTGGTCGGCAGGGAAGTCGTAGAAAGTGAAGAGCACATCCTCGTCTTTTCGCAGGCATTCACAAGCCTTGGGGTACTTGGCTTCGTAGAGGTCCAGAAAGCGCTGGTAGACTGCGAGGGCTTCCTTCTTGGTGGGCGATAGGTACATGTCGTGAAATCATCTGCTTGGCGTCCGGTTGCTGACCCTTTGGCAGCTTGTCCAACACATTGGCCGTCTTGTGCACCCAGCACTGCTGCTCCCGAGTGCGGGGATACGCTTCCCGCAGCGCCTTCCAGAAACCCAAGGCGCGATCTCCGACAGCGATGCAAGGACCCTCCGTCAGACCCCGGGCTTTGAGATCCTCAAGCAGGTGGGGCCACGACAGGGAGCTCTCTCGTTCGCCGTCCACCACGGCCAGCAGCTCCTTGCGTCCATCATGGGTGGCACCGACCACGACCAGGACGCAAGGCCGGTCGGGTTGAAGACGCACGTTGAAGTAGATGCCGTCCACCCACACGTAGGCGTAGCGCTTGCCGCTCAGATCCCGCTGCCGCCAGGTGGCATACTCCTTTTCCCAGACCTGCTTGAGCCGCACGATGTTGGCCGGTGAAAGACCGGACACCTGGTCCCCCGGAATGGCCTTGAGCGCCTCTGGAAAGCTCGAGGTTGAAATGCCTTTGAGATACAGCGCTGGCACCAAGACGTCGATGCTGGGAGCTCGCCGGGCATACCGGGGTGGAATAGCGCTGGTGAACCCCGCTCCCTCTCGCCGGTCGTCTACCCGTGGCTGCCGCACCGGTACTTTGCCCACTCCGGTGACCAGTTGGCGTGGCGGATGGAAGCCGTTACGCACCACCAGACGACGGCCGCGCGCGTCGCGCTCCCCTTGGTGCCGTTCGGTGTATTCAGCCACTTCCGTCTGCAGGGCCACCTCCAGCATCTGTCGAGCCCCTTCCCGGAGGAGTTTCTCCAGGTCAGACCGCAACTCGTTCCGGGCTATGCCCTCCACCTCAACTGCCGTATATTCTCGCATGAGCGTATCCTTTCTCCCTCCTTGCCGAGGGAGCTGTAGGTTGTTGTGGACTTATAAGGATACGCTCTCTTTTTTATCCTTCCACTACCCCATCCACGACTTTCGAATATACCTCGTCAAGCGAAGGACGGTGACTTTTAAATGGATAGAGTGAATTGCCCGATTCCGTTAGCTGAAACCCATATCGAAATCATTGGCGATAACCGAAACTTGGAACAGGTGCCAGCGAAGGTTGTGCTGAATCTATCGCCGGTACCGAGAGTGATCATTGACTTAACGCCTCATCTTGTATCGCTTGTGTATTTGAAGATACCGCACACCGTCGGTAGCCTACTAAAGATACGCACACCTTCGGGTGCAGAAATAGAGGTGTCAATCACTAAGTGGTCTATTAACGGTCGCTATTGGGTACGCTTGGTTCCCACTCAAGAGCTAGTCACAGCTATCCGAACTAACGATAAGCTTCAGTCTGTAAAGTTCAACGTCATGAATTTTCCTGAATTCAATTGCAAGTTGAGTCCAGGTGACCAAACGTGTACGGTGCGGCTACAAACCTCGACATGGCGTATTGAAATTAAGGCAGTTCCTGAGACTTCCAAAGCGAAGAGGAGACTGGATAAAGAAAGCGGATACGGGATCACCCATGAGGGCACCATTCGACGGTCAGGTGGCAAATTGTTTTCCGTGGAGGAAGTTCAAGAGCTCCTATACGGACTGCATTTATTTTTGTCATTTGCTCGAGGCGCGTCTTGCGGAGTGACACTTATATCTGGAAATGATAGGAACGGCGAGAAAGTTTGGGAACAATGGGGCGTCTATCCAACATACTCCTGGTTTTCCGTGGCTTCGTGGTTAGATCCCATGAACGGCGAGGCGCTCTCGAAGGTATTTCCAGGATTTTGGAAGCGATTTGCAAAACAACCGACTGATGACACCGTCCGCGTGGCACTCTATTGGTATCTGTGTAGCAACGAGAGCAATGCCCTTGAGGCTGGTATTATCCACACGCAGGCGGCTCTTGAACGTTTGACTCATGAAATTGTAGGCGAGAAAAAAGAAGACCAAACCGGCGTGTGGATTGGAAAGGCACTTAAAGCGGCAAGAATCGAGCCGAAGATACCTCAAGGCTGCAAAGCATTAGAGGCGTGTCGCGAGAGAGAGGGCTTCCACGACGTGTCACATACGCTGACAGCAATTCGTAATCACCTCATGCATCCGAAGAAGAGAAGCGGTATTTGCGTGGATGATTACTCCGAAGCATGGGATGTGGGCCAACGATACGTTGAGCTTCTATTGCTGAAGCTATTCGAGTTTGATGGACCATGTATGAATCGACTAGGGAAATATGAAGGTAAGTTCGAATCAGAAGTTGTCCCTTGGGCACAGGATGTCGAAGACACGAAATGAGCTATCGAGTCACGGAATCCACCGGCGCGAAAACCGCCTTCGCCTTACTGGAGAGCCTTAACCGGACTCCGACTACTGGTGGGATAGCCTAGAATAGAAATCTCCAAGGGGCGGCTGACCCACGACCCAAGAAATCCCTTGAATGCCCCAGGGCATGACTGCGGCAAGGACAAGCCATGGAAAAATCGACATGAGATCCCCCCGATTTCGTGGACAGTCTTCATCTTTGGTGAAGAAAGGAGTCCACAATGCCGTACACGAGCACCGTATCCAGAGGAATTCCGCCAGCAGATCGTGGAGTTGGTTCGATCAGGGCGCAGTCCGGGGGAGTTGGCCAAGGAATTTGAACCTTCGGATCAGACGATCCGCAACTGGGTTGCGCAGGCCGATCGAGACGGGGGGCGCCGTTCCGACGGCGTCACGAGTGAGGAGTTGGAGGAGCTCAAGCGGCTGCGTCGGGAGAATAAGCGTCTCCGGATAGAACGGGAGATTCTGGCAAAAGCCACGGCTCTGGTTCGCGCGAGGGGCCGATTCGGAGTCCGGGCGGTCTTCGAATTCGTGAAAGCGTACCGGGCCGAATTTCCGATCGCCACCATGTGCCGCGTACTGGGAGCCTCTCCCAGCGGGTACTACGCGTGGCGGAAGCGTCTGCCGTCGAAGAGAGAGCAGGAGGACGCGGTGCTCAAAGAGCGAATCGGGGAATTCCACAAAGCGTCCCGAGAGACGTACGGCTCTCCGAGGGTCCACGTCGACTTGGCCGAAGAGGGCACGCGGGTGAGCCGCAAGCGGGTGGCCCGACTGATGCAGGAGGCGGGCCTGCGAGGCGTGTGCCGCCGTCGCCGAGTACGCACGACGCAGCGTTCCGAGGACGGGCGCGTTGCTGAAGATCTCGTCGATCGAGACTTCAACGCCGAAGGTCCGGACGAGCTCTGGGTTGCCGACGTCACCTATGTTCCGACAGCGGCCGGGTTCCTGTTTCTGGCCGTCGAGTCGTGGGCTGGGCCATGGCCACGCATTTGCGCACGGAGCTGGTGCTCGATGCGTTCGAGATGGCGCTTACGCAACGCAAAGCGGACGGCGTCATCCACCACTCGGATCGAGGCTGCCAGGGTAGATTCAAGTGGTTGTCGCAATATCTCAACAGCGAGGAGTTGCGATGGGATCGAGGAAGCGAAAGCGAGCGGCTGACCGTGCATGTCGGCCGCCGATGCAGTCGCCCGGTCGACCGCCTGGGTGGCGGCGCGAGCACAAACAGCGATTCTGGGACGCGGTCGGTCGCGGGTTGTCGAGTGAGGAAGCCGCCACGGTGGCTGGATTGTCGCCTGCGGTTGGAGGCCGTTGGTTCCGTGAAGGAGGTGGGATGTCAACGGTCAGTACAGCTCCACTGTCGGGTCGCTATCTGTCGTTTGGCGAGCGGGAGGAAATCGCGGTAGCCGCCGTGCAGATCCTGCCAACGGTGGAGCTCGTGCAGCTGTCGGGCCGCAGCGAAGGGCTCGGGTTCGAGGAGTTCGCGAAGATGTCCCTGCCGCCCGAGAGATTGATCGCGTTCCTGGTGCCCAACGCCTTCGGCAACCCCTCAACGGGCACATATTGGGGGCGGGAAGCCGGATTCTTCATTCAACTCTGCCCTTACTTCGGCGTCCTTCCCCTCGTGCTCGCATACCCCTGCCCATCCATCCGGACGTCGGGCGCAACCCCTGCCCTTACTTCGGCGTCCTTCCCCTCGTGCTCGCCCTCGTGGCGGTGCGCGAGCGTCGCGACGCCGTGACCACATTCTTCTGCTCGTTGTGTTGCGTCGCCCTCGCTCTCGCTCTCGGCAAGTACACGGGACTTACAGGGCTCCTCTATCAGGTGATTCCCGGGTGGAGTCTGTTCCGCATCCCCACCCGGTTCCTGGCCTGGATGGGACTGGGTGGCGCCGTGCTGGCCGGCCTCGGCATGGACTGCGTTGTTCGCGAGCGGAGAGAGAGCCCCCACTTCACGCGCGTGATACTCCTCGCACTGCTCGTCCCAGTCGCGATTCTGGTTCTTCTGAATCGGCAGCTTCTGTTTTCTGCATCCGACGCCTCTTCGATGTGGACGGCAGAGCACGCAGATCAACTGCTGCAGTATCGCGGCGAGCTCCTCGGCGATCTCATTCGATGTGGGCTGATGCTGAGTGCCGGGCTCGTTCTTCTCTGGCCACAGAGGTGTGCGGGGTGGCGACGGCCGGCGGTCACGTGGCTCGTTCCCGTTTTCATCTACGCCGACCTCTACAGTTTCGGGGCTGCCTTCAACTCACTGATTCCGACAGAGGTCTACACGAACAGTCCCAAAACCGCCCAGTTCATATGAATTGTCGGGACACGACGACGAGGCACTGAAGCAGCTCAAAAAACTCATGGAAACCCTCAAGAAAGAACTGGTGCAAAAGGCCAAGGGTCACCAAGAGGACGAGAGATACCATCAATTCATAAAGTGTCCTCGGGCGGGAATTGCTGTCCACTAAACGGGGTCAAGTCCAGTTCAATGCCGGCTCGTGGTTCGAGGGCGACCTCACTCACCGCACATATGAGGTACAGACATGCCTAAAGTCAAGCTCAAAAATGCTGATATCGCGACGGAAGTATCAGGCAGACTGCCCAAGTTTCCGAAATACACTACCCAAATTATGAACCTTGCCAACCAGAATGCTCAGGGTACGCGTCCAAGTGTCGTGGGCCAAATGACAGATCTCTTCCGTGAGTTCGGCGGAAAGACGTTTGAAGAATGGGACGCCTGGTACAGGCAACAAAAGCCAAGTGCACTGGATGATGCGGCTGACCGGGTTTACCCGATGGCGGAGAACCTCCGTACCGCCATTCAGCTGATCGACAAAGGAATGGTGCGGGCTTGGATAGAGGATCTCGTGCTTGTGAAGACCTTCGTCGGTCTGTGCTTTCAGGGGGCTATACTATCCAAGATTGCGCAATTAAAAGGTGTTACTTACCGCGTATCCACACCAGCGGAGGAATCGCGGGGAATCGACGGGTTTATAGGAGATACGGCCGTCTCCATCAAGCCATCGACGTACACTGCCAAGGACATGTTAAGTGAGAAGCTACAGGGTGAATTGGTGCTATATGAAAAAAAGAAAGACGGTATTGCGTTCTCTTTCGACTTCTGACCCCTATAGATCTAATTGCGTCTGAGAGGCCTCCGCCGGAATCGCGACCTTTCGCTTGCCTCCGGATCCATTCGATCGGATGGGTTCAGTCGGTTGGACTACGAATTCGCCGACTTGTACGAATTCGGACTGAGGTTTGTCATCGTACTTTGTACGGTACGTCATGTTATCCGACCCGACTCTGACTTCATTCACGTCATTGAGGAGTAGCTCTTGTTCCTGCGAGGTCATAACTGGGAACCCGTAATGGCAATTCGTATGCCTGAGTGGACCTCGCTCTGCGATCCGCGTTGCTGCCCACTCCACGTGTCTGGCCAACCGAGTACGACTATACTCGTTTGCAATACTGGGGACGGCTTGAAGGAGGGCCTGCACGATCGGCGCAAGAGTCACGTCAAACTCAACGCCTATCGAGTTTCTCCCTGACGCAAGGGCCGCTGCCATCGTTGTTCCAGTACCAGCAAAAGGATCTAGAACCACGTCTTCTTTGATAGAGAACATGCAGATAAGCCTATACGCCAATTCAAAGGGAAATGCGGCGCTCCGCTCACGTGCAGTCGCGTCGACTAGGCCCTGAGTGGTGCCTTTTATGTCAAACCACACATCAGAGAACCAGACGTTGCGTTCTTCCCAGAAAAAGGCACTCGCGCGTCTTCGGGATTTCTCTTCTGCACCGGTGAACATTCGCCGCTTGCCCTTTCTAAGAACCAGAACGTACTCGTGCTCGTACGTCACGTACGCACCCACAGGCAGCATCCCCGAGCCCATGAACTTGTTTGGCGCGTTTGTTTGTTTGCGCCACAGAATGTCCGGTAGGGCCGCGAAACCCCTCCCGAGGAAGCTACTTAGTATTCGCGAGTGATTGGAGTACAACTGGAAGTCACCATGGATTGTCCGTGTTGCGTCACCAATATTGATACAGGCGATCCCTCCCGGCTTCATGACCCGGTCGCATTCGGCCCACGCCGCGTCCAAGAGACCATGCATTTTCTCAAAGGCTGCGGCGCCCTCACCGTCCGTGAGATCAACGCCAATACGGTCATCTTGTTCCGTGAACATGCCATCCCACATCTCTATCATGGGGTACGGTGGAGATGTCACGACCAGATCAACCGACGCGTCAGGGATCTCAGCCATAGACTGAGCAGGACAACATATTAGCTTGCTGATTGTTTCCATTATTTTTAGCTCTGGACTTCGCTTTTTTATCCCACTTCTACGTAGAGATTTAGGCGTTAGGCACTACTGAGTCAAGCACAATTGTTAGACTCATTTGCTCACAGGCTGTTGGACACCTGATCACGTCATTACTGGACTTGACCCCGTTTAGTGGACACCTCATTTCTTGTGAAAAGGAGGATGTCCCATGCCCCGAACTCGTACACCGTATCCGCCTGACTTCCGCGAGCAGATGGTTGCGCTCGTAAGAGCGGGTCGGACGCCGGATGAACTCGCAAGGGAATTTGAGCCCTCTGTGCAGACCATTCGCAACTGGGTGTTCCAAGCGAGTGTGGATGACGGCTCGATCCCGTCGTCGCCATCTCCGGGCTGGAGGAGAGCGTGTTTCCGACCTCCCGAGCCATAGAGGAAAGTCGGCTCGACGAGTCCGCCATCGAAGAAGAGCGGCGACTGCTCTACGTGGGCGTTACGCGAGCCCGTCGCCATCTCATGCTCAGTCGCGCCCGCTGCCGTTATACCTTTGGCTCGATTCAGGAATCCGAGCCCTCCCGCTTTATCCGCGAATTCCCCACCAGAGCTACTGCACAACTATGCCGAACCGAAAGCCGGCATGGAATCGGAGTTGAGCCGGCGCCTGGGGAGGCGTCGAGGCCGGGCTCCGGCAAGGTAGTCTCAGCCGCCGGGGCCCGCGCGGAGTGGCGAAGCGAGGCCCGAAGGGGCCGACCGAGCCGGCGTTCACTACGAGTGGGACGAACCGTCTGCGGCAATCGAGCACGTCGATTCCATGTCCGACGCTCTCGATGCGGACGACATACTGGCGGTCGGCCGCTGGGTTCTCCACGATACCTTCGGTCGAGGTCAGATCACGGCTCGTGAAGGCAGTGGCGAGCGCACGAAACTGACGGTCCGCTTCGCGAACGGTGAAGAGCCACTTGGTGAGGAAGTCGCGCAACAGGAACTCGTCCCTGGTCATGTGCCAGAGGAGCAGAGGTCGCCATACCTCGCGGTCCACCCCGGCCTTTGCCAGAAGGACGAGGGGCCGGTCGCGGCCCCCTGGCTCGAAGCGGCGATTCAGCACTTTGCATACGTCGCGCAGCCAGTTTCGAGAGGCGACGCCGATACTGTTGGACTCTCGCACCTTGTCGAGGTTGGCCTTCTTCGACTGCGACAAGTCCCATTCTTGGAAGACGGCGTAAGTCTCCTCGACCAACGCCCCCTTGATGATGGTGAAGGAGGAGACGACATCGGCACGGGTGGAGACAGTGGCCATCAGGCATCCGTTCGTGCGTAGGGTACCGCGAGATCGCCCTTCCCGCCGCGAAAAAACCCGGCGGCCAAAAGAGCCAGGGTACCTTCGTCCTCTTCGTCGAACCCCTGGTAGTGGGACGGCGCGTCCCTCCGCGGAGCGGCCCAACCTCTGCGCTTCGCTCACGGTGTCGCCGGTGATCAGCTCCAGACCCTTCAGCCAAACCAAGAGGTCCGAGCCCTCACAGGTCTGCAGCTCCCGGAAGAACGGCTCCCAATCGCTGGACTGGTCGAGCCAACCTTGGACCACTCGATCGACAGACTGTTCAATATCTGCCGAGAGCCGCCACAATGTAATGGCGCCCCGCGGATCGAAGACCTCGACTGAGCGCCGCGCTGCCACTGTGAGCGCCACCCGACCCTGGGCGAAGTAATGAGTCTTGGGGAAGCCGCGGCTGTATACCGCCGGGCCACGTGATCCAAGAACGCCCTGCGTGTTCCACCAGACAGCCCCGTTCATCTCGCCGAAACGGGCGACTGCGAGCCGGAGCCTGAGGAGGTGAGTAAGGTCTACTGGCATAGAGAAGCCCGTTTCACAGCGAGTCCTGCCTTCCTGAGCACCAATTCCAACAGGAGCCCTATTCACTCACGCACAGGCCCTCCCCCTCGACACAGTAGGCGAATTCCCGTGGTGTGTCTGGACCGATCACAAGATAGCTGCGATCCAGGCTTTCGGCGATCAGCGGAAAAGCCCTCTTCACGAGGGAGCACATACCGTCTGCATCTGCCGCCGTTGACAAACCTGGAATCGACTGGAAGCCGATGACTGTGACCCGCACCTCGACAGCGAGCGCTTCATCTTCACCGCTGCCACCAGCGCGCTAGCCGCACTGGTCTTTCCATTTGCTTATTTCCTCCGTCCATCAGCCACTGTTTGCCGTTGCGCTACACCCATCCCGCACCCGGTATCAGCGTGCCACCATCGCACTGCGCCTTGGGCCGTTGCATCGGCAAGTTTGGCGGCGTGTGGTCGGGGCAGTCGCCCCGGAAGGGTATATAGCCTAAGCAGCGGCTTTGGGATCGCTAAACCATATTCTATTGATCTTTCATTATCTTTCTTCGATAATAGGAGTTCGGCGAAGATGGCTACTGAAGAAGGCTGGGTCGATATCGCCGAAGTCGCCGCGCATCTACAGGTGACCAAGGAATCCATATACCGGTGGGTCGACTCAAAGGGCTTTCCAGCTCGCCGGGTGGGACGGTTGCTTCGCTTCAAGCTCTCACAAGTAGACGAGTGGGTAGAGAAAAGCGGAGATGATTCCGAAAGTAGCTCATCCGGCAAGACGGCTAAGAACGAGAGTGACCAATAAGAATGGCTGAGAACAGGGAGACCCCGTTGAGTGCTGACGCGCCCATCCGGCAAGGACATGCCCTGACCTGCCCGCTTTTTGGCGAACCGACGCCGTTAGAGACCGGCGGCTCAGGCGGTCCCGGCGTCTGGATCGCGGCCCTCGCCGGCAAGCGGTCGGAACAGTTCCGCCGAGTCACGCTCACCACGGAGGGCATCTCCAACCAGACCATCGCCGTATCCTCTCAATATTGGCGGTTATTTTCCTCGGTCGCCGCGTACCAACCCATTCAAGAGATGCTCTGCGGGGGCCAAGGGGTCATCAGAAGATCCGCATGACACTCGATGACCTCAGAATCCTCATCCAGGAGGGGGAAGGTACGACACTTGAGTTCAAGGAAAGTCTCTCGTCGTCTTTCGCACGGGAACTTGTGGCACTGGCCAACACCATCGGCGGAAAGATTCTTCTGGGTGTGCGTGATGACGGCACTGTGATCGGGCGTACAGGACTCCAACGCTTTACGTGCCCCTCCACTGGGACGAGAAAAAATCAAAACCATCCCTGTAAAGAACAACGCAATTAGTGTCGTGAGGCGCTTGGCTCCGGGCGCATATCAGGGCGATCGCGTTCGTCGTAGTCGTGGTGCTGGTGTCAGTGAGCGTCGGGCTCGTGAGTATCGATGTGGGGAAGGCGCGCGAGGTGAGAGAGGCTCTCGAGACGGCGACGGTGGGGCCGTAGCTAGGCCTACCCGGCCTTATCTGCCTGCGGGGGCGGCTCCGGTGCGAGATGTACTTTCACATATTCGGTTGCAGACGTGTCGTTCGAGGGTGAAGCGAACTCCTTCGAGCTAGAGTCTGTCAACTGAGACACGTTCGAGAGGCCACTCGTTCCGTACATCGGAGCGACTGGGATTTTTCTTTCGTCTCGTTCGCCCTCTCGTGTTTCAGACATGGGGACCTCCTCTCGAGCTAAGCTTCCTCAATCCAGCCTTCCCGGAGTACAATCTCTTGGTAGGCAATCTGTGGTATCGGCATCTCCGGTGTCTGGAACTTTACTCTTGAGATTTTCTTCTCCGTCCTGAACACATGCGTCGATTCTGTGGATTCTATGACACTTCGATCGAATTGGAATTGATCCTCGTCCTTCTGGCCGAGAACCGTTTCTGGATTGAACGGTGCCGTCAATTCTAGATATTCACTGTAACCGTTGAACAGATCAGTCATGAGCCCCGCGAGAGCGGGGTTCGGTTCGATGACCTTGAGTCCGAGCATCTCTCTGGCTTCACGTCGGCCGATCAGGTAGTCGTGCGAGAATCTCTCCCGAGCCAAGACTGACACGACAGTCTCTATTTTCTTATCGTCATCTGTGTGGTATTTCATTAGTTGGGTGGCCAAGAAGGTAATCTGTTCCCGGGAACGATGCACGGCCCCAAGTACCATGGGGTGCACCTGATCAGCCAGTTTCTCAAATATGCGCCGCATCGACTCTTCTTCGCTGAGCCCCATTTCTTTGCCGAGGGACGAGAAAGCACTGACATCCTCGACATTGACAGGCACGCCACGCGGAGGCTGACCGGGCATTTGAACAGTGGGTCCAAGGGGATGCTCCAGGGACGGGTCGATTGGACTCAACTGCGCCATCGGAGACATGACAACTTCGTCTGCGCCTACTGAAATCAGTGTAGCGCAACTCAATGCCCTGAACTGAATCAGTACGTTGAATTCCTCGCCGAACTCTCGGATCAGGTTGACGAGCGCAAAGCCAGCAATCGTCAGTCCGCCAGGACTGTAGAGGAACAGATCAATCCGCTTCTGTGCCCCCATTTTGACGAGGTGATGGTGAAACATGGGGAACACGTCCATGCCGATCCTTGTTTCCATCTGCTGGCGATCGCCCGTGATGTACACGATGACTCTGGAGTCCCGCTCTTCCTCGATCTTCTTGATCAGCCCTTTTCGACCAGCTGTATCCATGATGAATCCTGCAAATACTGTGCCGTCTATGCGATAAATGCAACTTCCACATGAATATACGCGATTTGACGACGATATGCGACGATGGTCCAGCCAGCGCGGGCAGACCTTGCCCCTTGAAGCCAGTAAAATAGGGCGATTCTTCAGCGTAATCTTCCGTAGAAGTACGGAACTTCGGTGGCATATAGTGGCTGAATCCGACCCCCCAGGGTCCTGCGGTGGCCCTCCGGTGGACGGTAGGAGCCTCAGGTCCTATATGCTAGATGAATGGGTGTCTGGCGTCAAGCATTTTTTCTTTTCAGCGACAATTGTTTCTCCCGTTCTGTTGGTTGTACTTCCTGAGATGACCTCCCAGCATCGATGGGGTACCGGGTTCAGGTAGAGGTGGACCCCATCCTTTGGACAGCCGGGCAGCGGTGTTAAGGTGGACTCCATGAGGTTTGTTATGCTGCCCTTCGGCGAGCGTACTCCTCCATCGGCGTTCTGTCATCGGCGTGGGTCGAGTGAGGTCGTTCCTCGTTGTAGTATCTGATCCACGTAGCGATGGTCTGGCGAGCCTGGGGCCCGTCTTCGAAGTCGTGCAGGTAGACACACTCGTATTTGAGAGAGCGCCAGAGGCGCTCGATGAAGATGTTGTCCATCCACCGGCCCTTGCCGTCCATCGAGATCCGGACCCCGGCTCGTTTGAGTACTTCAGTGAACTCCTGGCTGGTGAATTGGCTGCCCTGGTCGGTGTTGAAGATCTTCGGCCTGCCGTATTTGGCCAGAGCCTCCTCCAGGGCTTCCGTACAGAAATCACTGTCCAGTGTGTTCGACAAGCGCCAAGAGAGCACCGTGCGCGTCGCCCAGTCCATGATCGCCACCAGATACTGGAAGCCTCGTTGCATCGGGATGTACGTGATATCGGCGCACCACACCTGGTTCGGCCGATCGATCCGCACATGCCGCAGCAGATACGGATAGATCCGATGCGCTGGATGGGGCGTCGACGTTCTCGGCTTCCGGTAGATGGGAGCCAGACCTATCTGCCGCATCAATCGACGAATCCGTTTGCGGCCGACACCGTAGCCCTGTCGCCGCAGGGAGCGCGCCATCTGTCGCGACCCGTACCACGGCGTGGTCAGAAACTGCTCGTCGATCAGGCGCATCAGCTTCAGGTTCAGAGCACTCTCACCCTTGCCCGCGTAAGAGTGCGAGGAGCGCGCGATGCTGACCAACTCGCACTGGCGTACGACGCTGAGCCGGGGATGATTCGCCTCGATCATCGCTGCCCTTCGACCGCGGCTCAACGACCGAAGGCTTTCGACAAAAAATCGTTCTCTACCGCCAGCTGGCCGATCTTGGCGTGCAGCGCCTTCACCTCCGCCTCTCGGTCCGCAGCACCACGAGACGTCTTCTTGGCGAACACGTCGGGAAGACTCTCCTTGGCGTGTCGCTTCCATTGTGCGATCATGTTGGGATGCACGTCATGCTTGGCCGCCAGCTCCGCCAGCGTTTTGTCGCCGACCAAAGCCTCCAGTGCGATCTCGGCCTTGAATTCGGCTGAGAAGTTACGTCGGGTACCCATGACTCAGATCCTTTCGCGTCAGGTTTGGGTCCAACTTAACATACTGTCCGAAGGTCAAGTCCTGAGAGTTCTGCAAAAGTAGAGGCAGGGTGAAGTCGATTCCGATCAGGCTACGGCGCTCATTTCGTTAGAGGGTGTAATTTTCAAGGTCTCGTACAAGGCGTTGAGTTGAGCTCGTTCCGTGACCGTGATTCCGACTCGCTGCCAGCTCTGTGCAGCTCGAATGAGCGTCGCATGAACGAGCTTCAGGCAACTCTTTTCGGTGAAGAATCGCGGCAAGGTCATCATCATCATGTGATGGTCACTGGAGGAGCTTCCACAGCGCTATTATGTGGCGCACGGCAAACTCGGCGCGCAGCATGATCCAGTCGTACTGGTCCGCGAACTCGGGGAACTCATCAACGTGCTGGGCGTTGTCCACGAGCTCAATGAGAGCCAGGGCTGACTTGAGTTCAGTCCGCATGTAAGCGCGGTAGGCGTCGTTCTCACTGAAGTGGCAAAGCCACTCGATCTTCGTGGCCCGCGTCGGACGTCCGTGCCTGTCGATCTCCTTGTTGTTCTTCGTGGCCCATGGCAGAACGGCTTCATTGGGCGCGGCAGAGTGCAGGACGCCCTTCAGGAGCTTGCGCATCGAGGCGCTGCCCTGTGTCCAACCGTCCGGCCCGCGACCATCAGCGCGCGCCTTGACACCCCGGTACTGCTCAAGGAAGGCCGACTTTAGCTCGGGCAGCGTCTGTTCGAGGAACATCTCCGTCTCGGTGACGATCGTGCAACGCAGGGGAACGGTATGCTCTTCGTCCTCGTCTTCCAGCGGCTTGTGCGGGGTAATGCTGCGCACCGCGGAGGTGTGCACGAACACGTCCATGGTCGGCAAGTCGGAGACAACCAGCGGAACCGAGACTAGCAAGCTACCCGGCTGGCTGAGCGACTCGATGAGATCGGCGTGCTGGAACAGCAGCCTGTCGGTCAAGCGTGCTACCGCGTCGCGTTGCAGGTCTGCTGCGGCGATAAGGCCACCGACCCGGTCAAAGTCAATGGTCGGCAGCGTGAATCGCGTTGCCTCGGTGAAGGACGACATCGCGGTTACGTGATCGGTCCAAGTCTTGTGCCGCAGGGCAAGGCGCTTGATCGTCTCGTACATCTGCTGCTGTCCGCGCACGTAATGGTCCATCGCCGTCATGAAGTCCGGGGTCATGAGCTTGGCGAAGGCGGCTGCGGTGGAATCAACGAGCGCGGGGAAACGCAGGGCGAGGTTGCTGATACTAGCTGTCGCGGCGGCTCTCTCAAGGATACCCGTATCCATGCTGTGTGCTAGCCTGAATAATTCATAAATTCGCTCAGGTTTGATCGGGATTCGGTAAATGATGAAGCACTGAGGCGTTTCTCGCTCAAGTGTGATTTTCGGGTCCGTGTTTCTTGGTCGTAGGTCGATGTGTCAGGCGGTGTTGCATTTCCTCCGGACAGACTGATCCCTTGGTCGTGCTGATGATCGATTTTTTGGTGCGTCGTCATCGTGCGCATTACGCGGTGTCGAGGTTGTAGACGATCAACCTCATCAAGTCCTTGAGCGGATATGACGTCGGAAAGTGAAAGCGCACCGTGGTGGTTTGCTCCCGTACTCTGGCGCCGATTTTGAGGACGCGGAGTTGGATTGTGTCGAAGTTGGACGTCGTCCATTGGGTGCCTCGCATGCCGATATGTTTGATCGCGTGCACAAGCACATAGGCGGCGCTGTGCAGGAAGAGGCGGAATTGGTTTGCCGGGAATCGATGGCAGGAGGTCCGGTCGGAGTTCAGGAAGGTCTTGTGATTCTTGATGAACCCTTCCGATCGTCCGCGAGCACAGTAGACCTTCTCATACAGAAACCTGGGCGTTCGGTTCCGAATGTTCGTGACCACAAAACGCGGGTTGGCCTTTCCTTGCGTAATCTCGGCCTTGTAGATGATCTGGCGCGGACGGCTCCAGCTATCGGCCTGATAATCGAAGCGTGTAAAGAGCCGCACCGGCTTTTCGGTCTGCTCCGCCAGGGCGGCTGCCTGCTCCATCAGCGGTGCGCCGAGCGCTTTGAGCTTCTGGTTGACCGCTTGTCCGAGAATGAACGCTAGGCCGTATTCGTCGCACAGGTCGTGCACCTCCGGGGTGCTGAAGTGCGCGTCACCACGCAAGGTGATCTGCACCTGCGGCCAGGCCATGAGGATATGATCCAGAACGCGTCTGAGAATCGCCGCGGCCTCGCGGCCACGGATTCTACGACCGGGTCGCAGAATGGTGGTGATCAACTTGCCTGTCTCTGCTTCGTAGAGATGGACGGGCAGGTAGCAGTACTCGTCATAGTAAGCGTGAAACAACGACAGTTGCTGTGAACCGTGCGTGGCATCATCCGTGTCATCAATGTCCAGGATGATCTTCTTCGGCGGCTTGTCGTAGGACTCGATGAATGTTTCCAGTAACGCGAGCCCGATTCGGTAGAGGTCCGTGCGGCTGATACTGTTCTCGAAACGAGACATGGTCGATTGACTGGCCAGATCGGCTCCCGTCAGGGGGAGTCGATCGCATGCTGCCTTCAGAGCCGGATCTGAAGGCAGGTCGTTGCTGTCATTGGCGTCCTCGTACCCGCAGGCGATCTGGAAGACGCGCTGCTTGATGAGGTCGGTATAGGTATGGTCGATATAGCTTTGATGTCGGCGATCACACAACGCCCTTACGATTCGGTCTACGATCCCTATCTTGGATTCCGCCTGCCGCAGGAGCAGGGCGCCCCCATCGCTGGTCGTCGTGCCGCCGTCAAAATCGGCTTCGATCTTCCTGCCCGAGATGCTTGCAAAGGATAACGTGATCTGCGAACTTTCCATCGCGGTGTCCTCTCAAATGGTTGTTGTTTGTGTCCAACCCTGACTCAGGGCAAAACAACCAGTTGTACAAGAGGTCACCGCATTTTTATGAATAATTCAGGCTAGGTCCTGCAGGCGCGTGATGGTTGCCTCGTTCTCGCGGAAGTACTTCGCCGGACCTTCCATGAGGCGCTGCATCCTTGCTGCTCTATCATGCGCCAGACGAACTCGTTCATGGGATCTGATCTTCTGACCTATCTGATTCCAATATTTGGCTCCTCCGGAGAATCTGTGGGTGAGAGAGGATTCTGCGGCGATGGGCATAGAGGAGACCAAGGAGAGCACAGGCGCATCATCCCCGGTATGTTGGGACAGTCCACCAAGACCGATCCCAACTACCTTTGGAGGGATATGATGCGCTTGATCACGGTACTAAACTTCGCCGGACCTTCCATGAGGCGCTGCATCCTTGCTGCTCTATCATGCGCCAGACGAACTCGTTCATGGGATCTGATCTTCTGACCTATCTGATTCCAATATTTGGCTCCTCCGGAGAATCTGTGGGTGAGAGAGGATTCTGCGGCGATGGGCATAGAGGAGACCAAGGAGAGCACAGGCGCATCATCCCCGGTATGTTGGGACAGTCCACCAAGACCGATCCCAACTACCTTTGGAGGGATATGATGCGCTTGATCACGGTACTAAACCGCTGCACCAGGTTCAAGCGATTTGTGTTTGAGGGCAGTCATTTTGACGAGCACGGAAGGATCATGGTGAGGATCAGACCACGGAAGAACTCCATGGGCGCGTGCAGCTGCTGCGGTCAGTTGTCGCCCACCTATGACACGGCCACCGACCCACGGCTGTTCGAGTTTGTTCCACTCTGGGGTTTCCCGGTCTTTCTGGTGTATCGCATGCGCCGGGTTGCCTGCAAAGCCTGCGGCCGGGTGGTCGTCGAGAAGGTCCCCTGGAGCATGGGCAAGCACCACCTTACCGACCTCTACCGCTGTTTCCTGGCGCAGTGGGCCAAGAAGCTGTCGTGGACGGAGGTGGCGCGCTCCTTCCGGACCAGTTGGGACAAGGTATATCATTCCGTCCAGTACGTGGTGGAATATGGCATCGCTCATCGCCGCCTCGACCACGTCACGGCCCTCGGCGTGGATGAGATCCAATATCGTAAGGGCCATCACTATCTGACCTTGCTGTACCAGATCGACACCCACCGCCGCCGTCTGTTGTGGATGGGCGAAGGGCGGACGAAGAAGACCTTGAACAACGGCTTTACCGAACTGGAGCAAGAGCACCAGCGCAAGCAAGAAGCGGCCGGCGAGAAGGAGCCGACCAGTTTCCTCGGCCAGATTGCCGTCATCTGTAGTGATATCTGGAAAGCCTACCTCAACGTCATCGGCAAGCGGCTGCCGGCGGCCGTACATATTCTCGACCGCTTCCACATCATGCAGCACTTCAGCAAAGCGCTCGACAAAGTCCGTGCCCAAGAGACCCGCAGACTCAAAGAAGAGGGCAAAGATCCCGTCCTGTGCAAGAGCCGCTGGTGCTTCCTCAAGCGCAAGGAGAATCTCAGTGACACACCCAAGGCTTGAAGTTGTCCGAGCTATTGGAGATGAACCTCCGCACCGTCAGAGCCTATCTACTGAAGGAGGACTTCCAGCGCTTCTGGAACTACACCTACCCCGCCTGGGCAGAGAAATTCCTCGATCGCTGGTGTTTCCGCACGATGAGAAGCAACATCGAACCGATGAAAAACATCGCCAAGATGCTGCGTCGTCATCGAGAGCTCATCCTCAATTGGTTCAGGGCCAACAAGCAGTTCAACAACGGCATTGTCGAGGGCCTGAACCTGAAATGGAATCTGACGGTGAGAAAAGCATTCGGATTCCGCACCTTCAATGCCCTCCAAATCGCTTCATTCCATCAACTCGGCGACCTACCCGAGCCACAATTCACCCACGAATTCTACTGACGAGCCCGATTTCATAACCAAATCGGGGGTTAAGCAAGAAGGTTTGGATCTGTCGTCAGTCCAGGCCGGGCGGGCTTTTGCCCCGGGTGCATTAGCCGATTGTGTAAACCCTGTGATCACTGGGTCAGCCGGGCCTGTGCGTGTCTCTCGAAGACGGCCTCGAGGGTGCCGTTGTACTGGGCGCAACGTAATGCCAGCATGTGGTTGCTGGAGGCCTCGTACCACCAGGCACCAGAGCGCTTGAGGCGCACTTGAGCAATGAATCGATGGGCCGACTCGATGGCTCCGGAGCCAATGGGGTAACCGCCTTTGCGATGACTTCCATACTCCACTCGAGACAGATGCTCGCTCAGATAGCTTACGGCGGCGTTGATCGCCTTGGCGGCTTCCTCGCAGATCGGCTGCATGCGCTGCAGGCCCCAGAGCACGCCGGCGGCTTCGTTGCCGTTGAGGCGGGCCATCGTAGCCTCCAGCCACTCACAGGCCCGCGACGGGTCGGCGCCGTACTGCGTTTGGGCTACTTCATGCAAGTACTGGCTGAGGTGGTAGAAGTCGAGCACTTGGCGCGCCGAGGGGAACAGCTCTTGGACCCACTTCCAGATCCACGACGCGCCATCGCCGATGACGCACAGCCGTACTTGATCTTCGGGGATACGACCCTCGTCCTTGAGGCGCTTGAGGGCGTGTCCCAATTCCTCCTCGTTGGCCACCTGGTGCCAGGAGATGAGGTGGACGATACGCTCCTCGTCCACCAGATACAGGCGGAAGCCCTTGGCTTCGCGGTACTCCCCCTTCCAACGAGCCCGATGCGCCCGCTGGCCGCAAAATACTGCGAAGAACTCCACGATGCCGTAAAGAACCTGCCGTGATGAGAGGATGGAGCTAGTGGTTCAACTAGGTAGCAGTGCGGGGTAGAGACGCTTGAGCTTGATTCGTGCATCCGCCGTCGTGAAACGCCAATTGATGACGGGCGGGTTTTCGAGGCGCTCCGTGAGCCAGGCCTTCACGTGTTTTCCCAACTGCTGGATCGTCGCGATGCGACGATTGAGGCATTGCCGAAAGAGCACGTTCAGTCCGATCTCGGCCATGTTGAGCCAGCTGCCGTGTGTCGGGGTGTAGTAGGATGTCGAGTTTGTCAGCGATGCGCTTGGCTTCCTCCGGTTCGAAGGCCTCGTAGAGGGCCGCCTTCTTATGAGTGCTCAAGTTGTCCATCACCAGCGTGATCTCCTCCGCCTCAGGGTAGTGGACGTCGACGAGATCTCTGACGGTGTGAGCCCAGTCTCTCATCGTGCGCCGTTCGCTCACTCGGACGTGGGAGCGACCCGTGAAGGGCTCCAGCATCATGAAGACGTTGGCGACCCCGTTGCGGACGTATTCATGGTGATACCGTGCCGGACACCCAGGCGCCACCGGCAGGGGCCGCTGCGTTTCGCCGATCAACTGCTTGCACGTTTCGTCCAGACAAACCAACGGGTGCTTCGGGTCGTACGGCCGTTGATAGACATCCAACACGTCCTCCATCGCGCAGACGAACTCGGCACTGGGTTTGCCCGGCAGGCACCACATCTCCCGCCGCCAAGGCTTCAGCTCGTTTTTTTTTAACGTCTTGCGGACCGTTTCCGGGCTGACACTGTCAACCAGCTCCAAGGCCACGAGGCGTCCTGCCAGCAGCTTCAGGGTCCAGTGCCTCCTCCCCTCGGGGGGCTCACTGCAGGCCAGAGCCACCAGATGGGCTTCGGCTCTGCCGTCGATCTTCTTTGCTTTCCGATTCTTCTGCTCCTTGCGCAGCAGCGACGCCTCGACGCCCTCTTCCACAAACCGCTGGCGCAGACGCTCCACCGTGCTCGGATGCACGTCGAGCGCGTGCTCGATCTGCTCATCGGTCCAGTGCTCACCATGCGGACCCCTGGTCCGTCTTCAGCAGGATCCTCGCGTGCCGTGTGTTTGTAGGCCGCCGCCTTCCCCCTCGAGATCAAACCGTGCAGGTGAGCTCGCTCCTCTGCTGTCAGCGTGACGATGTATTTCTTCGTGGGCAATGTCGATCTCCTCTCCTGACAAAGGGGCCTCAGGAGAAGGATACGAGCCCCGGCCTCAAAACGCTAGTTCCAATGTCCCGCAATCCTAACTGGATCAACCACTAGTCCATGCAGCGTAAACAAGGCTTGATTTCCATCGGTGATGCCCTCTCCGGTATCAGGCCCGGTTGCCAGAGGTAGTGGCCCTGGGCGTCCTTGAACTTGCGGATGGCGGCCAGGGTCAGGTCGTTCATGAGGAAGGCGGCGGCGGCGCGGTAGGGGGCCTTGAGGGCGTGGACGAGGTCGATGAGGGCGTCGCTGGGGTTGGCGTCGGCGAAGGCGCCGGCCGCGCCGGAGGGGACGTAGCCGATGGCGCCCCAGGCGTACTTGGCGTTGGCGACAGGGTCGTAGGTGAGCAGGCCGCGGGGCCGGGCGAGGCCGTCGCCGGTGAGCAAGGCGTCGGCGTCGGCGAAGGCGAGAGCAACCTCGTCGGTCAGGAAGGCTTCGACGTCAAACCCCAGGTCCTCGAGGCTCTCGTTGGTGACCTCGGGGAAGGCGTCCACCTCGCGCGCCTCGAAGGTGAGCAAGCTGAACGTCGGTGTGGAGGTGGGGGACGGAGCCTCGCCCTCACCGCGCCAGGCGTAGGCGGTGCGGTAAAGAACGACGACCGCGCCGACTGGCGTGACGCCTGGGTGCTGTTTCCGGTGATGTAGCCTACGTCTGGCACGGCGCCCTGCACGCCGCCACCGTGGCCGAGAGTTTGACCACCTGCGGCTTTGAAATCCGCGCCCAGATCATCTGGGTCAAGGAAAAGATGGTGTTCTCGCGCGGCCATTACCACTGGATGCACGAGCCCTGCTGGTATGCCGTCAAGGGCCGGGCCCATTGGACGGGCGACCGCAAGCAGGTCACCGTGTGGCCGATCGCATCAAAAGGCCAAGACGCCAACACGAATCATGCCGCCCAGAAGCCGGTCCAATGCATGCAGCGACCGATCGAGAACCATTCGTGTCCCGGCCAAGCGGTCTACGAGCCGTTTGCGGGGTCGGGGACGACGCTGATCGCCGCCGAGATCACAGGCCGGGCCTGCCTGGCTATGGAACTCGATCCGGCCTACGTGGACGTGGCGGTAAAGCGCTGGGAGGACTTCACCGGACAGAAATCGGAGGAGGCGTAGCCCACATGGCTGGCCGACGAGCTGTTTTGACGCCGTCGACCACTCCGGCATCGAAGAGTGATCCATTTGTTTGTCAGTTTTACAACTAAGCCCTTGGCAGGCAAAGAATTGACGGCTTCTGAACCACCATGCTTACTCACGGGGTAAGGCATGGTCTCAGTCGAGTGGAGGGTGTCGACCACACCCCTCTATGGTTTCATGGAAATGTGGGGCTCCATGAGTCGGGCCACGGCCCGCACTGCGGGAACGACCACGGCGTTGCCGAAGCGTGTCGGAAACCGGAATCCTGAACTCAGCCCTCCGACCTCAATCGCCCCCCGCATCCTTCTCTTCTGCGTCGCCGTCTGTCTCAGGACGCCGAGCGATCGGGTCCACGATGATCATGTGCATGGGGAGTATGGGGTCGTCAGAGGTGATCTTGGCGTTCACCTCAAGGTGCTTCCGGCTGAAGAACTCCGGCCACTTGCGCTCCAGGAGCCACGCAGAGGCGGTCCATATGGGCGGCCGCTGGATCTCGACCACCTCGCGGAAGGTCTTTTGGTCTTCCCCTGACCCGATTGTCCTGACCGTCTTCCGCGTCTCAACAGACGACTCGTTGGCGGCCTCCTGGATTCGGCGGAGGTGGAACTGCCGGAAATCGGCCTCGGCCTTTTCTAGTTCGGACACAAATGCCCGAAACTTTCCGGAGCGCGCGGCCTTCCCCTTCTTTTTCCAGTTTTTGAATGTGGTGGTGCCGATACCTGCCACCAGGCAGGCATCTTTGTAGGGTGCGGATGAATCGCTCGGAGCAGCCATTGCCCTCCGGGGCACGCACGAAGCTGGGCGACGACTCGATGCCCAGGAAGTCGATCTGTTTCTGGAAGTGGTTGGACATGTACGCAGAGCCATGATCGTGGCGCAGCTGCAGCCCCCCGGCGATACCCTTGTCGACGCCGCCGAAGTGTTCGCGGACTCCCTGGTGGATCGGCTCCAGGGCCTCGAAACGGTCGCCTGTGGCCGCTGCATGAATGCCGATGCACTCCGAGCTGCAGTGGTCGACAGCGACGAAGACCGTAGCTGTGCCTTCGCCGGTGGTCACGGTGGTGGTCAAGTCGGTTCCCCACATCTGGTCTGGTCGCTCGGTGGTGATCGTCCCGTCGTGTGCTTGCGGGCCCCTTGGCTGGCCGGCGCGTTGCGGCACCTGCAGGCCGTGCTCGCGCATCACACGGCGTACGCGCTCCTTCGAGGTGCGGATGTCCTGCGCCCGCAGCTGGGCCCACATCTTGCGGTAGCCTTCTCCGTGAAAGGGGGACGCCTTCAGCAACTCGCGAATCTTCTCAGCTAGCTCATCGTCGGTACACGGCCCTTGGGGACCTCGTTTCTTCCGCTCAAGACGCTCCTCCGGACGCAGAGCCGCCCGACGCCGATGCTCGTGGACGGTGGAGCGAGGAAACTGCCAGACCCGACACACACGCTGCAGCCTGTACGGCCGCTTCCTGGAGGGCGACTGGGTCTGGCTCATCGCTTCGACCTCCGGGATGCCAAAGGGAGTCCATCCTCCAGGCGATGGATCCTGGACTCCAGCAACTCGTTGTCCATCGTCAGATCCCCCACCTTCGTTTTCAGGCGGGCGATCTGTTCATCCCGCTCATCACGGGTACGGCTGTGCAGAGCTGACTCACCCCCACCCAGGAACTGCTCGCGCCACTCACTCAGCGTGGCTGCCATCACACCCAACTCCCGGGACAGGACCTCCAGGTCCTCCCCACGCAGCAGGCGCAACACCGCCTCCTGCTTTCGACGAGCGGAGAATCGGCCGACCCGAACACCCTTCTTCTGCTTAGTCACCTCGAACACTCCTTTCAGGTCCATGTGGACCCTCTAATGTGTCCAAGAAAACCCTGGGGCGCTGGACTACAGATGACGGCAATCTGGCCGAGGAAACTGGTCGGCTCCTTCTCGCCGGCCGCTTCTTGCTTGCGCTGGTGCTCTTGCTCCAGTTCGGTAAAGCCGTTGTTCAAGGTCTTCTTCGTCCGCCCTTCGCCCATCCACAACAGACGGCGGCGGTGGGTGTCGATCTGGTACAGCAAGGTCAGATAGTGATGGCCCTTACGATATTGGATCTCATCCACGCCGAGGGCCGTGACGTGGTCGAGGCGGCGATGAGCGATGCCATATTCCACCACGTACTGGACGGAATGATATACCTTGTCCCAACTGGTCCGGAAGGAGCGCGCCACCTCCGTCCACGACAGCTTCTTGGCCCACTGCGCCAGGAAACAGCGGTAGAGGTCGGTAAGGTGGTGCTTGCCCATGCTCCAGGGGACCTTCTCGACGACCACCCGGCCGCAGGCTTTGCAGGCAACCCG
>CBDBIJ010000059.1:0-29679 GCA_965205655.1 Candidatus Latescibacterota bacterium
GCTGTCGAATTCTCTGAACGTCTGAAAATCGTCGTCGAAATCCTGCGTATCTCTCGTGATTCCGATGATGGTGAAGAGCTGGTAGCCGAAATAGGACGATTCGTTGGTCAGGTTTACGAACTTGGTGCGGCGCTCGAAACTGTTGCGATCGGCGACGCGGTCGTCGAAGCGGTAGGGGAAGGGGCCGATCCCCTGAATGCCGATCTGCAGCGTCGAACGGCTCATGAGCGGGTATTCGGCCCGCAGGATCGGGATGAGACTCACCTCCGAGCGCAGCGAGCGCACGGCTCGCTGGTCCCGCAGCCGCAGTAGCATGAACTTGAACTGTGGCTGAACTTTCAAGCTGCCCCAGTAGCGGGTGTAGTCAGCGCGGCTGACGACGTTCCACTGATCGAGCCGCCGACTGCGCTGGAAGGTGCTGCTGGGCATGAGCCCCTCCTGTTGCCAGTTGAGGCGCAGTCGGAGTTTCTGCACAACGTTGAGGCTGGGCCAGGGACGGAAGTGCCCCTCCAGGTAGGTCTCGTTGACGTAGCTGTCTTCGTAGAGCAGCAAATCCGGCGTTGTGATGATCGGGTCGCGGTTGAACACGCTCGGAATGCCGTCGAAACTGGCGTCGAGAGGATCTCTGACGGTGATCTCGATATCCTGACGGATGCGATTGTACTCGTCGGGGATGTCGTCCTGCACCCGTCGGAAGTGGTTCTCGAAAAACACCTGCTGCAGCCGCTCGAGGCCCTGTCGCCGGTAGGTCACAAGGGCATAGGTGGAGTTGTTGCGCCCCCCACTGGCGATGCCCGCGACATCGTGGCGTCCAATACCCATGGTCCATCGAGGTGTCAGGTTGTACTGCCCGAAGAGGTGGTAGCCTCGCTGATCGTGGTCATAGGGGTAGTCGGGATCGTAGTCGTCCTCGCGGATATCCGGCTCGTCGTTGTTGTTGCGGTCCATGCCGTAGACGAAGTCGTTGGGATCGACGTCATACATCAGAAACGGCTCTTCGTAGTCGGGCAACGGATTCGCGTTGCGGTTGGTGTCCAAGATGCCGTCGTTGTCGGCATCTTGGCCCGGAAAGGTGCCGTCGCAATCATACGATCTGCACCCGTACGTATCATATGGGGTGCTGAGGGGCGGGCCCAAACCGAGGTCCGGCCAGCGGTCCCCGTCTTCGTTGTCCTGCAGGAGGCGCCACACCATGGTGTTGTTGTCCAGACCGAAGAAGGGATCGGAAATTCTGCCGTATCCGGCGTCTCTAGGCAGGTAGGTGACTATGTCAGTGGTGAAATCCGGGTTCATGGCGAACAGCTCGAAGCCGACGCGGCCGCGACCGAACCAGCTCGTGCCGTTGAGGAAAGAGGCCGAGCCTCTATCAGAGAACCGAGGACTGCTGTGGAAGTCGGGGGTGCCTTCAACATGAGACGGGAAGCGGGCGAAGAGGGCCGAGCGTGCGTACTCGCCGCTGATCTCGAGCCCAGGCACCCCCAGGTGCAGATCGGCGCTGTAGGTGAACAGCGATGTGCTGACGCCGACGTCAAGGACCACTCGTTCGGTGTTGGACTGATCGCGCACGTTGCCTTCGGCGCGCAGCACGGTCTCGTAGACGGTGCTGTTGTACTTCGTGTCCAGGTTTCCCGGCTTGTCGCTGAACTGGTTGAGCTTGGCAATCTCTACCCTATAGTCGTTGCCGACAACGGCCTCCACCCGCACGGATTGGATGCTGGGCGCGGCGGACAGGTCGAAGACGTAGACGAGCGCATCGGTGCCGTCGGCGGTGAGAATGTCGTCAGGTGACTCGACGACGAACGTGGATAGCAGTCCCTCAAGGTTCGTGTTCTTTTCCAGGAAATCGTCGTTCCGATCAAGCCACTTGCTGTCTCCATTCTGCAGACGAAGGAGGAAGTCGGGATCCTCGTGTGCCAGGCGGTAGAGATAGTCGGCGTAAAGGGGGATCTCCTGGTCCCGGTAGTAGCGTGGTGCGCCCGAGAATCGTCCAAATGTCCCCTGGAAGAGGTTGTAGTTGACCGGCAGGAATCCGCTCGCGAGGGTTCGACCGACCTGGGTCGCGGTACTGGATCTGTGGCGGATCACCCTGGGCCTGATGTCCGGTCGGCGAGCGCCGTCGATGAAGAGCTCGACCTCCTGTACGACGGCTCCACCCCTTTCGTCCTGCGGCGAGTCGTCCGTAAAGCGCACGACCAAAGCCTCGAACACGGGATGGTCGGGTCGAACGATTCCTTTGATGCTGTTGTTCGTACTCAGGGCCCGGAAGGTGTGCAGGTTGGCGCCGTTGAGCCCGATCTGCATTGCCCCGATATCCGCCTGGGCACGGCTGCCCAGCAGCATGGTCGAATTGACCGTGTGCTCCTCGAGGCCGTTGAGATTGGAGAGCCAATGGTGCTCATGGTTAGGGCGGGCGATGCGGGAGCCAAGAGCTGTGAGCTTGAGATGCGGTGTCGACAGGTCGAAGCGGGCGCCGTTGAGGTCCGTCTTCGACAGGGTCAGCGGCGACAGGCGGGCGATGAGGCCATCCCCTACGATGAGGCTGTAGCTCCACGAGCGGTGGCTGTCGTGGCCCACCACGAGCTGGTCGAAGACGAAATGCCAGGAAGTCCAATCCCTGAAGATGCTGCTGCCGATGTTCTGATGTGGCTGACGCCTCTCTTCCCAGGCGTAGAGGTCGTAGCCGGTGATCAAATAGTCGCCAAACCGGCTGTAGAAGGCCTGGGGCCGGTTCTGAAACCCGACATTCTGATCACCCTGCCAGGGAAAGCTGTGGTCCGATTGGTGGCCGTAGGTATCCCAGGCGAAGTTGCTGTAAGAGGGCCGCTCGGCGCGCAGGAAGGGACGGGAGTCGAATACTTCGGGAAGAGCCAGAAACTTGTCTTCGCTGTCGAGCCCGGCACTGGCCGGCTGACCCCATAGCAGGAGCAACGCAGACAGCGTCCCGTAGAGGGATGCAGAGCTACGGCTGAGGCCTGCAGTTTGCGGAGGCGAGGATGCTCTGCGACAGCTCATTTCCGTCCGTACAATAGTCGTATGGGGGACGTTGGATCTACTATAGATTATAGATGTAAAGCTCGTGCGGTGTCGAGGGTGTGTTTATGGAATACTGGATGACAGAGTGGAGGCCGGATGACCTACTTATCGAGGAATAGCCGAGCAACAGAGAAGACGAACAGCCACACGCGCCGTCTAGTTGCGGTGTGTGGCCGAATCTCCGACTTTTCGTCTTCTCATTACCGCCCGATAGCGAACTCTACGGACAACCAGAGATGAGTCTGAACGGACACCCCATGAAGTACGGCATGTTCATCATGCCGTTTCACCCGCCAGAAAAACCTCTGGCCCAGTGCTACGAAGAGGATATCGAGCTCGTCATCCGTGCCGAGGAGCTCGGTTTCGACGAGTTCTGGATCGGCGAGCACCACACGATGAAAATGGAGTCTATCGTCGTACCCGAGGTCTTCATCGCAAGGGTGCTTGGGGACACGGAGAAGATTCGCCTCGGTCCGTGCCCTGTCTGTCTCAACCAGCACCACCCGGCGTACGTGGCGACGCGCCTCGCCTTCCTCGACCACCTCTCCAAGGGGCGGCTCAACCTCTGTTTCGGCAACGGGAGCGTGGCGAGCGATCAGGAGCTCTACGGTGTGGATCCGAAGAAGGGCGGTGCGATGGCGCTGGAATCGATCGAGGTCATTCTCAAGCTGTGGGAATCCGATCCTCCCTACGAGCACACGGGCGAGTTCTGGCAGTTCTCGCTCAAAGAAACCGTCGATGAAGAGACGGCGATCGGCTACATCCACAAGCCGCTGCAACAGCCCCATCCACCGATCTCGATGCCGGCATTGAGCCGCAATTCGTTCAGTCTGAAGGTTGCCGGACAGCGCGGGTTTGCCCCCTATTCCGCGGCTCTGGCTACCGGCGACATGCTGGCGGACCACTGGGCGACCTACGAGGCGGCGGCGCTCGAGGCCGGACGGGAGTCAAACCGGGGCGACTGGGCGACTGGAAGATCGCGCGCGCCATCTTTCTCGCCGACACGACGGCAGAAGCGGAGAGAATGGCCCGCACGAATTCGGTCGCTGCGAACTTCGAGTACATCGGCCAGATCTTGAGCAAGGGACCGGTGGGCAAAGGGATTCTCAAGCGCGACCCAGACATGCCGGATGCCGACTGCAACCTCGACTTCTGGATGTCCGAGCAGATCATCGCCGGCGACGTCGACACAGCATTGGCGCGGTTGATGTCTCTGATCGAAGAGACCGGTCCTTTCGGCACCCTCGTCCTGATGGGGTTCGATTGGGACGACAAGGCGAGCTGGCTCCGCAACCTCGACCTGTTCGCCAACGAGCTGATGCCGGCGCTCAACAGGGAAGTCGCCGGAGTTCAGGTGTCGTAGTGGTCGAGTGTTATCGCTATAGCTGTGAGGTGAGCCTCGACACGCTGATCGAGTGGCCAGGCGGTCGAGGGGGTCTCGCAGAGCACGACGTGGTTGGAGTTTTCGTGGTAGGCGTAGGCTGAGAAGCCCTTATCGCGCCAGCTCGGATTGATGCCGAACAGGCCTTCCGAGATCGGCAGGTCCAACCCCTCGTCGTCGTTTTCGTCATCATCAATCGGGCCGATCCGCTTGATGGCCTCGACGATTTGTCTGCCGATGAGACGGTCCTGCTTCTCGGCTTCATACATGT
The DNA here is from genome assembly GCA_965205655.1 of Candidatus Latescibacterota bacterium. Lineage (GTDB taxonomy): Bacteria > Latescibacterota > UBA2968 > UBA8231 > UBA8231 > CBDBIJ01. Next base: position 4,686 of record CBDBIJ010000059.1, read on the forward strand.
AGAAGCCTGTCGCCTCGTAGTCCTCGTGCAAATCGATCAGGACGTCAAACTGTTTCCCTGAGAGGAACCGCCGCATGAGGACGGCTTCCTCAACATCATCCTCACTCATCGACCGGTTGATGTCCTGACTCTTGGCGTTTTCCCGCGTGTTCAGCTCGAACCCCGATGGATTGACGCAGGGAATGACGGAGAAAACGAACCGGTCCACGTAATTCGGGTCAGGGCCTTCGAGGAAACGCAGCACCGCCTCGACGCCGGCCGGCTCGTCACCGTGTACTCCTCCCGTCAACAGTATCCGGCGCTTCTTCCCGTCCCGACGACCCAACTCGAGGGCGTGGATCGAATAGCCGGACGCCTCTCCGAGCACATCGGCACTGATGATATTGGAGCCGAGCCCCAGGAGACGCCCTTCGACCTCGCCGTAGTCACGCACCTTTTTGCCACTGCCAATAGCCAAGTGAAGGGCTCCCTGTTATTTTCTATTGCTCTGCGTCAGGTCGAATTGTCTTGAAAATAGCACCAGCTGTAAAGAAAGTGAACGACTGTTGAACGTCCTGATTATCGAAGACGACCCAAAGGTTGGCGAAATCATCGTCCAGTTCCTGAAGAAGTGGAAAATGGAAGCCGTGCTGGTTTCGGACTGCGACAAGGCTCGGACAGCGCTCTTCGAGACATCCATTGATATGCTGGTGGCGGATCTGGTGTTGGACGAGACAACCAGTCTCGATCTGATACAAGAGTTGCGCGCCAGCGAGCGTCACGAAAACCTGCCGATTCTGATGGTTTCCGGTAAGGCGGGCAAGCCGGAAATCGTCGCAGCTTCCCAAGCGGGAGTAGACGGCTTTCTGGCGAAGCCATTTGACCCTTCGCAGTTGCAGAGAAAGATCTTCGAGGTGCGGCGCGCCCGGGTGCGGCAGCAGCAGGATCGCCAGGTGCGAGAGATGTGGCAGACGCGCACGACCTACCACAACGAGGTGACCAGGCCGCACGTCATTTTCGGCGAACCGATTCAATCGGAAGAGGAACTCGTTCACCCCAGCAACCGAGAAATCAAGAGTCATCTCGCCTCTGCCTGGGCGGCGATCAATCAATGCAACGAGGAACTCCAAGGGCTGAACGCCGGGCACGTAATCGAGAGCAAGACGACGGACATCGTCGTGCATCTGAGAAGCGACAAGGCTCTGCGGTGGGTGAAAGCCCTGTTCCTCTCCTGCCACTGTACCGGGAACGTCACGGTCATCGCCCGTATTCTTCGCATGAACCGGGGTGACTCTCTACCCATTTACCTCATATATGACCAGGGTGGAGAGTTGCCGGAAGCTCAGGTGAAAGGTCTGAAGAAACTCGGGCAAGATCGTCCGTCGGCAAAAACTGTCGGAGACGCATGGACGATCTGATCAGGCTCAACGCAACACCTTCATTGAAGCGTTCTGCGGGTGAAACGCAACAGTTGAAGAGCGACTCTGTTCAGGTCGGCTTGGGAGAATGGCGACAGAGGAAGTACTGTCGAAGAAGGCGAATTTGTGCCTCGTTGCCGCTCGGGAAATACACCTCACGTCAGTTGCGATCGAGAACTCCTTGTGCCGAAGACGACAGGTAAGGGACAACCGACCGCGGAGGGGAGTCGTTTCACCTGGCTGCAGCGCTCTGACGGTCTCGGTGTCTTTGCCGTTGAGCTTCAAGCGTGACCGAACTGGCTCCACCAACGTGGCGATGTGCGGTTGTTCGACCCCGAGAAAGTCTCCCTCCCAGTGGCCGGGAACGGCGCGGTCCTCGATGCCACTGTCCTGATGGAACGTCGATCCGGCCTCTCGGCTGATCGCGTGTGCTTGCCTTCTTGGATCGCCGCGTCATTCTTCGCATCCGAATGCGCAATGAGGTCCTTGTTGAGTGCCCCGACTGCTCTCGACCCATCGTTTCGTACCTGCATATTTCCTAAAAGCGCATACTCCCGCTTCAGCCATCCCGATATCACCACTTCAGGCGTAGCTTGTCCGCCAGACTCGCCGCAAACGAAGATTGGATGCGAGTCGGCAGCATTTCGGCCGGCTGGCGCGCGTCCAGGCTGCTTGGTCGGCAACGTTTGCTCGGTACCTTTGCCGCCCGCCATTGCGGGCAATCTCTCGGCTAACCGTCAGGGTGCACGCTCAACAGCGGCCGCAATTATTCTGTATCGATTTTCCCGCAGCGATACCTCGAGAGATCTCTTCAACGCTCTTCCCAGGCAAGAGCCCATCGAGAGCGTCGACGCGGCATTGGTACGATGCCCCCATTGGCGGTGATGACACCATGAATCGACGCCGGATGCTTCCCGAGCGCCCGACCAATATCGCTATGCGACTGGCCGCTCTTCCATCGACGCCATACCTCCGACTTCTGTGACGCGGACAATCCTGGTCGTCCCATTTGAGCCATGTGCAACATCTCCTATGATTAGATTAGTGGGGAGAATGTTGCATTGACCGATTGAATATACCGGATCGTCCGTCGGCAAAAACTGTCGGAGAAGATGGACGATCTGATCAGGCTGCACCTGACTGGGGGCAACAGGGAAGAAAGCGGAGAAGGCCAGAGAGAAGGCGCTGAAACCAAAGGCTGTCAGAAGCAGAGTGATGGCGGACATCGAAACGATGACGAAGCTGCCGCCCCTGCCTCAGGTGTACGAAAAAATCACCAAGCTGGCCCGCGACCCGAAAAGCGACATGAAGGAATGGATTGAGGTCATAGAGGTCGAGCCGATGACGTGCGCGACGATTCTGAAACACGCCAACTCGTCTGCGCTCGGATTCACAGCCGAAATCACCGACATCGCGCGCGCCATCGTGTTGCTGGGGAAAAACACGGTATCGGGATTAGTCGCTGGGGAAGCAGTGAGGAAGTCGTTTATGGCGGTGCAGGAGATGGGTTTCAAGCTGGAGGGAATTCTGGCTCCACAACGTGGCAGTCGGTTACGCATCTCATCTGCTTTCCCTCGACGTCGACGCTGGCGAGGATGTAGACGGTACACAGGGGGAGACGATCGCCAATGCGGGGCTGGATGAGGAAGCGCTGGACGTCCTGAAAGGGATCGACCTGCCATCGAGACTTCGGCTACCGAAGGGCAGCCCCTGTTTCATCGCCGGAACGATGCACGACATCGGCAAGGGGGTGATCGTGTAGTCTTACCCGGGGTTGTTTCCCGTTCTCCTCGACGAACTCCTGGAGAAAAAGTGGTCCATCCCCATGCTGGAGGCGGAGCGGGTTGTCGCCGGGGGATTGACACACCCGCTGGCAGGAGAGCTTCTGATGCGCAGCTGGGGGCTCGCCGGCCAGCTGGGCAACGTCGTGCTGTCCCATCACCACCCAGACCCCGACGACCACCTGACGTTCTTGGTGAGCATCGCAGACGTCGTCGGCCAGGTTCTCTGCCCGTTTCCGGCAGCTGCCGCATACCCCCCCTAGCCGCAGCGATCGACGATGGGTCACTGGCCGATGTCAAGGCGTTCCTGCCGGAGGGGTTTTCCGAGCAGCCGTTGCTGAGCTCCGATGAGCTGGTCAGTCTCGTGCAGGCAAGCCGCGCTCGAGTGAAGCAGTTCGTGGAAGAAACGCGGCAAGCGGTTGGTGTTTGATGCGGTGATGCCGACGCAGGAAGACGCCTACATCGACGAGAAGGGTCGCACCAGCTGGCGGCAGAACGACGCGCTCGGAGACAAACTCGCCGAGCTCCACGACTTCCTCGTCATCGGCGGCTACCCCGAAACCCACGCGGCGCGCTACCGGCAGCTGGCAAGGCTCATCTCGCGGTATCCCGAGCGGGTCGATACGATTCACGAAGAAGGCCGGCTTGCCGATATCGCCGGAGTCGGCGGCAGCGTGGCGGTCATCATCGGTGAGTACGTCGACACCGGCACGTCGACGAAGTTCGAAGAGTTTGCGCAGGAGACGCCGCCTTCCGTGCTCGAGCTGCTGCTGGTGCCAGGCATCGGTGTCAAGACGGCGCGCACGCTTTATGGTGATCATGGCCTCGACAGTCTGGCGGCATTGAAGCAAGCACTCGACGACGGCCGGCTTCAGGGAATTGGGCGGATGGGTCCCAAGACACTCCAGGCGATCGGACAGACAACGCTTCCGTGACTACAACCACAGGAGGTCGGCAAGCGTGCTGACGCAGCAACAGATTCAGGAGTTTGAGCGCAACGGGTTTATCAACGCCGGTGCGGCTCTCGAGCTGGAAGAAGTCGACGAGCTGGGGGTCGAGCTCGATCGAATTCTCGCGTTGGGCCCCGATGGGTTCGCGCCGTCACACCAGCAGCCAGTCTGTTTTCGCGATCTGGGAGACGGCGCCGCCGGCGGTGTCAGCGACAATCCGGTGTGGCAGATCGTCAACATCTGGGAAGCATCACCGGTATTCCAGCGGCTCCTGTATCATCCCTTCATCGTCAAGGCGGTGAGTCAACTGACGGCCAATCCCGATCTGACGGTGTGGCACGATCAGATCCAATACAAGCCGGCCAGCTATGGCGGCAGTCTGCGGTGGCACCAGGACGCGCCCGCGTGGCCGATCATCAAGCCGATGACATCGGTATCGGCGTGGCTGCCTATGGACGACGCCGACAAAGAGAACGGATGTATGTGGATGGTGCCCGGCAGCTTCAAGTGGGGGAACCAGACGGAGTTTCTGAAGACGCACCGTCAGCTGACGCAACTCGATGAGTTTGGGGACCTTCGAGGATTTACGCCGCCCGAGGGCGCCGAGATCCCCGGCGTCAAACCGCGGCCGATGCCGGTGAAACGCGGCGAAGTCGCCTTTCACCACAGCCTCAACTGGCACGGGTCTCCGTTCAACACGTCCGGGCGCCAGCGGCGGGCGATCGCCATTCACTACATGACAGGTGACGCCGTGTTCGACGCCAGTGGAGAGCACCTCATGAAGCAGTTCGTAGAGGTCGAAGACGGCGGGCCGATGAGCGCGGCGGGAGCGCACTTTCCGATGGTATGCAAAGACGGGGAGCCTCTGCCGGCACCTTCAGCCAGCTCCTAGCCTACCGACTGAGACCAGCTATCCGTAGGCCCCTCGCGGCAGGAAGCCGAGCAGCCGTTGGCGGCGCTCGTCTGCTCCGGCGAAGACGTGCTCGGGCATCTGGTAGTTCATGAACGGGTAATACTTGTGGCCTATCACGCGGCGTGCGTAGCTGATCTGGGTGATATAGCGGGTGCGTTTGCTGGCATTCGGAGCGCCGCGGTGCCACACCTGGTTGTTGAACATGATGACACTGCCTGCCGGTCCGACATTCGATACCACCTGGTCTTCGTAGTCGCTACCCTCGAACGGCTTCGGAGGCCCGGCGCCTAGCAGGTGCGATCGCGGCACGGTCTGCGTCGGCCCGTTTTCGACGGTATCCACATCCGTGAGGTAGTAGTTGCAGGTGAACAGCAAAACCGGCAAGCGCACGTTGTCCGGCGGCTCGCCATGTGTGATCTCGAAGTGGGGGGCATCGTCCTGATGCCAGCCAGTGATGCCTCCACCCGGGGGACAGCGAAAACTGTTGTTGTGGATGACATGGCAATCCGGGGCCACGAGGCGCTCCGCGAAGGTGACGATCGGTTCCATGTCGAAGAGTCGCAGGTTCGCGTTGCTGGTCTCGAACATGCGGTGATGGAGCTCGATCTTCGGATTTCCGGCTGAAGATTTCTCGAGGGCGCGATCGAGGTCGTGGCGCAGTTCGGCGCACCAGTCGGGCGGCAGTACATTGCGGAGAAAGAGGCAGCCGTCGCGATTGAACTGCTCGACCCAGCCGGTGATCAATTCGTCGTCAGGCCCCTGGCCGTCCAGGCAGTCCGGCGCTCTATCCAAACTGCTCATCGAGGCTCCATATTACACTCTCAGTCTGTCTCCACTCGAGTATGATGAAACGACGGTGCTCTGTCGAGGGAAAGGAGGGCCAAATCAATGAGTCGCCACTTCGGCTCGATGCGACAGATCGGGGTCGTGGTTCGTGACCTCGACGCCGCGTTGCAGTATTGGACAGAGGCTCTTGGGGTTGGTCCGTTCTTCGTCTTGCCGAAGTTATCGCCCGAGGAGTTCCGCTACCTTGGACAGCCGTCTCCTCCTCCGCTAATCAGTATCGCGTTCGCGAACTCCGGCGATATGCAGGTGGACATTGATCCAGCAGCACGACGATCATCCCAGTGCCTACCGCGACTTTCTGGAGGCAGGTCGGGAGGGGATCCAGCATGTCGGGGCGTGGCTGAATCCCAAAGACTATGACGCGACGTTGGCAGGGCAGCTCGCAGCCGGGGTCTCTGTGGTGCACGAGGGAAGGATTCCGGGGCGCGGTGTTCGCTTCGCCTATTTCGCGACTGAGGCTCCTGCCGGCGTCATGTACGAGATTTCGGATCTGATCCAGCCACACACATATCCGCTGCACCAGATGATCGCCGTGGCCGCACAGGAATGGGACGGTTCAGACCCGGTGCGGGAGCTGCGAAGCCTAGCTGCCACCCTCCCAACCGATGAATCCTGACAGGCCGGAGTCGATTGCCGCGGACGGGCGTCTGGAGACGGGCGTCTGGAGACAGGCGTCTCTAGTTAGTCGCTCCGATGGCTCGGTTGAATCTGGGGACGACTTCTTTGGCGAACAGGTCATGACTCACGCGCCAGCGTTCGCGATCGTCCCAGTCGTGAGCGGTGAGAACGAGGGTTCCGAAACTGCCGATGCGATCGCGAAGTTCCAGGAGCTGTTCAGTCACCGCGTCAGGATCGCCGGCGATGACGACCTGGTCCATGAAGTAGTCCAGGTTGCACTCCTCGTCCCTCATCTCGGGGTAGGGCTTCCACAGGCCGAGTCCCTGCGGGGCAATGGCCTGCGTGATGTCGCAGATGTACTGAATGCAGAAAGCGAGCGAATTGTTTCGGGCGAGCTTGCGGGCCTCGTCAGTGGAGTCCGCCACGAAGATGTTGCGCGACACGCACCAGTCGCCCGGGTCGGCCTCCAGTTGAGCAGACTCCGCACCCTCGCAGTAGGTCTTCCATGAAGCGGCCACCACGTCCGGGTGGAGCATGTGGTGACTGATGGGCCGAAATTCACGGGCGGCGGCGAGCTGCAACCCGCGGGACGCGGCGGACATGCTGGGAACGAAGATGGGTGGATGCGGCCGCTGAAACGGCTTGTGAAGGATGCCGATTCCGAATCTCTCGTCGATGTTCTCCGAGAGGCAGACGTTCCAGAACGTCCCGCGAATGTCGTAGGGTGCGTCCGTGGTCCAGATCTTCACGATCATGTCGATTGACTCGGAGATGCGGGGCCCTACCTCCTCCGGGTCGATTCCGTAGACTTCATTGTCCGTCGGTATGGCGCCGGGTCCGAGGCAGACGTTGAGCCGGCCGTGGGAGAGGTGATCGAGGAACGCCAGCCGGCTGGCGACGTGGGCGGGGTGGTGGTACTGGAGGCAGACGGGAGCGGGACCGATCCGCAGGGTTTCGGTCATGGCCAGCACTTTGGCGAGAAAGATCTCCGGCATGACGATGCTCTCGTACACGGAGGAATGGTGTTCGCCGACCCAGAAATCGCTGAAGCCGAGCTGGTCGCACCGAACCGCCAGCTCCAGATCCTCATCGAAGCATTGAGCCAGGGGTTTGGCCGGATCGTGGATGGGCATTACGAACATGCCGTATTTCAATGGAGAAACACTCTGTGCCACGAGAAACTCCTCTCTGCCTTCGGCCTAGAACGGTATTATGATGAAACGGCGTCGCCCTGTCGAGGGCGTTTTTGGCTCAAGCTAGGAGATCAGCTATGACTCGGATTCCATTGGCAGTCTTGTGCGGCGCTCTTCTGTGCACGCACCTCATGCCCCTTGGCGCGGGCGCGCAGTCACAAACCGACTACGATCTCGTGTTCTCTTCGGGCGCCAACATCTTCGTCATGAGCGCAGATGGTAGCGACGTCAAACAGCTTACTGACACCGAAGCGGATCTTCGTCCGATCTGGTCTCCCGATGGAACTCGGATTGCCTTTGACTCGAACAGGAGTGGCAGCGCCGAGATCTACATCATGAATGCAGAAGGCACCCAAACCGTCAGGCTCACCGACTTCGAAGGGGCCGACTCGCACGCGACATGGTCTCCCGCAGGAAGCCGCCTGGCGTTTGTGTCACAGCGGCGCGCGACGCTTTGTCCCGATCTTAGTTGAAACAGCACAGGCTCCAATCGTTACGTTTTGATACGAGAAGCCCGTTGGAAGAAGTCTCGCATCGGTAACGATGGGGAGCCTGCAATGAGCAAGCTAGTAGCACGGAAGAAGGGCGTCAAACGAACGGTGAGCATCGGCAAGGTAGCACCCGAGACTGCAGAGCAAGTAGAGGACCTGGATGGCCGGATTGAGGCGATCCAATGGCTGATTCCCTTGGGGCTGCAGGCGGTCGCGGAGGAGCTGCAAAGAGCGGTCGTTGAGTTGGCTGGGCCGCGGTATCAGCGCAAGGGGTCGGATCAGCCGTTACGCCGCTGGGGGTCTCAGCTCGGGTCGGTGTACCTGGCCGACCAGAAACTACCCGTCGATGTGCCGCGGGTGCGCAACGTGGCCAACCATACCGAGGTCCCGCTGGATGTTTACCAGGCACTGCAGACGCCTCGACAGATGGACGAAGGTCTGCTGTTGCGGATGCTGAAGGGCATCGCCACGCGCAACTACGAGGCCTGCGCTGAGGCCGTACCCGAGGCCTTTGGTCTGTCATCCTCATCGGTGTCCTGTCGTTACGTGAAAGGCACGGCTCGAAAGCTGGCTGAATTCCAGGAGCGATCCCTGGAAGGATATGATCTGGTGGCGCTATTCCTCGACGGCAAGAGCTTCGCGGACGAGGAGATCATCATCGCCCTGGGCGTCACCCTCGACGGACAGAAGATTCCTCTTGGCTTCGTGCAGGCGGCCACGGAAAACGAGCGCGTCTGCCGTCGCTTCCTGTCCGATCTGGTCGAACGCGGTATGCAGTACGAAGCCGGACTGTTGGTCGTCATCGACGGCGCCAAGGGGCTTTACAAGGCGGTGATGTCGGTGCTCAAAGGACATGCCTGCGTGCAGCGCTGCCAGTATCACAAGCGCCAGAACGTCGTGTCGTATCTGTCCAAAAGCGAGCAGTCCGGTATGGGTCGCAAGATGGAGGCGGCCTACGGCAAACCGAGATACGAGGCGGCCAAGGCGGCACTGGACGCGCTCAAACCGGGCTTGAAGTTGATGAATCAGTCCGCCCTACACAGCCTCGAGGAAGGCATGGAAGAGACCCTCACACTCCATCGGTTGGGACTGACGCCGATGCTCAAGGATTCCTTCCGCACCACCAACTGCATCGAGAACGTCAACAGTCTCCTGGAGCAGCTCACACACAACGTGCGACGCTGGACCAACTCATCACAGCGTCACCGTTGGGTAGCCACGGCACTGCTCGACATCGAACCACGTCTGCGCAGGGTCAAGGGCTATCGCCATCTGCCGATGCTCCGGCAAGCCATACAAGCCGAACTCGGCATCAAACAGCTCGCGATGATGGGCTGACACACTCACCCGAGCCTGTGATTTGTTTCAACTGAAACTGGGCCTTGACCCAGCGCGACGGCAACAGGGAGATCTACTCTATCTCTGCAGACGGTAGTGGTTTGCAGCGACTGACTGACAATGTCAATCTGGATACGACACCTTCGTGGTCTCCAGACGGAACCCGGATCGCGTTCAGCTCGGACCGGGACGGCAACAAGGAAGTCTACGTCATGAACGCTAACGGAACGGGTGTCACACGATTGACCGAGAACGGAGCGACCGATTTCAGTCCATCATGGTCACCGGATGGGGAGCGAATCGCCTTCTACTCGGCCAGACACGGCAACGACGACATTTTTACGATGAACCCCGACGGGAGTGAACAGCTGCGCATAACCAGCTCCCCGGAGCAGGACTGTATCGGAAACACTCCCTGGTCGCCGGACGGTTCCAGGATCGCATTCTTCCGGAATACAGATGGTCAGGACTGGGAGATCTACGTCATGAACGCGGATGGCGCGGACGGAGTCCGATTGACGGACAACTCAATCCACGACCAGCATCCTTCGTGGCGTCCGGCGCATGGTGGAACGGTGGTCTCGTCCGCGACGTGGGGGCGGGTCAAGAAGGCGGCATCCAGTGGAACCGCCGCCGGCGAGGCTCCTAGGCGTATAGATTCTGCCCCTGCGCAATGAAGTCTTTGAAGCCGCCACTGTCCCTGGAGGCCTCGGTGAGGCGCTTCGCCCCTTCAGTCAAAGTCTCGATTCCTGTAGCAATAGAAATACGCAAGTAGTGCTGGCCCTCACTCTGGATTTTGCCGAAGGACCTGCGATCCATAAGGGCTACGCCATGCCGGTAGAGGGCGAACATCTGGAACAAAGTTGAGGGACTCGTGTTCACTCGCGCCTCCTCTGACAAATCCTCAAAGGCATCCATCGCCCCAAGATTCTGGCAGAGCTCGGCGATATTCGGAAAAACGTAAAATGCGCCGGCGGGAGACAGACTTCGGACACCGGCGATTTCGTTGAGGGCCGGAACAAAAAAATCTCTGCGCTGCTGGAAAGCCTGCACCATCGTCTGCAGCGCCGCATCTCTCTCCGCTGACGTCAGGGCAACAGTACCACCCATCTGCAGGAAAGGTGGAACGCAGGAAAAGTAGTTGATGTTGAGATTCTTGAAGACCTCGGCCTCCTCCGCTGTGGGAAAAGCGGCATATCCGATTCTCCCCCCAGTCCAACTGAAGCTCTTGGAGAGTCCGCTGAGAATGATCGTTCGCTCCTGCATCCCGCGTACTGCAGCGATGCTGGCGTGTTGTCTGTCATCGAAAATGATGTCTTCGTAGATCTCGTCCGAAAAGATGCGGCAGTTCGGTGAGCAGCGTTCCAGAATGACGGACGCGATTTCCTCTAACTGCGTGGCCGAAGCCACCCCTCCGGTCGGATTGGATGGGAAGTTCAGGAAGATCATCTTGGTGCGGGGCGTAATCAGACTCGATAACTCCTCCCCCGTGAAACTGAAACCGTGCTCCTCCCTGAGGATCAGGGGTACCGGGACTGCGTCCATTACCGGAATGACAGACTCGTAGATGGGAAAGCCGGGACTTGGATAGATTACTTCGTCACCCGGGTTCAGATAGGCGTGCTGCGCCAGGCCGATGCTGGGCTTGGCTCCGGGAAAAACGACCACCTGTTCCGGCACGACGTCGATTCCACGGCTGTGACTGAAGTGCCGGGCGATGGCTTCGCGAAAGGGCAGAACACCTTGGGGATCGCAGTAGTGAGTGTTGCCGTTGTCGAGCTGACGTTTGACCTCCTCGGTGATGTACTCCGGCAGATCAAAATCCGGCTCGCCCAGATTGAATTTGACGATCTGCGGGCCCTGAGATTCGAGCCGTGCGATATGGGGCCCGATCTTGAAAGCGTTCTCGGTGTCGATAAGAGCGAATCGTTCTGAGTAAAGTTCCATCCTTGACCTCGTGTGGCCACCCGAGTAGTCTCGACTGCCGAATGAAGGAGATGAATTAACGGATGAAGATTACGGCGGTCAAAACACACCGGACCTGGCCGTCAGTGGTAGCGATCTCAGCGCTGTCACTCGTCGGGCTGTCATGCGATGACGGAACACAGGACGGACATGCGGGGCGGGAACTGCCTCGGCGGGGCGCAGCCGCTGACGAGCTACCCGTGCTGGCGACGCTTCCCGAATTCAGCTTCATCAGCCAGAGTGGCGACTCCTTCGGATCGGCCGAGCTCAAGGGGCACACGTGGATCGCCAACTTCATCTTCACGCGCTGCGTCATGAGTTGTCCGATGCAGACAGCCAGGATGGCGGAGTTACAGGAGCCGCTGAGGGGCCATGCCCTGTGGAATGAGATCTCGATGGTGAGCTTCAGCGTCGATCCGGAGTACGATACGCCGCAGGTGCTGCGCTCCTACGCTGAGCAATACGGAGCAGACGGGGGTCACTGGAAGTTTCTCACGGGGGCGCGGGAAGATATCTGGCAACTCAGCAAGAAAGGATTCAAGCTGCCGGTGGCAGAGGAGCAGATGGAGGTGGGGTTGCCACTGTTCCACAGCTCCATGCTCGTGCTCGTTGACGGGCAGCAGCAGATCAGGGGCTACTACGACGGCCTCGGGGCAGAAGGGCTCGAGAAAATCCGCAATGATCTCGACCGGATACTGATTCGGTAGGGGAGTCGTGCGGGAGGGAATCGAGGGTGACTGAGAAAACGCTGAAGGTCGTACTGGGCTGCGATCTCGGAGAGGATTTTGTCGCCGGACTTCGAGAGGAGTTCACCCAGGTCGATTTTCGAATCGGAGTGACACCGGAAGACCAGGCCAGAGAGGCGGTCGATGCCGAGGTGATCTGGGGGACCATGCATCGGGAGGGCTTTGCGGCTGCTGGGAACCTCAAATGGTACTGCTCCATCGGTATTGGATTCGACGGCCTGCTAAGGAAGATTCCGGAACTGAAGAAGAGCGACGTGACGATGACGATAAGTCGGGGGGCTCACGTGGGTGCCATGGCTGATTGGGTATTCGCCATGATCCTGGCTTTCGCCCACCGGTTGCGCGATTCCCTGGAGGATCAGCGGAATCACGTCTGGGACACGCTCAAATACCGCCGAACGATAACGGAACTGGCCGGCACGACGATGGGGATTCTGGCATTCGGGGGTATCGGCCGGGCCGTGGCTAAGCGCGCCGCCGGGTTCGACATGGAGGTGTTCGCCGCCGATATGACGCCGACACCGGCGCCACCAGGGGTGCGGGAGGTCTGGGGGCTGGATCGCCTCGACGAGCTGTTGAGGATTTCGGACTGGCTCGTGGTTACGGCGCCGATGACACCTCAGACCGCCGGCATGATCGGCCGGGAGAGGTTGGCGAAGATCAAGAAGGGCGCCCACGTTTTCGTTGTGTCGAGGGGCGGGATCATCGAGGAGGAGGCGCTTGCCGAGGCCCTGCAATCGGGCCGAGTGGCAGGTGCGGCACTCGATGCTCTGGTGCACGAACCTCCGCGAGAAGACGACCCGCTGTGGGACTTGCCGAATGTCATCATCACAGCGCACTCATCTGCGGAGTCGGCAGGGACCATAGATCGACGCGCAGAGATCTTCAAGGAAAACCTGCGACGCTACATCGCCGGCGAGCCGCTGATGTTCGAGGTGGACAAGAGCCGCGGTTTTTGAGGTGATTGCCACGGAGGGAACGACAGTGAAAACGACATGTTTAGCGATAGTCGGCACGCTCGTGGTTTTGCCGGGCTGCGGAGACGATGATGGCCCTACCCGGCCCAAGGACGGTCAGCTTCAGATAACGGCGAGCAGCTTTGAGTTCGAGCCGAAGGATATCGCCATCTATCCAGACGAAGCTGTGGTGTTCAAGCTGGAGAGCGCCGATGTGCAGCACACCTTTACGATAGAGGAGCTCGACGTGGGTGTGGAGATTCCGGCTGGCGAACTGGTGACGAGCGAGCTGACGGCGCGAAGATCGGGTAGCTACACCTTCTACTGTACCATTCCCGGACATCGCGAGCAGGGGATGGAGGGCACGCTGAAGGTGTCCCGCCGTCCGACCCCGACCTCATCGAGTGGCTCTGTCGGCAGTACCTCGGGGGGCTATTAAGACAGCACTAATTTCACTCGGCATGCGAGGTATCCGTCTGGCGCACTTGCAGTTATAGCGGGCCACCGCCATGGTGGTTCTCGCAATCACAGGCTCGGATTCAGCAGTTCAAACTGACAAACCAGCCATCCTCTGCCAACGTCAAAGTAGTGTAGAAGACGGGCTCACTGACTCAGCGGGTGCCGAGAGTGACCCCAGCGTAACCCTCCACGCGCTTCGCGCCTCTTCCAATGCGCCACACCGTGCCGATTGTGCTGATCACGGTTCACGTAGCTTGGTGCCGAATTTCGACAACGATAGCCTAGTTTCCTTTCTTCAGTAGTTCCGCAACGCCGCCAGACCTAATAGCCTGCTCAGTTCCCTTCACCTCTGACAATCTCAATGTACGTGGTATCCGGGATGGCGGAACCGAAGTAGCCGAAGCCATCACCCTCGAATTCGAACTGCGGTTCGTGAAAATTGCCGTCCAGCTCTTTCAGGTCGTCGAAGGTCTGCAGGAAGTGGGCCCAGTTCGCGTCTGCTGCGTACACGACAATCTCGTGACGGCCGTAGAACCAGACATCCCACCCGAACAAGCCCATCTTCGATTGACCGGCCCCAGTGGGAGTGTTCTGGATCCATTCGTACTGGTAGTCGTAGTCGGACAGGTCGATACTCCGTGGATTCTCATCATCGAAGGGGTTGTCGTAGACGAAGGAGTCAACGGACATGTCGAGGGGAATGGCGGTGAGAAGATAGAAGGTCGTCCCTGGAGATCGCTCGATGGTCACCTCCGGTATGATCAGCTCGCCCGCCTCGTCGCGCACATAGTACTTGGTCCGCTCCGGTCTGATATCGACGATCTCGAAGCCATCGACGGGCACCTTCGTCGTCACTCTGGCAAAGAGCTCCTCATCTTCGACCGTCGCTCGCACCTCAAGGCTGTAGGTGCCACCCGTGCGGATGACGAGGTCGTCCCCGAGGTAGGCAAAGCCGCGGTGCTCGAACAGGACCGAGTCTACGAAGGTGAGCTGGTAGTCGAGGGCCTCGTCCTCATCGATGAGTACGACATCCGCTTCGGGCAGGAAGATGGGCGTCTCATTCAAATTTTCGTCGAGCCTGAAATTCCGCGACACGTGAATGTTCTCGACTGGATGGCCCGCCAGAAGAAGGCCGCTGATGACGATACGGCGTTCGTAACTTCCGCTCGTTACCTCGACAATTCCCTCCCCACAGCCGAGGTGAAGGGCCGTCGACACACAGATGGAGAGCAAGAATGACCGGGTTGTCATCGCTTTCCGTCCATCAGAAAGTGAGATTCACGCCGATCGTGGGCAGGACAGGCAGCATGCTGATCGTATCGACGTCGGGCAGGCCATCGCGAAAATCGTAGTCGACGAACCATGGATTGCTGCGGTTGCCGGCATTGAACAGTTGCAGATAGGGTGTCATCGTCCAGCTTCCAAAGTCGCGACGATAATTCAGACTCAGATCCATGCGGGCATAGTAGGGCAGGCGGATGTTGTTGATAATCGTCGGCGCGCGCTCGAGGTCAACGCCAGGGTCCTGCGGACTGGACCTGACAAAATAGGCGGATCCCGGTTGGGTAATCGGCTGCCCGCTGGCGTAGACGACGTTGAGACTGAGCGACCATTTGCCCACGTCGGCGCGCTTCTCTCTACCTTTCAATTTTCTCCAGCCATTTCGCAGATCGAAATTGGCCACCAGGTTCAGTGTCGAAGTGCGATCGTGTCGCGGGAAAAAGGACCTCTCCTGATTGATGCCATCAAATTCGTACTTCGTACGGGCATACGAATAGGCAAGCCAGCCGTCCAGTGCCCCCGAGTCCTTGCGCAGCAGCAGCTCAGCGCCGGTTGAATTGCCGTCACCGCGGTTGAAGACCCCCTTCGTGTTCGTGAAGATCGGATCGGCATCCTCCTGATAACCCGTTTCCTCAAGCTGGGTGATGAAGGTCTGATTGTACTGATAGATGTTGCGGTAGCTCTTGTAGAATGTTTCGACTTCGAACTGGAAGTTGCGTTTGACTTCCTGCTGCCATCCCAAGATGAAGTGCGCCGACCTCGATTCGTCCTGGAACTCGTTGGATGTGGTCCAGATGTCGGTGAAGGCAAACTGCGGCACGCGGTGGAGGTACTGGTAGTAGATGCCGGCGGCGGCTCGCAGGTTGATTTTTTCGGTGAGACGGTATTTCGCTGCCAGACGGGGAGCGACATTGTGGAAGGTCTTGGCGGAGTCGAAAAGATTGTAGCGCAATCCAGCGATCAGCTCCCACAGGGGATTCGGCTTCCAGTTGCCCTGACCGAAGATGGTGTATTGCCTCGGCCTGCTGTCGATATCGACGAGTCCCTCCGGGAACGCCTGGCGATACTTGACATGCAAGCTCTTCTGTTCGAAACCGAACTTCGTGACCAAACGGCGCGACCTGTGGTGTTCCAGGCTGCCCTTCAACGTGACATCGGATACGAAGTTGCGTTCAACAACGCCGGCAGCCTCGATGGCCGCATCTGACGAAAAACGGCTCCCGGTCAGCCAGAACGTCGAAAACAGCTTCGGCGTAAAGACGCGCGTCCAACGCACCGATCCCGTCTTGTTGCCCCAATCCGTTACCAATCCCGCCTCCTCCGTGGACTTGGTGTTGAAAAGGACGTCGAGGAAATCGCGTCCGCCATAACCGCTGATCGTCAGTGAATTGCGGTCATCGAGTTCGAGGAATGCCTTGACGTTGCCGTCGTAGAAGTAGTAGTCGGGGACATCGTCGATGAACTTGGCTGCGGTCTGGTCGAAGTAGGTTCGCCGAATGGAGCCCGACAGCGATCCGCGCGTGCCTAGCGGAGCCTGCAGGGTCGTCTTGGCCGAAAGCAGACTGAGGGAGGCAGTCCCTTCGAACTGCTCGCGGTTGCCGTCGAGATTGGTCACGTCGAGGACGGATGAGAGGCGGCCGCCGTACTCGGCACCAAATCCACCCTTCGACAGCTCAACCTGCTTGATGGCGTCGGTGTTGAAGGTCGAGAAGATGCCGAAGGTGTGCTCCGGGTTGTAGACATCCGACCCGTCAATCATGTAGAGATTCTGATCCGGAGTGCCGCCCCTGACGTAGAGAGCGGAGGAGAAATCGGACAGAGACTAAATGCCCGGGAGAGTCTGGAGAGAGCGCAGCAGATCGGCCTCTGCTACCTGCGGAATCGCCTTGACCTGGCGGGACGACAGGCGGATGCCGGAGATGGGCTTCTCGAAGAGCATCTGCGACGTGCGCATCGAATCGGCGCGGATCACCATCTCGGCAGCCATCACCGCCTGCACGGCGAGGCTGAGATCAATCTTCTCGTCCTCGTCAGCCGCGATCCGAACGTCGCGTATGAATGTCTCGTAGCCGATGTAGGAGCAGTTGACGGTGTAGTCGCCGACGGGGACATCGGGGATTACGTAGTAGCCGCTCGTGTTCGAGATGCTGCCGATCAATGTTCCCTGAAGAAGGACCGTCGCCCCGATGAGGGCCTCCCCATTGGAGGCGTCGTGTACGAAGCCACTGAGCGAGCCGGCTCCGTCGGACCTCGCGCCAACGGGGAAACCGAGAATCACGACGGCAAGAAGAGCAAATTGAGTCAGGGAGCTTGTTGCAGGGGAAGTGACCATGCGATTGTGATCGTGATGAGAAGGAGCTCTCGCTGTCAAGTCAGCCTGACGGCGTAGTGGTGCCTTGTCAATCCCGTCGCCTGATTGATTAAACACCACAACCTCTCCGAAATGTCACTGCACTCGGAGTGCCACTGGCGCCTGCGAACCTTGGAGAATGATAGTCTATCAGTTGGAACTGCCCCCCGGCTGACGCTCTACAGCGGCGGCATCCGAACAGCGTCGTCCCTGCGTTCGTGGATGTTCTTCTCCATGACCTCGGGATATCGATCCGGCAGGTGGGAGACGGCGTTCAGGCGTTCCAGGGCCTGGCCTTCGAGCCGGAAGTTCGCCGCCTGCAAATTGTCACTCAACTGGTCGGCAGTGCGTGCGCCCACTATCACGGAGGTGATGGCAGGTCGTTCCAGGCACCAGCGCACAGCCACCTGCGCCGGTGTGTGGCCGAGTTCGCCGGCTACGTCAATCAGCGTCTGCAGCGTTTCGTCGGCGTTGGCGGCGAAGAACGCCTCCGGGTAGGCCCAGGCGTCGCCGGAGCGCGTCCCCTCGAGCACGCGCTCTCCGGGCTTGTACTTCCCCGAGAGAAAGCCGCCGCCAAGGGGGCTCCAGACCACCACCCCCAGTCCCTCATGCCGGCAAACGGGGATCAACTCCTGCTCGATGTCGCGGACGACGAGGCTGTACTGGGGTTGGTAGCACTCGAACCTCGCCAGGTTGTGGCGGTCGCTGAGCCACAGAGCCTTCGTGAGGCGCCATGCCTGGTAGTTGCTGCACGCGGTGTAGCGCACCTTCCCCTGTCGCACCAGATCATCGAGCGAGCGCAGCATTTCTTCCAGCGGTGTCTGCACGTCGACATGGTGCATGTAGTAGAGATCTACGTGATCCAGCTGCAGCCGATTCAGGCTCGATTCGATCGCCTGCATGATGTGAAGCCGCGACATACCGGAATCGTTGGGGCCTGTGCCCATGGGGTTGAAGAACTTGGTGGCGACGATGAGGTCATCCCGCTTGCCTTTGATGGCTTTGCCCAGGCTGATCTCGGACTGGCCGCCACCGTATGAATTGGCGGTGTCGAAGAAGTTGATTCCAACATCGATGGCCATGTCGACCATGCGCTTTGCCTCAGCTTCGTCGGCGCCGGTGCCGAAGGTCATCGTACCCATGCAGATCTCCGACACCTTCAGGCCGGTTTCCCCCATCTTGCGGTATTCCATCCCTTTTCCCTCAGTGGCTCAGCAGGCGATCGCCACGATCGGCTGCTGAGCCTCCCAGGCAACGGACCACTCTCTGCCACGATCGACGCTCACGTAGAGCCGCTCTTCAACTGACGCCCAGGCCCTGCCGTCTTTCGAGAAAGACAGTTGAAAAGTATCGATGTTGTCTCGAGTCTCCGACGGAAAGCCGGCGGTCACGTGGGTCCAGCTCCCTCCGGAGTCGTCAGTACGGTAGAGCTTGCCGTTCACCACCGAATGCGGTCCGTCGCTGACTGAGGCGAGCACGCAGTCAGGGTCTGATGGATGCACCGCGATCGCACGGCCGTAGCGAGCCGAAAATCCACGGGCGCGGTGATCCCAGGTCTGACCGCGATCGTCGCTCGTGTAGACGGCGTGGGCAGTGTTGGCGTATACCCGCTCCGGAGCATCCGCGCACGTAGCGACCTGATGAACGTCCTCGTGCAGATCGGGAGTGACGGGCTCCCAGGAGCATCCACGATCGATCGAGCGCATGATGCTGCCGACGTGGATATCGGCGTAGACGCAATCGTCGCTGCCCGCGAAGCTGCGCACGGAGGGAGGGCCGCCCCAGGGCGTATACCATTCATCCCGACATTCAAGCTGATCAAAGGATTCGAGACGCAGTGCGGGGCCCGCGGGTGTAAGGCGGAACACGTGGGCGGACTCGGTGCCGATCAACAGCTCGACCGGGTCATCGCCGAGGAGGTGCAGGCATTCGATCCGATCGACAATGGCGGTCTCTTCGAGGTGTTCGACACAGCCATCGTGGATGACGGCGACTGAACCGTCGTCGCGCGCCGCGGCGGCCGCCGATTCACCAGCGCATACGCAGCTGAGGTCCTCCTCCTCGATGACCGACTCAGGGGTTATCGAGTCGCTCGCGTCATCGGCGAGAAACAGGGTCGAATCGGTCAGTATGAGCAAGGGTAGGTCTCCTCCTCTACCACGCGGTGAACCCACCATCAACCACGAGGTTGTGTCCCGTGACGTAGCTCGACGCCTCGGACGCCAGGTAGATGACGGCACCGGCTATCTCGTCGGGCACGCCGAGTCTGCCCATGGGCGTGCGATCGCCGAAAAGGCGGTGGATTTCCTCCGATTGATCGGTGCTGATGCCGCCAGGAGAGACGCAGTTGGCGCGGATGTTGCGATCGGCATAGGCGACAGCAAGATAGTTCGTGAGGTTGATCATGCCTGCCTTGTTGAAGTAGTAGTGCGGTCGAAGGTTGGCCAGATGCTTGGGCGGGTAGAGGCGCTGGTCGGGCGCGATCATGCCGTAGATGGAGGCTATGTTGACGATGTTGCCGCCTCCCTGCTCCAACATCTGCTGCAGGCAGAGCTGAGTGAGACGAAAGAAACCGGTGGCATCCACGCGCATGGCCCGCTCCCACTGCTCGACAGTCATAGAAGCCATA
This sequence comes from Candidatus Latescibacterota bacterium, assembly GCA_965205655.1. Lineage (GTDB taxonomy): Bacteria > Latescibacterota > UBA2968 > UBA8231 > UBA8231 > CBDBIJ01. The sequence goes on from CBDBIJ010000059.1 coordinate 24,599, forward strand.
TCCCCGGGTGACTTGCTGGTGGAGTTGTTTACGAGGATGTCGATGCGACCGAAGCGCTCCATTACTTTGTCGGGCAGGGCCTGGATGCTGTCATCGTCGGCGAGGTCGAGCGTCAATCCGACAGCGGACAGGCCGTCTGATTCCAACTTCGCTGCGAGTGCTTCGCAACCCTCGACGTTGCGGGAGGCGATTATCGAAGTCGCTCCGGCTTCGGCCAGGCCGGTCGAGATGGAGGTGCCGATATAGCCGGCACCGCCGGTCACGATCGCGACTTTTCCATCGAGACGAAAGCGGTCGAGTATGGCCACCGGGTAGCTCCTTCATGGTCAATTGATCAGCGGCTCGGCGCCGGCGAATATATATCTTTGTGAATGGAGATGCTCATGAGTAAAGCCCACCTCAACAGTTCGAAAAGCGGTACCATCGAGGCGGCTGTGCCAGGCCGTCTACCCCTCCTTTGCGATGCTCGCCGGCATGAAGCTCGATTTGTTCACGCCGCTGGCAGAGAGCGCGATGAGCGCCGACGAGCTGGCGGCCGCTTTGGGGGTCGATCCGGCGAGACTGGGGCCGCTGCTCTATGCGCTCGTCAACGCCGGACTGCTTCAGGTGGAGGGCGCGCGATTCTCGAACAGCGATGAAGCAGACCGGCTCCTGGTTCGGGGGCGGAAGCACTTCATGGGCGAGCGGCACCGGCTCTGGGAGGATTTGTGGAGCGCATGTCTGAAGTCGGCCGAGTCGATCAGAGCCGGTGCTCCGCAGGCCAGTCACGACTTCTCGACGATGCCGTCGGTGCAGCTGGAGTCGTTTCTGCGAGGGTTGCACCCGCTCGCGGTGGCGGAAGGCAGATCGTTTGCCGAGGGCTGCGATCTGTCGGAGTGCCGGACGCTCGTGGATGTCGCCGGAGGGTCAGGGGGATTCTCGATGGGGATCGCGGAGGTGCAACCGCAAGTGCGGGTAACGGTGGCCGACCTTCCCGAAGTGACGCCGATAACGAGGCGCTTCGTCGAAGAGGCGGGTGTGGCGCAGCGCATCGATGTGGTTGACGCGGATGTAGTCGCGGCGCCACTCGTGGGGATGTTCGACGTGGCGGTCCTGAGAAACTTCCTCCAAGTGCTCTCAGCCGGGCAGGCGCAGGCGGTGCTTGTGAACGTCAGCGGGGCGCTAGTGCCCGGTGGATGGATATACATCAGCGGCCATCTGCTCGATGACGGGCGGGTGTCGCCGGCGGAGACGGTGGCGTTCAATCTCGTGTTCCTCAACCTCTACGAGGCCGGGCAGGCCTACACGGAGGGGGAGCACCGGACCTGGCTCACACAGACGGGGTTCGAAGAGATCGAACGAGTGGATGAGGACACGATCAGGGCGCGACGACCGCGGTGAGAGCGATGCTTGACAACCGCAATCAATGGCCTTATCGAAGGGCAGGGACAGATCGAGGGATTGATTTCAGCCAGAGGTTGGCTATGAGAAGGCTGGTAACATCGATAGTGACGGTGTCGTTCGTTTGCGGGGGCTGCACGAGCGGCGGTGACGGCAACCCGGTAAGAGTTCCGGATCAGCCGGAGATCGCCGGGTGCACGGACATCGCCGGGAGAAACTTCTCCCGCAGCGCCAACAAAGACGACGGCAGCTGCGACTACGATGCTGACCGCTTCTTCGTCATGGCGGATTTCGGGATCTCTGTCGATGCGGCGGCGCGAGGGGTGCAGGTGCTCATGCAGGTTATGAACGAAGAGGGCAGGGGAGTGCCCGGGCTTTTGCCGGACGATTTCGTAGTGGCGGAAAACGGTCGCAAGATCGGGGTGGAGTCGAATGCGACCATCAACGCTGAGGAGATTCCGTTCTCGATACGCACCGTGCTGCTGCTCGATCTGAGTTCGAGTGTGGAGGGGTTCGTGCCGCAGGTCAAGGAGGCGACGATCGCCCTCATCAACAGCAAGACCGAGAATCAGCAGATCGCGGTCTACGTTTTCGACAAGGAGACGCGCCTGGTTCACGACTTCAGCGACGACACCGGGGCGCTCGTGGCAGCTGTCGGCGAAATCCCGGAGACGGAGCTGTTCGACTCGACGAATCTCTACGGCGGCATCATCGATGTCTCAACGGCGTGGCAGGATGAGGTGTCGATGGAGAGAATCACCGACGGCAGCCTTGTCATCTTCACCGATGGATTTCACAACGCCGACCCGAACATTGCGATTCAGGACGCCGTCGACGCCATGGTCGGCACCGATGGAGAGCTCAAGAAAATCTACGTAGCGGCGCTCGACAGTCCGGATCTCGACCGCGCCCCGCTGCAGCAGTTGACGTTTCGCACGATGGGCTTCTTCGAGGCGGCCGACATCACGGGTCTGCTCGATATCTTTCTGAGTATCCAGAGTGAGATTACAGACCTTTCTAACAGTTTCTACTTTCTCGCCTACACGAGCCCAATCACCAATCCAGAAGCGAACGAGGAGTTGCTCGAAGTAGCGGTACTGGGCAATTCCAACACGGAACCCTCCGGACGAATCCGCGCCGAGTTCGACAGCGAGGGCTTCGGCCAGTAGTTTTCTCACCGCACCATCCTACCCACTCGACCGACCATGACAGGAGTAACAGGAGAGCTGTGCCGCCTCCGCATTGACGGCTGGTGCGTATTGGAGGGCATGATTCCCGACGATGAGGTGGGGGCCATACGCCGGAGCGCGCTGGAGACGACCGAGCGGTTGGGAAACCCCGAGGCATTGCGAGACGGGATCGGGCACCTACCAGGATTCATGAGTTACGATCAGTGCCTCGCTCCGTACGTGGCGGACGGGCGTCTGATGGCGATAGCGCAGTCGATGCTCGGTCTACAGCTGAAGATCTCCTTTTCCACTGGCACGACGAACTACCCGGGAACCCCGAGGGGCATCCTCCACGCCGATTGGCCATTCACACCAGCGCAATTCCGGGCATATTCCGCAGCCCTATCCGGATGCGACGATGCACTTGACGACGCTGTGGATGCTGTCGGCCTTCACGGTGGAGAACGGCGGTACGGTGATCGTCCCCGGCAGTCATCGAAGCAGAAACAACCCGACCGGCGACAACGGTGTCGAGCCGATGGAGCCCTATCCAACGGAGATGAACGTCACGGGCAAGGCGGGGAGCGTCCTGGTGATGGACAGCCGGCTGTGGCACGCAACGGCTCCGAACCGCTCGGATGAGCCGCGCGTGTCTGTCGTGTTCCGATATGCGCCGTGGTGGCTGAATACGAAAATCCTGATGCCTGGTTCGCCAGAGCGCGCCCGGATGGTGGAGGAAGCTCAGGGGGCCAACCCCGAGCAACCGGCACTTCCGGTCGAAGTGTTCGAGAATCTGCCGGAGGCGGCAAAGCCGCTGTTCGAGCACTGGCTTGACGATTGAGCGGGGGAGAATCGGGGTAGAAAACACGATGATCAGAAAACAGGCAGAGGATCTCGAAGGCATTGTCAAGTCCGTTCTACTGGCCGCCGGGGCAAGCGAAAGCAACGCGACGATCGTGGCCAAACATCTGGTCCTGGCCGAGCTGTCGGGAGTGCAGACACACGGATTGTTCCAGGTGCCCAACTATCTCAAGGATATCGAGGGCGGAGGGTTGATTCCCACTGCGGAACCGGAGGTCATCGAGGACGACGGCGCCAAAGCAGTGGTGAGCGGCAACAGGAGCTTCGGTCACGTGGGCGCCGAGTTCGCCGTGAGGCTTGGGACGGAGAAAGCGCGATCTGTGGCACTCGCCGTCGTGGGGCTGGTGCGGGTCAATCACATCGGTCGCCTCGGACACTACGCCGAGATCGCGGCCGGCGAGGGGTTGATCTGTCTGATCTGGGGTGGGGGATATGGCCGAGTGACGCCGCGAGCGGTCCCTTTCGGGGGGCGGGATCAGGTCCTGGACACGAATCCGATTGCCATGGGAATTCCCTCTGGTTCGACCGAAGGTCGCGCGCCGATCATCATCGACTTCGCCACAACCCATGGCTCGGCAGTGAAGGTCATGAATGCGCAGCGACGCGGCGAGACGCTTCCGGAGGGGGTCATCGTGGACGCGACGGGCCTGCCGACGACGGATCCGAACGACTTTCACGAGGGCGGATCACTGGCGCCCTTCGGCGGTCACAAAGGCTACGCCATAATGTTCGCCGCGGAGGTGCTGGGACGCATTTTCAGCGGCGCAGACGCCTACGTCGACGAGGCCGCCGGCCCGTTCTATCGGCATCAGGGCGTGACGTTTCTGCTCATGCGAGCCGATTCGCTGACCTCGATGCCGGATTTCACCGGCCGCGTCGACGATCTGGTCGACCGGGTTACCGGCAGCCGACCCGCCGAGGGAGTCGACAGGGTGCTGCATCCCGGTCAAAAGGAGGCGGAGACCCGGGCTGAATGGTCGCGCGAAGGCATACCGATCGCCGACGACATCTGGGAGCGGTTCGTAGACGGGGCGAAATCGGTTGGCGTGGAGTTGTAGCGAGGTGAACACGCTCGCAGGGCCTGAGATCGACTTGGCAGGCGAATTCGTCAGGCAGGAGGATCATTTTCGGGATTGGGTCAGGGCCGACGGGTCGAGTGGCTACCCGGCCGAGAGGGGCCGCTATCACCTCTATGTCTCCCTGGCCTGTCCGTGGGCGCATCGCATCGTCATCGCGCGTGTGCTGAAGGAGCTCGTGGATGTTATCGGGATGACGGTGGTCGATCCGGTTCGCGACGAGCGCGGCTGGGCGTTTCGGAACGGTCCGAGCCATTCCGAAGATCCCGTCAACGGGTTCGCCTTCCTCAGCGAGGCCTACCGGGCGACCGAGCCCGGCTACGCAGCGCGCTACACGGTGCCGGTGCTGTGGGACAGGAGGACCGGCCGCATAGTGAGCAATGACGACGACGACGTACTGCGCATGCTCAACAATGAATTCACCGCCTTCACGCAGAGCCAGCTCGATCTGTATCCCGCGGGGCTGCGAGCGGAGATCGACCGAATCAACGATCTCGTCTATCCCAATGTGAACAACGGGGTGTATCGAGCCGGTTTCGCGGAGACTCAAGCAGGCTACGACCGTGCCGTCCGCACCCTGTTCGAGACCCTGGAC
>CBDBIJ010000060.1:0-17845 GCA_965205655.1 Candidatus Latescibacterota bacterium
CGACGAGATTTCGAGGAAGACGAAGACGTTGAAGGCGTCCCCGGTGATCACCATTCCGAGCAGGCCCGTCAAACAAAGCAAGTAGGCCGCGTAGAAAAGGTTCTGGCGAACTCCCGGCATCTCTTTGCCGATACTGGCGGGCGCGTAGAGGATGACCACCGACCCAATGAGAGAGACGAGAACGAGCACGAAAGCGTTGACGGCGTCGACGCGGTACTCGATTCCCCAGGGAGCGCTCCAGCCGCCGATGGCGTATGAGATCACGCCGGTTTCCATGACGCGACACAGCAGCTGGATCGACATGGCCAGACAGGCCCAGCACACGAGCACGGCGAGAACCCAGGCCGCCGTGCGGCGCCGGACGATAACGCACAGAGGCGCCCCGATGAGCGGCACGACGATCTGCAGGATCGGCAGGTGGGTGTCGATCACGACTCTGCATCCTGGGCGATGATCTCATCCTCCTCAATCGTGCCGTATGTCTCTCGAATGCGAATGATGAGGGCCATGCCCATGCCGGTGGTGGCGATGCCGACGACGATGGCGGTCAGGATGAGGACGTGGGGCAAAGGGTTCGAATAGGTGGCGCCGGCCCCCGCGACGATCGGAGCCGTGCCGCCGAACACCTTGCCCATGCTGATGTAGAGGATGAAGACGGACGTCTGAAAGATGCTGAGCCCCACCATCTTCTTGATGAGGTTGCGCCGGGCCATGACGATGTAGAAGCCCGTCATCATCAGGAAGATCACGATCCAGTAGTTGTAGAGCCCCGGAAGATCGCTCATTTGCGGCCACGCCCGGCGAAACAGTAGAACGTGGAAATCATAACTGCGGCGACGGTGATGCCGACCCCGAGCTCGACCAGAAGGATACCCAGATGCTGGCCGTGAACGGGGTCGTGGGACAGCACGCCGTAGTCGAGAAAATTGCCGCCCATAAGAATGCCGGCGACGCCGGTACCGGCGTAGAGCAACACGCCGAGAGCGACACAGAACTGGATCACGTTCGGGTGCGCCACCCTTTTGGCCTCCTCGATGCCCCAGACCAGGGTGTAGAGCACGAAGGCGGCGGCGAATATGACACCCGCCTGAAAGCCTCCACCCGGTCCGTAGTCGCCGTGGAACTGCACGTAGAGGGCGAACAGGAGTATGAAGGGGATGAACAGTTTGGCGATGACCCTGAGTATGATGTTGTCGCTCACGGGCCGCTCTCCTTCCGCGGCGAGCGGAAAGCGCTGCCGATCAACAGCAGCAGGCCGACTCCGGCGGTGAAGATGACGGTAGTCTCGCCGAGGGTGTCGTAGCCCCTGTAGCTGGCCAACACGGAGGTCACCATGTTGGGCACGCCGATTTCGTTCGGTGAATCCTCGATATAGCGCGGGGCGACGTGCCGGTGAATGTACGCGTTCGGATCGCCGTAGCGGGGCATGTCGAGGGTGGCGTAAAGGAGCAGCCCGCCGGTGGCGATGACGACGATCAAGGGACCGGGTGAAAAGCGCTCCGCCTTCTTCTCCTCGCTCGACGTCAGCAGCAGCGTTCCGAGCATGATGACGGTCGCCACTCCGCCGACGGCCGCTTCGGTGAAGGCGACATCGACGGCGTCGAGGACGACGAACATGCTTGCCGACATGAGGCTGTAGAAGCCGGCGACCATGATGATGGCGAAGAGATTGCGCAGCCGGGCCACGGTAACGGCGAGGACGGCCATGAAGAGCAGCAGAAGGATGTCGACGAACTCTACCATTGGAGCTCTAGGCGTCGTCCTCAGCGACAACCGGCTCGAGCCCGGACGAGCGGGCAGCTTTGGCGATCGCGTGTGTGGAGGTCGGGCTCGTGAGCCAGAGGATGGCGAGAATCATGATGAGCTTGACGGTAAGCAGCGACAACCCCGCCTGGACCATCAAACCCAAGAGCACGAGAGCCGCGCCCAGCGTATCGGTGATGCCGGCGCCGTGCATGCGGGCGAAGAAGTCGGGCAGGCGGAGCAGGCCGATGCCGCCGATGACGCAGAACAACGATCCGGCGACGAGGCAGACCCAGCTGACGATATCGACGACGGACATCTGCCCCATCACGCCCTCGCCCGCTCTTCCTTCTTATCGCCGACGGCGAAATCTCCGCAGGCTACGTACTTCAGCACCGCGATCGTGGTGATGAAGTTCAGGAAGACGTAGATCAAGGCGAGGTCGATGAAATCGGGGCGCTCGGTCAGGAAACCGATCACGGCGATGAGGAGGACGGTCTTGGTGCCTGCCATGTTGACCGCCAGGATGCGGTCGTAGGTCGTGGGTCCGAGCACGGCGCGCGTGAGGGCGAGGACGAGCGTCACCAGGATGGCCGCCATGGCGGCGGTGAACATCAGCTCTCCCCCTCGGCTCTCGTGACGCGCCGATCCATATCTCCGCTTTCCAGGTCTTCGGCGGTTCCCCGCGTCAGCGCGTGGACGGTGAACTCGTCCCCTTCGACGTCGACGGTGACCGTGCCCGGCGTGAGAGTGATGGAGTTGGCGTAGATCACCCGACCGAGATCGGTTTTCTGGCTCGTCTTCACTTTGATCAACCGGGGGCTGATCGGCAGCCCGGGATTCAGGATGCGCAAAGCGATATCAATATTCGACTTGAAAATGGCCCACACGAGCCATGGTACGTAGAAAACGAGACGGAACAGGAGATGAACGGGATGTCCCTCGGCATCAGCCACATTCATCCGCTTCGCCGTGAGGGCGACGAAGACAGATGAGACCACGCCGAAGGCGATCAGCAGCGAGGTGTAGTGGCCGGACCACAAGAGCCATACGGCCATTGAAAACACGGCGAGGCTCAAGACTCGACCCATGGTGATTCCCGAATGGTGAAAGCCCGCTCGGAAGCGCTTGGCCAACGCCAAAGCGGGCGTAGACGGCTGTTGCAGAAATCTCGAAGAAATCTCGACTCGAAGAAATCTCGAAAGGTTCGATTTTGCGGTAATCTGCGGTAATCTGCGGTAATCTAGGGCTCTTTGAAACGGAAAGTCAAGACGAAACCAAGGCTCTTGTTCAGCCCTGGTCAGAGGACGTATCTTGGCCTGCCAAAACACCGATTCCGATCGTCTCGACCATCTGACAAGCGAGGCATGAAAAATGGCAAAGGCGAAAGCGAAAGTTGAGAAGCCCGTACTCATCCAGTCCTGCAGTCTCGGGAGCCTCATGGGCTTCGGGGATAAGAAACGGGAGTGGACGATCCCACAGAAACTGAAACGAATCAAGAATGCCGGGTTCGAGGGATTCGTCGGACGAGTCCACATGTTGCCCGCCAGCGAGGTAGAGGAATCGGGGCTCATTTTCGCCTGTACGACGGATATGGGCGGACACAAGGAGGTGGAGCCCAAGTTCAGGAGGATAAAGCGCTACGGCGCTCGGGTCGTGAACGTGCAAATGCTCGATCACGATACGCCGACGAAGGAGGCGGTGTCCCTCGCCCGCCGGGTGATGGCGGTGGCGGACAAATTCGAGATGGATGTGTCAATCGAAGTGCATCGTGACACGTGTACGGAGACGCCCGAAAAAGCCTACGCTCTCGCCGAAGGGTTCGAGAAAGCGGAAAAACAGCCACTCAAGATGACCTGGGACTTCTCCCATCCCGCGGTGGTGAAGCACCTCAACCCGCCATACTACAAGAGATTGATCGAGCGGCCTGATCTGGTGCAACTCGCCAACCAGTTTCACCTGCGTCCCTTCAACGGCCACCACGCCCAGGTGCCGGCGCTCGGTCCGGGGGGGAAAGCTGACGCCCGAGTTCAAGGACTTCATGGAGTTCGCCGAGCAGCTTCTGGGCCTGTGGCTCAAGGCGGCGCCGCCGGGCCGCGAGCTGTTCGTCTGTCCCGAGCAGATCGCCGGCGGGTATTTCCTGTCCGTATTCGCAGACCGCTTCAAGGACGTGAAGGCGGTGAGGGCGGAGATGCAAAAGGCCTGGAGGCGCCAGCTCAAGAAATGGCGCCCGCCGCGAAAGAAGGCGCGGCGCAAGCGACGTCGGTAGTTCCGCATGCCTGATCGATGACGATTGCGAGTGGATCCAGCTCGCGGGCTGCGGATCTGCCGAGCCACATTGAGGAAATCTTCCAGCGAATTGCGGAGCTGGAAGGATCAATCCACGCGCTGCTTCCCGAAGAGGGCAGACGTGAGCGACTCCTCGGCCAAGCCGAAGAGCTGCTGGCCAGGTATCCGCAGGCGGGAAAACGTTCCGGTCTGTTCGGCACCATTCTCGGCGTCAAGGACATCTTCCACGCCGATGGCTTCGTCACCCGGGCTGGCTCGAAGCTGCCGCCCGAGCTGTTCGAAGGCGGAGAGGCCGACTGCGTCACGAGTCTGCGGCAGGCGGGCGCGCTCGTCCTCGGCAAAACGGTAACAACGGAGTTCGCTTCATTCGCCCCCGGTCCCACCCGTAATCCGCACAGCCTCGACCACACGCCGGGTGGCTCGAGCAGCGGCTCGGCGGCGGCCGTAGTGGCGGGATTCTGCGACCTCGCATTCGGCTCGCAGACGGGGGGATCGATTTCTCGCCCAGCTTCCTTTTGCGGCATCTACGGCTGGAAGCCGACCTACGGCCGCATCGACAGGAAGGGTGTCCTGCTCGTCTCGCCTTCGCTCGATACCCTCGGTCTTTTCGCCCGTAAGCTCGTGCCGATTGGGGACGCAGCCGCGCTACTGTGCGACGGCTGGCGCAGCGACGTGTCTCCGCCTCAGCCGGTGCTGGGCGTGACCGAGGGACCGTACCTCGACCAGGTTACGAAGGGAAGGCCGTGACGAGTTCGAGTCCCAGGTGAAGGTGCTGCTGGGCGCCGGCTACGAAATCGCGCGCGTGGAGGTGATGAGCGATATCGAGAATATCATCGCACAGCATCGCAGGCTCATGGCGGCGGAGATGGCAATCGAGCACGCAAACTGGATCGATCCTCACGAGGGCAGCTACGCCGCCATGACGGTGGCGTTGATCAGGGAAGGACAGAAGGTGAGCACTGAAGAGTTGGAGGCTGCCCGCTCGGGACGGAAGACACTGCGCGACGAGCTCGAGAAGACGATGCGGCACGAAGGCGTGGATCTGTGGATCAGCCCGTCGGCCCCCGGCCCTGCGCCCGAGGGGGATCGAGCAAACCGGCGATCCGGCCATGAACAGCCCCTGGACCCACGCCGGGATGCCCACCATGTCCATTCCGGGCGGTAACGCCCCCAACGGACTGCCGCTCGGATTCCAATGTGCCGCGATCTCCTCCACCGATGAAGAGCTGCTCGTCTGGTCAGAAAAGCTCGGTCGGCTGCTCGCACGACCCCTGAATCGATCCATACAGTCGATAGAGTCGATCCGGGAAATGTTGTGATCGCAGGCACTTCCGATCGCACCTGTCACCCGTTATATTCTATTGATATCTCAGGACATACACTAGTGGTTCAACTAGGTAGCAGTGCGGGGTAGAGACGCTTGAGCTTGATTCGTGCATCCGCCGTCGTGAAATGCCAATTGATGACGGGCGGGTTTTCGAGGCGCTCCGTGAGCCAGGCCTTCACGTGTTTTCCCAACTGCTGGATCGTCGCGATGCGACGATTGAGACATTGCCGAAAGAGCACGTTCAGTCCGATCTCGGCCATGTTGAGCCAGCTGCCGTGTGTCGGGGTGTAGTGGATGTCGAGTTTGTCAGCGATGCGCTTGGCTTCCTCCGGTTCGAAGACCTCGTAGAGGGCCGCCTTCTTATGAGTGCTCAAGTTGTCCATCACCAGCGTGATCTCCTCCGCCTCAGGGTAGTGGACGTCGACGAGATCTCTGACGGTGTGAGCCCAGTCTCTCATCGTGCGCCGTTCGCTCACTCGGACGTGGGGAGCGACCCGTGAAGGGCTCCAGCATCATGAAGACGTTGGCGACCCCGTTGCGGACGTATTCATGGTGATACCGTGCCGGACACCCAGGCGCCACCGGCAGGGGCCGCTGCGTTTCGCCGATCAACTGCTTGCTTGTCTCGTCCAGACAAACCAACGGGTGCTTCGGGTCGTACGGCCATTGATAGACATCCAACACGTCCTCCATCGCGCAGACGAACTCGGCACTGGGTTTGCCCGGCAGGCACCACATCTCCCGCCGCCAAGGCTTCAGCTCGTTTTTTTTAACGTCTTGCGGACCGTTTCCGGGCTGACACTGTCAACCAGCTCCAAGGCCACGAGGCGGTCTGCCAGCAGCTTCAGGGTCCAGTGCTTCCTCCCATCGGGGGGCTCACTGCAGGCCAGAGCCACCAGATGGGCTTCGGCTCTGCCGTCGATCTTGTTCGCTTTCCGATTCTTCTGCTCGTTGCGCAGCAGCGACGCCTCGAAGCCCTCTTCCACAAACCGCTGGCGCAGACGCTCCACTGTGCTCGGATGCACGTCGAGCGCGTGCTCGATCTGCTCATCGGTCCAGTGCTCACCATGCGGACCCTGGTCCGTCTTCAGCAGGATCCTCGCGTGCCGTTGTTTGTAGGCCGCCGCCTTCCCCCTCGAGATCAAACCGCGCAGATGAGCTCGCTCCTCTGCTGTCAGCGTGACGATGTACTTCTTCTTAGGCAATGTCGATCTCCTCCTCTCCTGACAAAGGGGCCTCAGGAGAAGGATACGAGCCCCGGCCTCAAAACGCTAGTTCCAATGTCCCGCAATCCTAACTGGATGAACCACTAGTTCAGAGGGGCAGACCGAAAGCATGTTGACGAAGGCGCAGGTCGAGGAGTACGGAGTAAAGGGGTACATCGCCGTGGGAGGCGTGGTTTCCCCCTCCGAAGTGAAAGAATTACAGGATGTTACCGACGAATTCGTCGAGAAATCCCGAGCGGTAACACAACATACCGACGAGCTCGAGCTCGAGCCCGACCACACGCCGGAGTTTCCGAAGCTGCGGCGGGTGGTCAAACCGGCAGAGAACCACCCGGTCTACGACAGGGTGTTGCGGCGGCCGGATATCCTCGACATCGTCTCCCAGCTCGTGGGCACAGAGGCGGTGCGCAGCAATGGCTCCAAGCTCAACATGAAATCTGGAGAGATCGGCAGTCCAGTGGAATGGCACCAGGACTGGGCCTTCTATCCCCACTCGAACGACGACCTGCTGGCCATCGGCGTGGCCATCGATGATATGACAGTGGAAAACGGCTGTCTGATGGTTATTCCCGGCTCCCACAAAGGGAAGATCTACGACCACCACCAGGACGGTCACTTCGTGGGCGCGGTCACCGAGTCCGATTTCGATGATTCGGCAGCGGAGCAGATCGAGGTGCAGGCCGGGGGCATATCGATTCATCACGTCCGCACCCTTCACGCCTCCATGCCCAACAGGTCGGCGCAGCCGCGGCGCCTTCTACTGTTGATGTACTGCTCCGGCGATTCGTTTTCTCTCAGCTCCGGCCCCGGCCAGGCGCAGGATTGGGAGGTGTATCGGGCGACGTTTCTGCGGGGACAACCCTCCCAGAACATCCGCGTGGAAGCCTGTCCCGTGCGATTGCCGCTCCCCGAACCGCTGCGACCGGGATCGATCTACGAAAACCAGACTGCTTTGAGAGAGTCGACGTTAAACAGGGCGGCGAGCTAGGCGGAACCGTCCTCGAGTCCGTCTGTCGACGAGGAGCCTGTTGAAGCGGGCTCCTATGACTCATCTCCCTCCCCCACACGCCCCTCTCGGATTGCAGCTCCCCGGTCTTGCGGGCACGTGCAGAAGTGCGAAGGCTCGAAACATGCCGTCGATAACGTATTACCTCATCGGGAACCCGCTCGTAGCACTCGGCCTCGCCCTGTTGATTCTGCTGTGTATCTACAACGTCTTTCGGCGCCAGACCCGCATCGCCATGGGACTGTGGTTTCTCATCACCATCGTCCTGTTCTACGTCCATGCGCAGGTCGCCGATGAGCGGCTACCCGAAGACGCTGAAGAGCTCCCCGTCCCCGAGCTCAGCGAGTAGGCGCGCCGATGTATTCCGTCAGCCTGAGTACCGAGCGAATTCGTCACCTGCTCCAGGAGTTCGAGGAGAAGGGGCGCAGGCTGGCCATACATCCGTCAAAGGACATTCCCGGCCCCGGGGCGGTGGAGTCTACATCACCTCGCAGACACCTCTCAACGCCAAGCACCTCGACTGGTTCGAAAGCCGAAATCTGTCGCTCGAAGCTGAAACCTACGTGGAGGTGAGCTTCGTCAGAGAGGGCGAGGGGTCGGCGAGTTCGCGCGAGGTGAGAGACGCCGATCAGTTTCCGCGGGAGCTCGATATCCCGGAAGAATCGCCCAAGTCGGAGGAGGAGAAGGGAAAGCGCGCCGAGGTCACCTCGAAGCGCGTCGTCACGACGGCAAAGAAGGTCGCGGGAGACGCCGACAAAGTCTATCGGGCCGTCGGCCAGATGGATTTTTCGATGGAGGAGCTGGGCAAGCCGGACGTGCAGGAAAGTCTGCGCGAGTTCGAGCGCAGCATTGGCCAGTTCCAGAGCGCCGTGAAGAAGGCTCTCGACGAGTATCTCAACGGCAACACCCTGGTGATGGATCTCATCGTCAAGTTCAAGCTGGACAAAGCTACGGTGCGACACGCTCTGGGTGTGGCCGCTTTCGCGACCGAAATGGCAGCTTTGCTGGCGCTGCGGGACGAGGAATCGGAACGACAGATGGAGAGCTACTTCGGCGATCTGTCAAACGAGGAGTTGTTCGGTGATCTCGGAGAGGAGCTTCCGGAGGAGATCACCGAGGAGCTCGTCAGGGAGGCGCGGTATCAACTGTTCTCGACCGAGCTGGTGGAGATCTTTCTCGGCGGGTTTCTGCACGACTGCGGTCTGTGGACGGAGCCGTTCCTTCTCCAGGAGGGGCACGAGGTCAAAGGCGCCAAGCTCATCTCTCAGACCGAGGAAGTCCAACGCTACGCACCGGCGCTTGCCAAGACCGTGCTGTTCCACTCAGATATCGCGCGACTGGCCAAGAAGTACGGCGTCGTCAAGATCACGGAAAGGCCCGACGACCCAGCCAAGACGTCGTTCAAGAGCGAGTTTTACGACCACATCGAGGACGCTCGCTCGGCGATCGAGCTGCGTCACGGGAAGTTTCACGCCGACATACTGAGCGCCGCCGATTTGCGGAAGATTCTCCCAGTGGCACTGGCTGAATACTACATCTCTCACACTGGAGATGTGTACAACAAGCCGCACGTGGACGTGGCGAATGAGCTGGCACAACACATCAGAGGGGGGGCGTTTCAGAAATACATGGTGGTGCTCTGCAATTCGAGAGTCGACATCATCGCGCCGCGACGGTCACTCGTCAGGCTCGGCGGCCATATATCGGTGATCGTCGACGCCAGGGGCAAGGAGTCGCGCCGCGCTCACAGGCTGGAGCTGGAGGAATACGACGCCGGCAGCCTGCAGCACGGCGGCGACAGAAATTCCCCGCATCTGATCACCCTTTTCCTGCGCCGCGGCGATGGCAGCCGGGAGAAAGCGGAGTACGTCAGTCCACACGAGGCGTCACTGTGGGAGCGGGCCGCCGGCCTCGACAGTCGCATGTACATTCCAACGGGGCGCTATCGCAACACGATCACATTCAGGGTTACGGGGTTCATGAGTGAAGAGGTCTACGAGAAGATTCTGGGCGAGTACGAACAGGAGTTTCACAAAAGGACGGGGTTGTGACGGACCGCGGTGAGCAAAAAAATTCCCCGCCGAGCAGCAGCGCTCGGCAGGGAGCCCCAAGAAATCGGATCAAAGAAGTTCTGGCGTACCTCGATGGTCCACTAGGACAGATCGGACGATTTTGTCCAAACTTGAATGAAGACTGACGCAAAGCGTCAGTTTTTTGGAGAATGGAGACTCGCACAAGACGCGAGTCTCTTGGAGTTTCGCTTCGCGAAACTCCAGAGCGGTCCCTGCCGGCGGGGTGCGCGTGGATGGTGTAACTGAAATAACTGGAGGGGGTTAGATGCTCGATGTAAAGCAGATCCGCGCTGATCCGGAAGCGCTCCGGGAGGCAATCCGGGTCCGCAGGGTGGATGCGGAAAAGGCCGATGTGGACGGCTGGCTGGCGCTGGATGAGGAGAGGCGGGCGCTGCAGATCGACATAGACAGCCTCAACAGAGAGAAAAAGCAGCTGGCGCGACTCGGGAAGGAGGATCCCGACGCCGCCAGGCGGAAGGGGCAGGAGCTTCGCGAAAAGGGGAAGGGTCTGGAGCAGGAGATGTCTGAGCTAACGGTAAGGTGGCAAGGGATTCTCGACTGGTTTCCGAACTACCCTCACCCGGACATGCCGCCAGGAAATGGCGAGGAAGACAACGTCGAGGAAAACGTTTGGATTCCGGGAGCCGGCTATGTGGACGCGAGCGAACTGGGTAGCGGCGACCACAGCGCCGGCACGATGCCGAAAACGGTCATCCACGCCGATGCAGGTGCCGATTTCGAGCCCAGAGATCACGCCGAACTGGGGTCGGCGCTCGGCATCGATACGCTGCAAGGGGGCCACGTTTCCGGATCGAGGTTCGGCTACATAAAGGGCGATCTAGCACGCGTGCAGTACGGGTTGCAGCAGCTGTTGACGGGAGAGCTGCTGCGCCGGGGGTATGACATGATGGTGCCGCCCCTTCTGGTGCGCGAGCGCACTCTCTACGGCACATCTCATTTTCCCGAGGGCAGGGACCAGGTATACGCCATCAAGGCGGACAACGTCGAGGAAGGGGCCGAGCTGTTTCTGGTGGGATCGTCAGAGCCGTCAAACTTCAGCTACTTCATGGATCGCACGCTGAGGGAAGACGAGCTGCCGGTCAAAATTTTCGCCTACACGACGTGCTTCAGATCCGAGGCGGGGTCCTGGGGCAAAGACGTCAAAGGGATCAAGCGCATGCATCAGTTCGACAAGATCGAGATGAACAGCGTGTGCGCGCCGCACCAGTCCGAGGAGCTCTACGCGGAGTTCGGCCAGATCAACGAGTGGCTGCTGCAGCAGCTCGAACTGCCCTACAGAATGGTGGAGAAATGTGGCGGCGACGCCGGATACCTGGCGAGCCATCGCCAGAGAGACGGCGAGGTATGGCTGCCAGGCTCGGGAGAGTTCATGGAAGTAATGACGGACACGAACACGACCGACTACCAGGCTCGGCGCATGAACATTCGCTTCAAAGGCGCACAGGGCGGTCCAAAGTTTTGCCACACGGTCAACGACACCGGGTGCGCCATGGGCCGCATGCTCATCTCGATCATGGAAAACTACCAGCAGGCTGACGGTTCGGTACGAGTGCCGGAGGCGCTCAGGGAGGTGGTGGGCAAAGATTCGATTGTGCCGCTGGAGCGGGGTTCGAAAGGGTGAGCGCCAGGATTCTGGACGGGGAGGAGCTGGCCGCCACGATGCGGTCGGAGATGACGGCGGACGTGGCCAAGCTGAAGGAGCAGCACGATCTGGTGCCAGGTCTGGGGGTCGTGCTTGTGGGAGAGAATCCGGCATCGATCTCCTACGTCCGGGGCAAGCGGCGGGCGTGCAAAGAGGTTGGAGTTCACTCAACCGAAGCGAGACTGCCGGCGGACATCGGTGAAGTGGAGCTGTTGCGGGAAATCCGCACCCTGAATGTGGATGCGAGCATTCACGGGATACTGGTGCAGTTGCCGCTGCCCGCTGACATCGACGAGAATGCAGCTCTCAACGCCGTCGACCCCGACAAGGATGTCGATGGCCTGCATCCGGTAAATCTGGGAAGGCTTATGCGTCAGGAGGAGGGGTTTCTGCCGTGCACACCTCACGGCATCAAGATGATTCTCATCCGCAGCGGCATAGAAGTGGCGGGTAAGCACGTGGTCGTCGTGGGCCGCAGCACGCTCGTGGGACGGCCGGTGGCCAACATCCTGACCCAGAAGGCGGACGGCGCGAACGCGACAGTGACTATCTGTCACACCGGGACCAGCGACCTGGCGGCCTACACGAGGGAAGCCGACATCCTCATCGTGGCCGCTGGCAGCCCGCAGGCGATAAAGGCGGACATGGTAAGGGAAGGCGCCGTGGTGATCGACGTGGGAGTGGAGCAGGTCGCCGACGCGACGAAGAAGAAGGGCTACCGCCTCGTGGGCGACGTCGACTTCGACGAGGTGAAGGAAAAGGCGAGTGCGATTACGCCGGTCCCGGGTGGCGTGGGACCGATGACGATTACGATGCTGCTTTTCAATACGATACTGGCGGCGAAGCGCTTGCGGGGGCTGGCGTAGGCGGGTTTCCTACATCTTTATCACGGCGACGACGACAACGGCAAGGCCGACCATCGTCGTCATGAGAAAACGAAACTGGGTATTCATCTGCTTCGCCAATTCTTCGAAGCGGCGATTGGTCTCAATCTTGAATTCGCGCAGCTCCGAGCGCAACTCGGCGCGGACGCTCTGCATTTCTGCGCGCATTTCTGCGCGGACATCTTTGATCGAGTCGCGCATCTCCGTGCGCAGATCCTGGATGTCCTCACGCAGGTACGAGATTCCCCAGTGCAGCTCCGGCTCCTGCTCTGGTTGACTCGATGTCGCCTCGTCGGCCATCAACTTCATTCCTCCATCCGAAATCTACGTCTCGACCTCCAAGGCTGCAATTGGCGTGCCGCCGTTCGCGTCGGCTCGTCACAGGATTTTCCCACTGCAGTCTGTTTCGCATTGGTGACACACTCGACACCCAGGCGATACACTCGCCGCAATGGCAGGTCCTTGACGGTCGGATAAGCGAATCTATCTTCAGCACTCGACTTGAACCGCGATTTTCCCTCCCACCTCCGCACATCGCGCCGAGGTTTCGACATGACCAGCGCTCCAGTAGTTCCAACACTGATCGGCGATCTGTGGACCGAGCCGCAGGTCAAGCAGTTCACACCGGTACATCAGCCTTCGACCGGCGAAGTGATCGCCCGCACGCCCCATTGTGTCGAGGTCGACGTCGATCTGGCGGTGTCGGCGGCACAGGAGGCGTTTCCGGCGTGGTCGGCGGTGCCGGCTGTCGACAGAGGACGGTTCCTCTTCAAGTATCGCGAGCTTCTCGAACGCGAGTTCGAAGAGTTGAGCAAGCTCCTGTGCCGGGAGAACGGCAAAACCCTCGAAGAGGCCAGGGGCGACGTGCGGCGCGGAGTGGAAGTGGTCGACTTCGCCTGCGGCATCGGCCACCTGGCGAAGGGAGAAATGCTGCCGCAGGTCGCGTCCGGGATCGACGGCACGACCACCCGCGAGCCGCTCGGCGTGTGCGCCGGCATCACGCCGTTCAATTTCCCGGCGATGGTCCCGATGTGGATGTTTCCGATGGCGATCGCATGCGGCAACTGCTTCGTGCTCAAGCCGAGCGAGAAGGTGCCGCTCACGGCGAACCGGCTCGGCGAGCTTTTTATTGAAGCGGGACTGCCCGACGGGGTCTTCAACATCGTCCACGGCGGCCGCGAGGTGGTGGACGCCCTGTGCCGGCACCCGCAGGTCAAGGCGATCAGTTTTGTCGGGTCCTCAAAGGTCGCGCATCACGTCTACGAACTGGCCTGCCAGCATGGCAAGCGGGTGCAATCGGCGGGGGGCGCCAAGAACGTGCTCTTCGCCATGCCGGACGCGATCGAGTCGGGACTGGTCGCAGAAGCGGTCGTCAAAGACCCTACGATTAACGCAATCATGAACTCCGCATTCGGCTGCGCCGGCCAGCGCTGCATGGCTGGTTCGCTGCTGATGGGTGTGGGTGAATCATGCGACGCGCTTCGCGAACAGGTGGTGGACGCCATGGACCAGCTCAGCGTCGGCGACACGCTGGCCGATCCGCAGATCGGTATGGGACCGGTCATCGACGGCGCCGCCCGCGACCGGCTGTTCCAGTGCATCGCCGAGGCGCCGGGGCGTGGGCTCGAGGTCGCGCGCGACGGCAGGCAGGATATACCGGAATCGGGCTTTTTCGTGGGCCCCACAATGCTGGACAGGGTGACGCCGAATCAGCCGGTGTTCACCGACGAGCTCTTCGGGCCGGTCCTGGCGATGATGCGACCACAGTCGCTCGATGAGGCGATCGACTGGATCAACCGGATCCCGTACGGCAACGCGGCGACGATTTTTACCCACGACGGCGGTGCGGCCAGACGGTTCGCTCGCGAGGTCGAGTGCGGCATGATCGGCATAAACCTCGGCGTTCCGGCACCGATGGCGCTGTTTTCTTTTTCGGGCTGGGACGAGTCCTTTTACGGAGACTTGCACGTGCAGGGAACGGAAGGCGTCATGTTCTACACTCGTCAGAAGACGGTGCTGACGCGCTGGCCGGATCGAAAGGCCGCACAGGCGCCGAGCAAATCGGGGTTCAATCAGTGACCGAGAAATTGAAACACCGGTTCGCCGAGATGATCTGGCATGAAGTGAAGGCCGCGGCCGACGAGGGAAGGGTCGCCGTCCTCCCGGTGGCGACCTATGAAGACCACGGGCCCCATCTTCCCGTGGACACCGACGTTGTGCTGACCACGGAGATCTGCGATCGCGCCGTGGCGCGAATTCCCGCAGAGGCGGTGATGGCGCCACCGGTGCCACATGGCTACAGCCCCCACCACATGGATTTCCACGGGACCCTCACCATCGAGTGGGACACCTTCATCCGCTACGTCAGGGACGTGTGCTGCAGTCTGGCGCATCATGGGTTCGATAGAATCCTGATCGTCAACGGCCACGGGAGCAATACCTCACCGGTCGACATGTCGGCACGGCTGTCGAACATCGCCTACGAGAGCAACATAATGTGCGCGGCGGTCAATCACTGGGACCTGCGCAAGACGAAGGAAGTGGGACGGGAAGTACGCGACTCGGACTACGGCGGCACGTCGCACGCGGGCGAATTCGAAACGTCCCTCTACCTGGCGCTCAAGCCCGAACTCGTCGACATGAGCAAGGCGGTGGACGAACGAACACCCCTGTCGGCCAGTTTCAAGACCGACCTGCTCGCCGGAACCCATCCGCAGGGATCGGGAGCGAAGCTGATTCCGTACTGGAGCGCCCAAACGGCGAGCGGCGTCATGGGGGATGCCACCAAGGCGTCAGTCGAAAAGGGGGAGAAGTTTCTCGAGGCCGCGATCGAAGGGCTGATAGAGCTCATTCGCGAATTAAAGGCGCAGACGATTCTGCCACGGAGGGATCAACACTGATGCGCGTGGTTTACCTCAACGGCAAATACGTACCGGAAAACGAAGCGCGGCTCTCTATTTTCGACTCGGCGCTCATTTTCGGAGACGCCGTATTCGAGGTGACCCGCACCTACCGCCAGCAGCCGTTCCGTCTCGTGGACCATCTCGAGCGACTTTACGCCTCCCTGGACTACGCCCGGATCGACTGCGGCATGTCAATAAAGGAGATGGAGGCGGCGACATACGCGACGATCGAGAAAAACGAGGAGGCGCTGGGCGATTACGATTTCCAGATCATGCACAACGCGACCCGCGGCCCTCTGAGCTTTTACGCGGAAATTCTAGAGGAAGGGTCCGGACCCGTCGTCACCATCAACATGATGCCGGTCATACGCCACGTCGGAAATCTGGTCCACCACTGGGTGCAGGGCGCGCACTTCGTGATCACGCCGCAGCGCTCGGTGCCGGCCCGCTACATCGATCCGAAGGCGAAAAACAGAAGCCGCATCTACTACAGCATCGCCCAGATGCAGGCGGAGCGAATGGAGCAGGGAGCGACGGCGCTGCTCACCGACGAGCGGGGGTTCATCACGGAGGGGCCGGGCAACAATTTCTTCATCGCCAAAGACGGGGAGGTCATCACTCCGAAAGGGCACGATATACTACGCGGCGTTTCGAGAGCCGCCTGTATGGACTTTGCGAGGAGAATCGGAAGACGGGTACGCGAGGCGGACATCGAGCCGTACGATGTGCGAGACGCGGACGAGGCGTGGTATACGACCACTCCGGTCGGGCTAGCGCCGGTGACGAGGTTCGATTTCGCCGACGTCGGAGACGGAAAGCCCGGACCGGTGTTCCTCGAGATTCTCGCGGCCTGGTCGGAGGAGGTGGGGGTGGATATCCTCGCTCAAGCGCGGGAATACGGCGAGCTGGCGAAGACGTGGAAGCCGTGAGTGCAGGCCGTAGGGCCAGTCATCGGAAAACGGGGCAGTCGACGAGTCGCGGCTTGATTTCTTCCGGAATCGGCACCTGGAACGTGTTGAGAGTCATGGCCACGAGACCGTAGTAGCCTATCAGAGCGGTCAGCTCGACCGCACCGGCTCCCCCGAGGTCATCCACGGCTGCAGCGTAGGTTCGGTCCTGAACAAACCTGTTGTAGATGAGCTCGGTGGTGAATTCATACACGACCTGCTCGTCATCCTTGTCGAACCGCGGAAACTGATTCGTGCGCACCGCTTCGATCACCTTCGGGTCGACACCGGCCTTGAGCGCCAGGGTCTCGTGCAGGCTCCACTCCACCTGACAGTCCCAAGCGCGGGCCGTCACCAGGATGGCCAACTCGGTCAGTCGTGAATCGAGGCTGGAATCGTAGCGCAGAAACGCACCGAGCTTCTGAGCCCGATCGGCCAGTGCCGGGCTGTGAAGCCAGATTCTGAAGGGACCGTGGATACTCCCACGGGAGGCGACGATGGCATCGTAGATGGCCTGCTGCTCATCGTTCAGCTGCGATTTCTCGAGTTGCGGAATTCTCTTACCCATAGTGGAGCGCTCTCATGTACACAGCGGGAGATGATACGATGGAAGATACGGTCGGGTTTGTGGGCCTCGGGTCCATGGGAGGTCACATGGCTCACAATATCTCGAGAGCGGGCTTCTCACTGTGGGTGTACGACGCGCGCCAGGAAGCACTGACATCGTTTGCGAATGGAGCAGCTCGCTGTGCGGAGAATCTCACGCAAATAGCGGAAAACTGCAACAGGATCGTACTCTCACTGCCGGACGGCAATGTGGTAAAGGATGCTCTCTACGGCGAGAGCGGGCTGCGAGGGGCGTTGCGCGCAGGACAGATCATCGTCGACTGCAGCACGACCTCTCCCGACTACACAGCGGAAGCAGCCGCGGAACTCGAGCAGGCGGAGGTCGTATTTCTGGATGCGCCCGTGACGGGGATGGAAGCGCGAGCTTCGGACGGGACTCTGACCATCATGGTCGGTGGAGATGAATCGGCCTTCGCCTCGGTTCGACCGATCCTGGAGGCGATGGGAACGGTTGTCGTCCACATGGGTCCGTCGGGCTGCGGCCAGCTGATGAAGGCGACGAACAACGTGCTCTACAACATCTCCATCGCCGCCATGGCCGAGATGCTGCCATTCGCCGTGCGGCTCGGGCTCGATCCCGAAAAAGTGCGCCAGGTAGTGAGCACGGGATCCGGACAGAGCTTCGGCTTCGATTTCTTCTCAAAACGCGCACTTGAGCGCGAGTTCGGGAAGGAGTATCCAATGGGACGCGCCTTCAAGGATTTCGTCACGGTCATGGGAAAGGCCAGTGTCCTGCAGGTCCCGATACCGGTGGCTTCAGCGTCGATGCAGACCTACTTGATGGCACTGTCCGAGGGCCTCGGGGAAGAGAGCAAGGGCGCGATGATCAAGGTCTGGGAAAAAGTGAACGGAGTGGAGATCAGCAGCCAGTAGTGTCAGCCCAGAGCCCTCCGCACCTCGGAGACCAAGCTCTCCGCGTAGCGGACCATGTATCTGCAATCGCCGCCAACCTGCAGCCACTGTACCCCGCGCGCCGCCATTATCCTGCAGTATTCCGCATCATCGGGCATGCCGGACCCCACGAACAGTCCCGCCTTTTTCGCGCTGGAAATAACGTGTTCGATGGCCTGCACGACCGCCGGGTGTTCGACATCGCCGACGTGCCCCAGCGAGGCGGCCAGATCGTAAGGGCCGATCACGACGGAGTCGACGCCCGCA
>CBDBIJ010000061.1:0-6486 GCA_965205655.1 Candidatus Latescibacterota bacterium
ATCTACACCGACTGGGAGGGCGCCCACGTTCACGACACGCCGTTCACGCATAACGTCGGCATGCTGCGCGGTGCCGCCTCACCCGACGGTCTGGCACTGAAACGGTATTACGACAACTTCCTCGGCAAGTACTGCGACTCCCAGAACTCTGCCTGCTGGGATGCCGACCTCGAACGCTACGTGGTCTATCACCGCACCATCGGCGCTCACGGCGGCCTCAATGTGGGGGATCTCAAGGTGGAGGAGGAGCGCCGGGGGCGCGCCGTCGCCGGCTCGAGTCGCGCGACTATCGCAACTGGGTCTCAACAGGAGTTGCCCTGCAGGCCGATTTTCACGACGGGCTCAACGTCGATGTCTACAACGGCGCCTACAGCCGCTATGCGGGGGTGCCCACTCTCACTTTCTCTTCCCATCATTCTACTATCACTACGAGGGCACTTTCCAGGTCAAGGTCTGCACGAGCCGCGACAACCGCACCTGGTTCCGACCGACCCGCGAGACCTTCATTCCCCTTGGGGAACCCGGAGATTTCGACAGTTTCATCATCAGCGTGGGCACCCGGGTTCGTGCCGATCGATGGTGACCATTTCGCTCTCTACTATCGCTCGGGAGATGGTCCTCATGGCGGTTCCAGCGTCGACTTGAGCGCAGAGGAACGGAAGAACACCGCCAGTCGCGTCAGCCGTGTCGTCTTCAAACGGACCGCATTGTCGGCATCGAGGCGGGTGCCGGGGGTGGTCATTTCTGTACGCGGCCCCTGCGGGTTTCGGGTCATCACCTCGAGCTCAACGTCGAGCCGACCGGCCCCGATGCCCATGTGCGCGCGCAGTTGCTGTCGTGGGATGACGAAAAGCCGGTCGAGGGATATACCTTTGCCGATTGCGCCCAAATCACGGCGGATCAGCTCGACGCCCGCATCAGCTGGCAGGGTAGAGATGCCATCGCTCCCGAGGTGGCGCAGAAGCCGATCCGTCTGCACCTGGAGTTGGCCAACATGCGCATCTACGCTTTCCAGTTCGCTGAGTAGTGATGATGGTTGGCCTTGTCCGGAGAGCAAGAGACTGATGTCGGAATCATCAGCTCATTCGCGTCGCACCTTCTTGCGCCAGGCCGGCAGATTCGGTCTCGGCCTCGCCGCCATGAGGGCAAGCGGTCTCGACGCCGTTGCGGGCGCCTTCGCCGCTCCCCTCGAGCCGCGGTGGGAGGTCACTGTCGGCACCCGGCGTCAGCTGCTGTTCGACGATTTTCTCATGGGCATTGGCGACGCCCGGCACGACAGCTATCCGCATCATATTCGCTGGAGTGTGGGCACGGTGGAGAGGTCGCCGGACGAGCGCCTGCCTCTTTGCCGACGAGCCGTGGGAGGACCGCATGATGTGGATGTCCGTCCTCTACGACGAGGGGCGGTATCGGCTCTGGTACAACCTCCACAAGGAGTTCCCCAGGGTGCCGGGAGAAAAGCCTCAAGGCCCCTGCGTCGCCTACGCCGAATCTGACGATGGCCTCAGCTGGCGCAAGCCGACCTTCTCTCATGTGAAACGCTACGGCTTCGAGGAGAGCAACATCGTTTTCACCGGCGGTCCAGACTCCTGGAGCATGGAGCTCGGCAACGTGTTCGTCGATCCGGTGGCACCGGCGGAGGAGCGCTACAAGATGCTCTACCCTACGTGGGAGAGCGGCCACATCTACGGCGCCGTCGACGGTGTCCCCTACGTACCTGAAGCCGGTGTTCTGCGGGGGCGCCCACTCACCCGGACGGCATCCATGGACCAGGTATCAGCACATCTTTCTCGGGCGTTACACCGATTCGCAGAATGTGGCCACTTACGACCCGGTGCTCGGCAAGTACGTCGCCTACGTGCGCACCATGTCGAGTCATGGTGGGCTCAACATCGGCGACCACCCGGTGAGGGCGACGCGGCGCGGCCGTGCCAATCGCCCGCATGGAGTCCGATGACTACCGCCACTGGTCCCATCCCGAGCCACCTTTGCCGCCGATCTCCACGACGGCTTCAACGTCGACTTTACAACCCGGCCTATTCCCGCTACGAAGGCGCCGAGAGAGCCCATTTCATGTTCCCCTCAGCGCTCCATCACCGCAGCGGGCGGACCCCCGTCCAGGTTGCGGTAAGCCGCGACAACCGCACCTGGCGGCGCCCGACGCGGGAGATCTTCGTACCGATTGGCGCACCTTGGACATTTCGACGATCACCGCATCCACGTGGCGCCCGGAATCCCTGCCCGCTGGCAAGGACCATCTGGCGCTCTACTACCGTGCGGAAAACTGGCCGCACGGTGGCGCCATCGACTCCTTCCGGCCCACCGACGGTCGCCACCACAAAACCGCGATG
This sequence comes from Candidatus Latescibacterota bacterium, assembly GCA_965205655.1. Lineage (GTDB taxonomy): Bacteria > Latescibacterota > UBA2968 > UBA8231 > UBA8231 > CBDBIJ01. The sequence continues at coordinate 2,352 of CBDBIJ010000061.1, forward strand.
GGTCGTGTCGTCTTCAAGCGGGACCGCATCGTCGGTATCGAAGCCGAAGCGCATGAAGGCACGTTCTGGACCCGGCCGCTGCTCTTCGAAGGGCGGCGCCTCGTCGTCAACGTGGAACCCACCGGGACCCGATCCGCGGCTGAAGGTACAGCTCCTCGCGGTCGACCCCGAGAGCTTTGAGAGCTACTGGACCGACGACACTCCCGCGCCAGGTTACAGCTTCGCCGACAGCATCCCGCTCACCAGCGACGAGCTCGACGGCGTCGTGCGCTGGACCCACGGCGCCGAGCTCGGGCAGTGGGCGGGCAAACCCGTGCGCCTGCACTTCCTGCTGCGCGACGTGCGTCTGTACGCCTTCCAGTTCGCAGAGTGAGACCATGAGGCCTGCGAACCTCCTGACCGATGCCCAGATGGCCGCTTTCGTACGCAGCGGTTTTCTCGTCGCCCAGCCGGCACCCGATGAGCCGCACGGCGAAACGGGCGAGGCCATCCTCGAGCTCTATGCGAAGGACGGCGATCCCGACAACGACATCTACAACCTGGTCCCGGGGTTGCAGCAGCTCTTCGCTCGCGACGAAGTACGTGGCATTCTCACCAGCCTTCTCGGTCCCGACTATCGCCTGCAGTGCCATCGCCACTGTCATCTGTTACCGGCGGCCGGGCCCGACACTCCTCAGCCGCGCGAACAGCGTCACCACCAGGACGGCACAGCGCGCCAGTTCAAAGGCTGGAACCGCCCCTGGCGGCGCTGGCACCGGCCGCGACGACTCAACGTGTTCTACTATCCTCACGACGTCCGCATCGAGGGTGGCCCGACGCAAGTTGTGTCCGGAAGTCAGTACTGGAGTGCGCTGCGGCCCAATGCGGATCAACACACGGAAACACTCGCCGTTCCAGCGGGCACTCTCGCTTTCACCCACTACAACCTGTGGCATCGGGGAACAATCAACAGGTGCGACCGGCCGCGTATCATGGTGAAGTTCGTCTTCGAGCGCTGTGCCGAGCCGGCCGGCCCGAGCTGGAACGCGACACCGGGGTACGACGGCAAAGAATACTCTGCTGACGAAGCTGCTGGTGATCCCGGCCCCCACTCGAGGCGGTCCGTATGGGGCTGGCTGTGCGCCACCTCAGCTGACGGGGCGCCCGGCTCTGATGCAGCATCTCTATGGGAGCAGGCGACCGATCCTGCGGAAACGGCTGACACCATCGAAGCTGCGTACGAGCTCGCCCTCCACGGTGGAGCCGCCGTTGACGTGGCGGCCGACGCCTTTGCAGATGCCACCGAGCCGACGACTCGCGAGCGAGCCGCCCTCGTGCTCAGCAACGTGCAGGACGACGCCGTGTCTCTGCTGAGCGATTCTCTGTCAGTGGATGATGAGTGGATGCGGGCAACTGCCCTCGATCTGCTCGCCGATATCGGCCTCGCCGGTCTGGATGCCGCTACGGCTGCTGCTGCCAGCGTCGAAGACGACTCGCCATGGGTGCGGCACAACCTCATGCAGGCCCTCGAGGTGTGGGGTCCCGGGGCGGCTGATCTTCAGGAACTGGCGCTGCGTGGCCTCGATGACGAGGAGCCCCATGTCTGCTTCAACGCCATGAGCGCCCTGGCGAACATGGGAACTGATGCTGACCTCTTGCGCGCGCGACTCCAGCCGATGTGCGCCCACCCCCATCACCAGGTCGCCTGGAAGGCGTCGCAACTGCTCGCCGCTGTGCAGTAGTTCGTCATACGGAGAGTTATTAGCCCGGATTATTCATAAAAATGCGGTGAGCCTCTGTACAAGTGGTTGTTTTGCCCTACGTTAGGGTTGGACACAAACAACACCCAATCGAGAGGTCCACCGCGGATGGAAACTTCGCAGATCACCCTGTCCTTTGCAAACGTTTCGGGCAAGAAGATCGAAGCCGATTTCGACGGCGGCACGACCACCAGCGATGGGGGCGTCCTGCTTCTGCGACAGGCGGAAGCCCGTACAGGGATCGTGAACAGACTCGTGGGGGCGATGTCGGATCGGCGACATCAAAGCTACATCGACCATACCTATACGGATCTCATCCGCCAGCGCGTTTTTCAAATCGCCTGCGGGTATGAGGACGCCAATGACAGCGACGACCTGCGATCCGATCCGGGTTTGAAGATCGCGTGCGAGCGATTGCCCCTCACGGGAGACGATCTGGCCAGCCAACCGACGATGTCGCGTTTGGAAAACAGTGTCACCCGCTCGGACCTCTACCGAATGGGGGAGGCGTTGCTGGAAACCTTCATCGAGTCGTACGACAAACCGCCCAAGAAGCTCATCCTGGACATCGACGACACGGATGATCCCACGCACGGTTCACAGCAACTCACGTTGTTCCACGCCTACTATGACGAGTATTGCTACCTGCCGATCCATCTCTACGAAGGGGAGACGGGCAAGTTGATCACCACCCTTCTGCGACCGGGTCGCAGGATCCGTGGTCGCGAGGCCGCGGCGATTCTGAAACGCGTGTTGGATCATTTGATCATGGTGTGGCCGAAGACGAAGATCACTTTACGGGGTGACTCGCACTTCAGCACCCCTGAGGTGCACGACCTGTGCGATGGATACGGTATTGATTTCATTCTCGGACAGGCGATCAACAAGAAGCTCAAAGCACTCGGCGAACCGCTGATGGAGCTGGCGGCGGCGCTGGCCGAGCAGACCGATGAACCGGTGCGGCTCTTTGACAGCTTCGACTATCGGGCCGGTAGCTGGAGCCGTCCGCGCATCATCATCTACAAAGCGGAGATCACGCAAGGAAAGACCAACCCGCGTTTTGTCGTTACGAACATCCGCAATCGAACGCCCAAGTTTCTTTACGAGAAAGTCTACTGCGCCCGCGGACGCATGGAAGGCTTCATCAAGAATCACAAGACCTTCCTGCACTCCGACCGGACGTCCTGCCATCGCTTTCCAGCCAACCAATTCCGTCTCTTCCTGCACAGCGCCGCCTACGTGCTTGTGCACGCGATCAAACAGATCGGTATGCAAGGCACCCAATGGACGACGTCCAACTTCGATACGATCCAACTCCGCGTCCTCAAAATCGGCGCCAGAGTGCGGGAGCACGCCACCAGGATTCGCTTTCACTTTCCGACGTCGTATCCCCTCAAGGACTTGATGAAGACGATCGTCCTCAACCTCGACACGGCGTGAATGCACACACGGATGGCGATGTGCAGAAAATCGATCACCAGCACGACCAAGGGATCACTTCGCTCAAACGAAAGGCTCTACGGCCTGACACAGCGACCTCCGATCATGAAACACGGACCCGACAATCACAGTTGAGCGAGAAACGCCTCCGTGTGCCATCATCTAATGGATCCCGCTCAAACTCAGCGAATTCATGAATCATTCAGGCTAGTCAATCAGTGTTTTCAGGTAGGTGACGGCGTCAGCGACGCTTTGTGGCCCGAGGTGTTCGGGGATGATGACACCGTCATATCCGGCTTCTACAAGCGCGCGGACGCAGCGGGCCATGTCGACGTCGCCGCTTTCAAGGGGCACTTCGTCGTGGTCGTTGAGGCAGGGACCGGTTCTGACCTGGTTGCGGGCATGGGCGAAGAAGATCTTGTCCATGCCCCAGGTTTCGGCGGGCGTGTGGGGGTCTTCGCCAATCAGGCACATGCCCTGGCAATAGGTGACACCATTGCTGGGGCTCGGCACCGCGTCCCAGATGCCGTGAACGACGTCAACGGCCCACAGGTGACTGGCCAGCCGCAGATTCACCTCCTCGGCGACGGCCACCACTTCTCTGAAGAAATCGAGTACGGCGTCCCACTCTTCGTCACCGGGCATGACCATGAGCGGTCTGCCTTCATGGTATTCCTTGAAGTAGAGGAAGCGGTCGAGGGGATAAAAAAGAGCCGTGTCGATACCGGCTTCACCAAAAGCGCGAATGGTCAAGCAGAAGTCGGTCCGCCCTGTTTCATCCGTTCCGAGCACGATCTCCTGCGAGGGCGGTGACAGAATCACTCCCGGTGTGCGGATATCTCGCGCTTCGAGCTCGTCGACAACCGGTTTGAGCTGTTCAAGCGTCGCGTGGCCCCGCTCTTCATACCCGGGAACAGTTGTGGCGCCGAGGAAGATGTCGCTCACCCCTGCAGCGC
>CBDBIJ010000062.1:0-6251 GCA_965205655.1 Candidatus Latescibacterota bacterium
TTCAACACGGGGACCGTGCATATCGACGCGAGCGATTTCCCCGGTGGGTGGTATGTGAATGGAGCTTTGAGCTCAATCATTGCTTCGTATGCATCGTCGTCTGGTGAGCTGCTGCTCGGCTTGGAGTTTGCCATTGTTTCAAGTGGCGGTGTCTTCAAGTTCACGGTCGATGGCAACGGCGATGTGAGCACGAGTTCGGCAGCGGCAACGGGCAGCGAAAATACGCTGTCCTTCAACACGGTGACGGTGAATGTCGATGCGAGTAACTACGTCGGTGGGTGGTATCTGAATGGTCTGCACACTTTCATTGGTTCGGAGGCATCGTCGTTTGCTCAGCTCATGCCCGGGCTCAGCTATAAACTCATCGCCGGAGGTCAGGTGACCCCATTTTCCGTCGCCGGGGATTGCGTGGTTGTTCCCAGCGTCATCACTCTGAGTGGAGGCACGTTCAATATCACCTGCAGCATCAACCAGCCGCCGGTGGCCAACGCCGGACCGGATCTGAACGCAGAGCAGATTTCTGCCAGCGGCACAGCAGTGACGCTGGATGGCTCAGGATTCACCGACCCGGACGAGGATCCGCTCACCTACACCTGGACAGGACCTTTCCCCGAAGGAGGCGGCACAGTGACGGGCGTGAATCCCGTAATCACGCTGTCGCTCGGAACGCACACGATCACTCTGGTGGTGGATGATGGAACAGAGACAGACACGGATGACGTGGACGTAAGCATCGTCATCACACCGAACAGCTACTCACTGATCGCCCAGCACAGCATGCATCTCAAGAAGAACAGCATCGTCCACAGCGGCTCCGTCGGGGGTGTAGATTTTGCCGAGGGGCCCTACCAGGCGGATGGCGTGGAGATGGTGGTCGGGATCGGCGTGCTGACTGAAGAGGGGGTGCAGCTGAAGGCGCCAAACGTCAAGGTGAAGAAGAACGCGACGATTCTCGGTGCACTCGTCTACAACGATCTGGTGTCGGTCGGCTCCGGGGTGACGATCGCCGAGCAGACGATGGCCCCCGCCTCCGACTGGCCCCTGTTCCAGGGGTTCGGGTTGCCGGCATTCGAAACGGCGACGCCGGGCGCCCTCGTCATCGACGTGCCGCAGGGGGGTAGCGACACGGCTACGCCTGATGCGTACGACCTGATCAAGGTGCGCAAGAACGGCACCCTCATCTTGAGCGCCGGCGACTACGATCTGCGCGAGCTCGACGGAGGCGTCAATGCGTCGTTCCTGTTCCAGGGGCCGTCGACGCTGCGGATCAAGGAGCGGTTCGCCATCAGCAAGAACTCATTCTTCGGGCCCCGACGCCGGCTCTGGTATCGACGCCTCCGACATCATCGTGTACGTCGAAGGCATCAACGGAAACAGCGGCAACGTCGGCGCCACACCAAAGGCTGCAAAGGTCGGGCTGGCTGCGACCTTTCAGGGAAATCGCTACGCTCAAAACGGAACCGTCTACCTGAGACAGAACTCGCAGTGCACGGGTTCGTTCATCGGCAAGTGGGCGATCGTGGGGATCAATGCCGATCTCTTCCTTCAGAGTGGTTGGGATACTCCCGGCGTCATCTACAATCCGCCGCCGGCCTCGAAAAGGACTGTCGCCGCTCAAGATGCCACGACATCGGAGCTTGCCGCGTCTGACGGCATCTTCGCAGTGGCACCGGCGAAACCAAACCCGTTCAATCCGGCGACGACGATCGAATATTCGCTGAGGCAGACTTCTCAGATACGGCTGGCAATCTACAACACCCTGGGGCAGGAAGTGCGGGTGCTCGCGGAGGGTCGCTAGGTAGCCGGAGTGTACTCTGCTGTGTGGGATGGCCGGGACGCCGCCGGCTCGTCGGTAGCGGCTGGTGTCTACCTATATCGTTTAGGCGTCGATGGAAACGCGGTTGCAGGCAGGATGGTCCTGGCGAAGTAGGGGACTGCTGTCTAATTCTGCTCTGCCACCAGCCACTGCATGGCGCGGCGCCGCATGTGTCGCTGGAACGGCAGCTTGCCGGGCTCGGCGAGAAAGCAGACGAACTCCCCCGAAGTCGACGGGCGCAGGACGGCCATGTGCAGTCCGTCACTCCATGCGAATGGCCACTGCGGTGCCCCGATCAAGGTGAAGTCGCAGTTGGACAGTACGTGACCATCTTGAATCATCGGCTGCATCGTCGTCAGAAAGCTGGTGTGGGATGGTCCACTGACATCCTCTTCACTCAACCCGAGCTAGGGTCAAATGGTGTGTAAACAACTCAGGCGGCGATCTTCTTCCTTTGCGCGATGGGTGATCCATTTTCGTAGCACTCACCGCCGTAGACGTCAGTCATGAGATGCGGTGCATTGAGTCGCCGGAATCGTTTCTCGGCCACCATCAGTACCCGCCAAATGAGGGCGGTGGCATTGGCCACCTTCCTGTATCGTTTGGCCGCATTGGTTCGCAACCGTACCGAAGCGAAGGGACTTTCGACGACGTTGGTGGTGCGCAGGTGTTGCCAGTGGGCCTCGGGAAAGTCATAGAATGTCACCATACGGTCCCAATCGCGCTCGAGGATATCGACGGCGTCTGGACACTCGCGGCGAAACCGTTTGGCGAATTGATCGCGACGTTTCGTCGCTTCCTGACGGGTCGGCGCGTACGGGATCTGTGTCAGCAGGTGCCGCCCTTCGACCTGCACGCGTTTTGGCAGCTTATCCAGCACGTTCAGGATGCGGTGATTCCAGCATCGCTGTTCAGCCGTCTCCGGCCAGACCTCTGCCAGGGCCGCCCAGATACCCAGGTGCCCATCCGCCACCAACAACTTCGCCACGCTCAGTCCGCGGTCACGCAGATCGCGCAGTACGCCCGCCCACGACTCCTTCGATTCGCGATAGCCCGGGACAATCGTCAGGACTTCTTTGCGCCCATCGCTCATCGCGCCGATGACCACTAGGAGAGCGGCTTTTTGCTTCTCAAGACCGGCTTTGACGTAGATCCCGTCCGCCCAGGCGTAGACGGAGCTCGCGGTCATCCAGTCGTCGGCTGCGCCAGGCGTTGTATTCGACGATCCACTTCTCACGCAAACGAGCGATCGAGGACGCCGACAAAGGCGCTCCCTTGCCCAGCAGGCCGCGCAGCGCCAGCTCGAAGTCGCCCTAAGACAAACCGTGCAGGTAAAGCTCTGGCAGCAGCTGACCTATTTCTTGGGTGCGCCGGGCGAACAGCGGCAGTACCGCACTCTCAAATCGCTCTTCCAGACCCCGCACCCAAGGGCGTTTCACCTCGATCGTGCCCGAGGTCAAGGACAGTCGCCGCCGCTTCCCGTACCCATTGCGGTAGCCGCCGGCTGCGTCCAACGGTGCCTGTCGCTCGTACCGTGACCGTCCCAGCGCATGGGTGACTTCTTCATCCAGAACCGACTGCATCAGCGACTGAATCTGCGAGCGTGTCCACTCTTCCAGCGTCTCGAACGTGGGCATGGACATTTCCGTCGTGCTCGGCTTAGGTTGTGCCATGGCGATTCTCCTCTCTTCCTGCCGGGATAGCCCCGGCGTTTGTGATGGCTAATTACAAAGGAAGGGTAGGATCGCCGTCTGTCTATTTCCACACCTCCTGATTATAGCTCCTCGCCTCGGGCCTCTCGCCCTCGGCGGCGGCGCGAGCGACCTCGTCGAAATCGAGTGTGTCGAGGTCCTCCATTTCCTCTGCATCCTCCTCAATGCCGAGGGGACCGAACTGGTCCCTTGTAGGCCTCGAGATCGCGAGCCATGTCCCGCACCTTCGTGGAGGTCTCCTCGTGTCGTCTCTGCCAGAATTCGAGCGTGCCTCTCGCCGACGTCGTCATCAGCTGAGCCTGCTTGAGGCGGCCGATAATTTCCTTGCGGTCGCGATCGAGTCGGTTGTAGTCTCTCTGGACCCGGGTGACGAGATTCGCCGCGATCAGTTTGGCCGTTATGGCGATCAGAGTCAGAATCGCGGCGAGCAGGATGGCGGTATCGGCAACGGCGTCTCCGTTCATATCAACTACCTACGCAGACACGGAGACGCATTCGTTGACTCTGTCAGTTCTTGAAATCCCAGTTCGATGTGCCGATGGCCTGCGCTCGCGTGGCGAAGGCGAAAAGTTCCTCTTGAAGCTCCGCTGGCGCTTGCGACAAGGCTGCCTCCTGGAGCCCTCCGGGAAGCTGTTGTTTGGATGCAACCCATCGATCGTCCTCGCGAGCCCAATGAAGACTGTCCGTCGCTCCCATACCTCTTACCTGGGTGTAGTAGGATTTCCCATCTGTGTAGATCTGCAAAACCATCGCGCGAGCTCGCTCTTGGGCTGTCGAATCCTGAACATAAGGAGTGGTAGAAGACCACTCCAAGCTTGTAAGCGACTACGTGAGGATCTACCTTATCGACTTAATCGAGAATATAGTATGAACATTTCCGACGCCTCATCCATTCCCCACTCACTCAGCGGTGCCGTCGAAGCGTTTCTTCGTCGCGTCGAGGACGAGGACATCGTCGCCCGAATCTGGGACCGCGACTACACAGTCTGGAGCCCTGACCCTTCTGAAATCTCGAATCTCGGCTCGGCTGGCTCGACAGTCCCTCGGTCATGCCCGAGAAGTTTGCCGAGATCGAAGGCTTGCTCGAGGAGCGTGCGTCGCGACAACTACGTGCCACGGGCTCTGCTGGGAATGGGTGGGTCCAGTTGGCGCCGGAAGTTTTTCGACGCATCTTCGGCGTCGCTTCCGGATTCCTCGATCTCGCCGTTCTCGACAGCACCGACCCGAGCGCCGTCCTCGCTCACGCTCAACGCCTAGATCGGCGAGAGCACTCTTCATTCCCGCCACCAAGTCTGGCGGTACGGTCGAGACGATCTCTTTCCTCAAGTATTTCTACAACCGAACGGCGGAGACCTGCGGCGACCATGCGGGGAGATCACTTCGTGGCCATTACTGATCCCGGGAGTGGCCTGGCGGACCTGGCTGAGGAGTTGAAGTTTCGCCACATCTTCTTAACGACCCCGAAATCGGTGGGCGCTACTCGGCGCTGTCGTTTTTCGGCCTCGTTCCCGCTCGTCTCGGCGGTATCGATGTGGTGCGGCTTGTCGACGGGGCAGAATCAGTTGCGCGAGAATGTCGATCCTCGGCTGACAACCCGGCTGTCTTCTCGGGGCCGTCATGGGCGCGGCTGCCATCGCTGGCCGCGACAAACTCCACCCTCGTGGCCTCGGATGAGCTCGCCCCGCTCGGGGCCTGGGTCGAACAGCTGATCGCCGAAAGCACGGGAAAGGAGGGCAAGGGGATCCATCCCGGTTGACGGGGAGGCCCTGCTTTCTCCCGACGAATACGGCGACGATCGGCTCTTCGCCTATCTGCGACTGGCCGGCGCCAACACCTACGACGGCGCCGTCGACGCCCTCGCCGAAGCCGGGCATCCCGTCGTTCGCTTGGAGCTCGCCGACAAGTACGATCTCGGGGCTCAATTTCTGATATGGGAACTGGCCACTGCGGTCGCGGGGTTCGCTACCGGCATCAACCCTTTGATCAACCGAACGTGAGGCGGCCAAGGTTTCGGCACGCTCGATGACGGATGCCTACCTCCTCGACCGCACGCTGCCACAGTCCAGCCCGCGCTCTCGACCCGGGGCCTGGCCGTCTACGGCGATATCGCTGGCTCTTCACTCGCCGAAATCCTCGACGACCACCTCAGCCGCGCTTCAGATGATGGTGGTGGTCGCGGTTAACGTTGCACTCCAGGCCTATGTGCCGCCCGGGCCCGACACGGACGAAGCCCTGGGCCGGTCCTGCGTCTGGCTATCACCCGGAGGTCGCGGCTGGCGACGACACTTGGCTATGGGCCGCGTTTCCTTCATTCGACCGGACAGCTCCACAAAGGCGACGCGGGACTCGGGCTCTTCATACAGTTTACTTGTGACAATGCAGAAGACGCCGACATTCCCGATGTGGTCGGGTCCTCGGCCTCCTCCATGAGCTTCGGCGTGCTGAAGGCGGCGCAGGCTCTCGGCGACCGGCAGGCGCTGATTGACGCCGGCCGACATGTCATCCGCATCCACTTGGGGTCGAATGTGCCACAAGGACTTCGCCGCGTCACCGCAGCGCTGGGATAGATGCCGACACGAGACTACATCCAGAGAAGGAGACAATGCAAATGCAACTAGGGATGATCGGCCTCGGGGAGAATGGGGGCCAATATGACGACGCGCCTGTTGCAGGGCGATCACGAGATCATCGTCTTCGACCGCGACCCCGAAGCGGTGAAGACC
>CBDBIJ010000063.1:0-8204 GCA_965205655.1 Candidatus Latescibacterota bacterium
CGAGCCCGGTGCCGTGCTCATAGGGTGGATGCGTAGCGACTCGGGTCGTGCAGACCCAGCGGCCGGGGCCACTGCACTCCGATTCGCACAGTATGCACCGGAACGCCTTGCCGAGCGCGATCCAACGTAACGTTTCGATCGAGGAGAGGGCGACGGCGAGCACATGGCGGCGCAACGGAGCGACAGACCATGATGAGGGTGTACGAAGCGCGCTGCAAGCGTGCCACGTTAGATGTCTAGGGTAGGCAGCAGTCCTCTTATGTGTGGCAGCACGTCTCGCCGCCGTTGTGGCAGCATGATCCGTCCGACGGCGAAGGCGCCACGTCCATAGCGGGATTGGAATCGAAGAAACCATCGGGCTTCAGCATGAACGAGATCTTGTGCACCGGCATCACCGGCCAGTCTTCTGGCCGCGGGATGTGGGTATGCCCAAACGTGTACCACACCACCACATCGGTATCGACAATCGGCCTATTCGCCGCGGTCCACTTAGGTAACCCATCGCCTTCAGCTCGCTGATTGGGGTACTCCCCGGCAGCGTATCTCTCGTTACGCTCATAAGGCGTAACCCACAGATGCCGGGTAAGGAACCCTGCCCTTTTGATCACCGCAGCGTCGTCATGAGCAAATGGCAAGGCGTTCTCGCCAGGCACCAGGCGGTAGCCTGCTGGCTGACCCATTTTGTTCTTGACTGAGGGGTTGGCTATCCTCCAATAACGGCTGGACGGTGTGTTGCAGAGGCGTTGAGCCTCCTTCTCTACCTTGAACAACGTGTGCTCCGCAACAAAGGCATTGCCGTGAGGATTCCTGTCGCCGCGAGGTACCTGTTTGGAATTTACCTCGTACACAGAGTTGTTTTGGCCGTCCAGACACATATCGAGCCTGGCATTGAAGATGTGCTGATGGTAGGGGGCGTTGAGTTGCGGCGCAACCTCGGTGCCGTACTCTGACTTCTCTCCCCGCATGATACTGGTCGTGTTCATGATTCCCGTGAGCTTGACTTCCAGTTCAAGTGTGCCGTCCTGATAGAAGTTCCAATAGAAGCCATACTCATAGTTTCCAACGGTCGCAATGAAAGACACGACCAGGCGACGGGACCGCCTGACCTCAACTTCCTCAGTGCGCCAATCCGTATGCTTCCAGAGGATGCCGTTGTCTTCCTCATGGAGACACACCGCGTTCTTGATGGTGGACAGCTCGCCGAGACTATTCGTCATCGGTGCGTCGAAATAGTGGATGTGTCCCAGGCAGTCGCAACCGAGCGTTAGTGAATTGGCGAGTTGTCCCATGCCGTACTCACCTATATCGAACGCGTTCTTGCGGAAGCTGGCTTCACTCGGATCCCCATAGGGAACGACCATGTCGCACAGCGATGCCCGATAGAGTATCGGCCTGACGGTTCCCTTATCTTCGTATCCCACGGTATACAGGACCAGACCCTCACGTGGCGTGAATCCGATTCGGAACTGCCATTTCTGCCAACGTATCTCATGGCCATTCACCGTGAAACTGGGCCCCTCGTTCTGAATAATCTCCAGGGGCTTTTGGTCGGTTCGCACTTCCGTGATGTGCTTGCGCGTCCAGTTTCCAGCTTCCGGCGGCAGCGGCACAACGCCGTAATCCTCGACACGGAGAACTTCCATCTTGTTGAGGTCGACAACCGCAACCACTCCTTGTAGGGGGCGCGCATAGCCGTTATCCGTCGGTTCCGATCGAACCCAGGCCAGGGCGCGTGACAGCCGCCGGCCGCTGTCCTCCTCCGGCTCGACGCCGTAGGCGCCGGCCGACCATGGATCAACCATCACCAGATCGACGTTGTCGACACCACGTCTCCGCAAGGCCTCAAGAAACTCTGGCGAACGCTTGACTGCTTCCTCGCATTCAGCGAACTCGTCCAGCATGAGCGATGGCTGTACACCTTCGAGCGGAGACCACGAAGTGATGTCCGACCGTGTCAGCGAGACCAGCGCCTCGACACACAGCGCCGATGCTCTGTCGAGTAGGATGACCTGCGCCTCGCGCTCTATCTCACCCGTACCCTCGTAGTTCAACACGATGTCCTTTGTAGGCTCATTCAGGACCACCGTGACAAACCTGAATGTATCAGTCACACGAGGATCTGCTTTGACGATAGAGACGGCCGCTTCGATCTCGGTGTTGGAAAGTGGCTCCAGCGGATGTACCACAGCCTTTTCGGTCTTCGTCTCTTGCATCGTGTCTCCCTTCCGCACCTGTCGGCATTGGCATCAATCTTACAATGGAGCCAACGGAAAAAACTCTATCACACTAGGGCCCGTCGCTCCGCTCAGCAACGCTAACGCGGCTCACGAAACCGCATCGATCGACTCGGGAAGCGTCTGTCCACCGTCAACAACCAGTGTCTGACCGGTTATATAGTTTGCTTCGCGGGAGGCGAGAAAAAGCATTGCGTAGCCAATGTCCTCCGGAGTTCCCAATTTTCCCATAGGGATGGCTTGCACCATACGGCGCAGGTATTCATCACCGATGTCTTCCAGACCCTCGGTCATGATATTCCCGGGCAACACGGCGTTGATCGTGATGTTATTCTTGGCAAATTCAATGGCCGCCGTGCGCATGAACCCCAGCATACCCGCCTTGGTGGCGCCATAGTGCGCCCACCCGGGATATCCGGTAATCGGACCCGTAATGGACGACGTGAGGAGTATTCGCCCCTCTCCACTCTTAATCATTTCAGGCAGACATGCCTTTACCGTCAGAAAAGTTCCTTTCAAATTGACCGAGTTAACCGTATCCCATTCTTCCTCGGCCATCTGGTCCAATCTCGATAGAGGAAAGATTCCGGCGTTGCTGCACAGAATATCGATGCCGCCATGCCGGTCTACGGCTGTCTTCGCCATGGCTCCAACATCGTCCGAACTGCTGACGTCGGCGCGAAAGAACGACGCGGTTCCCCCAGCGTCGGCTATCTCTTTGACGGTCCGCTCTCCGGCATCCTGTTGACGCGCGACAACCAGCACGTGCGCGCCCTCGCTGGCGAACACTTTTGCGATGCCCCGGCCCAGACCCTTGCTGCCACCGGTCACGATGACAGATTTGCTTTCCATTCGATTCCCCACTATCGGGCTCCCGTCGCTACCGAACTATCACAGTCTGCGAATACGCTGATGGGGCTCCGTGCTTGATCACATATTACCAGGGATTCCCGACACACGCCGAGGATTCAAATCGCTCTGGCGTAGATGTCCAGGAACGAAGCTTAGGCCCTCGAAGAGCACGATAGGACGCGACGATGGGCGCACGGCAGACGGGGCTCCGCGCCGGCCGGGCCACTCGGATCTTGCTAATCCTCGCCGGTCAGCAGGCGCCGGGGGTTGTCAATCATGATCGTGTTGAACTGCTCTTCCGTGAGTCCTATCTCACTGCTCAGAAGAGGAAACGCGTCCGTCGAAAGGTAGTGATATCCGCTTCCGCCGTAAAGAGCGAAGTCGGTTTTGTAGCATACGTCGTGCGAAAAGACGATATTCTTGGCAAGGTCCGCCGCGACCAGATCCTTGATGAGACCAAGCGTGCGCTTCCGATCGAACTCGTGTGCGTTCTTGAGGTTGCCCATTCTATCAAAAGAGACGTAGGCGCCCCGTTTTGCTATCTCTCTATGATATTTGCCAATTGGGAAGCCCCCGGAGTGACCGATAACGACGCGCCGCGGGTCCACGCCTTCCTACTGGAGCACATCGAGTTGTTCCAACCCCTGCGGCCCGCGAGTGGCGTGGGTTGTAAGCTGGACGCCGGTAGCCAGTTGAGCCCGGGCGGCAGCGCGTAGGACCCTCTCTTCGATGGCCGACAGCCAGTTGAAATGTGCGCCGATCTCGCCGATGACGCCTGCCCGCACATCCGTGCCGTCGATACCCTCGTTCAGATCCCGGATCATCTCCCCGGCGATCTGGTCGGTCGACATTCTCCACAGGCGCTGCTCGTAATAGGTCTCACGATACCACCCACAGCCGAGCACGATGTTGAGCCCTGTCCTTTGAGCCATATCTCTGACTGCGTCAGCGTGCTTCAGATGGTTTAGGTCCTCGTCGAACAGCAGATCCTGATCGTTCTCCCTGAGGCCTCCAGACGTGAGATCGAGGAGAGTCGTGCCGCCGGCATCCTTGTAGCGTTGAAGTTCGATCTGAGCCACTTCCATGTCGTTGAGGTAAGTGGGGCCCCCCCACGTGTCTCGCATAAGGTCCAGGAACATATGCTCGTGCATCAACGTGAAGCCGAGCTCGTCGGCTGATATAGGTCCCGTAACGGTCATGATCTCTGAAGGCAATTGTCTCTCCTAGCTGCTCTGTGCCAGATACGCGTCTAGCTCCGCAAGAAACCTGTCGATGTCGCTTCGATCGTTAAAAATATGTGGGTCGACCCGAAGAATGTTCTGGTAGTGGTACCCGTCGACGCCGCGACTGCACAGGAAGGCATCTGCCGCAGCACAGTCTTCCATCTCGATGGCCACGATACCTGCCCGGTGATGTGGGCTAGTGGGCGTGATCACGTTCATCTCACGCTCAAGTAAACCATCGATGCAATACGTGGAAAGGTCGAGTACGTGGGCCTGCACATTGTCCATGCCTACGTTCGCCAGAATCTCGAGGCCAGGGGTGGTCGCGGCGAGGCCGATGAGGTTGGAGACGCCCAGTTGTAAGCGTTCGGCGCCCTGCTTAGGCGCAAACCCTCGCTCTCCCCAGGGCCTGGAATCCGGTAGGGCGCCTGCCCCTCCGGCGTGCGGCGGCATCTTGTCCAAATGCTGCCTGGCCGTGTAGAGGAAGCCCACGCCGGCCGACCCAAGCAGCCACTTCATCGCCCCGCAAGACAGAAAGTCTACACCGGCCTCGTGGACGTTGAAGTCGATCGCGCCCGCGGACTGCATGGCGTCCACGGTTAGCACGGCCCCGCGCTCGTGAGCGAGATCGGCGACAGCGGAAATATCTTGTCGGAATCCGGTCCTTTCAGACACGTGCGAGATGCTAACCGCGACGGTGTCATCGTCAATGGCGTTTGACAGGTCTTCGAGATGAACGACGCCCTCGCGGCGCTCGACGAAGCGTCGCTCTAGATGTGCGCGGCCGGGCAGCATCCACGGGAATACCGACGACGGGTAGGCCAGCACGTCGAAAACGACGTTGCCGCTAGAGCGCTGCTCGATCATCTCGACTGCCAGGTTAGATCCGGTACCGGTGCAATCCGTGATAGCCACCTCTTCTTCGTCGGCTCCCACCAGCGCGGCGAAGAGGTGGCGTACTTTTTCGAACTCTTGGCGAAGCCTCCGGTAGAGCTCTCCCGGGTCGTTGGTCAGCTCATCTGTGAACCGTGCGATTGCGTCTTGATGTTTGGTCGAGAGAGGCGCAATGCCGCCGCTGAACAGGTAAGTCCTCTGCCGCATCACGGGGAAGAGGGCTCGAACGTCTTCGGGTTTCATGATCCCTCCAAGCATGGGCCTGACGCTGGTTTATCACTGCGTGGCCGCCGAGTCAATCTCGACTGAATACGACAGACCCAATCTTGGTATGCCGGAGATCGGTCTCCGGCCATGGTAGTGTCAAGAGTTGCATGCAAATTGAGGAATGGTCTTAACACACTTAACGTTACGCTACCCTCCCGCACCGAGGCATTGACACTGGAAGCCTGGAGGTACGATACCCGCCGCCGACAGGCGGCCGAGGCTCCTGACGACGGCCCGCGCAAAGGGGCTGTCCGAACTCGCCGTCTACGGAAGACATGCCTTGATTCTCTCGTAAAAAGTCTGTGTAGGTCGAATTAGAACAAACGTACCCACACCTGGGTACAATATACAGTCTCTGTTCCGTACACTACCCCAACATACGGTAGCGCGCAGATGTGCTAAATCGCTGGAACTTCCTCAAACCGGGTTTTTACGAGGGAATCATGCCTTCCGCAACGCACTCCTGCCGATTATCACCATCACGACCCTCCGCTTGCCGCTGCTGCTCGGCGGCGCCGTTGTCATCGAGGTCGTTTTCTCCTGGCCCGGGCTGGGACAGCTCGCCGTCGATGCGATCCACCAGCGCGACTATCCCACCCTGATGGGGCTGACATTCTTCGTCTCCGCGCTAGTGCTGGCTTCGAACCTGCTTGCGGATATTCTCTACGCCTATGCCGATCCTCGAATAAGAGTTGCCTGACGTGCTGGAAATATGCATAGAGGAGTAGTGGGCCTTGTCGACTAGCGAGCGCGCCGCCGGTGGTGTGACCGCGCTGAGATCAGAACGCCGCGAGTCCAGCAGAGGGTTGTGGCGACGGTTCCGGCGCCACAAGCTATCGCTCCTGGGCGTTGCCATACTGACGGTCTTCGCCATTGGTTCGATCTTCGCCCCTTGGATTGCCGTCCACGACCAGAATTTCGTCGACCTCGATAGCATCAAAAATCCCCCGAGCCTTTCCCACATCCTGGGCACCGACTCCGCCGGACGCGATGTCTTCGCCCGGCTCCTCTTCGGCTCGCGCGTCACGCTGGTGATCGCCGCAGTTGCGCTCTTGATCGGGGCGGTGGTCGGGACGCTCATAGGACAGGTGTCGGGCTACGTCGGTGGATGGGTGGACAACCTGCTCATGCGCTTCACCGAGCTGGTCATGACCTTCCCGACGTTCCTGGCGTTGATCATACTGGTCTCAATAATGGGTGGCAGTATCTTCAACATCATGCTGGTCATAGGTATCCTCGGCTGGCCCGGACTCGCTCGTCTGGTCCGCGGCCAGGTCCTTTCCCTACGGGAGATGGAGTACATCACGGCGGCGCGGGCACTCGGCGCGAGCGATCGGCGTATCCTTTTCTTCCACATTCTTCCCGGCACGATGCCCTACGTGGCGGTGGCGGCGACGTTGGGACTCGCCAGCGCAATCCTCATCGAAGCGGCCCTTAACTTCCTGGGGTTGGGCGTGCAGATTCCCACTCCTACCTGGGGCAACATGATGACCTCCGCGCAGAACATCTTCGTGATTCAAAACCAGCCCTGGCTATGGGTCCCTCCTGGCCTCGCCATCGCGTTAACGGTGCTCGCAGTGAACTTCATCGGCGACGGACTGCGCGACGCCCTCGACCCCCGCATACGGATCGACTAAGGCAGGAGGGATAATGCAGCGAGTAGTTATCCCACAGCCCTTCGAGGTGGGCATAGAAGAGGCTGCGGCACCCGAGCCGGGGCCTGGTCAGCTTCTCGTGCGCTCGACCATTACCGGCATCAGCGCGGGCACCGAGATGAACCTGTACCGGGGCACCAACCCCGATCTGGTCAGAAGGCGGTGGGGACAGCAGTGGGTGTATCCCATGAACCCCGGCTACCAGTCGGTCGGTTTCGTTTTAGAATGTGGCCCCGGCGTCACGGAGTTCAAATCTGAAGATCGAGTGATCGCGGGCGGGAATCACGCCGAGTACTCCCTGGTCAGCGCCCGGAACGCCATCCGGCTGCCGGACCGCGTGGGCGACGATGTGGCTTCGATGGTGTCGGTGGCAAAGGTCGCGCTTCACGGTGTGCGGCGCGGAAGAATCGAGTACGGAGACAATGTCGCGGTCGTTGGCATGGGACTTATGGGGCAGCTGGCCATGCAGCACGCGCGTATGGCGGGTGCCGGTCGAATTGTCGCCGTAGACATAGACCCCTGGCGGCTCGAGGTCGCGAGCCGATTCGGCGCCGATCACACCATCAATCCTGAGCAGGAAGACCCTGATGAGCGGATGACTGAATTCACCGGGATTGGCGCGGATGTCGTCCTCGAAACCGCGGGCGTCGCCCCAGCGGTGCCAGTGGCCCTTAAGCTGGCTCGATATGGTGCCCGAGTCGTCATAGTCGGCTGGCAGCGGCAGTCAATCGCCATCGATTTGGCGGAGGACCTTCTTTATAAGGAGCTAGATCTACTGCCTTCGCGCGCCGGTGGCTTATCGGACGACGTGGCGCCGCATCTGGTTCGATGGAATAGTAAGCGCAACGGCGAGTTTGTCGTGCGATTGATGGCCGATGGACAGCTCCGAGCCGATGAGCTTGTCACTCACGTGATCCCGTTTCGCGAAGTGAAACGGGCCTACGAGATGATCCACAACCGCTCCGAACCGTCGCTTCACGTGGCACTGGACTGGCGCGACGCTTGACGAAGCTGTCACATTCTCGAAGTTGCGGAGAGGGAGCCTCGCGTTAGACCTTAGGGGATAGCAAGATTTCTTA
>CBDBIJ010000064.1:0-8383 GCA_965205655.1 Candidatus Latescibacterota bacterium
ATCCGTTTTCGGGCGGGGGCTGGTTGCCTGAGCGAGGTGCTGGTATGCTCGGACACCGCGTTGCAGACATGGCCTGGGAGCTGCGTGTCGCACAAGCCCGCCGCCGGAGCGCTGGATTTGGAGTTGGACAACGTCGTGTATCGCTTCACCGGAGAACTGCTGCGCCGCGGCGCGGCTGAAAGGCTGCTGGGGAATCTCAAGACCCGCGTTGCTAAGGCGCGGACGCGGCCGGACGAAATCGGGCTCTCGTTCGAATTTCCTACCGAAGTCCGGTTGGAGAAGCCTCCGGAGACGTTGCTGTGGGCGCGGCTGGGGGGCGCGGGGACCGAGATCGAGACGGTTCATTCTTATCCGTCGGAAGACTCCGTGGTGTGGACGCGGTCGTCGGCCGTCCGGACTGTGGGCGCGCGACACGTCACGTCCCCGATCCAAGAAGTGCGGCGGCCTGTTGAAATCGTGGGTTAGTGTCCGCGGCCCCGCGTGACGGGCCGTGTGTGGATCCGCTATGAGCAGATATCCGACAGCCACTCTCCTGGTTCTGCTGACGGCATGCGGGGGCCTGCCTGACGTCAGCGTCAGCCTCGCCGAAGCCCTTCACAAGCGAGTCGAGCAGACCAGGCAGGAGGTGGACGCGCAGGAGCAGGCGTACCGGCAGTTCCAGGAGTCGGCTCAATACGCCTCCCTCGCGCGATACGCCGAGAAAGAATCTTGGGCGCAGAAGTTCACCGCCGCTCGCAAGATTCTCGACTCGGCGGAAACTCTCTATCAGAAGACCGTCGCCCCGATCCTCGAAAGGGACGATGAAAAAGAGCTGCAAGCTCTCAACGAAAACCTCAAGAAGATCTCGCCGCTGATCGCCGGCGCTCGCAAGATGTCGCTGGAGTGGAAGGAGCGAAGCGATTTCATCACCAAGAGCCGCGAGAGCGCGCCTGCGCTGATCCGCGGCGCAAATGCAGACTTGCAAAAGCAGAGGGATCAAAATCAGGTTGTAAGCAAGATCGCGGCCCAGACCGCCCGCGAGTTTCCGGCTCGCAAAGAGGACATCGACAAACTCCTCCAGCCCCTGACGGCACTTGTGAACCAATCAGAGACGGCACACGAAGCGATCCGCGGTGAGTCAGGCAAAGTCGGGTCCGATGATGCCGACTACGCGTTGATCGGCGACAACCGTCAGATCCTCTCGGAGAACGCCACGAGATTTGAGGAGTCCGGCGCACAGGTCACCGCAAAGCTGGGCGAGCTTTCGCTGAGCTACTCCAAGACGCTGATCGACATGCAGGCCGTGTATACCGTGATCATCCGGCGGTACAGTTGGGATGACTCGCGCAACTCCCCGGCGGTGCATCACTACGACTATCGTCCGCGTCAGGTGGATCTGGAGACGTACAACAACCTCACCAGCAACACAGCCGTGGGCCTAGGGCAGTGGACGGCCGGCTGGTTCGGGAGCGGACTGAAGCTCTCCAGGCACCTCGACCCGAGGCGATGGGACACGCTACGGATCGACCCCCAAGAGCGTTGGCCCAACCGCTACGACAACGCTGCCGAGTATTGGGTCGAGGACGACAAGGTGAACTACTACCACAAGTACTTGGTGGTAGAGAACGGGGAGACCTCTGAGACCGGCTTCGTTGCGGTCAGCCTGGCCCTCTTCCTTGCCAACGTCGACAACCTGGGCATGGATGTCGAGGCGAAACCGTACGGCAGCTTCGAGGATGAAAAACTGGCCCACGCCGCCCCGCCTGGGATGGCCTACGTCGGGAACCCGAGATACGGTCACTGGGCCTCGGACGGCCGGGGAGGGAGCGTCTGGACCTGGGTAGGACCCTACTTGCTCTACCGGAGCCTGTTCGGGAGGCCCTACTACTACGGTCGGAGTACCTGGTCCACTTGGTCGGGCGGCTATCGGGGTTCACGCCCCTACTATGGCGGCACGGCGACCGCACCGTTGTACGGAACAAGAAGTAAGACGACCCAAACCTCTCCCAGGTATCAGAACTCCGCCTTTGGCCGAACGGGAGGGTTTCGGCGGGTGTCGGCGTCCGTTCGAGGAGCGGGACCGGGCGGCCGCGGGGGCGGTTTCGGCGGCAGCGGAAAGTAAGGCGAGGACGTGATGCAATTCATTGAGACCTTAGTTCACGGTGCGTTCGACACCCTTTTGGTCTTCTTGATCCTTCTGCTGGCCAAGAAGCTTCGAGACGCACGCTTTCGTGCCGCCGTGGCTCCGGCCGACGGAGGCGATTCCGTAGAATACACCGCCGACTACCAAATCGAAGAAGAGAGCAATCTGGCGGTGGCTCTGCGCCGCTGTGGCTTGAGCATTGGTTTCGGCTTCGGTCTGGCCGGAGTCGTCAGCGGAGGGGTCAGTCGCTTCTCGGCAGGCTGGGAAGTCGTGCTACGAGACACCGGAGAACTGCTGCTCTCCTGTCTCCTGTTGCTTGTCTTTCTGTTCGTGGCCGAGTTCGTTGTTGAAAAGATCATCTTGCGCCATGTTCACAACACTCGAGAACTCAAGAATCGCAACACCGCCGTCGGATTCGCGGAGTTGGGCAGCTATACAGCTACCGGCCTGATCGCATTTGGCTCGTTTCAGGGTGAGGGTGGAGCGTGGTACACAGCGGCAGGCTTTTTCTTCATGGGGCAGGCGGCTCTGATCCTGTTCGCGCTGATCTACGACTGGGTGACGCCGTTCAACATCGTCGACGAGATCCAGAAAGGCAACGCGGCCGCCGGGCTGATGCTTGGCGGCACTCTGGCTACGTTGGGTATCATCCTCAGCTTCGCTATCGCCGGTCCCTTTACTGGGTGGATGGAGGGAATCACCGGCTTCGCCATCAGCGCGCTGGTTGGGATAGCCTTGCTCATTCCCTTCCAGATATTGATCGACAAGGCTTTTCTGCCGCATACGACCCTCAAGATCGAGGTCGAGCGTGATCGTAACCTTGCCGCCTGTTCAGTGACCGTCTGCGCCCAGATTGCGCTAGCCATCATGATCGGCGCCTTGGTGGCGGCTTAGCGGCCCGGGGGCGTCAGTGACGGCTCGTGCTCGTTTTCGCCGGCTTCGGGACGCTCTGCTGCGCATCGTCCACAAGGCCGGCTGGGCATGGATCGGGACCCTGCTGCTGACACTCTACGTGCTTGGTGCGGCCCTGATGCCCTTCTTCGAGGGGCCTGACAGCCCGCTGGCTTCGATACAGGATTACACCTGGTGGTTCGTGGTGACCGCTACGACCGTGGGCTACGGCGATATCGCCCCCGGCTCGCTGGGCGGGAGGGCGACCGCGGTGGTCATCATGCTGTTCGGCATCGGCGTCATTGCCGTCGCCGTGGCAAAGTTGGCCGAGTCGGTTTTTGATTTTGGAAGGAGGCGCATGAGAGGTCTGACGCAGCTGAGCGAAGCAGATCACCTCGTGATCTTCGGCTACACCAAGGGAGAAACCGAGAGACTCCTCCGGGAATTAAGACAAGACAGAAGCGCGGGAGGCGTCTCGATCGTTCTTTGCTCCTACCGGGCTGAAGAGAACCCCGTACCGGACGAGGTGAAGTTCGTCCACGGTGACTTGACGTCGGACGAGGTGCTGGACCGCGCCTGCGTCGCACGGGCGGCCGGCATTCTCATCCACGGCCACGACGATAATGAGACGATCGTTGTTACGCTCGCGGCTC
The DNA here is from genome assembly GCA_965205655.1 of Candidatus Latescibacterota bacterium. Lineage (GTDB taxonomy): Bacteria > Latescibacterota > UBA2968 > UBA8231 > UBA8231 > CBDBIJ01. The sequence continues at coordinate 3,667 of CBDBIJ010000064.1, forward strand.
GCAGCGTCAACTCTCACGCCCACATCGTAGCTCTGCTGCGGCAGCCCGAAAACGAAATGCATCTGAGGCGAATTGACCCGAACATCGAATGTGTCACGCCACTTTCGGTTCCCCTCATGGTTCAGTCGCTTCAGGACCCCGGGGCGACGACGTTGATCGCATCCTTGTTGAGCAACTCGACCGACAACACGATCTACCGTTTGAGCGTTTCGAATACGAGCCGCACCTGGAACTTCGGCGCCTTGCAGCAGGCGTTCAAAGATCGCCTTGACGCCACGCTCGTGGCCGTGGCATCGGGCGATTCGGGTGGCGACGTGGATCTCAATCCAGCCTCGGATTTCGTGGTCAAGCAGGGAACGTCGCTTTTCTATATCGCCCGCCGGCGAATCCTGCCCCAGGAAGTCGCTTGGGATGAGCTCTGACAATCAGGCGTAGTCGAGATCCCGAAAACCGAAGCGCTTGAGTACGCGGTCCGCCGCTCGCACCCCACGATACTGCGCTTCTTCGAAGATCGAAATCCCGCTTAGGTCCGAACTCGCAAACTGGATCGGGCCGTCCCACTCTTCGAGCCGTTTTCGTGCTTCGGAGGTTATGAATCCGACGCCGGGACGAATCATGGCGTGTCCCAGTCGCATCACATCCATGCGGCGTGTGCAATCGCGGATGTCCGGATGGGCCTGCTCGAGATCGCGGAAAATCTCTTCTTTGCGTTGATCCCAGTTCGTCTCCAGTAAGGAGGCCCGTCCCACGCGGGGGGAAACCTCCGTCAGCGCCCGATAGTACGTCCACACCGTCTCCGCCCCGGCCGCCCGGCGCCCTTGGTGTGTCGCTACGACATATCCGAGCCCGGGGGAGTTGTGCAGGATGTTTTCCCAGGCCGGGGAAGCGCCGCTCTCCCGTGGAGTACAGTCAAGCGTCACATTGGCCGTATACCAAGGTGAGTATTCGTGCCGGGCCATCGAGGGGAAGCCAGGGCCGATCTCAGGAATGATGTAGGGAGCCAGGAAGGTCGGCGCTGCGAAGATGACAGCGGAGGAAGTGTAGACCGCGTCCTCGGTCAGCACCTCAAGGCCGCCGGGGGACCGAAGGATCCGATGGACCGGAGCCGACGTTCGCAGGTACGGCTGCAACTTCTCCAAGAGCCGCTTGACGATCCAACCGTTTCCCTCGGTCCAGGTCAGGACTCCGATGTCCTCCTTGGAGCGTGCCGCAAAGTAGTGGATGCCCGCCCAAGCCGAGGTGTCTACGTAAGACGCGCCATAATCGTCACGGCAGGCATAGTCCACGTACCACCGCAGGTGGGACGAGAAAAACCCCTGCTCGACCATCCAGGTCTTCATCGAAATATGATCCAAGCCCTCGGTTTGCCTGGGCCGCTGAATGGGGATCGTAAACTCGCCCCCTTGCCGATAGTAATCCATGCGGTCCCAAAAGCGATCGAACTGATCACGGTCCGATTTCGAAGCCTCAGGACCCGGTTCCAGCCCTTCCTGCCAGTGGCCATCGAGGAAGAGCCGCTGCTGAGGCTCTCTGCAGAAGTGCGCCGTATCCCAGCGGCCTTCCTGGATCACACCCAGCTCTTCGAACAGCTCCTGGACCAGTGGGATTCTCTTATCCGGTACCGGTATGTAGTGTGCGCCCCATGGATAGGCGCTTACTTCGTTCTCTCCCCAGCGGGAGTTTCCGCCGGCTTGGTCCTCCAGCTCGAGAACGACAAAATCCCGAAACCCCAGCCTATGCATGCGCCAGGCGGCGGAAAGCCCGGCGACACCGGCGCCGACCACAACCACGGGGGCGGCCACGCGTTCGGGAGGTGGCGGAGCAGACTGCGAGTCACGAATGCGGTGACCTGCGACGTGGCCGCGATCGACAAACGAGCCTTCAATCGCGCGGTCAGGGCGAAAAAGGAATGCCGTCCCTGCCGCGGCGACGCCACCCGCGGCGGCCGTTTGCAGCAGTTTTCGTCGCGAGATGCCGGGTCGGTTTGCCATCGCCGCTGGAGTCGGGGTGAAAACGGAACCTCAGTATACAGAACAAGTTGCCGGTCGCCGGCCGAGCTCCGGGGTGGTAGAATGGCTGGCACTCTGTGCCCGGTCCGATGGAGACGTCTCATTCGCAAACACTCTCCGCTTCGACAATCCACCCGCGCGTCGCGACCGCCCTGCTTGCTCTCTCGATGTTCTGTACCGGCGCGAGCGGATTCATCTTCGAGTGCGTCCTCAGCACTGTCGCCACGTACACCCTCGGCAATAGCATCGAGCAATTCTCGGTAACCATCTCCCTCATGTTGCTCATGATGGGCGTAGCGGGCTACTGGCAGCAGAGGCTCAGCGATCGTCGTTTGGTCGAGAAATTCCTGGCGGTCGAAGTTCTCTTGGCGATGCTGGGCGGCTTCGCCCCGACCGCGGCGTACGCGTCCTACGCGACGATGGAGAGCCACTTCCCCTTGGTGCAGTACTTCTTCGTCCTGGCGATCGGTTTTCTGATCGGCCTCGAGATTCCCCTCGTCTTGCGCATCAATCGACATTACGTCCCGACGCTCAAATCGAATATCGCAACGGTCCTCAGCACGGACTATATCGGCAGCTTCATCGGCGCCTTGGTGTGGGTGTACTTCCTCCTGAAATATTTTCCGCTGACCGAAATCAGTTTCTTTGTGGCGGGAGTGAACTTTGTCGTCGCGGTGGTTACTTACCTGTACTTCATGCGCCATCGGGCTGTGGCACGACCGCTTGTTTCATTACTGATGATCCTGCTGACGGCCGCCGCGCTCGGCTACGGTTACACCCGAAACCGAGCTTGGAACCTCCTTCTCGAACAAAGGTTCTATGACTATCCGATTGTGTATTCCAAGACGACGAAGTACCAACATATCGTGATGACGGCCGGCCTTAACCCCGTCGACTACCGCCTTTATATCAACGGCAACTTGCAGTTCTCGAGCCGGGACGAACACATTTACCACGAACAGCTCGTGCACCCGGCTATGAGTTTGGCCGCCCGTCGCAATCGGATACTGATTCTGGGCGGCGGAGACGGCCTCGCGCTGCGAGAGGTGCTCAAGCATCCTGATGTGGAAGAGGTGTGGCTCATTGACATCGATCCCGACATGATTGCGCTCGCACGCGAAGATGACGTGCTCAGCGAGCTCAACCAAGGCTCCCTCGCGGACGCGCGGGTGATGGCGGCGGGTGCCTCCGGCGTCGCTTCGGAGACGTCCACGAGGCCCATCTACGACTACACCGACACTCTGCCCGATTCGGGAAAACCTATCCTCGAGGAGGCAGCTCGGGTATCCGTATACACGGTCGACGCGGACAAGATGGTCCAGCGCTTATCAGGATCATGGGATGTGATCGTGGTCGACTTTCCTGACCCCAACAGCGTCGAACTTGCCAAGCTTTATAGTCGCGAATTCTATTTGAAGTTGCGGCGTATCCTATCCGACGGCGGCATCATGGCGGTTCAGAGCACGTCTCCTTATCACTCAAAGGAATCTTTCTTGTGTATTCGGCGGACCCTCGACAGCGCCGGATATGAGACGGTCCCCTACCACGACAACGTCCCGAGCTTCGGAGATTGGGGCTGGATTCTTGCATGGCATTCTCCAAAGGCGGTCAGAGACGTTCGGAACGAGATCGCGCGGCTCGATCATTTTGGGATCCCCGAAGACCGACTGCAGTACTTGACGCCCGAGGCTTTTCACAGTGCCCTAACGTTCGGCAAAGGAATGCTGGACTCGCAATCCACAGAAGTGAACCGTCTCATGCATCCGGTTCTGCTTCGTTTCTATCTCAGCGAAAGCTGGCAACCCTAGGGCTCCTCGAGCGGGTGCGGAGAGGAAAATGGCTAACCCCGGGGGGAGAGTTCGGCTACGAGTCGAGCGCAGACGGGAAATATCTGGTGGGTTCCGGAGGGGAAAACCTGTGGTACCTGCGTGCGGAAGAGAGCGGCAGCGGCTCCGAGAAGGTGATGTTTCTCGACACGTCGTTCGATGCACTGTCTCCCGACCTTTCGCCTGATGCAGATTTCTGGCCTACGAATCAAACGACTCGGCCCGGTGTGAGGTCTGTGTCCGAATTGGCGGGAAGAGTTGCGGACCGCGAGCAGGACTAAGTCCCCCGAAGAGAAGTACATAGCGCTCGTTCGCGGATTACTGTTGGTATATCCGGTTCCGTCCATCAATCCCCAGCCAGAGACCCAGGGAATAGCCTCAAAGCAGTCCGAAGCACGCAGGCACCGTGGGAATTCGGTCTCACACCTACGGGATCTCGTCGGCGGGCTTAGTGGCCGTCGTGCCGTCGGTGAACCGAAACTCGTACTTATGCTGAAAGCCGCCTCTGGTGGAACGGCGGTGGTAGGTGACGGCTTGGAGCGGGCCGAACCGGCGCTGCGCCCAATCCCAGATTCGGGCAACGCGTGGATGCCTGGCTTCAGACGGCCGTGACCGGTATGTTCGCGTGGCCACGCCACATCATCGCACGACGTGTGGAGCCAGCACACATTCCCCCAGCAGTTTGCTTCGGCCCATGGGGGTGCGCCTCAGGTCCTTCACGGCTTTCACGGGATCCCCAGAATGTAACCATTCGTGTAACCATTCGGTGCGCTCCCATGCGTCTCAATGCACCCTCCGCCAGCCGTCGATCCCTTGAATGCAACAACTTGCGTCCCCATGCACCCTGGTCGTCCGAATTCACACGCAGGAGGTCCCCAGTTC
>CBDBIJ010000065.1:0-37977 GCA_965205655.1 Candidatus Latescibacterota bacterium
GTGCAGGTAAAGCTCTGGCAGCAGCTGACCTATTTCTTGGGTGCGCCGGGCGAACAGCGGCAGTACCGCACTCTCAAATCGCTCTTCCAGACCCGCACCCGAGGGCGTTTCACCTCGATCGTGCCCGAGGTCAAGGACAGTCGCCGCCGCTTCCCGTACCCATTGCGGTAGCCGCCGGCTGCGTCCAACGGTGCCTGTCGCTCGTACCGTGACCGTCCCAGCGCATGGGTGACTTCTTCATCCAGAACCGACTGCATCAGCGACTGAATCTGCGAGCGTGTCCACTCTTCCAGCGTTTTCGAACGTGGGCATGGACATTTCCGTCGTGCTCGGCTTAGGTTGTGCCATGGCGATTCTCCTCTTCCTGCCGGGATAGCCCCGGCGTTTGTGATGGCTAATTACAAAGGAAGGGTAGGATCGCCGTCTGTCTATTTCCACACCTTCTGATTATAGCTCAAGACGAGCTCGAGGACCCACTGCGGGCCGAAAAACTGCGCCTGGAGATCAAGCACATGGCGAACGAGAAGGGCTGAAGAAAAGCGAAGTCATCGACGTCTTCATCACCAGCATGGAGCTCGAATAGTAGAGTCTATCCCCTCCCGAGTACCGTTTCCACCTCGTCACACAGCCGCACCGCCTCTTCGGCAGAGTCGCTCTCCGCGATAATTCTGACCACCGGCTCGGTGTTCGACGCCCTCAAATGGACCCACGGGCACTCGAGTCCGCCGCTGAAATACAACTTGACGCCATCTTCGACGGGGTGCGCATAGGCGTCTGGATAGCGCCGGCGCAGTGACGCCGCTGCCAGGTCGAGCTGCTGTGGGCGGGCAGGATACCTTCGTTTCTCGATCGAATAGCTCGGTAGCTTGTCGACGAGTGCGCTGAGCGAGCTACCGGCCGACGATGCGAGCGCTTCCAGGACGAGCGAGATCCCCACGGCTGCGTCGCGGCCCGGAGCGACGTCCATCAGTATGACTCCGCCGTTGCCCTCGCCCCCGATGACGGCGCCCACCTCGAGCATTTTCTCCACAACGTGAACCTCGCCAACCGGTGTGAGCTCGACAGGACAGCCATTTCCGGCGGCGGCATCGGAGACGACCTGTGAAGTCGAGAGAGTGGTCACCACGGTACCGCGAGTGTGTGCCGTTACGGCGTCGACAGCGATCGCGAGGGTGAGGTCCTCGCCAATAGGTCTGCCGGTTTCGTCGACCAGCGCCACCCTGTCGGCATCGGGATCCACGGCAAACCCGACCGCGCCGCCATGTGCGGTGACGGCCCGACCGAGCTGCTCCAGGTTGGCGGGGATCGGCTCGGGCTCGTGGGCGAATCTGCCGTCGGGGACTGCATTGATGAAGGTGGATTCGACGCCGAGTGCGGCCATCAGCTCGGGAAGGAGCAGCCCGCCGGTACCGTTGCAGGGGTCGACGGCCACCTTCAAGCCGGCGGCGCGAATGCGCTCAGCGTCGACGGCGGACAAAAGGCGCTCCGAATGCACGCGGTGCACTTCGGATCTGGGAATGGGTTCAACGACTCCCAGGGATCCGCCTACACGGAACTGTCCGGTAGAAACGATCTTCTCCACCTCTCCACACTGGCCGGCATTCAGGAAGACGCCATCGGCACGAACCAGTTTGAGGCCATTCCACTGGGCCGGATTGTGGCTGGCGGTGAGCACGAGCGCCCCGGCAGTCTCGAGCTCGCCCACCATCAGTTTTGCCCCAGGGGTTGAGCAGACGCCGAGATCGAGCACGTCGCACCCGGTGGTCCTCAGCGCTGAGGCCGCTTCGGCGGCGAACGCTTCGCCTGACGGACGTGTGTCTCGGGCGAGCAGCACGCGCGAGCCCGACGGTAGCCAGGTGCCGAAAGCGGCGGCGAATTGACGGATGGTCTCTTCAGTGAGGGACTGGCCGGCGATGCCGCGAACGCCCGAAACGCTGACGATCAGAGGCGGGACCGAATCCTCAGGCATCAGTTCCACATTCCAAGGTCACGGCGTCGTGCCGGGCGATACCGAGCTCTCGGCTGGCGTCTCGACCGTTGATGCTCACTTCGAGAAGATTCGAGCTGCCAACGAGGGCGAGAGCGCAGCCGTCGCCGACGTCGGTGTAGGTGCGGCTGAGACCATCGATGATGCGGCCATTCGGCAGCCGAACGCGCAGCGGAGATCCCCAGGAGTCCAGATCTGAGGCGCTGATGTTGGTGACCAGGTTTCCAAACCGGTCGACGTGAATGACCTGGCCGACGATGCCGGCCGCCGAGCGGCGAGGCGCTGCCCTATCGAGAATCACGGGATCGGCGATCGCCGGACCAACTTTCTCGAAGGGGTAGCCGGAGGCCAGGTGAGCCGCCGCCGGTGCGAAGAGATCGCGGCCGTGAAAGGTGGGGCTCAGTGGCTGGCGGATCAGTTCCGGATCGCGGATCTCGCGGGCGACGCAGTCTCCCTCGTCGAGGGCGAAGCTCAGCAGGCCGTTGTCCGGGGCGACCCAGACAAAGCCCTGGCTGCGCGCCGCGATCGCCCGGCGCTGACTGCCGACACCGGGATCGACGACGGCGAGGTGGATTGTGCCGCCTGGGAATTCTGGCGCGGCGTGACGCAGCAGAAAGGCGCCGGAGAGGATGTCGCGCGGAGGAATGTGGTGGGTGAGATCGACGATCTGCAGATCAGCGCAGATGTCCAGCATGACGCCCTTCATGGCGCCGACGTAGTAATCGGTCGTACCGAAATCTGTCGTCAGGGTGACGATCGGCCCGGCGGCCACTACCCACCGCTCTCGCCGGGTGTCTCCCCGGTGGATGTGACCGGTGCGGGCTCGGCGGTGTCGCCAGTGGATGTCACCGGCCCCGGCTCGCCGCTGCCACCCGACGCAGCGCCGGTCGAATCCGCATCCTGCGAAAAACCCTCCGCCAACGTCAGGTTGACAGTGACCTGCACCGTGTCCCCTTCGGTGACGGTGATGTTGCGTTTGACCCCCTCCATGACGAGTCGACCATCGTGGTCGAATCCCCTGATCGTGAGGGTGCGCTCAGAGCCGGGCGAAATCGCGCCGATTGTCAGCAGACCCGGTCCAAGCGGGGAGTGGGTGACCTCCTTCTCGATCGTCGTCATGTCGGGTCCCTCGAGAATGGCGACCATGCTGTCGAGGACGCTGACGAGAGGTTTCGGGACCGGAACGAGAAGGGTCAGAGTCTGGGTCTGAGATGCCGCCGACTCGGCGGCAGGATCGGCCGGGTTGCTGCGCTCGAGAAAGCTGCAGTGGGCGGCCAGAATGGCGGCGGCGATGGCGGAAAATACTGGTTTCAGTCTCAAAGGCACACGTTCGATCGGTAAACGGTTCGTTGTGCCTGCAAATGTACAGCGATGACGGCCGAACTTCCACCGCGGTCGACAAGGCGGGGCTCGGAGCGAGCACATTTCTTGACCCGTACGGGTGATGGGGATATGGTACCCAGCCGCCATGCGACCGCCTAAATCCATTATATACGCCACATACGCCCTGTTCCTGTGCTCCTGCGTCGGTCCTTTTGCGTCGAAACCGACACCAACGGGTCCGTCTGCCCTGGAGGCGGAGTTTGATAGCGGCAGCGCTTCAGCCCGCCTGACCTGGCCGCGATCGCGGCTCAAGGGATTCTCCCGCTATCAGATCGAGCGCTCCAAGGGGACGAAGTTCGTCCCCGTCGCCACGATCACGGAGCGGAAAGACACGACCTTCGTCGACGAGGGGCTGCTCGCAAACAGAGCCTATCAGTACCGCGTCGTCATCTTCTTCACGTCCGGAGGCGAGGGCGAGGAGTCGCTGGTCAGCGAGGTCATCGACGGAGGGATCCACCGCTTTGTCGACACCTGGTCCCTGCCCGACGGCTTTCTGCCGACTCGACTGGCAATTGACCAGGGCGGGACGGTCTACGTCGTCGGCGCTGCCACGAGCGTCGTCGAGCGCTACGATCGCAAAGGCACGCCGTTGGGCGGATGGCAATTCGCCTCCGGCCAAAGCGCCTGTCTGGAAACGGGCACACTCGACGGTCCGGGAGTGGCGCTGGACTCCGAAGGCAGCCTCTACGTCGCCTACAATCTGATGAGATCCGGGCGCTCTCCGCGGGCCCGGTGGAGCAAGTTCGACGCTCGCGGACGGCACGAATGGACCAAAGATCTCGGCGGTATCTTCGCGCGACATATCGCCATATTCCGCGATCAGGTCTACATCGAGGCGATCAGTCATCTGCAGCAGTTCGACATACACGGTCGCGCGGTGGCGGAGCATCGCGTCCCGCCTCTGCTGGTTTCCAGCCTGCGGCTCTGGAGCGGAGATTTCGCCGCCCTCGTAGAGCCGCTCAACGTCGCCGAGGTGGGGTGGAAGTCGCCGAGACTCGTGGTCTACAGGGGCGCCGCGCGCACCGATATGGGAAGAATTTTCGGACGGGACCCTCTTTCGGAGGACGATCGAGGCGCCGGTCTGCTTCACAGACCGAGCGATTTCGCCGTCCACGAGCCCTCCAATCGAGTGTTCGTCGTCAACGCGGGATACGGGCGCATCGAGGTATTCAAAGACAACAGCTACCTGACGCGATGGGGACAGGCCGCCGACCACGAGCGCGCCTTCGCATTCACGGGCCGGGCGACCGTGATCGAGGACATGACCCTGGGGACGACGCATCACAGAGAGGTCGTGGCCGGAGGCATCGCCCTCGACCGACAGGGCTACGTCTACGTTGCTGACACGTTCAACAATCGCATTCAGAAGTTTCGCCCGTGAGCAGATTGACCGCGGCGTTCGCGCTGGGCCTCATCACCGTTTTCGTCGGGAGCGCGGCCGGCAAGGCGCGTTACAATCACTGGGCCAAGGAGAAGGTTCGCTTTCTGTGGGAACGGGTGCAGAGAGATCCCGACAACGCTCAGTTGCGGGTCCTCCTCGGCCATGCCTACTACGAGGACGGGAAGTATGCCAAAGCGGAGCGCCACCTGAACCACGCCCTGTCGGTGCGGCCCAATTACGCAGAAGCTCATTGCAACTTGGCGGTCATCCTCCACGCCAGCGGCAGGCTGGGCGAGGCGCAGCGACGCTACGAGGCTGCCCTCGGGTTGGACTCGAGCCTGGTGGAAGCCATGGCGGGACTCGGAACGTTGCTGTGCGACTCGGAGCGGCAGGGCACGGGAATCAAGTACCTCGAGCGCGTGCTGCAACTCGATCATGGGCTGGTCGGTGCCAGATTCAATCTGGCTGTGGCCTATCACAAGGTCGGGGATTTCAGGATGGCCATTCGACATCTCGAGATTCTCGCCGCGGAGCCCGTGAGGTATCCCGGCGTCGAGAGAGCCCTAGGCCAGGCCTATTTCAGCCGGGGACTCACGCTGCTGCAAGCGAAGAGAGCCGATGGGGCTCTGGGTCTGTTCAACAAAGCGCTCGAGTACTCAGGTGACGACGAAGACCTGCATTTCGCCGCCGGCATCGCGCACTTGAGACTCGACGACCTCGACAATGCGGAGGTGGCGTTCGCCACGGCGGTGGAGTTGGACGCCCGACACGTCCCCGCGCTGCACAACCTCGCAACCGTATACGAGCGAACGAACCGGACAAGCGAGGCCCTGGTGTACTACGAGCGAGTACAGGAGCTGGCGCCACATTTCAACGACATCGAAGCTGCCAGAAACGCAGAGTGCGACGAGCAGTACCTGCTCGAGTAGAGTGATGAAATCAGATTGACTTTCACAGAATCAATCCGTAAGCTTTAGCCTGTTAAGATTCGGAGTCATCGGGGGCAAGGGCATGAATCTCTGAAATCCTTTTACGTCGATTGTAAAGGCGAGCGAAGGTTTCTGAACACCAATCAGAGATGGCCTTCGCTTTTTTCATGTCTGCCTCGCCGTGAACCGCGCCCGAACCGCTTGGAGCCTATGGCAAAAGAGGATGCGATCGAAGTCCAGGCAGTCGTGAAGGAAGCACTGCCAAACGGTTTTTTTAAAGTCGAAATGGAGAACGGCCACGAGGTCCTGGCTCACATCTCCGGCAAAATGCGGAAGTACTACATCCGGGTCTTGCCGGGAGATCAGGTCACGGTAGCGCTTTCTCCCTACGATTTGAGCCGCGGACGCATCACCTTCCGAAACCGCTGACATGCGGGAGTACAAGGCCTGGCCCTTCAAAGAGGCCCGCCAGATCTCGAAGCGGCGCCCGCCGCTTGAAGGCCGCGCCGTTCTTTTTCAAACCGGTTTCGCGCCGAGCGGTCTGCCCCACATGGGGCATTTCAGCGAAGTGGCACGCACGAGCTGGGTGCGGAGAGCCTGCGCTCGTGACACCGGCGCGAACACCCGGCTGCTGTCCTTCAGCGACGATATGGACGGGCTGCGCAAGGTCCCCGGCAACCTGCCCGACGGTGACATGCTCGCCGCTCACCTGGGCAAGACCCTCCACGTCATCCCCGACCCATTCGGCTGCTGCGACAGCTTCAGTGGCCACATGAACAACAAGCTTCGGGAGTTTCTCGACGCATATGGCTTCGAGTACGATTTCCAGAGCTCGAAGGAAGCCTACGAGCGCGGCGACTTCGATGAGGGGTTGACCATCCTGCTTGAAAAAGTGGAGGAAGTTCGCGACGTCATCCTACCGACGATGCGCGAAGAGAACCGTCCGAACTGGTCTCCCTTTTTTCCGATTTGCCCAAACTGCAAGTCCGTGTACGCAACCCGCGTGACAGAGTATCATCCCGATCGACAAACGCTGGAATTCGTCTGCGACGTGGAGACAGAATCCTACAAAGGATGCGGCGAGGGAGGCGAGATTTCGGTGCTGGGCGGCACCGTGAAGATGGGTTGGAAGATCGATTGGGCGCTGCGATGGTACGCGTACGACGTCGACTACGAGATGTACGGCAAGGACCTCATCGACTCCTTCAAGGCATCGTCGAGAATCGTGCGGATCATGGGAAAACAGCCGCCGGTAGGTTACAAGTTCGAGCATTTCAATGATGAACACGGAGAGAAAATCTCGAGCAGTGTGGGCAAGGGTCTGACCGTCGACGCCTGGGTCAAGTACGCACCGATCGAATCGCTGCTCTATTTCCTGTATCAAAACCCGAACCGGGCGAAGAGGTTATTCTGGGGAGTCGTGCCGAAGTGCGTCGACGACTATCTCGATGCCCTCGGTCGCTACCACGATGTGCCGGAGGAGGATCGGCCCGACGAGGATCTATGGCACGTCTACAACCAGGGACAGGGCGTGCCTCGCTACGACGCCAAAGTCAATTTCGGCGTGGTGAACAACCTGATCTCGGCGCTGGGATCGGATGAGGCGTCGCTACTGATGGAGTACTTGGGTCGCTACGATCCGCAGGTACGGCAGAATTCGACCGTCGTCGAATTACTCGTGGAAAAAGGGTTGAACTACTACCGCGAGCAGGTTCTGCCGACGAAGACCTTTCGCCCGCCAACACCAGAAGAACAAGCACTTCTCGGTCAGATTCGCGACCGTCTCACGACCAGCGAAAACGGCGACGAGGCGGCGCTGCAGGCCATCCCGTTCGACGTGGCACGAGAGGCTGGTGTGGAACCGAAAGATCTCTTCCGAACGATGTACGAGGTGCTGCTCGGACAGGAACGGGGTCCCCGTTTCGGTTCGTTCGTCCTGCTCCTGGGAAAGGAGCGCTTCGTTCAGATGCTGAATGAGAAAACGGCGGTCAACTGAACAGAGCCGGTGACGGCTGCGCGGTTCCGGCATATTGTTGAAGAGTAAACCTGCGTCGCGTCCATCTCGAGGCGCTGCGGCGTCCTGCATGACCCCCAAAAACCAGTACACATAGATCTGATCCCCACCAAAAGGAACTGTCATGGATAGCCACTCAGTGAGCGGCGGACAATTGCGTGACAAGGTTGCCATCGTCACAGGCGGGGCACGCGGTTTGGGCGAAGCAATCTGCCATGAGTTCGCGCGCCAGGGTGCTGTGGTCGGAATTCTGGACATCAATGGTGCCGGAGCAGCTGAGGTGGCAGAGGGTATCGACGGGTTTGGCGGCAGTGCGTTCGCCCTGGAAGCAGATGTAGCTGACTACCAGAAGGTGGCGGAGGCGACGGGCAGGACCTTGCAGGAACGTGGCACTGTCGATATCCTGGTGAACTGCGCCGGAACGAACCATTTCTCACTGCCCAACGAGTATACCACAGAGGACTGGGAGAGGCTGCTGTCCGTCAACCTATCCGGGCAGTGGCACTGTTGCCGGGCCGTGATGCCGGAGATGATGAAGAGGCGAAGCGGCAAAATCCTGAACATAGGATCGGCGGCTTCTGTGCTGGCTATTCCCAAGGCCGCTCCCTACAGCATAGCCAAGCATGGAGTCGTAGGTCTCACGAGAGCTCTGGCCGTAGACCTGGGGCCATACAACATCAATGTCAACTGCCTTTGTCCCGCAACAGTGGATACACCGCTCCTGAGAGAGGCGACGAACCAGGCTTTCGTAGACGGCATGATCAAGAGTATCCCGATGGGTAGACTGGGCGAACGATCGGATATCGCCCAGGCGGCCCTGTTCCTGACTTCGTCCGCCTCTGACTGGATAACCGGTGTCGTGCTGCCGGTTGACGGGGGGCTCAACTGCTGTGTCCGAGCGCACCATTTCGAGTAAGGGGGATCTTGTGAAACTACGGGACAAGATCGCGATTGTGACCGGCGGCGCGGGAGGCATGGGGGCGTGTATTGCCCGGCTATTCGCTCAGGAAGGCGGAGCAATCGTCGTCGCCGATATCGATGGCAAGGCGGCAGACGACGTGGCGTCACAGATCGGACAGGCCGGCGGTCGCAGCCTGGCTGTGGAACTGGATGTCGCGGATGAGGGGCAGGTGCAACGGCTGGTAGAGACGGTGTCGAGAGAGTTCGAAAGAATCGACATTCTCGTAAACTGCGTCGGCACGGCCGAATTCGCGCTCACGGAGGAGATCACCTTGCAGCAGTGGCAGCGAATGCTCGATGTGAATTTGACGGGCGTGTTTCTGTGCTGCAGGGAGGTAGGCAAGGCCTTGATCGCTCAAAAGTCGGGCAAGATCGTGAACTTCGCCTCGACCGGAGGGCTCAGCGGAGTGCCCTACATGGCGCACTATACCGCCGCAAAGCACGGCATCGTAGGGCTCACGAAGGCGCTGGCGGTGGAATGGGGAAAGTATGAGGTCCACGTAAACTGCATTTGTCCCGGGGCGACTGCGACACCCATGTTGCTCGACAACACGACGGAAGAGTATCGAGCCGAACGATCGCGCCGGGTACCGTTGGAGCGATTGGCCAAACCCGAAGAGCAGGCCCGTGTCGCCCTGTTCCTGGCGTCGCCAGAATCCGACTATGTAAACGGAGCTGTCCTCTGTGTGGATGGGGGTATGTACGCCATGTCCCCGGCGACGAGTGCAGAGGCACTAGCGGGCAAAAGCTGAGCGAACGAAAGCCACAAAAAGACGAGGCGGAAAGATGAAAGACGTGGTGAAGACGAGTGAGTGCATGATGTGGCAGTCGCCATTACCGAATCGACGCAGAATGGGTTTGATGTTTGAAAGGGACATTACGCCCACTGTGAACATCGCCGCCGGCACCGTGGTGCTACCGTCGGGCGAGGAACAGTCCAAGCTCAGCGTGCACGAGGGGGAGGAGATCTACTACGTTGTCCGTGGCCGAGGGCAATTTGTGCTGGGAGAGCGCGTGGTGGATGTGGAGCAGGGAACCGCCGTGTACGTGGCGCCCGGAACCGGCCACCGCGCCATCAACAGCGGGGAGGAGGAGATGGAGTTGTATTGGGTCAACACACCGCCTGTGTTTGGACCGGTGGGTGCGTACGAGGACCTGATGAAGGAATGGGAGCGCGTCAGATGAAAGACAAAAGGAAGTCCACTCGCCTCCGTGAGCTCCTGGACCAACCCGAGGTGATCGTCATTCCCTGCGCTTATGACTGCCTCTCTCTGCGAATCGTCGAAAGGGCGGGCTTCAAAGCCGCCATGCACGGCGGCTATAACGTGGCGGCGAGTTTTCTGGGTATTCCGGACGTCGGGCTGATGACGATGACGGAGATGATGACCTACGCCAGAAACATGGCGGCTGCTGTCGATATCCCGGTGATCTGCGACGTCGACGACGGGTTTGGAGATGTCGTCAACGTGACTCGGACGACTCGCGAGGCCATCAGGTCCGGTCTGGCAGGGATGTATATCGAGGACCAGGTGTCGCCCAAGAGATGTGCGGCCCTGGGCGGCAGTGAAGTCATTTCTGCGGAGGCGATGCTGCGCAAACTCAAAGCGGTCAACAAAGTGCGAGAGGAGGAGGATCCTGATTTCGTCGTCATCGCCCGCACTCATTCGAGTCGCGCCATCGGGATGGCAGAAGCCGTTGCGCGGGGTGTCGCCTATGCCGGGGCCGGCGCCGACATCATCTTCGTGGACCCCGGCTATTCCGACGAAGCCCTCGACGAGTTCCGCATCATGGCAAAGGAGATCGGGCCGCACGCGCACCTCATAGCCAACATGACGGAGACCGTCGGACGGCCGCTTCTTTCCAGCGAAGAGCTGCACGACATGGGGTTCAAGATTGTCATATACCCCCTGACCGCACTGATGGCGGCGGCAGGTGCAGTGGAGCTGATCATGAGGGAACTCTACGACAAGGGCACGACGCGGGCGTTGGTAGACCGGCTGTTGCCTCTAAAGGAGCTGTCTAAACTGACGGGCGTAGAGGCGGTTTGGGATCTGGAGAAGGAATTGATGTCTGAGGAAACCGGATGACGAGTGCCACGGTGAACACATACTCTGCCGATTTCTTGAGATCAGTGGCAAGAGACATTTTCGTCGCGTGCGGAGCACTGCCCGAGGAAGCAGACATCGTCGCCGAGCATCTGGTAGCCAACAACCTGAGAGGGCTCGATTCGCATGGAGTGGTGAGAATCCCCGAATACTACGCGTGGATCGAACAGGGTACGATCAAACCCGGCACCGAGGTTTGTGTGACAGCCGAACAGGGCGGCACTGCCGTTGTCGATTGCGGATTCAATTTCGGTCAGGTCGGAGCCCTGCGAGCCGTGGAGGTAGCGATCGAGAAGGCGCGGGAACACAAAATCGCGTGTGTGATCACGCGGCGCTGTAATCACGTTGGCCGGCTGGGCTACTTCACTCAGCTGGCGGCCGAGGCAGGTTTCTTCGCTTTGGCAACGGTCAATGTTCCCAAATTCGGACATTTCGTCGTGCCATTCGGCGGCCGCGAAGGGAGGTTGGGGACCAACCCGATCTCCTACGCCGCGCCTGGCCGCGACTACCCCATCGTCGCCGACATGTGCATGAGCACGTCATCGGAGGGGAAGTTGCGGGTTTGCCACAACCAGGGAGTGAATCTGCCGCAGGAGTGGATCATAGACGCAGAGGGAAATCAGAGTGCGGATCCGAAGGACTACTACGGCGACCCTCGAGGGTGGATCCTACCTCTGGGAAGTGATCTGGGATACAAAGGGTATGCCCTGGGATTGCTGGTCGAGCTTCTCAGTGGGACACTGGCTGGCGAGGACATCACTGAAACACAGGAAGCGATCAACAACGTTTGTTTCATCACAATCGATATCGGCGCCTTCCTGCCCGTTGAACGATTTCGTGAGCTGAGCGGGGGAATGGTCTCTTATATGAAAGAGACGCCACTCGCCCCGGGCTCCAAGGAAATGAGGTTGCCCGGGGAGCAAGGCTTTCGCGAGTTTGCACAGCGGCAGAAGAGCGGAATACCGGTCGACTCAGTCACATGGCAACAGATTGAGGAAACGGCTGACGCACTGAAGGTTCGGATTGCCGAACCGTGATCTCAGAAGGACTCGGTAGATTATGTCACGATTGCGCGTAGCTGAAGTCGGGACCGGCCCCAAAGGCCGCCAGCACATGAGTATCCTCAACGATTTCGATGATGTGGAGCTGGTCGCGGTCTGCGATCCAGTAGCCGAGGCCCGCGACGGCGTCGGAGACGAGTTCAATATCTCCAGCCGCTATGCCGCTCTGGATGAGCTGCTCGACGCTGAGGAACTCGATGCGGTATTCGTGGCCACCCCACCTCAGCTCAATGCACCGTCGGCACAGGTGTGTCTGGAGCATGGCCTTCACATCTTCCTGGAGAAGCCACCAGGAATGAGCCTGGCCGAGACCACAGCACTGCGCGATACGGCGGTGAAGGCCGGCGTCAAGGGTATGGTCGGTCTCAATCGCCGGTTCCATCCCATGATCGCCAGGGCCCGGGATATGGTGGAAGAGCGCGGCCCCATCGTGCAGCTGGTGGGCGAGTTCCACAAAAGCATGACCATGCTGGCAAGGGGGAGGCGTGGGTCCGTGCCCGAGGTCATGGACAACTGGCTGGTGACCAACGATATCCACGCCGTCGACCTGGTGCGGTTCCTGGCCGGGGCCGACGTCGCTGAGGTGCACAGCTTTGCGCGGCGCGCGTTCTCGGAGTACCGAGATCTCCACGCCGCGCTCGTCATCTTTGAAAACGACTGCGTTGCCAACTATGCCTTCAACTACACGACCGGCTACCGGCTGGAGCGCTACGAGATTCACGGCCGCGACATCTCCGTCTTCCTCGAAGGTGTGAACGAGGGCACGGTATACTGCGACGGCAAGAGTTACGAGATGCCTCCAGAGGACACCGGAGGAACGGAAGAGGAGCTTCGCTATTTCGTCGACTGCCTGATCGAGGATCGGCCCGTCGAACTTCCGGCAGCCAATCTGGACGAGGCCGTCAAGACCGTGGCACTCGTCGATGCTATCCGCGGCGGACTAAGGGAAGATTGACATTCTCTTACCCCGGCGCTTCGGTTCCTAAGGCAGCTGGAGCGCCGGTTCCTCAGGATCGGGTTTGTAGAGAAGAATAGTGTGACCGAGCACCTGAACGAGATGGGAGTCGGTGGACTGGGACAGCAGTCGGCCAGCCTCCCTGCGGTCCACCGGGCAGCTGCGCTCGAGGCGAATCTTGATGAGCTCGGAGTTCGAGTAGGCGTCGGTGACCGATGCCAGCAGAGCATCGGTAATTCCCGCACTGCCCGCGAAGACGGTCGGTCGCAGATGATAGCCCAACCCGCGCAGATATCTCCGCTGCTTCCCTGTCAGGTCCTCCACTACCGCAGTCAATGTACTTCGTACTGAACGTGAACGGCGGAGCGCGAGCCGATACGGCTGCGCACTTCCCGTTTCAGGAACGACTTGAGCAAGTGGCGACTGCCGGGGATGAGAGCGGCGAAGCCGATGAGATCGGTTATGAAGCCGGGGGTGAGAAGCAGCAGGCCACCGGCGAGAATGAGCACGCCGTCGAAGATCTCTTCACCCGGAAAGGAGGCGGATGCGAGCTCACGCTGCAGCCGCCTGAGAGCGAGGATGCCCTGTGATCGAGCCAGCCAGGCGCCGGCGGCTCCGGTCAGCAGCACGAGCGCGACGGTGGGAGCCACGCCGATGTGGCCGCCGATCCGAATGAGCAGAGCGAGCTCGACGACCGGGACGATCGTGAACAGGAGCAGGAGTCGGAAGAACACGAAATCGAATATATACGGGCGTCAGGGCGGCCGCAAAACGGCCGCAAGGATGGAACCGGAATTGCCATCTACCCCGCATGTCTGCAGCCGGCGACCGACCATCACGACGACGTCCCGTTTTCTGGGTGGCCCTCTCGTTTGCCGCCGGAATCGCCATCTCCTCCGAGTGCGGTGCCGGCATTCCCGCCCATTACCTCTGCATTGCCGCAACGACAGCCTTCGTGGCCGCGGTGGGGGGTATCGTCAGTCGCCTAGACACCGGCAGGCGCGTCTGGAGCCTCATCTTTCTGCTACTGCCCGCTTCTCTCGGGGCGGCGCGTTACCAGTTGGTGACGGCGATGTATCCGCCAGGACACATCGCCAATCTGAGCACCCTGTTCGGGCAGGAGGGAATCGTGCGGGGAATCGTCGACGGCGAACCGGAGCATGTCGATGACAAGCAGCGGTTCGTGCTCGAGCTTCAGAGTTTCGAAGCCGAGAGCGGCGAATACGCCACCTCCGGCACCCTGCTCGTCACCACACGAGGCATGTCCCTGCACGCGGATCACGCCGACGAGGTGGCGCTGCGCGGAAAGCTGAGGCGTCCGCAGCCGGCCCGCAATCCGGGGGCCTTCGACTACCGGCGCTTCCTCGAGCTCCGCGGAATTCACGGCCTCCTGTCGCTGCGCCGTGAACGACAGATTATCAGCGTCACCCCTATCGAGGGACACTGGCTCTACGAAAGGGTCGTGGTGCGGACGCGGGAGGCCGTACGAGGTGCCATCGACGCCAATCTTTCAGGCGAACCAGCCGGGTTGCTGCGCGGAATTCTGCTCGGTGAGAAGCACGGCATCGGCGATCAGGTACGGGACAATTTTCGCAAGACCGGACTGGCGCATGCTCTCGTCATCAGCGGTCTTCACGTCGGGTTGGTGGCGCTGTTCTTCTACACCAGTTTCCGCCTCTGCAGACTGTCGGATGCGACCGCGTCGACTGCCACCGTCGTCGTGCTCGGGGTATACGCCTGTGTGACAGCGCTGCAGGCACCGGTGGTGCGGGCCTCGATCATGGCAGCCGTCGTGCTTGTCGGGCGCGCCATCGGTCGCGACGGCGAAATCTATAACTCGCTCGGCCTGGCGGCACTCATCATCCTCGCCATCTGGCCGACGAGTCTTCTCACTCTGAGTTTCCAGCTCTCTTTTGCGGCGACGATATCGATCGTGGCGCTCCACGATCCGTTGAGAAGCCTCTTCCCGCGTCGATGGAGGCAAGACGAATCTACTCCATTCGCCAAATGGATCGTCTCACCACTGTGTGTATCGATGGCTGCTCAACTCGGCACCGGGCCGCTCATTGCCGAACACTTCCAGCAGTTCGCGCCGCTGTCGCTCGCCGCCAATCTCATCGTCGTGCCGCTCCTGGGGCTGGTAGTGAGTCTGGGCCTGCTGGCGGTCCTCGCCGGCCCGTGGCTGCCACTGGCGGGAACCCTGTTCAACGGGGCGAACTATCTGGTGATGGAAACGCTCACTGCCGCGGTAAACCTGTTCGCCTCAATTCCCTACGCCTCCATCGTCGTGCCGCGACCGGGCCTACTCCCTCTCATCGGCGCCGCCGCAGCGACAATCCTGCTGGCCCAGGCATGGAACCATATGATAGCACGGAAGGCACTGGCCTATCTATTACTGGTCGGGCTGAATGCGATTGCCTGGGGACACCGACTCGAAGCGTCGCGAGATTTGGAGGTCGTCTTTCTGGATGTGGGTCAGGGAGACAGCGCCTTTCTGCAATTTCCCAACGGCGCGACGATGCTCATCGACGGCGGCAATCGAAGCCGCTACTTCGACAACGGCAGCCGGGTGGTCGTGCCGTTCCTCAAAGCCCATAATACGCGTGGGGTCGATGTCGTGGTCTCATCGCACCCCCACAGCGACCATATCGGGGGCCTGGTGGCCGTCCTCGAGCAGATGCCAGTCAGACACTTCGTCGACAGCGGTCAGGAGTGCGACACCTGGACGGCGCGAAGGCTGCGACAGCTCATCCGCGAGAAGGGGATCCAGTACCATCGCGTCGCAGCCGGTGACAGTCTGGCCGGACTGGAAGGTGTGGAGGCGCTCGTCCTTCACCCCACGGAGGAGTTCGTCGACGCCGCGGGCGCATCACCGCACGGCCTGAACAACGGATCGGTGGTTATGCAGTTCAGGTACGGAAACACGAGCCTCATGTTCACGGGCGATGCCGAGGTGGAGACCGACGAACCGATACTCAGGTGGGGAGGGCGACTCGACATCGACATTCTCAAGGTGGCGCACCACGGCTCGCCCACCTCGTCGCGGCCGCGTTTCATCGAGGCCCTAAGCCCGACGACATCGGTCGTATCTGTAGGGGAGGTCAACAGCTTCGGCCATCCGTCGGCAGGCGTGCTGGACCGACTGCAAGCGCGGGGCAGCACGGTGTATCGCACCGATCTCTGTGGCGCCGCGATCGCTCGAATCCGCGGGGATCGAACCGAGTGGCGGACAATGATCGGCGACTGCGCCAGGCTATGACGCAGGCGCGTCAATGATGCGGGCGAATCTATTTTCGCTCGAGCACGTAGATCCGCGGGTAGATGCCGCCTGTCTCCACGACGCGCACGTGTCTTCGCCGGAACAACTTCAAGCGCTGGTTGGCCCGATCGACGACGCCCCGCTTCCAGGCGATGAACACGAGGCGTCCCCCCGATGCGAGCAGCTGCGCCGATTGCGCCATGATCTTCGAGTAGAAATCGAAGAAGTTGAGACCGCGGCTCAGTCGGACGCCATAAGGCGGGTTCGCAACGATGGTGCCGATGCGCTCGTCGCCAAATGTCTGGCTCATTTCGAGCGCATCGCCGCAGGCGACGTGGACTCTATGTGACAGGCCGGCGGCGGCGATGTTGCGCGAGGCGCCGTCGACGGCCTCGGAGGAGATGTCGCTGCCGAGAATCTGGAGTCGCGGAAAGAGCTGGGCGGCTTCGATGAGGATCGTACCCGAACCGCAGAACGGATCGAGCAGGGCGCCGTCGGCGTCTGCAAGCTCGACTCCATTTGAGTCCATCCTGGCGAAACGGAGCAGTGCGTAGGCCACGTTCGACTTCAGGGCAGGCCCGGGGCTGTAGAGTCTGGTAAACCGCTTGCTGAGGGCGTCGTCCGTCAACTGGATGCCGACGATGCACATATCGCCGAAGATGTCGACGCGAACGTTCAGCTCGAAGTTGAGGAGATCGACCCGGGTGCCATACCTGGCGTTCAGTGCGGCGCCGGCAACTCGCTGCACGTCCAGGCTGGTGAAGGGATGGTCGCCGCTGCGCTTCGTGGTAACACGAAAGCTGTCAGCCGTTTCCATAGCCGATGCGCCCCGTTCCAAAAGTGTCTCGTAGATCGATCCGAGCGGGTCCGGCGACATCGGTTCGAAGTGAAAGATGTAGAGCGGACGCAGCACATGGTGGACGGAGCGCATGCGCGAGGCGGCCATCCAGGCAGCTTCCGGCGTGGCCGCAAGGCGCGCCAGCACATGTCCTCCGAAACCAAAAGGCCGCAGCTCCACCGCCGGCTCAGGCAGCTGATGATCTCGCACTTGCGAGCAGAGCTCCTCGCCGACGATGTCCTCGAGGCCGGGATTCGTCGTAAAAAGGAGGTGAACGGAGGTCGAATCAGAGGCATCGACATCAAGGTGAGAGAGGAGGGGCGGCGACATCACACAGTGCGCCCGTCGGTTCGGGCACGTCAACAGTTGGCGACGAGCACGGGAACGAGCATCTCGTCCTGCGAGAGGGCGCCGTGCGCGCCCCGATAGGCGAAGGTGCCAGAGCCGTAATCGACGAGGACCTGTCGGTCAGCTGAGCTCACTACGAGAAGTTGGCCGACACGGGAGCGAAAGGCGCCCGCGTCCCTGCCGAACCAGCCGCCGTCGAAGGCGGCATCGGCCTCGACCACACGGATGTCGTCCTGCTGCAGAAGTCGGTGCTCCCTGAGTGCGGCTGGATTGTCGGAGGCCAGGTAGATCGCTCGCCGACCGCCGCCGGGCGGATATCGCAACTGGCTCGCAATGTCTCGATCAAGAACGATAGCGCGCTCCGGTGACAGCTCGGCCTGCCCGTGGTCGGCTGTAAAAATGAAGGTGCGGTTGTGTCGTTCGCACACCGCCAACAGCTCCGCTACGACGCGGTCGACGAGCTCCATTTCCAGAGAGTAGGGATCCTGCGATCTGCGTCCGGACCCGGGTCCATAGGCGTGGGCCAGGGCGTCGACCATGTGCCAGTAGGCGTAGTGGAAAGTGGGGCGATCCCCGGCCAGCTCGAATGAGTGCTCGAGGAGAAAGGGTATTTCCGAGATGGAGTCGTAGCCCAGAAACGTGGCACCCCTGTGGATCACATTCGAAAAGCCAGTCCCCTCGTGCGCGGAAGAGCTGATCGCGAACGAACTCACGGACGCGGCCTCGAGCAGTTCGTGAACGGTGGGCACGACACTCACCAGTTCCTCCGAGAGCGGCCGCGGGTCCTCTCCGTCTGTCGCAAACCTCAGCATGTTGCACAGCGCGCCCACCTCATCCATCCACTGCCTGTGTCCGAGAATGCCGTGCTGCGCCGGTGCGCATGCGGTGCTGAGCGATGTGAGTGCGGCCGTCGTCGTGGACGGAAAAACGGAGGTCAGCTGCCGCATTCCGTGAGAGCCCTCCGAAAGACGGCTCAGCGTCGGAGTGCGACCGGTTTCGAGCACACTGCGCAGCTGAAGCAGGCCGAGGGCGTCGCAGACAAAGAGGACGATGCCGGCGTTGTCGTCGAGCAAGTCGGCAGGCAGGATGCCGCGCCGACAGACCGGAGAAGGGGGGTCGACACCGAAGGCTTTCAGCACTGAAGCCGAGAGGTTGACGATGCTGCCACCAGCATAGTCGGGGGTTGTTTCGATGCTCACAACACTCGTCCTTTGGCCGCCACCGGCAACTCGATCCAATAGCGCAGTTTGTCGACGCTCTCGCCCGGTTTGCGGCCTTCCACCTCGAGGATATCGGCGCTCATGGCCATGGCGCTCTCGAACTGCCCACCGTTGCGCTCAATGATCTTCTTGGAGGCATCGTTGTCGGAATCGCAGGTGACGAGGATCTTGGCTAGCCCCATTCCCGCGACTTTTTCGACCGCCAGCTCCAGGAGTCTCCCGCCGTAGCCACTCCGACGTTTCGAAGGCCGGATGCTGTAGCCGATGTGCCCGCCGTACGTGACGAGATACGGAGTGCCGAGCTCGGGGCGAATCGACGTCTGTCCGACATACTCATCCCTGTCGATCAGCCAGAAAACCTTGTCTTGATAACCGCACTCGCGGACTCGGGACTTCTCGGCCAGTCGTTTTAAGTCCATGACGAAGGCCGCGAAATGGAGCCGAAGCCCCTCTACATCGTAGCCGAGAAACTCGGCGTAGGTGGAATCGAGGCGTCCCTCCCTCTCGAACTCCGCGGCGCCCTGGAGAAAACTCTCCTCGTAGCGTTCGGAGGGGATGTCTAAAAAGCAGGCGTGTTCACTCACTGGTCACCGACGGGTCCAACTGCGGTGTACGGGCATATAACGGGGCAAAGCAGCGAATGTCAAGTAAGGGTGCAGACTGCACTTATGTTGAATCGATCATGTGGGCAGCCCATATTTGAGGAGTTGGGACACGGGCTCACAGGAACTCAACCAATCTCCGAAACAATCCTATGGCATCCAGCGCGCGTTCGCTGACGAGAAACCTCTCCCTGGCGGCGACCGCCATCACCGTGCTGATCACCGGTCTGGCTCACGTCGAAATCCTCGTCTTCCTCCAGCCGATGCGAGTACCCCTCTTCATCCTGACTGTCGTGGCGTGGGGCTCCTACTACATGGTCAGGACCTTCGCAAATCCGCTCAAGAGCGGCAAGCTCATCATCTCCTGCGAGGGCCCGGGCGAGGAGATCGCACAGAGGGCGACCTACTTCAGTTTGCAGCAACAGGCCGAGTTCGAGGCGGGAAGCGCCGACGACGAGGCCTTCATCAAAGGAGAGCGGGCTTACCTCGCCTTCCACTACTCGCAAGCGGCGAAAGACTATCAGAAATCGCTGGAAGCGACGCCGGCGATGCCGGCCTACCTCAACGCCGGGGTCTCGCTGCTAAACTGCTCGCACTTCGAGGAGGCCGAGGAGGTGCTCGGTATGGGGCTGCAGCTGGCGGAACGACTGGAGGGCCGGCCATTCCAGGCGGCATGTTACGCCAACATCGGCATCGTGCACGCCCGCACCGGCAGACTGGGCTCGGCATCTGAATCGTGCGAGAGAGCCATCGGCTTGTTTCTCCAGCTCGGGGACGGCCGTGGTCAGGCCGACGTCCAGCTCACAGTGGGAAATATTCACGCCAACCAGGGAGACTGGGAGGCGGCGAGGAAGGCATTCGAGGCGGCGCTCAAGCGCTACGAGATTTCCCACAGCGAACTCGGCCGTGCGAACGCCCGGGGCAACCTCGGAAACATGTTCATGTTTCAGGGCGATCTCGAGGAGGCACTGCGTCAACACCGGGGGGCTCTCGAAATCCACGAACAGATAGGCAACCCTCTTGGCCGGGCGAATGCGGTAAGCAACATCGGCAACGTGCGGGAGCTTGGGTCAAATGGTGTGTAAACGACTCAGGCGGCGATCTTCTTCCTTTGCGCGATGGGTGATCCGTTTTCGTAGCACTCCCCGGCGTAGACGTCAGCCATGAGATGCGGTGCATTGAGTCGCCGGAATCGTTTCTCGGCCACCATCAGTACCCGCCAAATGAGGGCGGTGGCATTGGCCACCTTCCTGTATCGTTTGGCCGCATTGGTTCGCAACCGTACCGAAGCGAAGGGACTTTCGACGACGTTGGTGGTGCGCAGGTGTTGCCAGTGGGCCTCGGGAAAGTCGTAGAATGTCACCATACGGTCCCAATCGCGCTCAAGGATATCGACGGCGTCTGGACACTCGCGGCGAAACCGTTTGGCGAATTGATCGCGACGTTTCGTCGCTTCCTGACGGGTCGGCGCGTACGGGATCTGTGTCAGCAGGTGCCGCCCTTCGACCTGCACGCGTTTTGGCAGCTTATCCAGCACGTTCAGGATGCGGTGATTCCAGCATCGCTGTTCAGCCGTCTCCGGCCAGACCTCTGCCAGGGCCGCCCAGATACCCAGGTGCCCATCCGCCACCAACAACTTCGCCACGCTCAGTCCGCGGTCACGCAGATCGCGCAGTACGCCCGCCCACGACTCTGTCGATTCGCGATAGCCCGGGACAATCGTCAGGACTTCTTTGCGCCCATCGCTCATCGCGCCGATGACCACCAGGAGAGCGGCTTTTTGCTTCTCAAGACCGGCTTTGACGTAGATCCCGTCCGCCCAGGCGTAGACGAGCTCGCGGTCATCCAGTCGTCGGCTGCGCCAGGCGTTGTATTCGACGATCCACTTCTCACGCAAACGAGCGATCGAGGACGCCGACAAAGGCGCTCCCTTGCCCAGCAGGCCGCGCAGCGCCAGCTCGAAGTCGCCCTGAGACAAACCGTGCAGGTAAAGCTCTACCGTGACCTGGCAGAACCGACTGCAGCTGGGCACATTTCCGTCGTGCTGTTTCTTGGGTGCGCCGGGCGAACAGCGGCAGTACCGCACTCTCAAATCGCTCTTCCAGACCCCGCACCCGAGGGCGTTTCACCTCGATCGTGCCCGAGGTCAAGGACAGTCGCCGCCGCTTCCCGTACCCATTGCGGTAGCCGCCGGCTGCGTCCAACGGTGCCTGTCGCTCGTACCGTGACCGTCCCAGCGCATGGGTGACTTCTTCATCCAGAACCGACTGCATCAGCGACTGAATCTGCGAGCGTGTCCACTCTTCCAGCGTTTCGAACGTGGGCATGGACATTTCCGTCGTGCTCGGCTTAGGTTGTGCCATGGCGATTCTCCTCTTCCTGCCGGGATAGCCCCGGCGTTTGTGATGGCTAATTACAAAGGAAGGGTAGGATCGCCGTCTGTCTATTTCCACACCTTCTGATTATAGCTCACGTGCGGTTTCGTATGGAACACCTTCTGTTATAGCTCACGTGCGGTTTCGTATGGAACAGTTCGCCGAAGCCCGCACGGCGTACGTCACGGCGCTCGAAATCTATCGAGAAATCGGGGCGCCGTTGGGGGAAGCGAGCGCCCTGATGAATCTGGGAAACGTCCATTTCAGGGAGCGCAAGTTCAAAGACGCGCTCGACATGTACGAGCGCACGCTCTCCATCCACAAAGAGATCGGCAATGCTCTTGGACAGGCCAATGCGCTGACGAATCTCGGCAGCCTGTTTTCGAAAACGGACAGGCACCAGGAGGCGGTGGAGTGCGCCCATGAGGCGCGGTCGCTCTACGAGAAAGTGGGGGCCCGCACCCAGGGCATGAAGTCAGTGGAGACACTCATAAAACGACTGGAGCGAGACGGTGGGGCAGGCGACGAGGTCTCCGCGGATGACGATTCGGGAGCCTAGGAGTGGAGATTTCGATCCATATATCAATAAATCTTGATATATTGACATATTGGCAGAAATCCCTATATTCGACGAGATCATGGCAGAGCCCTTGAAGATCTACAAAGCGCTGGCCGACGAGACCCGGTTGCGTCTGATGCGGCTGCTGTCACGAGGTCCGCTGAACGTCAATGAGGTCATCGGCATTATGCAGATGGGCCAGAGCAGGGTGTCGAGACACCTGAAGATCCTGGCCGAGGCCGGGTTGGTGACGAGCAGGCGGGAGGGCACGTGGATCTACTACGAAGAAATCCCAAACGGCGACGGTCTGGTATCCGATACACTTGCCAACCTGAGCGCCCACGAAAAAGAGCTCTGCTCCTATTCCGAAGATGTCCAGAGACTCGAGGCCTCGATCGAGAGTCGCAGGGAGCGGACCCGAGCCTACTTCGACAGTTTGCGCGATCCCAGCGCTTTTCTCCAGCACCCGAGCCTGAACGGCGACTACTATCGCGAGGTCGCCGTATCTCTGCTGCCGCGAGACTGTGAGACCGTTCTCGACATGGGCACTGGTTCCGGGCTGCTGCTGCCCCACCTGCTCGAGCGGTCGGAGAGCGTCATCGCAGTCGATTCATCGACGACGATGCTCGATCTGGCGAAAAGAGCCGCTGGCCGGCAATCGGAGCGATGCGATTTCCGCCTCGGCGACCTCGAGCACCTGCCCGTCGCCGACGGTGAAGTGCAGTCGGTGATGGCCTGCATGGTGCTCCATCACATCTCGCGTCCGGCCGATGTGCTGGCGGAGGCCTATCGCACCTTGACGCCCGGCGGCCACGTCGTCATCGTCGATCTCAATCAGCACCAGGACGAATCTCTTCGAGAGCGTCTCGCCGATCTGTGGCTGGGATTTCAGCCGAGCCAGGTGAAGCGCTGGTTGAAGGAGGCGGACTTCGAAGTTGTCGAATGGAAGACAATCGTACCAAAGCCAGAGCACATCCTTGGCGAATCAACCGGGGGTAAAGCGCGGGCGAGCGCGCCTGCCGATCCCCTCAAACTCATCACCTTCAAAGGACGGAAACCATGACGACAACAGCAGAGCAGGCGGCACCGGCGGTGACCCCGGGCGAGGATTTCAAGGTAGCCGACCTTTCTCTGGCCGATTGGGGTCGGGAGGAGATCATCCTGGCCGAAAAGGAGATGCCGGGGCTGATGGCGCTGCGGGAGGACTACGGCGGCAGCCAGCCGCTGGCTGGAGCGCGAATCGCGGGATCGCTTCACATGACGATCCAAACCGCCGTGCTCATCGAAACGCTGCAGGCGCTGGGCGCGCAGGTTCGCTGGGCATCATGCAACATCTTCTCCACCCAGGACCACGCCGCCGCCGCCATCGCCGGGACGGGAACCCCCGTGTTCGCCTGGAAGGGTGAAACGGAGGAAGAGTACTGGTGGTGCACGGATCAGACCCTGAACTGGCCCGCCGATGAGGTCCCCAATCTAATTCTCGACGACGGCGGAGACCTCACGAAATGGGTCCACAGCGAGCATCCCGGCCTTCTGGACGCAGTGCGGGGCGTGTCCGAGGAGACGACGACCGGCGTGCACAATCTCTACCGCATGCTGGAGGAGGGAGCGCTGCGTATCCCCGCCATCAACGTGAACGACAGCGTCACCAAGTCGAAGTTTGACAACCTCTACGGCTGCCGGGAGTCGCTGCTGGACGGAATCAAGCGCGCGACCGACATCATGATCGCCGGCAAGGTCGTGGTGGTCGCCGGCTACGGCGATGTGGGCAAGGGGTGTATGCAATCGGCGCGCGGCCAGGGCGCGAGGGTCATCGTCACCGAAATCGACCCCATCTGCGCCCTGCAGGCCGCGATGGAGGGGCTCGAGGTGATGCCCATGGCCGAGGCGCTCAAAGAAGGAGATATCTTCATCACGACGACGGGATGCATGGACGTGATCACAATCGATCACATGGCGGCGATGAAGGACGGGGCCATCGTCTGCAACATCGGGCACTTCGATGTGGAGATTCAGGTAGATGCCCTCGACAACTATCCGGGCATTCGGAAAGACGAGATCAAACCTCAGGTCGACAAGTATACCTTTGCGGACGGGAGGTATATCGTCCTGCTAGCCGAGGGCAGGCTCGTCAACCTCGGCTGCGCCACCGGTCACCCCTCCTTCGTCATGTCCTGCTCATTCACGAATCAGGTGCTGGCGCAGATGGAGCTGTTCAACAACGACTACGAGGTGGGAGTCTACACGCTGCCGAAGAAGCTTGACGAGCAGGTGGCGCGGCTGCACCTGAAGAAACTGGGCGTGGTGCTCGAGCAGCTCGACGAGGACCAGGCGAGCTACCTGGGAATCGACGTCAAGGGGCCCTACAAGCCCGAGCACTACAGGTACTAGGCGGAGCCCCCGAACCTCGCCGCGCCCGGGTTGATCTATTCGAACGACTCCGCGAATTCGTTACACACGCGGGCGAGGTCCAGGTTGTTTTCGACGGTCAGTTTCGCGGCGAGCAGGCGGCACTGCGCCGCGAGGTCTCTGGCCGCCTCCGCAGGGGTGGGGTACAGCGTGCGCGCATGGTTGAGGGCTGCTCGAGCTGGCTCGATCTTGCCTTTTTCGAGCAGGACCAGTCCGTAGCGTCGCCAGAAGGGCAGGTCTGACGGAGAGTTTTCCGCCACCAGGCGAAGGTGAGGTTCCGCATCGAGCGAGCGACCCGCCCCCACAAGGGCGGCCACGAGTCGCGAGCGCAGCAGGAGTTTGTCCGGGCGAATCGAAACGGCCGTAGTGTAGGAGCGGGCGGCTTCCTCATATTTCTGCTGGCCCATATAGAGGCTGCCAAGCAAATGGTGTGCGTTGACGTTGAATTTCCACTCCCTGGTTGAGCGCAAGAGCCAGTCTTCTGCATTCTCCGCATCCCCTCGACTCAGATAGTACCTACCCACAACCATTTCATCGCGCCCGAAATCCATCGGCAGTGACTTGGTTCGCTCGAGTGCCCGCAGCTCAGATGTATTCAGAGCGATCCACGGGACAATGTGAAACAGGGAAATGAGCGCTGCGCTGAGGAGGGCGCCGTGAACCCTGACCTCATTGTCGGACAGATCCACGCTCTCTGCTGCCGACTCGGAAACGGGTCGATCGTCGTCGTCGTGTTCACTGCGAAAGAAAAAGAGCCCAAGTGCCGCAGTCGTGAAGACGAGTGCCGAGGGTACAAAAACGTCCCAATCGCGTGGATAGCCGAGTATCGGGTCCGCGGCGATCCAGTTCCCACCGAGGTATGACAGGCCGGCGACAGCCAAGAACAGGTTGACGGCACTGCGAGCCGCCCATTCCCGTCTAATTGCGAAAAGCAGCGCAGGAAGAAAAAAGAGCAGTCCGAAGGGACCTATCAGAAACTGCTCGTCCAGAAAATCGCGGAGATGACGGCCCGAGAGCGCATAGCTCCACCCCGAGCCCGTGCCTTTTCCGGTGATCGCCTCCACAAGAATGCCGCCGACGAGGCGCTCGACGGAAAAATCCTCGCCGCGAAGCTGGAGCAGAAGGATCAGTCCCGCGATTACCATTGCGGTGAAGGCGAAACTCCGAATCGTGGCTCGTCGCCGGTCAACGTCGAGCCATCTCGCCACCAGGAGCGCTGCGAACGAGGGCAACAGCGCGAGGCTCGCCAGATGCAGCCCCAGCGCCAGGACGAGTGCAAGGGTCGGCTCGACAACGCCGCATGAACCCTTCAGAAACCGTATGGAGAACAGCAGATAGAGGCAGAGGGCGAGGGTCAGGTAGGTGTAGTTCTCTGGATAGCCGAAAAATAGAAGAACGAACCCCTGGGTAAGAATCAGTAGCGTGCAGGAGATCCACGCCCCCGTAGGTCGCGGGACGAGCTCTTGCGTCAGCTTGCAGACAACGAAGAAGAAGGCGACACCGCATACGATGCTCTCGAGTGCCGTGCTGAAGCGGGCGACCTCCTTTGGAAGAGTTTCCTCAAAGAGCGGCAGCGCCTGGATCCAATCGTAGGTCTGCTGGTGGAGCCACATGGTGAGTGGCTCCCGGGAATGGAACTCGTTCCCCTTTGGCAGATTGTCCACCAGGACGTTCGAGTCGCCGAGAAGGAGATGCCGTACTCGAAACACCCACAGGATGGCGAAGCCGGCCAGGCCGACGATGGCTCCAAAGAGCAGTCTGAAGCGACCGGGCAGTCGCCTCAGATCGACTGCGCGACGAGAAATCCACGAGTGCCAGTGCCTGGCGATCGGGTTCCCAGAGAACAGGGGGAACGAAGCGAACAGGAGGAAGACGATTCCGACAACGAAGACGGGGAGCGGAAAGAAAGCGTAAAAGTGGGCGCCCCACAATGTTCCTGTGAGCGGGCCGTACCCGAGTGCATGGGCGAGGAGGGTCACGACCCAAAGGGCGATGACGGTCTGTCGCAGCCGTTGACTCATGTCGACTTTTCGGGAGTCCGAAAAGTCGACCTTGGGACGTACTGGTCTTGCCTTCGACGCCCGACGTCTCGAGGATTTCGACCGGGCCATGTCAGCGGTTGCCGAGCGCCCGTTCCGGCGTCAGTCGGTACAAAAAAAGAGCAGCCAACTCACCAGAATACCGATTAGTTATGTCGAAGTTCCATATGTATATATGGAAACTTCCGGTAGGGTAATCTTCTGTGAGTTCAGGCCACTCTGTGCGATTTGAAAGGCGCAAATCCTATGCCACGTCTGGCGAAGAGACAAGTCTGGAGGATCGCCCATTCGATGCACCGAAGCTGGTTCATTTTTCCCATGGTAGGGTAACTAATTCCCACCTCCCGTTTCCTCTTTGATCTCCCGAATCCAGTCGACGACCTGACGGACGTTCTCCGTAAGCGCTGCGTAGTCACCCGAAGCGACGATCTGTTTCGTGACCAGCTTCGAACCGATGCCGACGCAGGCGACGCCGGCCTCGAACCAGGCCCGGAGGCTATCGCGGCTGGCGTCGACTCCACCGGTGGGCATGATGCGGGTCCACGGGCACGGCCCCAGGACGGACTTCACGAAGTTTGGACCACCCACCTCGGTGCCAGGGAACATCTTGACGATCTCGACCCCCAGCTCCTCGGCTCGAGCGATTTCGCTGACGCTACCGCATCCTGGAGAGTAGGGGACCTTGCGTCGGTTGCAGAGCCTGGCGACCTCGGTGTTGAGCAACGGCCCGACGACGAAGTTGGCGCCGCTGGCAATGTAGAGACTTGCCGTGGGAGCATCGACGACGGAGCCGACGCCGAGTATGACATCGAGCTCCGAGTCGATGATATGTTGTACGGCATCGGCAAAGACGCGATAGGCGAGATCTCCGCGGTTGGTAAACTCGACCACGCGCGACCCGCCGCCGGCGCAGGCCTCGATGACGGATATTGTGGTGGCGAGATCGCTGTTGTAGAAGACGGGAACGACGCCGATGTCGAACATGGCGTTGAGGACGGTCATGCGGTCGTGTTGTGCCACGGTCTGCTCTTTCAATCGAAGACGGAGATGGCGGTTGGATTCGGGGTACGCTGGGAAATCTACGAAATGCGGGCAGATTTTCAACGAGGCCGGGCGGACTGGTTTACGCCTGTTGAGGGGTGTAGTCATTCCACATAGATTTGCCGCGCCAGAAAAACTGCAAAGGGGAAGAGGATGAAACCGATTCAGGTGAACGAGGAGCTGTTGTCAGGCAGCGGCTTCTTCGCCTTGGAAGAGCGCCGGCGGCAGCTATGCGAACTGTTCGGCTTCGATCGAAGGCGGGTCATCATGGGGGAGGGGGCGCTGAACGGCCTCGGGGAAGAATGCCGCCGCCTCGGGGCGAAGCGGGTTTTCATCGTCTGCGACCCGGCGATCTCCCAACTCGAGGAACTCGTACGCACGACTCTCGAGCTGGAGAGCATCGAGCTGACAGGGTCGTTTCAGGAAATCGTGCCCAACCCGACCGTGGCAAGTGTCGATGCACTCGCGGCGACACTGCGAGAGGTGGAGTGCGACGCCGTCATCGCCATCGGCGGTGGCAGCACGATGGACACGGCCAAGGTCGGGTTGTGCGTGGGCACGGAGGGAGGGTCGTCTGCCGATTACCTCGGCTTCGACCTCTTTGCCGAGTCCGCCAGGTGGCCGCTGATCGCCATGCCGACGACGGCGGGCACCGGCGCCGAGGCGAGCCGTGTCTCCGTGATCGCGACGGAGGCGGGTAAGCAGGCGATCTACAGCGACTACATTCAGCCGAAGGTCGCCCTCGTCGATCCGCGCTTGACACGGGACATGCCGCCGACGCTTACGGCGATTACGGCGTTGGACGCGTTGGGCCACGCCCTCGAGTGCACTGCCTCCAGGAAGAGCAACGACGTGGGCGATGCCGTCGCCCGCGAGGCGTTGAGGTGCGGCCTGCCGCATATGACGGCCGCGATCGAAGCGGGCGCGGACAATCTGGAGGCGCGCTATCACATGGCGAAAGCCAGTCTCCTCGCCGGTCTTCTGCTCAGCCCGATCAATACGGGGGCTGCCCACGCCCTGGGCTACGGCATCGAGAAGGTCTCCTACGAGAAAGGGCAGCCGGTGCCCCACGGCACGGCGGTGGCGCTGGTGCTGCCGGGGGTCATGCGCCACAATGCGCCGGCGGTGGCAGGCAAATACTACTTTGCCGCCGGGGTGGCGGGGCTGCAATTGACCGGTAGGAGTCAGGAGGAGGGCGCATCGATGGCGGCCGACTTCGTCGACGACATGCGAAGGCGCTACACGCCCTTCGGTTCGCTCACCGCCGCCGGTCTGTCGGAAGCGGACATTCCGCGCATGATCGAAATCGGTATGTCGGTGAGGCGGCTGCTCGATCCCAACGCAGTAGAGGTCACGCCGGACGACGCCGATCGGATATACCGGGCCGTGCTGAACTGATTTCCATCTCTCCTGCCGCCCACCAGATGGCGTTTTCGATCAAGCGGAGAAAGTCGAGCTCCCAAAAGTCCTTCTGATGGCCCAGTGAGGTGTAGAAAACGGGGCCGCCGGCATGTACGCGAGTCCAGGCGACCGGTTCGACATGCTCTTCGGCGCGACCGCTGAGCAGCACAGTCGCATCGTCGGCGATGGGGGTGTTTCTGTAGAGACTCCCCCGGGTAGAGAACGGCTCAACACCTCTGAGTATGGGGTGGTCATCCACCCCATCGGCAATCTCGACGTGACAGGCCACGCCACTCTCGTAATGCCCGTCGTAATTCCCTCCGAGAACGAGTCTGTCAAAGTCGAGCCAGTTCTGATAGGCGTGGCTGGCGGTGCGGATGCCGACGACGGGACGGCCGTCGGCACAGTAGCTCTTGAGACACTCGAGTCCGGATCCATTCGTTTTGAGGCGGCGTGTAAACACGAGCAGGACGTCGGTGTCGTCGAGCGACTCGAGGGACAATTCGTCATCTTCGGTGCGGTAGACGATCAGCTGTGACTCGACGGCGGGGGAATGCTCCGCGAGATAGCCGTGCAGCACGGTAAGGGAGTCCTCCGAGTCGTACTCGAGGGATCCCGATAGCATGGTGAGTTTCACGGTCAACGGGCTCCTCGGCTCCTCGTTTCAAACGCGCGAAACGCGAAATATAGGCAATTCTCAGCGGACCGAGTCTCTCTTGTCCGCACACTTGATCAGGAGTACCATTCCGGCCTCGCTCAGAAGAGTTTTTCTGTGCGGGTGACGACAGAGTAGACGATCGTGGTACGACGACGGTAGTACGACGATCGTAGTACCACGATGGTAGTACACTGAAGGAGAGTTACATGAGTGACAGGCAGTACACGGTGCGCGCCGCGCACTGCGATCACCAGACCGCCACGACTGAGCAGGTGTACGAAACGCTGCGGAGAATCACCGATCCTTTGACGAGATCGTGGGAGAAGCTGGAAAAGGCCGGGAAGATCGTCATCAAATTCAACATGATGCACGGCAAGGTGCAGTATTTCCGCGGTCGCCGTCGCGAGCTGGTGGACGACAGTGTCTGTCAGGCAACTCTGCGCCTGCTGCGCGAGAGGACATCGGCAGATCTCATCGCGGCAGACACCGGTGGATACACGGCGCAGGGTGTGCCTGGACCCCAGCTGAACTATTTAAGGCATCTCCGGGAGTTCGACGTGGAGTACGTCGAGTGCAACCTGCCTCCCTTTTCCATCCTCGAAGTGCCAGGCGGAGGCAGCATGTTCGACCGCTATGCCCTCAACTCCTGCTTCGAGGAAGCCGACGCAGTCGTTTCGGTGTCGAAGATGAAGAACCATGTCTTCATGGGTGTGACCATGTGTACGAAGAACCTCTTCGGCATCACACCTAACCCCAACCCGCCTGGTCGCATCCGGACCTATTTCCACCACGCCATCCGGCTGTCATACGTGCTGCCGGATCTCGCTCTCATCACACAGCCCTGTCTGAATATCGTCGATGCCATGACCGGTCAGTACGGAAGCGAGTGGGGTGGCGAGGGACGGGTGGGGAATGCGCTACTGGCCGGGGATCAGGTGACGGCCACGGACGCGTGCGGCGTCCATCTCATGGGCCATGATCCAAAGTCCGACTGGCCAACCCCTCTGTTTCGCAGAGACAGAAACCATCTGCTGGTGGCTGCCGAGCGCGGTTTCGGCACCGTCGACCTCGACGAGATCGATTTCGTCAGTGAAGTGGAGTCGCCTCTCTCAGAATTCGACTCGAGCGATCAGGAGTCCCCGGAGATATGTGCGAGCCTGCGGCTGACGGCGTGCGAGCAGGGGCTGCTCTACCGAGATCGCCAGTCGGAGATGATCGACAAGTACGCCGATGATTTCATCTACATGCAGGACGGCAATGTGGTCTGGAGCGGTGAGGACCCGACCCATATCGGGAGCCACCGCGATTTTGGGGAGAGCAAGCCAAGCAGCGCCCTGTTTTTGAAGCTCGTAGATCCCGAGGAGAAGGAAGGCGAGCGCTTCGAGGTGTATGAAGACAATCTGGAGCGGATGTCGGCATGACGGTGTCGAAACGACGGTAGCCCCGAGAAGCAGCCGCGCCATTCACCGCAAACGGTTAAAGGAGTGAGATGTACCTGGGAACTCAGTGTGAGCTGAGAGACGACACGGACCTACAGGTGTTGCAGCAACTCGGGGTCCGGCACGTGGATCAATGGCCGCCAGAGCAAGACTGGTGGAGTTGGACGACGAATACATTGACCGCGATGCGTGAACGGTTCGCGCAGTACGATATCGAACTGGAGATGATTCACATCCCGCTGGGCTCGAGAAGCGCCTTTGAGAATTCCGCCGCCGGCATCCTGCTCGGCGACATTTCGGAACGGGATCGGCAGATCGATCGGATGTGCGAGATCGTCAAGATGGCTTCGGAAGCAGGACTCCGGGGACTGAACTACAACCTCACCATCCTCGGACACCTCCGAAGCGAACCCGCGAAGACGGGACGGGGAGGCGCCGGCCTTTCGACATTTCAATACGATAACCTCGATCACTCACTTCCCGATTTCGAAAGCGGTCCGGTCGACGCAGATACGTTCTGGGAGCGAATCGACCACTGGCTGCGGTGTCTCATTCCGGTGGCCGAAGAGTACAAGATTCAAATGGCCTGTCACCCGTCCGATCCCGGCATCGGCGATGTGCCATATCGGGGCGTCGTCAGGGTCATGGGAATGGTCGAGGGGCTGAAGAAGTTCGTGCAGCTGCGGAACAGTGACTACAACGGCCTGAATTTCTGTGTGGGCACGATCTCGGAGAGTCTGGTGAATCCGGCCGAGGAGATCTACGATGTCATCCGCTGGTTCGGCGAGCGCAAGAAGATCTTCAACGTCCACTTTCGCAACATCAAAGGGGGGTTCAGAGATTTCGTCGAGGTGTTCCCCGACGAGGGCGACGTCGATATGGTAAAGGCGCTGCGGACCTTTCAGGAGGTGGGCTACGATTACATGATCATGCCGGATCACGTGCCGCACATTTCGGGGCCAGATCCGACACAGACGGCGTTTGCATTCACCTACGGGTACATACGAGCCCTGCTGCAGACGATCGGCGAAGAGGACGGCCGGCGCGGCGAAGGGAACGGCAACTGAAGGACACGACAACGAGCTGTGGGAAGCCACACCTGCCGCTCAGCGATGCCCGTCCCCGGTGTCAGCTATCCAGGTTGAGAAGTACTCGGGCGCCCACTTGCGAGCCAGGTAGAACGAACGAGTGGCGAACTGCCCGTGCGGCGGCTGCACCTCAGCGTCGATCCACGCTTCGGCTCCCGCCAACTCGGGAAACTCGAGGATCCAGACGAGGTGCCAGTCATCCTGGGGGCCTATCAACTTGAACGCCTCGTAGCGCATGAGACGGTGATCGCGAGGATCGCGAGCAACAGATCTCATCAGCTCGAGCCGTTCGGCATCGCCGCGATGCTCGGGTGGGACCTCGCCTGATTCGGGGCGCCAGCGTCCGAACTTGAGCACGACGACGGTGCGGTAGTCGCAGCTGAGGGCCGGGATGTGCTGGGGGTCGCCCTTCCCTTCGGAGAGGGGAGGTTGTGGCGTGGTTACCCAGCCGCTGAAATAGTCGGGACGCCAGGGAATCGACATGTAGTATTCGTAGAAACCGTAGCGCCCATACGGCGGGGCGATCTCGGCGTCGATCCAGGCCTGGGCGCCATTCAGGGTGGGAAACTGGATCGTCCAGAACCGCTCCCAGTTGTGCTGCGGGGTCATCAACCGGAAGCCTTCGAGACGCCTGAGTGAGTGCTGGCGCGAGACAGAGAGCATGCGCCCCACGTGTTCCTGCTGGTAATCATGCTGACGCTCCAGCGTGAGACCGTCCCACGACGGCAGTCGGCCGCCCTTGTAGAGAACGACAACGTTGTCTTTTTCGTCCGTCGTCATGGCAGACTTTCGGTTTTGACCGGCGGGTTGGCAAATCACTAATTTGGCACCGCTAATGTAACGGATTGAGGGAGACATCCCAAGCCGATCGCGGCATGCCATCGGCTCGCTCAGCACGGTCAGGAGTATCCCCAATGGGTGATAAGGTCGAAAAGTCGGATCGGGAATGGCGTGACGAGCTCTCTGCCGAACAGTACGAGATACTGCGACAGAAAGGGACCGAGAGCGCCTTCACCGGGGAGTACTGCAACTTCAAGGGAAAGGGGAAATTCGTCTGCGCCGGGTGCGGGGCTGAGCTGTTCAGCTCTGAAACGAAGTTCGACTCGGGTACG
The DNA here is from genome assembly GCA_965205655.1 of Candidatus Latescibacterota bacterium. Taxonomy (GTDB): domain Bacteria; phylum Latescibacterota; class UBA2968; order UBA8231; family UBA8231; genus CBDBIJ01. Next base: position 33,164 of record CBDBIJ010000065.1, read on the forward strand.
GGTTGGCCCAGCTTCTGGGAGCCATTCGTTGAACAGAGCGTCAACGAGGAGCGGGACGCGAGTCACGGAATGGTCCGCACCGAGGTGCTGTGCGGCAACTGCGATGGCCACCTCGGCCACGTCTTTCCCGACGGCCCCCGCCCCACCGGTCAGCGGTACTGCATCAACTCCGCAGCCCTCAAATTCGTGGACGACGACCCGAAGGAGTGACGGTCAGGGGCCCACCGGCCTATTCGGCTCGCTTGCCGAATTCGTCAGCGAAATCGAAGAAGTCGTCGAGGTCGACCAGGCTGTTCGGAACGAGATCGAACTTCGCGTCCCAGTTCTCGGAGTCCGGGTCAGAGCCGAAGGCGTCGGCGAAGGCGAAGAAATCATCCAGGTCGACGATGCCGTTTTCGTCGAAATCACCCTGAATCGCGGTAACGGTTACGTCGAAGGTTGCCGCCCCAGTCTGACTTTGCGTGTCAGTGGCGGTTACCGTGATAGTGGCGGAGCCGCTGCCGACGGCAGCAAGGCTAAGGGTGCTCCCGCCGGTCGAAGCCGTCGCGACGCCGTCATCCGAGCTCGCGGCGGCGTAGGTGAGGGCGCCGTCGTCGCTGAACACGGAGCCGAGCTCGAGGTCCAGTCCGGAGCCTCCGGCCAACAGACCCTGATCCGCGATCGGAGCCGCAACCGCGGGCGGGAGGTCCGGCACCGTCGCCGTGACGGTAAAGGCAGAGACGGCGGTTTCCGAATCGGGGTCGGAAGCAGTGACGGTTATGGTGGCCGTGCCCGCTCCTATCGGTGTAGCGGTGAGGGTGCTCCCGTCAACGGAGGCCGTTGCCACCAACTCATCCGAGCTCGTCACCATGTAGCTCAGGGCATCCCCATCTGAATCGGAGAACACGGCCGGGTCCGCGTTCAGATCGACCGAAAAAACGTCGATCCCGACGTTGAGGGCCGTGATCGCCGATCGCATTGGCCACCTCCGGCGCTGAATTCGCGACGCCTGGCGTGAAGTCGACGGTCAACTTCGGCCGCACCGAACCGGAGTTTTCGCGGCTGTCGAAACGCTTGGCCGTCTTGCTCGTCGATTCGTTTCCTATCAGGATCCAGCCAAAGTTCGAAGAGGAATCGTCAACCCAGGTTTGTACATCGGCGACGAGTGCCGCTGTGGACGACCATGTGTAGGTACCATTGCCGCTCACAGAGATCGTGGCGCTCGCCGCGGGCGAGAAGTCACCACCCTGAGTGCTCCACAGGTCCGAGGTGCTGAATCTGTGCAGCCAGGTGGCATCGCCCGATGTCGCGTTCGCCCCGCGACCCTCCTGGCCGGTGGCGTTGGAGGCGCCCTCACCCCAATCGGCGAGAACGCGGTGCATGGAGATGGCCTGACTGCCCGAGGTCGTTCTCGAGGCGTTGAGGACGAGCCCGACGCTGTTGATGCTGGCGCCGGCGGGGATGCTGCCGGCGATATCGAAGGCGAGGAGGGCGCGCCGGTTGTTCGGCTCAACTGTGCGCCCCGCGAATATGTGGTCGCCCGAGCCGTTGCTCAGCCCTCCATCCGAATCCTCGAAGAGGGTGTTGTCCTTGCTCGGCTCGAGGGTGACGGACTCGGCCAGCGCCTGGCCGGCAACGAGAGCAATACAGGCGCCCAGTAACAGGGATCTTGTCTGAATCACGGTTAATACCTCTCTTGCACCGGGGCGGTAAATTTACGTTGATGTGAACCCTCACTCAAGTAAAGGGGGACTCGCCATGCTCGATATCGGAATCTTCGGTCCCTTCGGGCCGGATCACGAGCGAAACATCGCTTTCTGCCAAGATGCGGACATCCACCACAACGTTCTCAGCTTTCACGACGTTGCCGGTGACGCCACCGAGGTCCCGTCGGGTGGCGCTCTGCAGGAAGCTAGTCGATCTGTACGCGAAGGCGGACGTACGGCTGATGGGGCTGACACCGCCGCGACTGCCGCAGGCGGCCCTCTCCGACGAGGAAGTGCGGACCCGCGAGATTTCCTTCTACGGACAGCTTATCGAGAGCATGGGCGAGGCTGGAATGCCCTACGTCCATTTCTATCTCAATGTCGACGAGGCGCCGGAAGACCCCGACGAGAGGAAGCAGCTCTGGGAGGGGCTCGCGGCGACCTACCGGGAATTGACTCCAATCGCGGAGGCGGCTGGCGTCAAGATATCCACGCATCACTTCCACCTGCCGGATCGACTGTTGTGGAACTATGAGACGATGACGAGGCTGCTGCGCGAAGCGGAGAGCGAGGCGAGCGGGGTCACCTTCTGTCAGGGGAAATCGGTCATGGCCGGGGACGACCTGGTCGCGAACATTCTCGACTACGGCGACAAGATCTTCATGTTCCACGTCAGAGACGTAGTGACGAGTGTCTCTAAGCCGGTGCCGGCTGAAATTGAGAAGCGACTGGCTGAGATCGGTTACCTCGAAGTGCCCTTCGGTGCCGGAGAAGTCGACATGGTCGGATGTTTTCGAGCCCTCAAGCAAATCAACTACAGCGGCCAGATCTATCCCGAGCACTTCCCGTCAATCGCCGGCGACCATGCCGCGGGATTGGCTATGACGATCGGGTACATGCGCGCGCTCGATCGGGCAGTAGAGGCTTGATCGAGAGGCGAATGACGAACTTTATCGTTTCAGCGGGTGGAAAAGCGGTACTCGGTAATCTGACGGTAGGTCTGGCCAGGTCTCAGAATGATGCTGGGGAAGTGAGGCTTATTGAGCGAATCCGGGAAGTGCTGGGTCTCGAAGCAGAAGCCGGAATACTGATCGTAAACCGCGCCGCTCTTGCCCTTGTAGCCGTTGAGGTACCATCCCGAGTAGAGCTGCACTCCCGGCTCCGTCGTCCACACCTCCATGACGCGGCCACTACCGGGTTCGTATGCTTCGGCGATCAGCACCGGTGACTCCCTACTGTCGCTCGCGAAGACGTAGTTGTGGTCGTATCCCACTTCGAGCTGGTCGATTCTCTCCCCGATCCGCGTCGATTTCCTGAAATCGACAGGCGTGCCCTCGACGAAGAGGACCTGGCCGGTGGGGACACCCTCCGCGCCTCGCTCGGTAGCGAAGTCGGTGTGGATCGTCACCGCGTGGTCGAGGATGGTGCCCGAACCATTACCCGCCAGGTTGAAGTAGGAGTGGTTCGTGAGGTTGATGGGGGTCGCCCTGTCTGTCGTCGCTTCGTATTCGATGAGGAGCCCATTGTCGTTGGTCAGGGTGTAGACGACGGAGACTGACAGATTGCCGGGATAGCTCTCCTCGCCGTCCGGGCTCATGTAGGAGAAGCGCACGGCAGGGCCGGATTCCCGTTCCACCGGCTCGGCACTCCAGACGCGTTGGTGAAAACCGACCTCACCCCCGTGAATGTGATTCGGCCCGAAGTTCACTGCCAGCTGGTACTCGGTGCCGTCCAACGAAAATCGCCCGTCCGTGATCCGGTTCGCCACACGACCGATGATACACCCCATGTAGGGCTCGTTCGTCTCGTAGTCGGCGACTGACTCGAAACCGAGGACGACGTCGGCGAGCTCGCCCTTTCGATCGGCTATGTGTAACTCAGTGACGGTAGCTCCGAGAGTGATGATGCGCGCGATCGAGCCGTTGCGATTCGCCAGGCTGAAGCGCTCGACGGCCTGCCCGGTGCTGGTCTTGCCCAAGGTGTCGCGTTCAATCTCACTCACGTTGCTCGCTCCTGAGGTGCGTGTCGGCGAAACGACGGCAATCGCCAACAACGACAAAATGATGATGGAGCCCCTCATACGGTCCGCAGCCCGTGATCCGCGTCACGTCGCCGACAGTGGGAAGAAACTGACCTGTCTTCGATTCAGAGATTAGCAAAGCGTGTGACCGACATCAAGTTTCCCGCACTGAATTGGACGACTCGCGCAGAAAACGAACATCGACCGGTGTGACCGCGCTCATATCCGCTTGATTTTTTCAGAACAGTAAGCGTTTTTCGAACCTTTTTTCAACTCCAGGTGACCGACCTCACATGAAAGATCGCCGCGGGTTCCGATTATTGCTTGTGTCGTGTTGACGGTCGACGTGACTACCCAATAAGCCCGGAAAGGGTCGAGAAATGAAGACAGGACTTTCGAGCCGCATGTTGTTAGGACTCACCGCGCTCGTGCTGGCCTTTTGCTGGCCGTACGGGGCGACGATGACGATGGCACAAGATCCGCCCCCGAATGGAGGAAGCCATCCGCCCGATAACACGGGAACCGCCACTGATAGAGGAACCGCGGCACATGGTGATGGCGGAACGCCAACCGATGCGGCAGGCGATGGCCAAGGGCAACTGGATGAAGGGGGACTCTCCGACGGCGCGGAAGGATCGGTCGCTGGCGATGAGCAAGGCGACGGTACTGGAGACGGCCGATTAGACGGGGCCAGCGACAATGTTCGACGGGCGCCGGGAGAGCGCAGCGCCGCCGGACACCGCGGGCGAACGATCGAGACAGAGCGTCAGGGGGTCAGCGACGCCCGCAAGGAGATAGGTCCGCAGAAGCGACAAGAGCTCTCCGGCCGGCTCGTCTACGTCGATTCCGGAGAAAGGATGATCGAGCTCGAGGGGCCCGTTCTGGAGATCACTCGGAAGACTCGGATTCTGAATCGCCAGGGTAAAGAGTTTCCGGTGGAAACCTTCGTCAAAGCCGCTCTGGAGACGATCGACGCGGGGGACGAACTTCCCCTCGTTGCTGTCGACGTGCAGCCGAGCCGCGGCGCGCATCCCGTCGCTACGAGAATCCGCGTGATCGGCAGCTTCTCCGATCACGCGCGCCGTGATAACCTGGTCGTGGGGCCACTA
>CBDBIJ010000066.1:0-36789 GCA_965205655.1 Candidatus Latescibacterota bacterium
TCATCTTCCAGTCAAATGGATCGTACCTCTACACGGAGAGGCGGTGGCTGACATCGTCTCACGCGCCGCACGGACCGTCATCGTCGAGAACAACCATTCGGGCCAATTCTATCGTTACCTGCGGAGCGAAACCGGGCTCACCGTAAATGGACATATACGCAAATACGACGGCGAGCCGTTCATGCCTCACCACATCGCTGACGGTGTCGTTGAGCTGATCGCAGGTAAAACGGACGTTTACGTACCTTATCAGGAAATCATGGTTTGAGGAGGAGGCTCACATGACTGTAGCAACTACCACCGAGGACGCATCACCGGCCGTTCAGCTGAAGCCGAAGGATTTCAAAGGAAAAGTCGACCCGGATTGGTGTGCGGGATGTGGCGACTTTGGCGTTCTGAGTTGCCTTCAGAAGGCCTGCGTCGATCTGGGGCTCAAGCCCCATGAGATTCTCACCGTCAGCGGTATCGGTTGTTCTTCGAATTTCCCCGGTTTTTTCAACTCCTACGGAATGCATACTCTTCACGGTCGAGCGCTGGCCGTGGCTACCGGGGCACAGATGGCGAATCACGAGTTGAAGGTTATCGTGACGGGTGGCGATGGCGATGGCTACGGCATCGGGGGAAACCATTTTACCCACACGTCACGTCGGAATGTCGATCTGACCTACCTAGTCATGGACAACCAGATTTACGGGCTGACGACCGGACAGGTCGCCCCAACGAGTGCTGTGGACATGAAGACGAAGAGCACACCCTTTGGCAACGTAGAGGCGCCGTTCAATCCGATCACGGCGGCGATAATGAACGGAGCCACCTTCGTCGCGCGCGGCTTCAGTGGTGACGCCAAACATCTGATCCAGCTCATGCAGCAGGCAATCCAGCACAAGGGTTTTGCGCTCGTCGACGTTTTCAGCCCTTGTGTCACCTTCAATCACGACAACGACTACCCGTTTTTCAAGCAGCGGGTAACCAAGCTCGAGGACGAGGGCCATGACCCCGGCGACTGGAAGGCCGCTTGCGAGAAAGCCATGGTGTGGGGCGATACGATCTACACGGGGCTCTTCTTTCAAAGGAAGGATACGCCGGCACTCGGCCAGCTGGAGCCCGTCCTGGACGAGGGCGGTCCCCTCGCCCGTCGACCGCTGGGTCTAAGCCAGGAGCAGATTCAGAAGATCATCAAGAGAATGATGTAGTCGCAATGAGAGAGCATCTCCTGACCTCGAAACAGATGGCGCAGTTCGTCGCCTCGGGGTACCTGAAGTTCGACGACATGGTGCCGAAGGAGTTGTGCGAAGCCTGTCTGGAGGAGATGGAGAGCAACGGTGGGTATCTCGCCGTCGGCACGCCCTTTGAGGAGACCTGGCCAAGGGGCACGGCCTTGGGCGATACCTTCCGCCTGCCGGAGGTGAAAGGTCTGATCTTTTCCCTCGTCGGCCCCGACCCGCTCTACGACCACCACGCCGCCCATTTTACAGGGGCACGAAATACGCGCGGGCCGAACACGCACCAGGACTCGGTAATCGATTTCCGTGAGAACTACTTCGACATCCAGCTGTCACTGTTCCCGGCGGACACCCCCGACGAGATGGGCGGCACCTTTCTGATCCCGGGTACGCAGTTCCGCAACGTGCGCACCGCCGAGATCACTGTCTACCAGCACATGCGAGGCAGAATCTGGGCGACCTGCAAGGCGGGGACGATGTACGTGTGGAACACCCGGGTGTGGCACGGGGCGCGGAGCAACCACACCGATCGGGACCGTTACATGTACAAGCTGCGCCTGAACCCTACGCGCCCACAGGTCCGCAACTTCGACACCTCTGATCTCGACGATCCTGAGATCGAACGCATCCTGTCACATAACCACGGCTGGGAAGGCAACGAGCACCGCTACGAGACGATGCGGCGCGTTCGGCTATGGCGCTTCGTGTCGGGGCAGCCAGACTACGATATCGGAGAGCGCTTCCTGCGGCGAATCGAGTACCTCCCCGGAGGATAGCACTTCCTACCTCCGCGTAGAGATGGCAGTGAGAGGCACAACGACCGTGGCCCACACACAAGCCCTCAGTGACGAACAGATCTCGGATTACCGTGAAGACGGCTACCTGGTCATTCGCAATGTCCTGTCCTCCCGCGAAGCAGAGGACCTCCGGCGGATCGTGCAACACCAGGCTCGATGCAACGCGTACCCACCCAAGCTGACGTATCCCGAGCAGGGTAAGTACACGATCAGCGGTAACAAGATAGCCGAGCCGGGGCTGGCCCCCATTGCTGAACATCCCACCGTCGTGGATGCCGTGGAGTGCCTGCTGGGCCAATCGGCTCACCTGACGGCCTACGTCGCCTATCTGCGGACGCCGGGCAGCAAAGGGGCCGATGCGCACTGTGACTACAAGCGCTGGCGCCCGGTCGGCTCATCGATGAACTGGCTGTTCGCGATCATACCGCTCACCGATTTCAATCCGGAGTTCGGCCCTTTCCTGCCCTCCTCCGGATCTCACAAGCTGAGCCGCGTGGTCGACGAGCAGGCGCTGATCCGGGATGTCATCCGTCCCGATGCCGAGCGGCTGCCACCGTTTGTCGATCCCGAACTCAAGGCCGGCGACCTGCTACTCGTAAATGAGCATACCTGGCACAAAGCGCCGAGCGGCACCTCCTCGGAAGATCGGTGCGGAATCTTCAACAAGTATTGTGCAGTCGACGCGCCTCCAGCTGCTGGCTACTATCCGTATAGCCCGGCAGCCCTCGACGCCCTGAGTGATGCCGGCAAGCGTCTCATCCCCGTCTGTTTTGACAAACCGATCACCACGACGCGCCTGCTCATAGAGTGCCCGTCCGGTCAAGAGTCGAGATTCCTAATGCTGCGTAACGACGAACATGACGGCTGGGAACTGCCCGGTGGAGATGGCTGGGAAGAGGAAGGAGTTGGCTGGGATATCGGGGCCCGGATCGGCGCTCTGCAGGAACTCACAAAGACACAGCTCGGACTGGACATCCCGTGGATGTCCTATATCGAGGATGTTGAAACGAAAGACGGCGTCTGCCGACTGTACGGCTACTCCGGTGAAACATTGCCTCCTGACCAACTGGCCCGCGATCGGCATAAGTGGTTCACGAAAGACCAGCTACGGCGACTCCTCGGCGAGAGCGACTGGATCTGTCGCGCCGTCCAGACCTGGAAGCGCCGGGATATTATTCGCGGCAAAGGCAAGGCGGTCCGTCAGAGTAAACAACAGTTCGAGTGACTTGCAACGGCATACCGATCGGCCGCAGAATCCATGTGGTTGGGAATAGCTGCGCTGGCAAAAGCACCTTGGCAGCGCAGTTGTCGGCCGCCCTCGACGTTCCGCTGGTGGAGTTGGACGCACTCAATTGGGAACCTGGCTGGGTCGGTCTGAATGAGACAAACCCCGAGGAACTCGAACGGAGAATAAGCGAAGCAACCCGTGGCGATGGATGGGTTGTGGCGGGTTCCTACATGCAATTTTCACAACGCATTTTCTGGCCACGCCTGGAGACGATCGTCTGGCTGGATCTACCCATGGTTCCACTCATCTGGAGAATGCTGATTCGCTCATGGCGTCGCTGGCGTTCGCAGGAGTCGCTTTGGGGGACAAACTACGAGCGCTTCTGGCCCCAGCTGATGTTTTGGCGCAAGGAGGATTCGCTGCTATGGTGGATTGTCACTCAGCACCGGCGCAAGCGTCGCGACATGCTGGCATATAGTACTGAATCGCGTTGGAACCACATTCGATTTGTGCGGCTTAGATCTTCTGCCGAGGTCGAGACGTTTTCACAGGCTGTGGCACTCACGACTGTCAGCCAGGCTCAGGCCTCTACGAGCTACGATCATATGAAGGAGTGAGGTGGAATACCGGAGACTGGGCAATTCGGATATCGAGGTCCCGGTGATGGGTCTGGGTTGCTGGCCCTTCGCGGGCGGCTCGATCTGGGGCGATCAGGATGACGATCAATCGATCGCGACGGTGCGCGCAGCGCTGGACGCGGGTATCAACCTTTTCGACACGGCAGAGGCATACGAGAAGGGCGAGTCCGAGCGCGTTCTCGCACGTGGTCTTGAAGGCAGGCGCCAGGAGGCCGTAATCGCGACCAAGGTAGACCCGAACCACCTGACTCCGGAAGGGATCACGTCCGCCTGCGAGGACAGCCTCAAAAATCTGAATACGGACTACATCGACCTGTACCAGATCCACTGGCCCAATCACGACATCCCGATCGAGACGTCCTGGCGCGCGCTCGAGGATCTGGTGAGGGAGGGCAAGGTGCGCGCGCTCGGTGTCGCGAACTTCGCCGTCGGCGACTTGTCCGCTCTGATCGAGGTTGGCCGGCTGGAAACGAGTCAGCTGCCCTTCAGCCTTCTCTGGCGGGCAGTCGAATTTGAAATCCTGCCACTCTGCCGCGATCGATCGATCGGGTTGATATGCTACAGTCCGCTGGCGCAGGGGTTGCTGACTGGGCGGTATGCGACGGCTGACGAGGTTCCGGAGGGACTCGCTCGGACGCGATGGTATGCGAGCTCGCGCGCGCAGGCCAGACACGGCGAGCCGGGATGCGAAGCAGCTGTTTTCAGCGCCATCTCCGGCATTCGCGAGTTGAGCCGGCAGGTCGGCGCTCCGATGGCGAGCGTGGCACTCGCCTGGGTGAGACAGCAGAGGGGAGTGACATCCTTCCTGGTCGGCGCCCGGGATGCGGACGAACTGGAGACCAACCTGCCGACGCTTTCGTTGGAGCTCGATGCAGCTACGATGGCCGAGTTAGAGCGCCTGACACAACCTGTCAAAGACGCCATCGGCCGGAACCCTGACATGTGGATGTCCGACTCCCGGATGCGATGAGCCGGGCTGCGCCAGCGCCTCGGGGCTCGTTCGACCAAAGAGGAGGTAGGCGAACATGATCAAACAAACTCACACCGTCGTCGACATCGCCATCGTCTGCAGCGACTTCGACAAATCGCTGGAGTTTTATCGCGATCAGCTTGGATTCGAGATCGCCGTGGAGCTGGAGATATCCGCGGAGCTGGCCACACAGGTGGGGCTGGCGCCCAGCGGTTTCCGGGCGAGGTGTGGAATTCGTATCGGAACCCTTCATGTACGAGGGCGGCGGTGTCGTGTGCGCGAGAGATCCGGACGGGCTGCTGATTGAGCTCGTGCGGAGGCAGCAGGAGAGGCGGATTTTCGCCGCTGGAGTAGTGGGCAGAAGACAATATGAACATCAGGAAGTACGCTGACGCCGACCTCGACGTCGTCAAAGAAATCACCGCCATCTGCTTTGACGGCGTTTCCATCGATCAGAACATCGAGAAGGAGTTCGGCCCGATCGCCGGTTACGGCTGGCGCTGGCGCAAGAAGCGGCATATCGACGCGGACGTGGATGCGCATGCTGACGGAATGTTCGTCGCTGAGGTCGACGGCGAGGTGGTGGGCTACATCACTACCCGCGTAGACGAAGAAGCCAAAATAGGCGGGATTCCAAACTACGCCGTGCTGCCGCAGCATCAGAGAAAGGGGATCGGGCTGAAACTGGTGGAGACGGCCATCGAGCATCTGAAGGGGGAGGGGATGGCGTACATCCGCATCGAGACGCTGGACCAGAATGAGGTGGGCCGGCAACTCTATCCGAGGCTGGGCTTCAAAGAGGTGGCGCGGCAGATCCACTACATCATGCCCGTGGATGGCCTCACGCGGCCGTCACCTCCCTGACGGTCGCCGCGAGCGCTGCTCGAGCCTACTCGGCGAGCGCCTTCTCCACAAGTACGTCGGTGTCGACCACCATTTGCCTCCAGGCATCGAGACTGTAGTCGGGGTGGCCCTGGGCAAAGGGGGGTGTCTCGATGCACATGGGATGCTCGAACTCGATCTGAGCCGCCTTGCGGAACACGGTGCTCCAGTCCACGAGCCCGTGACCGGGCGCGAGGTGGGAGTCCCGATCACCGGCGTTGTCGGCGAGGTGGAAGGCGGCCATGCGAGGGGCCATCGCATCGAGGAAGGCCGCGACTTTGTCGTTGCCACCAGACATGAGGGCGTGCCCGGTGTCGAGACAGAAACCCAGATTGGGGTGGTCGAACTCACGTGATAAGAGCTCGAAGTGCTCGGGACGCGCGCTAAAGCGAATGGCCCGCTCCCGGGGCGGTAGGTTTTCCAAAGCGATAGTCAGGTTCAACTGCTCTGCGATGGGCAGCAGCGTCTGTAGGCTCTTGTCCAGCTGACGTAGGTAGTTGTCGACTCCCTCCACATCGACGCAAAGTCCGCTCGTGGTGGGATGTTGGATGACGACCCTGCTGCCCAGAGCGGCGGAGCATTCCATCCAGTGACGGGAAACGTCGACGGCTTGCGCCCGATCCGTCTCGTAAAAGCTGGCGATGTCGTTCTCGGCACCCAGCGGCAGATGGAAGCTGTCAATGCCCAGGCCCCCGTCACGGTAGGCGGCCGTCGTTTCCTCGAGCGCGCTATGGCTGGCGTCGGGGAACAGGGGCGGAAATCCCTCGATACCGGAGAGGCCGGCGTGTGTACAGATCTCGAAGATCGGCTCGTGCGGCAGGCGAAGGTTCGCGCCGGTGATAGACCAGGTCCACGTCTTGTGCATGTTGATTTCCGATCGTTATTATGCCTGAAGTATCTTGAGTTGCCGTGGGGAGTATAGCCTCCGTCTCCGAGTGGCGGCAAGACACATGGAGAACTACAAGCTCGTCATGCCCGAGGACCTCAATCCGCACGGCTTTCTGTTCGGCGGAAAGTTGTTGATGTGGGTGGACGAATATGCCTACATCGGGGCGAAGCTCGAATTTCCCGACTGCAACCTCGTCACCGTGGCGATGGACAACGTCGTGTTCCGAAAGAGTGCGGGACTGGGCATGGTGCTCAAGTTCGAGGTGTCACGCTCGCTCCTCGGCAGAACATCGGCTGCAGTACACGGTCGACGTGCTCGACGCGAACGACCCGTCGGCGGGATCGACGTTTACGACCGTGGTCACCTACGTTCGGGTCGACGACGGCGGCGCCAAGCAGCCACTGCCCGAGCCGGTCGGGGAATAGAAGCGACGAGTGTCACTGGCCACGGCCCTTTAGGGTCGATCATCCGCGGCGGCAACGACGAGCACCAGATGGCTACCATCTCCGCATGTCTCCCCTCACCCAAGAAGCACCCGGTCGTTTACGATGCCACTGCCCACGGCGGCTCTACGCGCGACGCCGTTCACAGCATGTTGCTGAGCATCGCATCGAGCCTGAACTCGAGCATTGAGGAACTCGAAATCGTCGGTCATCAGGCAGGAAACCCGCTGCAGTACCCTCAAAGCGCGAGCAAGATTGTCGGCCGCACGAGATCCGCCTTCCCTGTTCTGCCGGTGTCGGCGTTGATGGGGGCGGCGTTCGACGAGATGGGGCTCGACGCGATCGAAATCGATGTGCAGAGCGCGCCGGACGGCGATGGCAGGGCGTTCGTCATGCATGACAGACCGACGGCGAGAGAGCTCCAAGACGCGTTGGTGTCCGGCTACCTGGCGGCCAACACGATCGAGAGGGCAGTGAGACACTTCGCGGAAAGGGGATATCACGCGCAGGGCAAGAGGATCTATACGGAGATCAAGACGACGTCATCCCTCGGCGAGCTCGACGGCGACGACGTCACTACCATCTCTAGGCTGGCCAGCGCCATCGACGATGCGGTTCGGGACAATCCGCAGGCCGCTCAGGTGCGCGAGCAGCTCGGCTTTGCGTCATTCAATTTGCAGGCGCTGGAGATGGCGCGAGGTCTGGTGGAGGGACACGGGCATACCTTCCACTTCATCGCCGGCACGAACAGGCCGCTCTACAAGCTGCTGGCGCGCTTGGTGGGAGAATCCCGCCTCGAGGACGAGCTCGTCCGGCGCCTGCGAGACGCGAGCTGGCTGACCGGGATCTGGTTCGACCCCCTGTGGGTGCCGGACTACGCTCGCCTGTTCCCCTCGATCGATGAGTCGTGGGAGCGCAAGCTGAACTTCGGTCTCGCTATGTACTACTCCGGTGAGGAGAGGTTCAAACGGATCGTTCAGAAACCGAAGAATCAACCATTCGGCAATGTGAGCAGCGTCATTTTCGAGTTCGTTTCGCGAGCTCATCACGAAGCGGACGTCTCGTAAGTGATGCGAGGGCCGGCGTCGCCGACAGCGAGGGTAGGGAACACCGCGAAAAGGAGCGAAAAAGGAATGGAACCAACAGAGATCGTCGATTTCGTCCGCGGGCACATCGAGGATGGTCGCAACAGACAGTACGGAGAGGAACCGGTGTCGGAGTTCGAGCACGCGCTGCAGTGCGCGACCCTGGCGGAGCGGGGACGGAGCGGATGAGGAGCTCGTGGTGGCGGCGTTGTTGCACGACTTCGGGAGGCTCGTGGCGGAAGACTGCGAGCTGGCAGATTCCGTCGAACACGATGGCGCCGGCGACAACGTGAACCGCAAGGATCACGGTGAAGTCGGCGCCCGAGCCCTGAAACCGTACTTCTCGGATCGCGTCGTGTTCTGCGTCGGCAAACACGCGGAGTCGAAGCGATATCTGTGCACGACCGAACCGGAGTATCGCGACGGGCTCTCGGCCGCCGCGATCGTCACGTTGAATAAGCAGGGCGGGTTGATGAGCGATGCGGAAGTGGCGGCGTTCGAAAGCAGCTCCTTCGCGGCCGACGCGGTCCGGGTACGGCGCTGGGACGATGGGGGGAAGATACCGGGAATGACGACCAAGCCATTGGGCGATTTCATGGAGCTTGTCCGCAGGCAGCTGCAGAAGGGATGAAACGGGCTGCAAAGTGAAGGCCAGTCGCGCTTGCGTTATCCTCGCTGCCGCCACCGTCGCAGCGGGCTGCGCCGGAGTCAAGAAGACCCCAAACGATTCGACAGCACCGGCGTCGGCACTCGACAAGATGCTGCCGGTAGACTCGCTCGTCGTCACCGGAACACTTCCGAACGGCTTTCGCTACGTAATCCGCCAGAACGAAAAGCCGGAGGACCGCGCCGAGCTGCGCTTGACTGTGAATGTTGGCTCCGTGCTGGAAACGGACGAAGAGCAGGGTCTGGCACACTTCGCCGAGCACATGGCCTTCAACGGCACCGAACACTTCAGCAAACAAGAGCTCATCGACTACATGGAGTCTATCGGCATGCGCATGGGTGCCGATTTGAACGCCTACACCGGCTTCGATGAAACGGTGTACATGCTCACGGTGCCGACGGACAGCACCGAGTTCATGACAAAGGCCCTTCAGATCCTCGCGGACTGGGCCCACGGCGTGAGCTTCGAGGCGGAGGAAATCGACAAGGAGCGTGGGGTGGTGATCGAGGAGTGGCGCTCGGGGAAGGGGGCGGAGCAGCGCATGTGGGAGAAGCAGATGCCGATCATGTTCAAAAATTCCCGCTACGCAGAGCGGCGCACCATCGGCCAAAAAGCGGTGCTCGACACCTTCCAGCACCAAACCCTGCGCGGCTTCTACGACAAATGGTATCGTCCTGAGCTGATGGGACTCGTGGCTGTCGGTGACTTCGATCCGTCGTGGATCGAAGCACTCGTACGGCAACACTTTTCGAAGTTGGAGAGTCCTTCGGACGCGCCCGAACGAGTCGTCTATCCCGTACCCGACCACGTGGAGACTCTTTTCGCCATCGCCACAGATCCGGAGGCGACGCGCAACGCCGTCGACATCATCTACAAACTGTCGGTGCGCGATCCAGGATCGGTGAGCGCCTATCGCCGCTCTCTCATCGAGGGCATCTATCACCGAATGTTCAACAACCGGCTCTACGAACTGCTGCAGCAGGCAAAGCCGCCGTTTCTCTACGGCTACTCGAGTCAGGGCCAATGGCTGCGGTCGAAGGCGTTCTTCATTCTCGGCGCCGGCGTGCCGGACAACGGCTTCGACAAGGGTCTGGAGGCGTTGCTCACCGAGGCGTCGCGGGTGCGGCAGTTCGGCTTCACAGAATCGGAGCTGCGGCGCGAGAAGAAGGAAATGCTGCGCGGCATGGAACAGGCGTATCGGGAGCGGGACAAGAGCCAGTCGTTCGGGTTCGCGAGTGAGTACGTGCGGCACCTGCTCGATGCGGAGCCGATCCCGGGCATTGCGAAGGAATTCGAGTTGTACCAGGAGCTGCTACCCGACATCCGGCTCGAGGAAGTGAACGCACTGGCCAGCGCCTGGACCGGAGAGGCAAATCGCGTCATCACCGTGAACGCGCCGGAGAAGCCGGGTCTCGACGTGCCCGGCGAGACGGAGCTGATGTCCGTCTTCGTTAAAGTGGCCGAAAAAGCAATCGAGCCATACGTGGATGACGTGTCCGACAAACCACTCGTGCCGGAGGTGCCGGCGGCGGCGGACATCGTCGAGCGCGGCGAGATTCCCGAACTGGGAGTGACAACGTGGAGGCTCGCCAACGGCATCCGCGTGTTCCTGAAACCGACGGATTTCCAGAACGACGAGGTGCTGTTCGAGTCGTACAGCCCTGGAGGCCACTCGCTCGTGAGCGATGAGGACTACATCGCGGCGTCAACGGCAGCTTCCGTCGTGCGTCGGGGAGGCATCGGGGAGTTCGACCTCATCGAGCTCCAGAAAAAGCTGGCCGGCAAGGTCGTGAGCGTCTCCCCGTGGATCGGGGGTCTGCGTGAGGGGATCTCCGGCTCGGCCTCGCCGGAGGACCTGCAGACGATGTTCGAGCTCATCTACGCCTCCGTCACGGCGCCGCGGGCTGACAGCTCTGCTTTTGAGTCGTATCAGACGCGCATGCGGGGCTTCATCGAGAACCGAAGCGCCAGGCCTGAAGCCGTGTTCGGCGACACGGTGCAGGTGACGATGGCACAGTACCACCACAGGTCGCGACCATGGTCAGTCGACCTGATCGGAGAGATGGATCTCGACAGATCGATGTCGATCTACCGCGAACGATTCGCCGACACCGGTGACTTTACATTCTTCTTCGCCGGGAACTTCACCCTTGAGGAGATGGAGCCTCTTGTCCGCGCCTACCTGGGTGGGCTGCCCGCGACAGGGCGCACGGAGACGTGGAGGGATGTGGGGATCGAACGGCCTATCGGTGTGGTCGAGAAAACCGTGCATCGGGGACTGGAGCAGAAGAGTCAGACGCAGATGTTCTTCACGGGTCCGTTCGAGTTCGACGGCTGGGGCAACGACTTCACCCTCGAGGCGATGGGAGATGTGCTGCAGATAAAACTGCGCGAGGTATTGCGGGAGGATCTTGGTGGGACCTACGGCGTGCGGGTCGGCGCCAGCGGGTCCCACTACCCGGATGAGGAGTACAGCATCGCGCTTAGCTTCGAGTGTGATCCAGACAGAGTCGAGGAGCTCACGGAGGTGATCTTCGAACAGATCGACAGTCTCAAAACTGTCGGGACTACGGATGTGTACGTCGACAAAGTCAAAGAGATCGCCAAGCGGGAACACGAGGTGAGCATGAAGGAGAACGGCTTCTGGGCGAGCGGGCTGAGCTGGGCCGATTTCCACGGTGTCGATCCGGTGCGCTACCTGCGCTACAGCGATATGGTGGACAGCCTCACCACCGAGGCAGTACAGGAAGCGGCGAAGAAGTACTTCGACCTGTCGAATTCCACGCGATTCGTGCTGTTACCGGAGGAGTAAACTGTGCCCCCAAGGGCAAGTCTTACTCCTCTCGGGAAATGCAAGAAACGCATTTTCCTGCAGGGTGGAGCCGCCTTATCGAGCAGTCCCTCCGACGGGCTACCTACAATGTCGCGATGGCGCTCTCGATGCGGTTGAGGGCCTCGTCGATGTCGTCGAGGGTGTGCGAGGCGCTGATGCCTTGATGGCCGACGACGAGAGTTCCATAGTCGTGGAAGTAGACGCCGCTGCCGGCGCAGGCCCTGATGAACCGGGAGCACATGTCGGTGTCGCGACCGAGGGTGTCGTCGAAGCGCTCCACCGGATCGGTGGAGCCGAAGAAGAATCCGAAGCGGCCGCCCAGTCCCTGAACGCGGGCGGGGATCCCGGCTCGGTCCAGCAATTCGGTGAGGCCCGCACACATCCTCTCCGAGGCGGCGTAGATGTGGTCGTAGAAGCCGGGCTTGCACATCTCCGTCACGGCGGCGAGAGCCGCGTTGACCCCAAGCGGGTTGCCGGCGAAGGTGCCGGACTGGGCGACTGAGCCGAGGGGCGCCACCTGATCCATGATCTGAGCCTTGCCCGCAACGACGACGATGGAGCCGCCGTTGGCGATGGCCTTGCCGAGGACGCACAGGTCCGGCGTGACGCCGTAATAACCCTGAGCGCAGTCGGGCCCGGTGCGGAAGGCGGAAAGAACCTCATCGTAGATGAGGACGATGTCATGCGCCGTCGCCCGGTCGCGGACGAACTGCATGTACTCCGAATCGGCGACAATGCAGCCCTGGTTGTAGTTGATCGGCTCCATGATGATGCCGCCGATGTCGTCGCCGTGCTGCGCCAGCGCCCGCTCGAGGGCTGCCTCGTCCTTCCACGGCACGACGACGACGAGGTCATCGTTGACGGGTGGCATGCCGGCTGACTCTGACACCGGTTGAATGATACTACCGGGCTCCACCGGATTGTGGGGCGAGTGGTAGTTGTACATGACGTAGTCGTGCATCCCGTGGAAGTGGCCCCAAAATTTGAGCAGCTTGTTTTTGCCGGTGTAGGCGCGCGCCAGTCTAATACTGATCATCGTACCCTCGGAGCCGCTGTTGCCGTAGCGCACGCGCTCTGCACACGGAATGATCTCGGTGATCGTCCTGGCCAGCTCTGTGTGCGCTTCGGTCTCGTAGCCGGCGAGGACCCCGGCGTCAACCGCCCTCATGACCGCGTCGCGCGTGGCCGGGTGATTGTAGCCGAGAAAGGCGGCGCCATGGGCGAGGTTGAAATCGATGTACTCCACGCCGTCGACATCGTATATGCGGCATCCTTCAGCGGAACGGATGTAAAGAGCGCGGCCGAGACAGGGGCTGTAGCGCCCGGAAGCGCCGACGCCACCGGGAAGATAACGCTCCGCTTCGGCCCGGAGATCGGCTTCGGTTTGAAAAGTTGGGGCGGCGGTCGTCATGACAGTTCCTTTTGAATTCAATGTCGTCAATCGCCAGCTGATCGACACAGTAAAGGGAAACAGATGCTGTTCGGCAAGCTCGCAGAAACATCCCACCGCGTGGCTGAAGACCGCGGCCGTCTGAAAAAGATCGGCTACCTCGCAGAGTGCCTGCGACAGCTATCGGCCGATGAGGTCGAGGCGGGGATCGCCTTTCTCGCCGGCGACATGCGTCAGGGCCGTATCGGTCTGGGCTACGCCGCCGTGCGCGATGCCATGCCGGAGAGGCCCGCAGACGCCGCGACTCTCACGGTAAGCGAGGTGGACGCCGGCTCGGTGGCGGCGAGCTGTGATGCTGGCTGGAGATGTCGTCAAGGCTGCGGCGGCCGCGCTCAGCCGGGGGGAGGAAGGGCTGGCAGGGTTTCGCCTGCAGTTGCTCACGCCGGTCAAGCCGATGCTGGCGCAGACCGCGGAGGATGTGCCTGACGTGTTCAGGCGCTACGAGGAGATCGTCCTCGAGTACAAGTTCGACGGCGCCAGGATTCAGGTTCACCGGCTGGGCGACGAGGTGAGAGTCTTCACGCGGAAGCTGAGCGACGTGTCGGCGGCGGTGCCGGAAGTGGTGGAGGCGGTGCGGTCACTGCCGGTGTCTCGGCTCATCCTCGACGGCGAGACGATCGTCATGGGTGACGATGGCACGCCGGCTCCGTTTCAAACGACGATGCGCCGCTTCGGCCGGCGCCTCAACATAGAGGAGATGCGCTCGACGTTGCCGCTATCTTCATTCTTCTTCGACTGCCTCCACATCGACGGGGAAGACCTGATCGATCGACCGGGCGCCGAGCGCTCGGCGGCGATGCGCCAGCTGCTGCCGGCTGACGACATCGTTCCCGGCGTCGTCACCAGTTCGTTGGCCGAGGCGCAGACCTTCGTCGACGAGGCGCTGAAGGCCGGCCACGAAGGGGTGATGGCCAAGGCGCTGGACGGTCCCTACGAAGCGGGCAGGCGCGGCGCGGGCTGGCTCAAGCTGAAACCGTCACACACGCTGGACCTGGTTGTGCTGGCGGTGGAGTGGGGCAGCGGCAGGCGGCAAGGCTGGCTCAGCAATCTCCATATAGGAGCCCGCGATTCCGCTGGAGGTTTCGTCATGCTGGGGAAGACCTTCAAGGGGATGACGGACGAGATGCTCGAGTGGCAGACGAAGAAGCTGCTCGAGCTGGAAGTCGCCCGAGAAGGCCACACCGTACACGTACGGCCGGAGCTGGTGGTCGAGGTCGCCTTCGACGGTGTGCAGCAGAGCTCAAGGTATCCCGGTGGCATGGCGCTGCGGTTTGCCAGGGTCAAGCGGTATCGGCCCGACAAGAGGGTGGAGGACGCCGACACGGTGGAGGCCGTGGGTGCGATTTTGGGGCGGTCTGCCAAAAAAGATTCGGGTGTCGATGCCCGCTCAGCCCCAGAGTTCCGGTGAGGCCGGGTCGATGCGGCTTTCTTCAAACTGGAGACCGTGATCGCGGTCACGTTGTAACAGCAGCGGACCATCGAGATCGACAAAGTCGGCGTCGCGGGCCAGCAGTGCTGCCGGAGCCATCGACAACGAAAGTACTGACCATGCAGCCGACCATGACGCGAAGCCCGAGGGGGCGGGCGCACTCTGCCAGCGTCAGACCCTCCGTCAGGCCACCCGTCTTATCCAGCTTGATATTGATGGCGTCGTACCTTGTCGAGACCTCGTCGAGGTCTGCCGCGGTGTGACATGATTCGTCAGCGCACACGAGCAGCGGGTGGGCGACCTCAGCCAGCAGCCCGTCGTCCGAGGCCGGCAGCGGCTGCTCGATGAGAGTGACGCCGAGCCGGGCGAGCTCAGCGGCGAGGGGCTCGAAATTCTCGGGTGACCAACCCTCGTTGGCGTCGGCGATGACGGTGGCCTCAGGGGCGCTCTCGCGAATGGCGGCGATGCGTTCCGGGTCTCCGTCACCCGATAGCTTGACCTTGAGGACAGGACGATGGGCGTTGTTGCGGGCGGCGAGACCCATCTGCTCAGGGGTGCCGATGCTGAGGGTGAACGCCGTCGTCAGCGGGCGTGGTTCACGTAGGCCAGCAAGCTGCCACACGGGAAGACCCGACTCCTTGGCCGCCAGGTCCCACATGGCGCAGTCGAGGGCGTTGCGTGCCGCGCCCGCTGGCAGGGCCCCCTGCAGCGCGGCGCGGTCGATGCCCGCCTCGATCTGCGACCGCAGGCCGAGCACCGTGTCGACGACGCCGTCGACGGTTTCGTCGTAATGCGGGTACGGCACGCACTCGCCGCGGCCGCGAGCCTCACCTCGGCGCAGCTCGACGACGACGACGTCGGCCGCCGTCTTGCTGCCCCGCGAAATCGTGAAGGTGCCGGCGATGGGGCAGCTCTCGGTATGGACGTCGAGCTCTGTCACGTACACAGGAGGCTCACGCCGCTACAACACCTCTACGAGACGGGTGACGCCGTCGCGGCAGGGGTCGACGGCGGGCAATCCGGTCTCGTCCTCGGCCGCTTTGAGAGCGGATTCGCGATTGTCGTCGTCCAGCCTTGAGGTGTTCATCGACAGACCGATGACACGGCAATCGGGATTCGTCAGGCGCCCGGCCTGTTCGTTCATGCGAACCGAGTCGACGAGCGATGGCAGGGGATAGTCGGGTAGACCGCGCATGTGGTTGCGGGCGGGGTCGTGACAGAGAATGAGGCGGTCGGCCTGGGAGCCGTGGATGAGGCCGAGCGTGACGCCGGCGTAGGAGGCGTGAAAGAGGGATCCCTGGCCCTCGATGAGGTCCCAGTGATCGGCATCGTTCGCCGGGGTGAGCCACTCGGTGGCGCCGGCAATGAAATCGGCGATGACGGCATCGACGGAGACGCCTTCACCGGCGATGAAGATACCGGTCTGCCCTGTGGCCCTGAAGTCGGCTCGCATGCCCCTGGCCTTCATTTCCTTTTCCATGAACAGGGCGGTGAACATCTTGCCGCACGACACGTCGGTGCCCACCGTGAGAAGCCGTCTGCCCGAACGTTTCACCCCGTCGGCGAGAGGAAACGGACGGTTCGGATAACGGACGTCGGAGAGAGCAAGGCCGTTGCGGTCAGCCCTGTCTGCCAACTCGGGAATGGCACCGAGTCTGTTGTGAAGGCCGCTGGCAATGTGGTATCCCAGATCGAGTGCCGCGGACAAGGTCTGCATCCACCTATCCGATACGACGCCGCCCCGATTGGCGACGCCGACGACCAGCGTGCGAGCCCCGGCTTTCAAGCCGTCCTCGAGGGACATGTCCGGCAACCCCACGTCGGCGCCGCACTGCGCCAGACGCAGCTGGCCCACGCACCAATGAGGGCGCCAGAAGGCGACCCCGTCTGCGGTTTTGGCCGCCAGCTGGTCGGCGGCGTCGCCGAGAAAGAGGAGGTAGGGACTCTGAAGCTGCAAGGTATATCGATATCGGGACGGCGGGCAACGAATCGAAGTAGTCGAACCTACCAGTCGTCATATCGCCGGTCAAGGCCCCAGACTAGCGCCCGACGGGATGTCGGCCGGTTTCGTATATTATTGAAAACCAGCTTGTTACGCTAGGCGGGACAAAGACATGGCCGAAATAAAGGTGATCTGTCCGGAGTGCGGGAAGCAAGTATCCCTACGAGGTCTGAACGGACATCTCCGCTTCGATCACGACTACGAACTGGAGCAGGCGAAGAGGATGGCTGCCGGAATCAGCGTCGACGGTCGACTGAACCGGCTGGAGCAGGATGTGATGGATTACGTCAGGCAACTCTATCGGCTCAAGGAGGATGCGGAGCAGCTGCGGCAGGCGAAGGAGGAGGGACTCATCGGAGAGCAGCTGTATGAGCGCATGATCACCCAGAAAGGACACGAGCTGACGGCCACGACTCGATACCTGCAGCGGCTCGAAGGGTCGTGGCGCGACCGCGTGGGCCAGGTGACGGGGGTGGTGCCACCAGATGAGTCGGAGGAAGACGGTGGCGTAGGCGGTCTGCTCGAGGAGATCGAATCAGCGCGGGAATAGTCGACGGGATCCGCTGAAGATCAGGGCAGTGCGGCACACCAAGCCGCACCGCCCCTTTTGTTGGTGCAAGGCGATGTGGCGCGGCGCCTGCGCCGGCGACTGAAATTGCCTAAAGCATTCCATGGTCGGCCCGATACAGGAAGGAGAAGAATGCCTGTGTCCTCTCATAACACGTTGTAATTACGTTAATTATGAGGTCCGATTTAGGCAGAAGTGATACTATTCTGTATGTAACAAGATGAAGGAACCTTTGTGAGGCTCGGCACCAACAACAACATCAGCGCCATAAACGTGCGGCGCACGATTCTGAAGAATCGGATGTCGACCGATCGTCAGATCGAATCCCTGGCATCGGGTCTACGGATCAAGCGGGCTGAGAACGACGCCTCAGGCGTATCGCTGTCTGAAGGACTCAGGTCAGAGCTCGCCAAACTGACGCAGACCCTGCGCAATGCCGAGCAGTCCAACGATCTGCTGCAAGTGGCCGAGGGCTCGTTGGGCCAGATGAGCGGGCTGTTGCAACACATGAGAGTGCTCGCCGTCCAGGCCGCGACGAGCACGTTGACGAACCAGCAGCGCGATGTCCTCAGCTCGGATTTCATCCAGGCGCGCCTGGCCATCGACCGAATCGCCATGGCGACGGTTTACAACAACCAGATCCTGCTGTCCGGCTTCGTTGCCGTCGATCGAGACTCGTCGACCGTCTTCACCGACACTGCCGCCACCGGTGCAGTGGATGTGAACTTCTCAGGGGCGGACAAGGGACTCTACAATTTCGTCGACTCGGCTGCCGATTTCTCAATCACCCTCGGCGACGGCGCCACGACGCAGACAATCGACTTGAGCCGGGTGCTCGACAACGGCGCCGTGGCTCAGGGCACGAAGGTTGTCGCCAACTTCGATCGGCTCGGTGTGAAGCTGGTGCTCGCCGGACCGGGCGCCAGCAAGCCAGTGGGCGTGGGCGACTACGTAGCCGGAGACCTGGACGGCAAGACCCTCGTGATCGAGGAGACTGGCGGCGGCCTGTTTCACGTCAGTCGAAACGCCGACAGCAGCGCCCAGATCGGGTTCAACCTGCCGGACATGAGGACCACCGGCGCCGTGATGAATCTGGACAGCCTGTCGCTCAGCTCACAGAGCGGCGCCAGGGGGGCTATTGCCCCCCTCGATCTGGCGATCGAAGCGGTGTCGCTGGAGCGCGGCAAGATCGGCGCCCTGAACAATCGTCTCGACCACTCAATCGTCTTCAGTGAGAACGATCTCGAGAATGTCTCGAACTCGGAGTCAACTATTCGTGACACCGACTTCGCCCTGGCGGCCTCCAGATTGACCCGCGCCCAGATCCTTACCGAGAGCAGCACGGTCATGCTGGCGCAGTCGCTGGCCTCATCCCCGCCGTCTGCTGCAGCTGCTGTAACTGCTCCTCCCGCCTAAGTACCTGTCCCGGAAGGGCCAACACCAGACGCACCCGCCTTGTTGTCAACGGCTGGTGGGCGTATCTTGAGCCGGTCGGTCAGCAGGTACTCCCACTCCAAACGGCTCAGCGAGACATGTTCGAACCCCTGCCCGAGACGTCGACGGACGGGCTGCTCGACGAGGTGCTGCGCTTCCGCAGCCACTACGACCGCTACGAAAAACCAGACGATATAAACGCTCTCATCGGGCTGTTTCCCAATGTGTCGGTTCGCGACGGCTACCTCCTCGACTACGTACAAGCCGCGTCGACGGAGGGGGTGATACAGCCGATCAGGCCTTTCGCGCGGCCGGGCGGGGATGAGTCCTGGATCCCAATGTTCGACCCCGACGAAGCAGCGCAGCGTGAAGAACTGGTCGAAGAGCTCTACCAGTATCTCCAGTTCGAACACAGTGCGGCAGGGCTCTTCGAATACGCCTTCTTCGTGATCGAATTATGGTCAATGCGAGCGAGTCGTCACGCGGCAGAATGGCTCGAGTCAACGCCCATTTTCACCGAGGCGCGGTTCGATCAGATTCTCGAGAAGGCCGGGCGGGTCAGCGATCTGAGGCGGCCCGAGCATTTCGGACCGCTGGCCAGAATCGACACTGAGGGCGGGAGGGTGCGCTTTCTCGTGCACACCCCTCTGGGGTGGGAGCGGATCTACTACCTCGAAAGCATGGTGTATGGAGACGGCTTCGTCGATCAGGAAGCCGGTGAAATCGTCGCCGATTTGGGGTCGGGACACCTGTTTTGAGACCGGCGCCAGCTCAGGCTATCACAGGTAGCGGTCGAGACCTAGTTTCGCCCGCTTGACCTCCTTGTCCTTCTCCTGCTCCTCCTCTTCCTCTCTCTGCCGCTCCTCCTCAACCGCCTTGCGCTCTATATAGTTGGGCCGGGCGGGTAGTTGCGGAGCTGCTTGAAGTCTTCTTCAAGCGGTTCCAGCTGCCTCCTGCGCTCGGCGATCTGCTCCAGCTTGACCGGGATGTGGGCCTGCAAGACGTTGATCTCAGCCTCGATTTGCGCCATCCGGGTGTAGAGAGGACCACTCTGTTTGAGGTAGGTTAGCAGAGAGTGAACGAGGATGAAGACGCAAATCGTGAACACGCAGGTGAAGATGACCTCCGCGCTAAAGATGACGTCCACGTTCTGCCGGGTGAGCAACCCGCCTAGGATGTCTTGCATAGGCTACCCCGAAACCGGCGCTGTCGTCGCAACGGCTGTTGCGGCCGCCCGCGCCGGCCCTCAAATGGGCCCTCGCCCGCGCCTGCAGAATTTTGCGTAAACTGTTTGCGTACAATAGGTAAAAGCGGCTTCTTAGGCAAAACCTCGGGTCGTCGACTGAGAAACGTGCAATGAACGAATCACCGCCGAGAAAGAAGCAGGCAACGCCGGTCGAACTGGCCGCCCTGCTGATGGAAACGGTGCGCCGCCCCAGCGGAGCCGAGGAGTCGGCCTTGCGGGAGCTGGCCGAATACCTCGGCGTGGGGCTGCAAAGCATGCAGTCCGAACTCATGTTTCTGCGTGCCTTCGCCGTCGATTTCGCCACCGGGATAGCTTTGGGGGACTCAGCTGAGAAGCAGGCCATCCTCGAGCGCTACTACCAGCATTGGGAAATAATGGACAACGAGGCGGAATCGGATGTGCTGGACCAGTTGCAGGATCGCCTCCAGCTCTACTTCGACGCCATCGATTCGCCGGAGTCGGGCCCAGCGGGCCTGGGCTCTCAGGTCGGCCTTGCTTTCGCCACGCGCTGCGACGAGACGGGTGAATGGCGTGAGGACCTGGCGATGCTCGGTGGATCGATGTTCGCGGCGCTTTTCGACGAGGTGACCGATCTCTTGCAGGAAGTGGAAATCGTGGTTTACGAGGCGTAGAGGCTTATGGATACACGAATGGAAAACAGCGGAACAATGACCGGGGCGGCAGTTTTCGCTGTCGACTCCGCGGTCGAGACCACCCTTTCTCTGCTCGAGGACCTGCTGGGCGCCTGTGACGTCGACTTCGCCGTGAGGCTCTGGGAGGGAACGACGTGGTCGCCGAGGCAGCGGCCAGAGCCGCGGGAAGGCGCCCCCGGCGTCATCCTCGTGCTGAGACACGCCTCGGCTCTCCGCCAGGCGCTGCTGAAGCCATCGGAGGTGAACCTGGCGGAGCGCTACATCCACGACGACGTGGACATCGAGGGGGACTTGGAGTCACTCATACCGATCGGGGAGTCGCTGCTGGGTCAGCTGCGCGGTCCGCTCGACAAGCTGCGTCTCGGTCGACAGCTACTCGCACTGCCGTCGTCGCGCGGGCGCAAAGGACGGTTCGCCAACGGGCGACAGCGCGCCCACCTGTCCGGTGTGGAGCACTCGGCGAGCAGGGACAGCGCCGCGGTCACCCATCATTACAATGTTTCGAACGAATTCTACCGACTGTGGCTCGACCGCAACATGGTCTACTCCTGCGCGTTATTCTCGCGGGAAGACGAAGACCTGGACACCGCGCAGGAGCGCAAACTCGACTACATCTGTCGCAAGCTCAGGCTCGAGCCAGGGCAAAGGCTGCTCGACATCGGCTGTGGCTGGGGCGGCCTCATAACCCACGCGGCAGTCAACTACGGGGTCGAGGCCCACGGCATCACGCTGAGCGAACCTCAGGCAGAGCTGGCAAACGAACGCATCGACGCGGCGG
Organism: Candidatus Latescibacterota bacterium; assembly: GCA_965205655.1. Lineage (GTDB taxonomy): Bacteria > Latescibacterota > UBA2968 > UBA8231 > UBA8231 > CBDBIJ01. The sequence continues at coordinate 21,216 of CBDBIJ010000066.1, forward strand.
GTGTGGCCGACCGCTGCCGCGCCGATGTCCGCGACTACCGGGATCTGAAGGACGCCGAGGGCTACGACAAGATCGTCAGCGTTGGCATGGTCGAACACGTCGGAGGAGAAAAGCTGGACGAGTATTTCGGTGTGGCCTGGAGCCTCCTCAAACCGGGAGGCGTCTTCCTCAGTCATGGCATCGGGGACCTGCCCGAGAGACCAGCAAAGACGAACCGAGGCTTCATTCGGACCTACGTCTTTCCGGACATCGATCTGCCTCTCATCAGCCACATCTTCCGCGCCGCCGAGGCGAGCGGTTTCGAGTCGCGGGACCTCGAGAGTCTGCGCGAGCACTACGCCATGACCCTGCGCCACTGGGTGCGCCGGCTGGAGGCAAACCGGGAGGCGGCGCTTCGGCAGGTCGACGAGCGCACCTACCGCGTCTGGCGTCTCTACCTGGCCGGCTGCGCCAACTGGTTCGCAAGAGGCTACATAAGTGTCTACCAGGCGCTGTTCGCAAAGCCGGATAATGGACGCAGCGGCATTCCCCTGCTGCGGCGGGACTGGTACGAGTGAGAATCGGCGCCAACCACCGCCTCGAAGGCGAGGGGGTGGCGCACGTCGAGTCGCCGAATCACGGCGGTCCCTTCGCCAGCGGCGGTGCGGACACCATCGTCATCCACTTCACCGATTCGGCGACTCCGCAAGACGCAATCGACACCCTGTGCGACCCAAAACGCAAGGTCTCCGCCCACCTCGTCGTCGGCCGGGACGAATCGGTGGCGCAACTGCTGTCTTTCGACACAGTGGGCTGGCACGCAGGCGAGAGTCGCTGGCACGGCCGCAGCGCTCTGAATCAGTACTCCATCGGTATCGAGGTGGACAACGCCGGCAGGCTCGAAGCGTCCGAGGGTGGCCGCTATCTGGCGTGGTTCGGCAAGGAGTACCCAGCCGAAGAGATGATCCGCGCCGTCCACCGCAACGAGTCGGAGCCATCGTGCTGGCACCGCTTCGCGACGGCGCAGGTCGAGCTGGTGGAGCGGCTGTGCGCGCTCCTCATCGAGGCCTACGGAATCGACACGATCGTCGGCCACGAGGAGATCGCCCCCGACCGCAAGGACGATCCAGGTCCAGCCTTTCCGCTGGACGAAATGCGCGATCGACTGTTCGCCGAACGACTACAAGCGTAGGGACCGGTCCCTATGACGTACTCGGCGCCCGGCTCTCCCAGAGCTGAATCGCTTCACCCATCACCCGCTCCACATCCTCGCGATCGAAGGGTTTGGCCAGCACGAGGTCGACGACGGACTTCGGGTCCGCGTCTGCGCTCTTGTATTCCCAGCCGGTCATGAGAACGACGACAGTGCGCGGTGAGCTCGCCTTCACCTGCTGCGCGATCTCCAAACCGGACACTTCAGCCATGACCCAGTCGCTGACGACGACATCGAAGGTCTCCCTGCGCACTCGCTCGAGTCCCTCGGCACTGCGGTCAGTGGTTTCGACGCGGTGGCTGTGCAGCGGCGGCGGCAGCAGCTCGAGGACGCGCGGCTCATCGTCGATGATGAGGATGCGCAGCGCCCTGCCGTTGCCGCCGTTCGCTCTGACAGATTCGGTTTCTTCGCGCACCGAGGCGATCGGCACGCGTATATCGAATCTCGCACCCTCTCCCGGGCGGCTGGCGACCTCGACGCGACCACCCATGGTCTGCACCAGGCCCCAGATGGTGCTCAGACCTAGGCCGGTGCCCTGCTCCAAACCCTTCGTGGTGAAGAACGGCTCGAAGACACGGCGGCGAGTCTCCTCATCCATGCCGATGCCGTCGTCGGACACCGACAGCACGACCTGCTCGCCATCCTGCCGGGTCTGCACGGTTATGACGCCGCCCTCCGGCATAGCGTCGACGGCGTTGAAGATGAGATTGGAGAGGATCTCTTCCCATGCGGCGCCCTGGCTTCTGATTGGCGGCACCTGCTCGAGATCCATTTCAACCCTCACGGAAAGACCGGCCTGCTCCGACTGGTTCTTCCACTTCGGCCTCGTGAGATCGACGGTGTCGCGCACCACATCGGAGAGATTGACGAGCTCCGTTTTCTGCGCGTCGATGGGCCGGCCGAAGGTCTGGATGCGGCGGACGATCGCCGAGCACCGCCGGGCCGATTCCAGAATGCGGTTGGCATCGTGCTTTAGAGTCTCGGGCAGATCGTCGTGCATGCCGATCAACTCGGCGTTACCGAGCACGACGGTGAGCAGGTTGTTGAAGTTGTGCGCCACCCCGGCAGCCATCTCGCCCAAGGCTCGCAGTTTCTCCGCCTGGTGCAGCTGTTCGCGAAAGCGCATCGTCGCCTGCTCGCGATCGCGCCGCTCGGTTATGTCGCGTCCGATGGCGTGAACGCCGGTCGTCTCACCAGCCTGGACGATCCAGCGGGATACGAGCTCGAAGGTGGACTGCGAGCGGTCGGCTCGGACGAAGTTCGTCTCCACGACCGATCTTCGCTCACCGGGTCTGGCAAGCTCCACCTGCTCCCGAACGCGACCGGCGTCCGCTGGAGACAGCAAGGAGTACATACTCTGGCCGATCACATCGGCAGACGCATACCCCAGAGCCTGCAATCCCGCTTTGTTCACCGAGGTGAACCGCATTTCAAGATCGGTGGTGAAGACGAGGTCTTGGGCGTTGTCGAACAGGTCCCGGTAGGCCCGCTCCGACTCCTCGAGAGCTTGCGTTGATTCCGAGAGGGCGGCGGCCATGTCGTTGAAGGAGCGGGCGAGCTGACCGATCTCGCTGCGGGTCGTTACATCGAGGCGGTGGTCGAGATCGCCAGTGGCGAGTCGCCGGGTGCCGTCGACGAGAGCCAGCACGGGCCGGGTGATGCGACGAGCGCCGAGAAAGCTGACGAGGGCGGCGACGACCATGACGCCGAAGCCGATGAGGAGCAGAACTCGCTCGAGCGCACTCAAGAACTCGAAGGCCTGGTCGAGCGAGAGCTGAATGAGGTAGAATCCGCCGCCGTGTGATAAGGGGCGGTCGCTTTCGGGTTCGGCCTGGGAGACGGGGGCGAACTCGCCGGCCGATGAGAGGTAGGTCTCCGAGCCGACCCGCATCTGAAAGTGGCTCTCCCTCTGGAAACGCCGATCATCCAGCTGCTGCTGAAGCTCCAGTCGCCGAGGCTCGTCCCAGGTCGAGGCGACGACGAGACCATTGTGGATGAAAGAGACCTGGCTGCGCATCATCTGACCGAGGTCCGCTGCCAGTTGGTCGTCGATCTCAAACCCGACGCTGAGGCTGCCGACGACCTGTCCCTGCGACCAGACCGGAACCGCCGCGAGGGTGGTAGAGCCTCTCGCTGTCGATGTAGAGACCGCTCACCTCGCGGCCCTCGAGGGCCGCCTCGACCGGCTCGCGGGTCGAGAAGTCCTCGCCGGAGCTCACCTCGCACAGGGTGATCACCGTTGGTGTTTTATGGCGGTCGGATATCGCAATCACATCCGGGGCGAAGGCGAGCTGAAGCTCCCGCAACAGACCGGAAGCGCCGCCGATGCGGCCAGTCTCCAGAGCCCGGCGAGTCTCGCTGGAGGCAGCGAGCTGGCGGAGATGCGCGGTCACCGGTGAGACGTCGACCGGCTCGGCAAACCCGACGCTCAGGAAGGCGATTTCCTCATCGCCCTCCCGGACCGGCTCCGAGACCACGTGGTAGTCGCGACCACCGATAATCCAGCGCCCCTCTACGCCCGAGCTCTCAGCCTCAACAACGTCGTCGGAGATCTCGGAGACTTCGAGTCGCGCCAGTACTCGGCCGGATCGATTCGTGGTGACGAAGAGATCGCTGCCGATGATGCTCTGAAACTGCTTGGCCACAGGGATCACGGTGCGCGCGTGCGTCTCGAGGTCGGGGTCAGGAATGTCGAGGGTCGCCGAGAACCGCGGGTCTTCGGCCACGACCAGGCTCTGCGAGCGGAGCCAGTCGGCTCGCTCTCTCATAAGGGCGTCGAAGACAGACCCAGTTCTGTCGAGATCGTCGGCGAGCTGCAGCCGGATGCGGTGCTCGACTGAGTTGTGGATGACGGCCAGCGTCAACGCCACAAGGGCGACGACGATGCCGAAGGTGAGCAGGAGCAGGCGATTCCTGAGAGTGAGTTTCACTGGAGGAGAGCTGCTTACACCCGCTAAAACTGTATGTCGACGCAGGCGGCGCCGTCGTCGGGCACCTCGACCTGGTAGCGGCGCTCACCCCCGGTGGGATGCCAGGCTTTCAGATCGTAGGACCCGGCGGGCACGGTGAGCTCGTAGTGTCCGTCGCCCTGCGGGACGGTGAAGTGGGGGTTGCCGAGCACGACGATGAAGGCCTTCATGCCGGCGTGGATCTCGCAGCGCACGACCACGACGGCGGGTGCGTCGAAAACCTGCTCGGCTGCCTTGCCCCTACCGTAGCGACCCAGGTCGAAACGGTCGCCGGCGACGATGGAAAAGACGTTGTGGTAATAGTCGTCGTCGTTGGGAAACTCGACGGTGGTGCCCGCCAGCACCGGCAAAACATGGGGGATGAAGCGATCGTGACTCTGGCGCATGACCGCCGCTTCGCTCGGGCTTGCCACGCCCTCGGGGCCGTTCTCGAGGTAGACGACGACGCTGCGAAGCGGATTCGGCGCGTCGCGCCTAGCGCCAGTAGCAGCGCGGTAAGGGCCGCGGTGGTAGCGCGGCGGGCGCTCGCGCTCAGGGCTCAGCTGCAGGCTCACCGAGCCCCGAATCGTGCCGGCCTGTGCCGGTCCCACCGGCGGTCCGCTGGCGACCAGCAGCAGGGTGACCGACAGGACGAGGCGTATCCGGTTCAAAACAGCAGCGTCAGTTGCGCAGCCAGGATGTGCTCGCCGTCCGTTTCTGAACCGGGCCGGCCGAGATCGTTGAGCTGGGCAACGAGCTTGGCGATGACTGGCTCGGTGGGCCGATACCCCAGGCCGAGCTCAAGACGGTCGACATCGTTGTCCCACGGCTCCGAGTTGGCGGCTCCGGTGCCGTCGTCGATCTCACCGAAGCGGAGCCCGTCGTAACGGGCGGCCGCGAACAGCCCCGGTCGCAGGCTGTACCTACCCTCCACATAATAGCCGAAGACTTCCAAATCCTCCCGGCGGTTCCCAGTATCGCGAACGTTGGGCGATTCCCAGCTGTTGGATACCAGCTCTGCATGGATCTGGAGATGACGAATTCCGTACTCCATGGAGAGCCCGACGATTTGCTGGTCGAAGTCCTCCACATCCGAGCCGGCGGCCCGCAGGGTGTCGCCGACAGCTCTATCGAGGTAGGGCCCACGGGCGAAGGAGCCCCGCACCAGGAGTCCGGTGAATGGGACGAATCCGAGGCGCAACGCCAGCTGACGGCCGTCGTTGTTGTCGACGGCGTTCGAACGCGGATCGGAAAGGGTGCCCTGGGTGAGGGCGGCGAGATACTCGAAACGCCAGACCGAGCCGATAGCGCTGGCACCGAAGTCCCAACAGGAGTCGTACACGAGCGGCAGGCCGCTGAACCTGAGGGGAGAGCCGCCTCCGCCGTATCCTCCGAACCGGGCGGAGGGACCCTGGCCGCGGCGGCTGAGCAGCTCGGCGTTGCTCGCCGGCAGCTGGTTTGACCGCAGCGAGGTGGCGTAGTGGTAGATGAGCGGGATGCCGAGCAGCGGGTTCTTGTCGGTGTAGGAGCGCTCGGTGAAGTGACCGAACGGGGTCGGGATTTTTCCCGCCTCGATACTCAGATCGACACTTTCGCTGGCGAACAGCTCATAGCGCAGGTAGGAGCGCAGAAAGCTTCCCAGCGTAGCCCGCCCGGAGGGGTCGACGGGGAGCTGGTTGAACAAGGTCAGGCGCTCGTCGACGACGACATCGGCAAACAGGTTGAGACGCAGATGACTGAAGGGGCTGTCCGACCGGCGCAGGAGGTTGGCGTGACGAGCATCTTCGCCGGCATCCGACAGAAGAATATCGAACGTACCGGCCACGAAGACGGCGGGATCCGTCTCAGCGCTCGCCCGACCAGTTGTTGAGGTGAGCAGCACGGCGAGCGAGACTACACAGAGCGCTCTTGCCATTCGCTTAAGGTATCTCAGCAGAGTGGGGTATGAAAGGGAGGACGTACTCCTGCCGCATTTGACGGGGCGGTGTGGATGCCAGTGATTTTTCTCTCAAGATGCTATTCAGAAAGAAGATACGCGGATTCCCCGGCGTCGAGAATGAGGCAGACCTCGCGAGGCCGCGTCTGGCGCGGCGCCGCGCTCGCAACGCCCGCTGGAGGCGTGTCCTCGCCTTGTCCTGGGCCGGTATCACCGTCGCAGCAGCGACCGGGTTCGCAGATTGGCCCAGCTGGCGGGGAGCCGAGCAAACCGGTGCATCACGAGAAGCGGGTCTCATTTCATCGTGGACGGTGGATGGCGCCGGTCAGCTCTGGCGCGCCGATTTCATCGGCCGCTCCACACCGGTCATCTTCGACGGGCGCGTTTGCGCCGTCGGCAGATCCGGTGACGGCGTTTCAAAACGGGAGCGGGTTTCGTGCTTCGATACTGCCAGCGGCGACCTTATCTGGGACCACCGCTTCAACGTCTTTCACACGACCATTCCCTTCAACCGGGTGGGGTGGGCGAGCCCAGCCTTCGACCCGGAAACGGGAAACCTCTACGCCCACGGAGTGCAGGGGCTGCTGCTGTGCTACGGCAAGAGAGGTGACATCCTGTGGCAACGCTCACTTACCGAGGAATTCGGACGGATCTCCGGGTACGGCGGCCGCATTCACACGCCTGTCGTGGACGGTGACCTCGTCATCGTCAGCTATCTGAACAGAAGTTGGGGCGATCACAGAATTCCGAGACATAGATACTTCGCCTTCGACAAGTACACGGGCGAGGTAGTGTGGATTGCGACGCCTGGTGGCCGCCCACTCGACACGACCTACTCGACGCCGGTCGTGGCCGACATCGACGGCGCGCGGCTGCTCATCGCCGGCAATGCCGACGGCGGCATCTACGGGATGAAGGTGACGACCGGGGAAAAAGTGTGGGGCTTCGCGCTGAGCAAGCGCGGCATCAACGCCTCCGTCGTCGTCGAGGGCACGCGGGTCTACGCCGCCCATAGCGAGGAGAACGTGGACGGCACCGTCATGGGGCGTGTCGTCTGCATCGACGCCACGGGCTCGGGGGATGTGACCGCGACTCACGAGCTGTGGCGTTACGACGGATGTCAGGTGGGATACGCCTCACCGGTCGTGCACGAGGGCCGGGTTTACGCGGTGGACAACAGTGCCAACCTCCACTGTCTGAATGCTGACAACGGCGAGCTGATGTGGACGCACAACGTCGGCACCGTGGGCCGCGGCTCGCCGGTGTGGGCAGACGGCAAGCTCTACGTCACGGAAGTGAACGGCAGCATCCAGATTCTGGAACCCGACGACAAGGCCTGCAGCGTGCTCGACTCGGATACCATTCGTATGCCCGACGGCGGCCCTGCAGAGATCTTCGGCTCGCCTGCTGTGGCTGACGGTCTCGTCTACGTCGCCACCGAGGCTGGGTTGCTCTGCCTGGGAGAGGGTGGGCGGGAACGATCGAGCACGAGCCTCCAGTGGCGCGTCAGCACACGCCGGCAGGCACCCCGGATACAACTCGTGCCGGCAGAAGTCTCGATCGCGCCGGGGGACTCGGTTCGATTCTCCGTCAACGCTTTCAATCAGAAGGGTCGCAAGGTGGCGTCTTCAGCGGCGACAAAGTGGGAGATGGAGGGGCTCTCGGGAACGTTGGTCGACGGACTTTTTGCGACGGAGGCGGAGAGTGGGCAGGTCGGGCTCGTCCGGGTTCGCGTTGGCGGAGGAGGGGGAGGCAACGACGGGAGGCTCGAAAGCACCGCCAGGGTTCGAGTAGTGCCCCACGGATCGTGGTCCGAAGATTTCGAAAGCATGAGCGTCGAGGAGGGATCGAACGCGGCCCCCGGTCACTGGATCGGAGCGGGAGGCAAGTTCGTCGTGCGCCAGCTCGATGACGGCAACAAGGTGTTCGTGAAAACGCTGGCGAAGCGGGGACTGCAACGCTCGAACGTCTTCCTGGGGGAGCCGGACATGAGCGGCTACTCGATCCAGATCGATCTGATGGGCTCGAAAGCAAAGCGGAACCGCCCGGACATGGGACTTATCGCCAATCGCTACACCCTCGACATGATGGGGAACCACCAGCAACTGCAGATCCGCTCGTGGGCTGCCGAGCTGCGGATGGCGACGCAGGTGCCCTTCGAGTGGGAGACGGAGGTGTGGTACCGAATGAAGATGACGATCGCCGACGACAAAGGAAAAGCCGTTGTCAAAGGCAAAGTCTGGAAACGCGCCGATCCCGAGCCGCAGGGCTGGACGATCACGGCAGAAGATCCCTTTCCCAATCGTGAAGGCAGCCCGGGACTGTACGGATATTCGGCGGCTGAAATCTCCTACGACAACCTCATCGTGACGGTGGCAGAGAAATGAAGACGAACTGGCTCAGAGGCGCGACCGGAGTTGCAGTGGCCGGCATTATTGCGGCGAGCACCTGGTCCCGGCCCGCTTCCGCGGCGGAAACGATGTGGGGATTCACGCCAGGGCGCAACATGGTGTCCGAGGCGTCGAATCTGCCTTCGTCATGGAATGTCGACAGCGGCGACAACATCCTGTGGACGGCCGAGCTCGGCTCGCAGACCTACGCCGGACCGCTCGTCGTCGGGGACAAGATCATCGTCGGCACGAACAACGAGGCTCTTCGCAACCCGGCCCTGAAAGGCGATCGCGGCAACCTCATGGCGTTTTCGAGAGCGGACGGACGCTTCCTGTGGCAGGCGACACACACGAAGCTGCCCGCCGGCCGCGTCAACGACTGGCCGCTGCAGGGCGTTTGCTCGACACCGTACGCAGAAGGAGACCGGCTCTACTACGTTTCGAATCGCTGTGAGGTCGTGTGCGTCGACCTCGAGGGATTTCAGGACGGCGAAAACGACGGCCCCTTCGTTTCCGAAAGCGACACGAGCTCCATCGACGGCGACATCGTCTGGACACTCGACCTGATGGAGGAGCTCAATGTCTTTCCGCACAATCTGGCCACCAGCTCACCAGTGGGGGCGGGCGATCTCATCTTCCTCCTCACATCGAACGGCGTCGACGAGGGGCACATTCACATTCCGTCACCTTTCGCGCCGAGTTTCATCGCCGTCGACAAAAACACGGGAGAGGTGGTGTGGGAAGACGCCTCGCCGGGAATGAACATCCTGCACGGCCAGTGGTCGAACGCCTCCTACGGCGTCATGGGTGGACGCCAACAAGCCGTCTTCCCGGGCGGCGACGGCTGGCTCTACTCCTTCGAGCCGAAGACGGGCAAACCGCTCTGGAAGTTCGATCTGAATCCGAAAGACTCCGTCTGGAAGCTCGGCGGCCGCGGCACCCGCAACAACATCATCTCCACACCCGTCATCGTCGATGATCGGGTCTACATCGCCGTCGGTCAGGATCCCGAGCACGGCGAAGGCGTCGGCCATCTGTATTGCATCGACGCCACGAAATCAGGCGACGTGACTGAAACCGCCGCGATCTGGCACTTGGGTGGCGACGACTACAAACGCACAATGTCGACGGTGGCCGTTCACGACGGCCTGCTCTACACCGCAGACCTGAGCGGCTACGTCTACTGCCTCAATGCCGATACCGGCGAGAAGCTGTGGACCTACGACAGCTTCGCGGCGATCTGGGGTTCACCGCTGGTGGCGGACGGCAAGGTCTACATCGGCGACGAGGACGGCGACGTGGCGGTGCTCAAAGAAGGCGACAAGCTCGAGGTGCTGGCCGAGATCCAGATGGGCAGCGCCGTCTACACGACGCCGCTCCCCGCAGACGGCGTGCTCTACATCGCCACCCGCAACAGGCTCTTCGCCATCGGCGCCGGCGAGTGAGAAAGTGAGTGTGAGGCAATGACGGCCGCGGCACAGATGAGTCTCGACGATTCGATATCGGCGGCGCGCCGGGAGCTCGACGACCATGTGCGCGATATCGTTCAGTGGCACTTCGACACGCAAAGGGGCAGCGAGTTCTGGCTGGATTACGCCCGGCAGCTCGACTTCGATCCGCGTGAGGCGATCCAGGGCTACGGCGATCTCCAACGGCTCGGTCACTTTCAGGATGAGTGGCTTCGCGGCGGACCGGTGCGGCGGTGGGTGCCGAAGGCCTTCGCCGACGAGGCGGTGTACGTGTTCGAGACCGGAGGATCCACCGGGATCCCGAAGAGTCGGATCAACATTCGCGACTTCGAAATCGACTACGAGCAGTTCAGCAATGCTCTGCCGGAAGACGGATTTCCCCGCGGCGCCGACTGGCTCATGCTCGGCCCGAGCGGCCCGCGACGGCTGCGGCTGGCGGTGGAGTTCCTGGCCCAGATCAGGGGCGGCATCTGCTTCTTCGTCGACATGGATCCGCGTTGGGTGACGGAGCTCATCAGGCAGGGAAGGCACCGGGAGGTGCAGGACTACTCCGCCCACATCATCGATCAGGGGCTCAAGCTGCTACGCTCTCACGATTCGATCCACTGTCTGTTCACGACACCGCGTTTGCTCGAAGCGCTGGGCCAGAAGATCGACCTCAACAAGGCCGGCATCAGGGGAATTTTCTGTGGCGGTACCGAGATGGACGCCCAGTTCAACCGCTTCGCCCGCGAGGAGCTCGTCCCCGGCATCGAGTTCGTCCCCACCTACGGCAATACCCTCATGGGTCTGGCTCACCCCAAGCCCTTCGATCAATCAGATAACTTCGATGTCACCTATTATCCGCCCCAGCCGCGTGCCGTCATCGAGCTCGTCGACCCGAACGAGACGGACCGGGTCGTCGACTACGGCGAGACCGGCCGGGTTATGCTGACGACGCTGACACACGAGTTCTTCATGCCTCGCTTTCTCGAGCGGGACGAGGGTGAACGGGCACGGCCGGTCGAGCCGTATCCCTGGGATGGCGTCCGCAATGTGAGACTACTGCGATCGCTCGAGGAGAGCGTCACGGTGGGCGTCTACTGATGCGCATCCCCCTCCTGAGAGCTGGACAGCCGTACCGGAGTCTCAAAGTCACGGAGTTGCGGCACGTGGCCACTGGCGAGCCAGTGGCCGAGGTGAGCCAGGCGAATCAAGGGATCATTACTCGAGATCTACTGAACGCGCGAGAGAATCAGCGAGCGCTCGCGGCCAGCGGCGCTGACGAGCTCATCGATATCTGCCGGCGGGCGGCCGACCTGTTTCAAACTGCGGCGCTGCCGGTAGTCGGCGTTGAGGATGGCCAGCCGCTCCATACGCCGGACGATTACATCTCCTGCTTGTCGGCCACGACCGGTCTGCCTCACACGCTCTGCCGCTCGAACATGGAGAAGATCCGCCGCGTTTTGGCCCACATGGACGAGGTGATCGCCGGTCTCACGCGCGGCATGAATGCGGCCGTCCTCGACGAAGGTTGGGGGGTGCAGGATGGGCGCACTCTCAGCTACCGGCGTCAGACTGAAGCGCTGGGCGCGGTGCTGCCGAGCAACTCTCCCGGGGTGCACGGTCTGTGGCTGCCGTCGATTCCGCTCAAGGTACCGGTGGTGCTCAAACCCGGCAGCGAAGAGCCGTGGACGCCCTACCGAATCGCCGCGGCCCTTGTCGCAGCCGGTTGTCCGGAACAGGCAATCAGCCTCTACCCCACCGACTACGGCGGCGCCACGCAGATCCTGTTGCACTGCGACCGCTCGCTTCTTTTCGGTGGAGGGGAGACCGTCCGGCCGTGGCTGGATGACCCCCGGATCGAGGTTCATGGCCCGGGTAGGAGCAAGATCCTACTCGGGGCCGACGAGGCGCGGCGCTGGGAGAAACACCTGGACCTGATAGTCGATTCGGTGGCGGCAAACGGCGGGCGCTCCTGCATTAACGCCTCCAGTGTGTGGACGACCGAACGAGGCCGCGATATCGCCGAGGCCGTCGCCGCAAGACTTGCCCAGATTGAACCGGCGCCGCTGGATGATCCCGGGGCGCAGATGGCCGCTTTCGCGAATCCGGAGGCAGCGACCCGGATTTCAGCAGCGATTGACCGACAACTGGGCCAGCCGGGGGCCGAAGATGTGACGATGGCGCACTATGGGACGAACGAACGAGTCGTCACGGTTGGCGGGTGCACGTTTCTCCGGCCGACGGCAATTCTTTGCACCGAACTGTCTCACCCGTTGGCGAACACGGAGTACCTCTTTCCCTTCGTCTCCGTCGTCGAGGTGAAGCAAGCCGAGATGTCACGGCGAATCGGACCATCTCTCGTGGCGACGGCCCTGACGGAAGACGAACGGCTCGTGGCCGACCTCATGGAAAGCGCCGATATCGACCGTCTCAACATCGGGCCGATTCCGACGCACCAGGTGTCGTGGGACCAGCCGCACGAGGGGAATCTGTTCGAGCACCTGTATCGGCAGCGCTCCTTTGCCACGGCGCTGCGGGCGTGAGTCAACGGCCATGAAAGTTCTCTTTGGCAGCCACGCCATCGACCGGCTCGGCGAACTCGCCCGCGAGCTGTGTAACGGCACCGTACTCGTGGTCACCGACCCCGGGATCGAGCAGGCCGGCATAGTCGACAGGGCGTTGCAGTCGCTGCAGCGGGCATCGGTTGCGCACGCCGTGTTCACCGGGGTGGAGGAGAACCCGACGACGGCGCATGTCAGCGAGGGCGTCGCGTGTGCGCGGCAAGGTGATGAGGTACAGCTCATCGTCGGGCTCGGCGGCGGCAGCGCCATGGACTGCGCCAAGGGAGTCAACTTTCTGCTGTCGAACGGCGGCCGCATGGAGGACTACTGGGGCGACGGAAAAGCACAGGAGCCGATGCTGCCCTCTATCGGGATTCCTACCACCGCAGGAACGGGAAGCGAGGCCCAGCGCTACGCCCTCATCGCGCAGGAGGCGACGCATCGCAAGATGGCGTGCGGCGACGAGAAGGTTCGCTTCACCACTGCCATTCTCGATGCGGAGTTGATCGGCAGCGTGCCCAGAGGTGTGGCCGCCGCCGCCGGCATCGATGCTATCTCCCACGCGGTGGAGACCTACGTGGCGACGACGGCGACGCCATCTTCGAGGCTGCTGGCCCGACAGGCGCTGAAGCTGCTGGCAGCACACATCGAGGAGTACCTGGGCGATCCGCAGGCATCGGCGAGGGCCCGTCACAGGATGTTGTTGGGAGCTCACTGGGGCGGCGCGTCGATCGAGCGATCGATGCTGGGTGCCGCCCACGCCTGTGCGAATCCACTGACGGCGCGCTACGGCATCAAACACGGCGTCGCCGTGGGATTGATGCTGCCCCACGTGGTCGAGTTCAACAGCCAGGCCGTCAATGGCGAGTACGAAACGCTTGGCGCGGTGGTGGGTGGCGCCGGATGCGAGTTCCTCGTGGAGCGCATTTTCGAGCTGAACCGCACTGCCGGACTGCCCGAGCGCCTGCGGGAGCTGGATGTGGAGGAGACGGACTTCTCCGACATGGCGATGGAGGCAGCCGATCAGAAAACAGCCAGTTACAATCCCAGGCCTGTCGCCGCCGATGATCTGCAGACGCTCTACGAAGCGGCGTACTGAAGCGCGAAATTGGACGCTCATTCACGTCGGCACGCTCCTCATCGCACTTCTCCTCGGGTGGAGTGCCCCCGGGGCAGCGAGCGCTGACACCGGTGTCGACAGCTGGCCTTCTTTTCGGGGGAACGCCCGGCAAACCGGCGTGGCGGCGATGCCACTGGCGCGCGAGCTCGAGCTTCAGTGGGCGTTCAGAATGGCGCCCGGCGAAGCGCCGGCGGCCAATGTCGACGTCGGGATCGAGTCGACGGCGGCTATTGCGGACGGCAGCGCGTATGTGGGAGGACTCGATTCACAGTTGTACGCCATTGCGCTCGGGGATGGCAAGCTGAAATGGAAATACGCCACTGCAGCGCCAGTGACAGCGTCTCCGGCCGTTTCGGGTGGCGCCGTCTTCTTCGGAGATGAGTCGGGCCTGTTCCACGCCGTCGACGCAGCTACAGGTAAGGGGCGTTGGACCTTTGCCACCGACGGAAAAATCACCGCGTCTGCCAACGCGGTGGAGGGCAAGGTCATCTTCGGCAGCTACGATACGAACCTCTATTGCCTGGCCGCGGATACGGGAGCGCAGATATGGCGGGCCGAGACCGAGGACTACGTTCACGGATCGCCCGCAGTGGCGGACAGTGTGGCGTTGACCGCCGGCTGTGACGGGTTTCTGAGACTCATCGATCATGCAGAGCGGGCAGCGAAGTTGCCCGCATCGAGCTCGGGACCTACGTCGGCGCCAGTCTTGCAATCGGCGACAGTGGCAGAGCCTACGTCGGCACGTTCGGCAATCGAGGTGCTCGGCATCAATCTCGTGACAGCGCCGGCGGATGAGTTGGCGCTACACAGCAGGGCTGAGAGACAGTCATCCCTTCTACGCTTCCGCCGCTGTGACCGCCGATGCAGATAGTCGCCATCGGCGGGTCGGGATCGGCTCCGTGCACGCCCTCGACCCGCACTCGGGCGCGTTGCTGTGGAGTTTTGAGGCGGCAGGCAAAGATCGACTCTTCGCCCAGTCGTCGCCGGCGACCGGGTATTTTTCGGATCGAATGACGGCCGGCACGTGTACACAGCCTCGAACCTGGCAACCGGGCAACCGCCGAATGGTCAGTTTGACAGCGGCTCTGCAATCACGGCGTCGCCGGCGAGTCGCCAGCAGGCCGGCTCGTCATCGGCACAGTGCAGACGGCGTCGCTCCTCTGCTTCGGCGGCAAAGACTGAGACTGAAGGCATGACAAAAGCCGGCAAACCCGGAACCGGCCACGACGCGACTGGACGAACTCCTCACGGAGACGGAGATCGGATCTGTCTTCGTTTCCAACTACCCGCCCTACTCGTTCTGGAAGACGGAGGACGATCACACTGCCCACGCCGCCCTCGACGCTCCTGCAGTCGCGTCCCGCAGAACCGCCAGTCAGATCTCGGTCTCTATATCCACATCCCGTTCTGTCGCAAGCGCTGCAAGTTCTGCTATTTCCGGGTGTACACCGACAAGAATGCGAGTCAGATCCAGTCGTATCTCGACGCCGATCTGAGTCGCGAGATCGAGCTCTACAGCCAGCTTCCACGAACCGACTGTCCGCCCTCTCAAGTTCGTCTACTTCGGCGGCGGCACGCCATCGTATATCAGCGCCCGGCACCTGAAGGCATTCGTCAAGCAGGCAACCGCGGCGTTGCCATGGTCGGAGGCGGAGGAGATCGCATTCGAGTGCGAGCCGGGCACTCTGACCGAGGCGAAGGTCGAGGCTATCGCGGACATTGGGGTGACCAGGCTCAGCCTCGGGGTGGAGAACCTGAACGACGCCATTCTCGCCGAAAACGGTCGCGCCCATTTGTCTCGCGAGGTGTACGAGGTGATGCCGTGGATCGAGGCGCGGCAGTTCGAACAGGTAAACGTCGATTTGATAGCGGGGATGACGGGGGAGACGTGGGAGAGCTGGCGCGAGACCGTGGCGCGGACGATCGATCTGGGAGCCGACAGCATCACGGTGTACCAGATGGAGCTGCCCTAC
>CBDBIJ010000067.1:0-6499 GCA_965205655.1 Candidatus Latescibacterota bacterium
CTTTCCGTTTTTTGCGGGCTTGGATATCCAGTCGTCGTCGGAGCCTCGAGAAAATCGTTTACGTGGAAGCCCTTCGGGCTCTCACCGGAGCAAGGGCTCGAGGGGAGTCTAGCCGTCGCAGTGCTTGCTGTGGCTGGTGGAGCAAATGTCATTCGGACTCACGACGTTGGGGCCACTCTGCGCGCGGTGGGAGTTGCCAAAGCCTTGACGAGCGCATCCCTTCCGAGCGCCACGGGGGTCGTCATCGCCGCAGCTGACGGCTCACCCGCCGGTCTGCCACAAACCGCTCCCAGCTGAAAGCCGGAGATAGTAGCTACCGTGCTCCAGGATAAGCTCGTCCTCTTCGATCTGTTCGGATTCATTCCGTTCTCCGTCATTTCTCTGTTCGACATCATCATCGTCGCCTTCGTCATCTACAAACTCTTCGGGCTCGTCAGGGGTACGAGGGCGGCTCAGATGCTGGCGGGGCTCTTCATTCTGGTGACTATTCTACTGGCGGCGCGCTGGCAGCAGATGCACGCCATGGCCTACCTGCTGGAGCAGCTGCGGTCGATTCTCCTCATCCTGCTCGTCATCCTCTTCCAGCCCGAGCTCCGGCGCATGCTCGTCGTCCTGGGGCAGAGCCCCATCCTGAGCTGGTTCTACAAGACCGAGCCGACCAGAGTAATCGACGAGCTCGTGGCCGGCGCCGAGCAGCTGGCCGATCGCGGCTACGGCGCCCTCATCGTCATCCAGCGGGAGGCAAATCTGGAGTCGATTGTCGAGTCGGGTGTACCTCTGAACGCGAGCGTCTCCGCCGACCTCTTGACTACCATATTCACGCCGAGATCGCCTCTTCACGACCAGGCCGTCGTCGTAGAGGGGGAGACCCTCGTCGCCGCTCGCTGTACCTTGCCTCTGGCCGACGAAGTGGAGGACCAACGACTCGGTACCAGGCACCGGGCGGCGCTCGGTCTGTCTCAGGAGACGGATGCTGTGACCATCGTCGTGTCCGAGGAGAGCCAGGCCATCTCGCTCACCGTCGGCGGCGGACTCGCCAGGGGCCTGAGTCCGCACGAACTACGCAGACGGCTCTCCGAGCTCCTATCGCCGCGCGAGCAGGCGGCTCTGCAGTCGACGGAAGTGGTAAATCCCGAGCCCTCCTGACCGGGCGAGATTCCCCTTCGACAGGTCAGTACCGGCTCCAGCTCACACCGTTGACAGGCTCCATTGGCAGGCCTATATTAAGATAATTATCGATTTTATCGAATAATTATTCACTTCTGCCATGAAGACAAAGCAGCTTCGCCAGGCAAAAATCCGCGAGCTTCTCCACAGCAACCATATCCAGACGCACGAGAGGATGGCGGAGGCGCTCCAACGGCAGAACATCGAGGTGAGCCAGTCCACCCTCTCCAAGGACCTGCGCGAGTTGGGGGTGGTGCGGGTGCCTCGACCCGACGGCGGCTTCCGCTACGCTCTGCCCGAGGTGGGCGCAACGCTGAAGGACCGCCGCATTCTCGAGCGTGAGCTGCAGGATTTCCTGGTAGAGATGGATCGCGCCGCCAATATGGTCGTGGTCAAGACAGCCAGCGGCCATGCGCAAAGCGTGTGCGAAGCCATCGATCGGATGGCGTGGCCGGAGGTTATGGGTACGCTTGCAGGCGAGAACACGATTTTCATAGTCTCGAAGACCGGCCGCCACTCCGAGCAGCTCGTGCGGCGGATCGACGCTATCTCACAGCAGGGGATCTGAAACGGGAGTCCCCGAAGCCCCTCCAAGCGGGCGACGACATCGACAGAGACCGCGATGAATGCCCTGGAGAAGTATATCAACAAAGCGGCAGTGCTCGTTGAGGCGCTGCCCTACATTCAGTCGTTTCGGGAGAAGATCGTGGTCGTCAAGTACGGTGGCAGCGCGATGGCCGAAGAGGACGAAACCGACACGGTGCTGAAAGACATCGTGTTCATGGAGTCTGTCGGCATGAAACCGGTTATCGTCCACGGCGGCGGACGGGCCATCGACCGGCGTCTCAGTGAGAAGGGCATCGCCACAAAACGAGTGAACGGATTGCGGGTGACCGATGAGGCGACCATGAAGGTCGTAGAGCAAACCCTCTTCGGCGAGGTAAACGCAGCCATCGTTGAAGAGATCAACCGACTCGGAGGCCGGGCGAAGGGAGTGTCCGCAAAAGACGCCGGTGTCATGCAGGTGAGGAAGCATCTCGCGCCGGGGTCCAACGGCGCTGAGCTCGACATCGGCTTCGTCGGCGAAGTGGAGCGCGTGGATCCGGCGCCCATCCTCGATCTTGTGAATCACAGCACCATCCCGGTGGTGGCACCGATCGGTCGCGGCCGGAATGGCGAGGCCTACAACGTCAACGCCGACACGGCGGCCGGGGAGACGGCGGCGGCGCTCCACGCAGAGAAGCTCGTGTTCCTCACCGACGTGCAAGGGATATTGCGCAATCCCGACGATTCGGAGTCGCTCCTGTCGACCGTTCACGTCGAGGATGCTGAAAACCTGATAGAAGAAGGGACCGTCAACGGCGGCATGATCCCGAAGGTCCGTGCCGGTATTCAAAGCGTCAAAGCAGGAGTGGGCAAGACTCACATCGTGGACGGAAGGATCCCCCACTCGATGCTGCTGGAGTTCTTTACCGACGAAGGCGTTGGAACCCAGATCGTGCAGTAAGGCGCCGCGCGGGCCGACTTTATGCAAGAGTCCGTCCCTCGCCAGGAGAAAGTCATTCGATGAAAACGACCGATGTGGTGAAATGGGAATCAGACTACATCCTGCAAACCTACGGCCGTCCGGAGTTCGTGCTGGAGCGGGGAAACGGTATGTATCTGTTCGATCTGAACGGCAATCGCTACCTGGATTTCGTCAGCGGCCTGGCGGTGAACGCCTTCGGCTACGGCGACTACGACATTCTAAAAGCGATCGAGGAGCAGGCGGCTCAGTTGATGCACGTTTCGAACCTGTACCATACCGTCCCCTCGACACGCCTCGCTGAGGCGCTGGTCCAAAACTCCTTCGCCGATCGCGTGTTTTTCTGCAACAGCGGTACCGAGGCATGGGAGGCGTCGCTCAAGTTCTGTCGCAAATGGGGCAACGCGTCCGCCGACGGGAAGAATCGCTTCATTACCATGAACAACTCATTTCACGGCCGCACGTATGGATCGGTATCAACCACAGGCCAGCCGAAATACCACCAGGGATTCGAACCGCTGCTTCCGGGAGTGGATTTCGCCGACTTCAACGATCTGGCTTCCGTGGAGAAGCTGGTCACCGACAAAACGTGTGCCGTGCTCGTGGAGCCGATTCAGGCAGAGGGCGGCATTCACGTCGCCAGCGACGAGTTTCTGCGGGGGCTCCGCGATCTGTGCGACGAAAGGGAGATGCTCCTCGTATTCGACGAAATTCAAGTGGGATTGGGGCGCACGGGGTCGCTGTGGGCCTACCAGCAGTACGGGGTCGAGCCGGACATCATGACGCTGGCGAAGGCTCTTGGCGGCGGCCTGCCGATCGGCGCCAGTCTGATGCGGCAGAAGGTGGCAGACGCGGTGCAAAAGAGCGATCATGCGGCCACCTTCGGGGCCAATCCCGTCGTCAGCGCGGTGGCCCTCACAGCGCTGGGGAAGCTGATGGCCGAAGGATTCCTGGAAGGTGTCAGGGAAAAGGGAGATCACCTGCGAGCGCGACTGGAGAAGCTGCAGCAGCGCTGGCCAGAGCAGATCACGGAAATCAGGGGTCGAGGGCTGATCGCTGGCGCCGTGGTGGCCGACAAGCCGGCCTCCGAGTATCTCGACGCCTTTCGCGAGCGGGAAATCCTCGTCGCACCCTGCGGCGCCGACATCGTCCGCTTCATACCGCCCCTCATCGTCGAGAAAGACCAGATCGACGAGGTGGTGGACATCTTCGACGAGATTCTGCGACAAGATTGAACAAGCCAGACAAACCCTGGGGTGGTCGCTTCCAGGGGGCGCAGGAGGAACTGATGGAGCGATTCAATGCCTCCATCGGATTCGACAAGAAGCTCCTGGAAGTGGATGTCACCGGCAGCAAGGTGTACGCCCGCGCCCTGCAGCGCGCAGGTGTGATCACACAAGAGGAGTGCGCCGCCATCGAGGCGGGGTTGGAGGAGACGAGGGCGGAGATGTCGGCCGACGGATTCCAGTTCGAGGCCAAATTTGAAGATATTCACATGGCAGTGGAGGCGCATTTACTGAATTCGATCGGCAGTGTCGGCGGGAAGCTGCACACTGGAAGAAGCCGCAACGACCAGGTGTGTCTCGACGAGCGGCTTTTCCTGCGCGAGGCGATCGTGTCGTTGCGCGGACGCATCCGCTTCCTGCAGGCCATTCTAGTGGAATCGGCGAGCAAGCACATGGGAGTCGCGCTGCCGGGATACACCCACCTGCAGCAGGCGCAGCCGATCCTCTTCAGCCACTACGCCCTTTCCCTGTTCTGGATGGTGGAGCGCGACGGCGGTCGACTGGCCGATGTGTGGAAGCGGGCGGACTGCCTGCCTCTCGGTTCCGGGTCGCTGGCGGGGAGCGCCTTTCCGTTGGACCGGGATTTCATGGCAGCGGAGCTCGGTTTCAGCCAGACATCGCGCAACAGTCTGGATGCGGTGGGCGATCGGGATTACCTCCTGGAGGCGCTGGCCGCCCTGGCGATTCTGATGATGCACCTGAGCCGCTTCTGCGAGGATCTGATAATCTGGTCATCGGCGGAATTCGGTTTCGTCGAATTGTCCGACGCCTATGCCACCGGATCGAGCATGATGCCGCAAAAAAAGAACCCCGATTCGCTCGAGCTGATTCGCGGCAAGACAGGCCGTGTCTACGGCAATCTGATGGCGCTGCTGACCACTATGAAGGGGCTGGCCCTGACCTATTCGAAGGATCTGCAGGAGGACAAGGAGCCCGTGTTCGACTCCTTCGAGACCGTCTGCGATTGTCTCGATGTATTTGCCGCGGCCTGGCAGAGTATGACCGTCAACACGGCGAGGATGACAGCCGCCGTGGACGACACGACACTGGCTACCGACGTGGCCGACTATCTGGTCAGGAAGGGAATGCCATTCAGAGAGGCCCACCACGTCGTAGGAGAGCTCGTGGCCGAGACGCTGGCGGGCGGGAAGCGGCTCGGCTCTCTCGAACTGGTCGACTTCGAGCGCCACAGTGAAAGGTTTGAACAAGATGTGCTCTCCCTGTTGAGCGTCGAGCGCAGTCTCGAGCTGCGCGACATCCAGGGCGGGACCGGGCCGCAGGCCGTGCATGAGCAGCTGGCGGCGGCACGGCGAATCCTGGAAGGTGATCGCTAACAGCGGTTTGAAGGGCAATCGATTCCGTGGCCGAGCGGATCTGCATCAAAGACATCCACTTCTACATGCGCAATGTGCGCACCCGAATGCCCTTCAAGTACGGGGTCGCCACCCTCACGTCCGTTCCCATTCTTCACGTGCTGCTCGACGGCGAACTGGAAGACGGGACGCCAGCTTTGGGATGCGCCGCCGACATTCTGCCCCCGAAGTGGTTCGACAAGGATCCCGCCAAGGACTACGCCCGCAATGTGAAGGACCTGCTATTCGTCGCGCAGGCGGCGGCCACGGCCTATGCCGAGGCGGCGAAGCGCCCGCGGACAGTGTTCGCCATCTGGCGCGACGGCTACGGGGAAACGCTGGCAGCAGGCGACGAACAGCAGCTCAACCACCTGACCGCCTCCCACGGCAGCAGCCTGATGGAGCGGGCCCTCATCGACGCCGTCGGCGTGGCGAGGGGACAGACCTATTTCTCGCTGCTTCGTTCGAACGCACTCGGAATCGAACTCGGCCATATCCACGCGGAGCTGGCCGGCGTGGAGCCCGCCGACATCATCGGGCCCAAGCCGCTGGGGTCGATCGCTGTGCGTCACTGCGTCGGGCTTGCCGACCCGATCACGACTGACGACATCGCGCCCGAGGAGCGGCTCGCAGACGGGCTGCCCCAGGCCCTCGACGAGTACGTAGAGACGCAGCGGTTGACCCATTTCAAAGTGAAGGTGAGCGGTGAGCTCGAGGCCGACATCGACCGCCTGCGCACCATCGCGGCACTGCTGAAGGCGGTTTGCCCCCAATGCTCGATCACGCTGGACGGCAACGAGCAGTACAAAGACATGGCTGTCTTTAGCCACTTGATCGAGCGAATGGAGATCGAGCCGGATCTCCAGACGCTCCTCGACCGGGTGCTCTACATAGAGCAGCCCCTCGACCGGGCGATCGCACTCGATGCCGAGATGGAGGCTGGCATTCGGGCTGTCGCCGCGCGCAAGCCGATGCTGGTGGACGAGACGGACGGCGACCTCGATTCCTTCAAGGAGGCGATGCAACTGGGATACACCGGCGCCTCATCGAAGAATTGCAAGGGTCTCATCAAGGCGGTCGCAAACCAGGGGCTCGCCAAGCTCAATACGGAACGCACCGGACGGCCACACTTCCTGAGTGCGGAGGACCTCATGAACCTGCCGGTCGTT
>CBDBIJ010000068.1:0-49007 GCA_965205655.1 Candidatus Latescibacterota bacterium
AAGGTGATCGATCGAGAGCCGAACAAGTACGAGGCCTACCGCGAGCTGGCGGCGGCGCTACAGGAAAACGGCGACGTGGCCGCCGCCCTCGACGTCGTGCGCGAATTCCGGGAGCGTGACGCATCGAACGACTCGGCGGCCAAAGATGAGCAGATTCTACTCAACGCGATGAAAAAGGCAGAGGGTAGCTGAACTACTCGAGGCTCGGGATCGCGCCGAACATATCGCCACATGGATGAGAAACGAATTCTCGCCGCTCGCATGGAGCGCCACGGTTTCGCCCGGCGCGCGCAGACCGACGGTGAGTTCAGGCGACTCGTGCAGACGTTGCAGCCGCTCGCGCCGGAATACATGTCCATGCCGGGGTCGGCCCCCAGGCTGATGCACCGGACCTCAAACGACGACGAGGAGATGGCGAACCGGCTGCGCGCGTCGCGCGAATTGGTGAAGGGGAGGTTCGCCGCCGGCAACGTCAGCTACGTGTTGCAGGAGGACCTCGAACTCTACGCAACCGCGTTCCGAAAACCACTTTCCCGTTTCAACGATGAGCACGATCTGATTCAGCGGACGCTGCAATCTACCGGGCCCGGGCCGCTGTCGACGCGACAGTTGCGGGAGGAGACGGGCCTGTCGCACAAGAAGATCATGCCCGCCGTGCACCGGCTGCAGCAGGCGTTCCTCCTCTACGAAGATCAGGAGGATGAAAGCTGGGAGCGGCCGTGGAGCCTGTTCGAGTCCGAGTGGCCGGAGGTGGATCTGGAGCGCATGGACAAGATGGTAGCCGTCGTGGACAGTGATCACACGATTCCTGCGCTCTCATGTGTTCGCCACGACAGAGCAGATCCGAAACTGGTCACAACTCCGCGAGGCGAAAAAGGCGGTAAGGGAAATGGAGGCGGTAGGGACGCTGGCGAACTGCAAAGCGCCCGGCGTCGCAGGGTGGATGCTTTTGGAGGATGAGTCTCTACCGCGGGCCGAGCCGAAGAGATCTGTCTACATGATTCACAAGGCCGACCCAATGGCGCGGCCACACGTGCCGGAGCTGAAGGAGCACTACAAGCAGCGCGACGTGCTGCAGTACCTCCTCATCGACGGCCGCTTCCGCGGTGCCGTCTGCGGTCACTGGCGGATCAAACCACACGATGTGGAGGATATCGCGCTCGATCTGCCGGAGCGGGAGGTTGCCGATCGACGGGAGGCGGTCCTTGCCGCCGTGGAAGCGGGCTATCCGCCTCCAGATCGGAGAGTTCTGCGATACAACGGGAGGGAGCTCGTGTAGCGACTCAGAAGGAGCGGCCAAAGCGCACGAGGAACTTCCACTGATCCTCGGCGCCGTCGAGGGGACGCGCCAGCTGGATGCGAAGATCCTGATCAGACTCACCGATGACGAATCCATAGCTGCGCTTCAACTCGGGTTCGTGGGCGCCCTCGAAGGGGTCACCCCGGTCGTCGGCAAACCAGGCCGATCCGGCATCGAAGAAGACGCCGAGGCCGAGCTCATCTACCGGGAGGTCGGGGAGACTGCCGGACCAGTGACGGTCCGCATCGATCCAATACTCGAGATTGATGAGCACCATGCGATCGCCAGTGAACTCTTTGAAGCCGTAGCCACGAAGAGTCGAGATACCGCCCAGGTCGTATAGATACTGAGCCGGCAGACTTTCCTTGGCGGTACCGGTTCGCAAGCGCACGTCGAGGCGCGTTCCCGGACTCACCGGCTGATAGCGTCGCAGATCGAGGAGATAGCGCTTGAACGTATGATCGCCATCCATGAAGCCCCCGGCGCGCTCGAGCAAGCCGTTGATCAACCAGCCCTGCCAGGGGTCGTTGCGACTGTTTCTCGTGTCCAGCTGCAGGTCGAGTCGCGCGCTCGAGACGATGCCCTCGTCCACTTGCGGATTGGGGCGAAACTGGTCGCGCGAGAATCGGTTGCCCACCAAGACCCAGCTGACGGCGTTGTCCTGTGACTCAAACTCATCGCGGGAATAGGTGGCGGTCAGCTGCAGAATGCCGCCTACATTGTGGGCGCTGTAGGCGGTCCAGCCGAAGTGTCGGTAGTAGTCGTAGAAGTCGCGGCGAAACAGGATCGCATCGATCGAGTTTTCTTCATCGGAGATGAGCCAGCCATCCTGAGAGTCGGAGACATCGTGGATCTCGCCGCCCACGGTGGCCACGTGCGAGAAAGATTCTGAAAGGCCATAAAACGTGTAGAGCTCGCCACCGGCCCGGAACTGCCAGTCCTCGGCTCCGAAAGCGTACCCGGCCTCACCGAAGTGCGCGACGCCCGTCCTGGCGCGGTAGTTGCGCGGCAGCCGCCAGCCAGCGTAAGGTCCCTCCACGCGGTTGTAGCGCAGTTGAAGCTCATCGGGCTCCAGATCGAGACAGTCGGGCCAGTTCGCCGACCAGTTCTGTTCCCAACCAAGGTAGCGATTGCTGTGCCACGGCGTCGGCTCAACTGGCTCTGGCGGGGCGGCTGGTGCACTGCTGACGGTGATTGGGGCGACAACCACCGGCTGCACGCTCTCCCACGAGGCTTGCCACATACTGGGGTCCATGGCGAGAGAGCAATTGCGCCGCTTTGTGCCGCACGTAGGTGTCTTCGCTGTCGAGGGCGATCTGCATGAGCGGCACGAAGTCGCTGGAGGACGCATTTTCCAGCACCTCTGCCGCTTTGTGTCGGACGTGGGGGTCGTCACTCTCGAGAGCGGCTCTCATTGCCTGGCCCTCGGATGCGAACTTGCCGAGGACATCTGCCGCCTTCTGCCGGACGTGGGGGTCTTCGCTCTCCAGGGCTGCCACCAGGACCGCGGTCTCACCAGACGTGAGATTCGCCAGCGCCAGAGCTGCCCTGTGCCGCACGTAGATGTCTTCGCTTTTCAGCGCCTGAATGATCAGGTGCTCGGAGGTGGCGGGCGTTTCTTCAGCGGGGGCCTCTGCCCGGGTAGTGGAGGCGAAGGCTACGATCACACCCAGAAGCAGAGTAATGATCATGCGAAGTCCATACATGGCTCTGTGCCTCCTGAAGGAGGTTGCACGTGTATCATAGTAGGTAGACGGTGCGCGGAGGCAGCATCTGGTATATTCTATATATCTACATACAGGTCCCTGGCGTCCCTTAACTCTGGCCTGAATTCAGGGCAATGTCAAGAAAAACTGATTCGCGACACTATGCGTCGCGCCGGAAAGAACGGACCATGTCGTGCGTTGCGGCAGGCGTTCAGTTCGCCGCCGGCGTACTGCTGCTGGCCTTGTGGCCCTCCAAAGCCGTTGGGCAGCTTACACTGTCGGTGGTCGAAAAAGCTGTAACGTCCAGCTTCGACCTGGCTGAGATCACGAGCCACGAGCTCGAAGCACGGCTGTCCTCGAGCGACTCCTCGCGGTATGTAATCTTCGATTCCCGGGCTCGCGAGGAGTACGACACAAGTCATCTTCAGTCCGCCATACACGTCGCTCCGGAAGCGAGCAGCGCGCAGTTTCAAAAGGTGCACGGCGCCAAGCTCGCCGGCAAACACGTCGTCATCTACTGCTCTGTGGGATATCGAAGCTCCACCCTCGCCAAGCGCATTGAGAAGGCGGCCACGGAAGCTGGCGCCAAGTCGGTGGCCAACCTGCGAGGCGGAATTTTCCGCTGGTACAACGAAAAGAAACCCGTGTTCGACGAGCACGGCGAGACGCACTCGGTCCATCCCTTCGACAACTTCTGGGGTAAGCTCCTAAAGCAGCGCAGCGTACAAGACTCGGCAGGCGCGGACGCCGATGGCGACGGGGGCTGACAGATGTTGAGCGTCCTGTGGGACACGAGGAACTACTTCTTCTGGCTCACGGTGGTGTCACTGATCTGCTGGCTACTGGAGCGAGTGGTGCCCTGGCGCAGGGAGCAGAAGGCCTTTCGGAAGCAGATCTGGCAGGATTTCTTCTGGCTCGCGTTCAACGGGCACTACGCCGGGATCGCCGTGGCCTTCGTCGCGGCCTGGCTAATCGACAGAGCCGTCGCCCTGGGCGGCTGGCCCTATCCGACGCCGGAATCTGTGGATCTGATCGCAACCCAACCGCTGTGGATACAGTTCATCGTCTTTCTCGTGTTCAAGGATCTTCTCGAGTACGGCGTTCACAACCTGCTGCACCGGGTGCCGTGGCTGTGGGAGTTTCACAAACTTCACCACTCGATCACCGAGCTCGACTGGATTGGCAACATGCGGTTCCACTGGATGGAGATCGTCGTCTACAAGGGCCTGACCTATCTTCCGCTCATCATTCTCGGTATCGACGGCGAGGTCATTCTGTGGGTCGCGGTCGTGGGGACATTCATCGGGCACCTCAACCACTCGAATCTGAATTTCGAGTGGGGGCTGCTGACGAAAATCATCAACTCTCCCCGCTTTCACGTCTGGCATCACGATATCGTCTCGCACGGCAGGGCCGGCCAGAATTTCGGCATCGTGTTCTGTGCCTGGGACTGGCTGTTCGGGACCGCCTATCGTCCCGCGGTGGAGCAGCCGCGGCAACTGGGTTTCGAAGGAATGGAGCGGTTTCCAGCCAGGCTGGCGTCGCGTCTCATATATCCTTTGAGGAAGCCGAAAACCGCTCCGGGAACCGAAACCGCAGCGGGTCCGTCAACATAATCACGGGAGGACGCACGTGATGATCGGACCGGTGAATGCGCAATCCGCCGCTGCCCTGCTGGCGAGCGGGGCTCTGTCGCTCGTGTCCGGCGACGACTGGGCGGAGATGAGGGCGGACTCGCTATCGAGGCACCCTCAAGAGCAGGCCCTGATCTTCTACCTGCTGGCAGACGAACGGCTGCGCCCCGGACCGCGGGTAGTCACGCATCCCTTGGACGGTATGCCTATCCTCGTACCGGACCTGTCGCAGTACAGCACGCCGAATGTGACTCCGCTCAAGCTCGATCCGATGCCGAATCTAATCCCACCGAATCTCGGCCCGACCCCGAGAGTCAATCCACCGCTTGACCAGAGTAACCTCTCGGCGGCCGAACAAGTCCGGAGGATGGAGGCGGCAATCGACAGTCTCACTGCAGCTAACGCCAACCCCGGCAGTCTGCCGCCCAACAGTCGCTAAGCTCGGTCAGCCGCGACTCGCTGGAGGTGTCCGGTCCCAGGCGTGGTCCACGTCCTCGCCGAAGTCGCGGTCGTCTTCACTGAGCAATCGCTCGAGCTCGCTGCTGCGCTCCCGTACCTGCGCCTCGAAGGCACGCCGGTCTTCCCTGATGTGGAAGAGCTCATCAAGCGTCGTCTGCTCGTGCTTCCTGAACTTCTGCGCCGCCCTGCGAGCCTCATAGCCTCGGAAACCGACGAGTCTGAGTGCGTCGACGCCCATCTCGAGGGCGCTGTCGAAGGTCTCGCGATACACTGAATCGACGCCGAGATGTTTGAGCTCATACATGTGCTCGATGTCGTTGGCGCGGGCGAGAATCTTCAAATTCGGAAAGTTCTGACTCACGAGCTCGACGATCTCGTTGGTATGCTCCGGCTCGTCGATGGCCAGGATCAGGAACCTGGCCTCGGCGGCGCCGGCGGCGTGAAGCAGGTCGAGGCGACCGGCATCACCGTAGAAGACCTTGTGGCCGAAGCGGCGGATGACCTCGATGTGCTCGGGGTCGAGGTCGAGAACGGTGGCGGGCACGCCGTTTGCCCTCAGCAGTCGGCCGACGACATTGCCGAAGCGTCCGAACCCGGCGATGATAACGGCGTTCTGCTCATCGACGACATCGGCCTCGCGATCTGCAGTCCGCGTGGCGAAGCGAGGCTGCACGAGCTTGTCGTTGACGATCATAAGGATAGGCGTCAAGGCCATCGACAGCGCGATGACGGCGACGAGCGGGTTCGCCACCTCGGGAACCAGAACATTATTCTGGGTGGCGAAAGACAACAGGACGAAGGCGAATTCGCCGCCCTGAGCCAGGGCGAAGGAGAAGATGAAATTCTGCGACGCCGGCAGTTTGAAGAGGCGGCCGAGGAGCATGAGCACGACCAGCTTGATCAGGGCGAGGGCAGCGACCATCAGAGAGAGCATGCCCGCCTCCCGACTGACGAATTCGAAGTCCAGACTGGCGCCCACCGACAGGAAGAACAGTCCGAGCAGGAGCCCTTTGAAGGGCTCGATGTCCGACTCGAGCTCGTGCCGGTATTCGCTGTCAGCCAGAACGACGCCAGCGAGGAATGTTCCGAGTGCCGGCGACAGGCCAACCTTCTGCATGGCCATGGCAATGCCGATGACGAGGAGGAGGGCCATGGCGGTGAAGGTCTCGCGCAGCCGGGTCGAAGCGATGAACCGAAAAATCGGTCGCATCAAGAACCGGCCCCCAACGACGATGGCGGCGATGAGCGCAATCGTAATTATTGCCTGCTGCCAGGCGGGCAGAGCGCCGATCCCCGCAGCATGGACGGTGTGATCGGAACCGAGGCCAGCTGCGCCCGAAGTCACCGCGAGAGCCGGCATGATGGCGAGCATGGGAATGACGGCGATGTCCTGAAACAGCAGCACGGCAAATGAGCTCTCGCCAGCCTGCGTCTTCATGAGACCCTTCTCATTCAGGCTTTGGAGGACGATTGCCGTCGAAGAGAGGGCGAGAATGAGGCCGACGGCGAGCGCCATCTGCCAGGTCAACCCGAAGGCGAAAGCGATACCTCCAAACGCGACAGTCGTACATCCAACCTGGGCGCCACCGGTGCCGAGAATCGGACCCCGCAAGCGCCACAATAGCGACGGCTGCAGCTCCAGGCCGACGAGGAAGAGCATCATGACGACGCCAAACTCGGCGAAGTGCATGACGTCCTGACCCTCCTCTCCCACGAGACCGAGGAAGTAGGGGCCGATGGCGGCGCCGGCGACGAGGTAGCCGAGCACGGAGCCGAGACCGAGGCGCTTGGCAATGGGGACGGAAACGACTGCGGCGGTCAGGTAGACGAACGCCTGAACGAAAAAATCTTCACCATGCATGGGGATCGGACTCCAGCGTTGGCAGGGCGTCGTTCAAATACGCCTCCGAGTTGAGGTCATCGAGGTTCAGGGTGTCGTCGCGCAGGCCGACAAGCGCATCGCGATAGTCCTCGGCACGCCGGCGCAGCTGCGCATCCTCCGGACTTTGCAGCATGCCGTGAACGACGAAGGGCGGCAGGTATTCCATATCGCAGAAATGGGCTGTCTGCCTGAAGGGGAGGAGCAGCTCGCGAATGGTGTGTCGGTTCAATCCCTCACTGTTGTAGGCCTCGGCTCCGCCTCCGGTCGTCATGGCAGTGAGCAGCTTCTTGCCGCGCAACGCCGTGGCACCATCGCCGTAGGCGAAACCGTGCTCGAGCACGAGGTCCTGCCGCTCCTTGAGTATGGCCGGACAGCTGTACCAGTAGAGCGGATGCTGGAAAACGACGATGTCGTGCCCGACGAGAAGCTGCTGCTCGCGCTCCACATCGATGTGGAAGTCGGGGTACTCCTCGTAGAGATCGTGAAAGGTAAGGCCGTCGATACCGCGAACGAGCGCCACTAGGTGACGGTTGCCGCGGGATTTTTGATACGCGGGGTGGGCGAAAAGAATGAGAATACGATTGACTGCCATGCTTTTCATGCGCCTCCGCCCTCCACATACTCCTTGAGAGCCACGGCGTTGTTGAACTGCTCTTCCTTCGATGCGAAAACGAAGGTGACGGCGCCGCGCCTCGCCCGCTCGGTTATCGCTTGCGTCGCATCCGACGCTCCCTCGAGCTCGCTGAAGTAGCGCTTCCTGAATTCCTCCCAGCGTGAGGGATCGTGGTCAAACCATTTTCTCAGTTCCGTCGACGGCGCCACGTCCTTCAACCACAAATCGATGCGCGCGTCTTCCTTCTTGAGACTCCGGGGCCACAGTCGCTCTACGAGGATTCGGCAGCCGTCAGCAGAGGCCGGCGTCTCATAGGCGCGTTTCAGTTTGATGCGCATCGCTCAGGACATCAGTTCACGCAGGTAACGGCGTTTCGGAGTGCACGAGCGACTCGCTCTTCAGCTCCGCCCAGAAATCCGCGGGAATGTCGTGCTGGAAAATCCGTACGTTCGACTCGAGCTCCGGGACGGTGCGGGGGCCGGGGATGACGGCGGCGACAGCGGGATGTCCGAAGGGAAACTGCAGGGCTGCCGCCGGCAGCGGGACGTCGTGCCGGGCGCAGACCGCCTCGATGCCGCGCACCTTCTCGAGGATCTCCGGCGGGGCCGGAGCGTAGTTGTAGTAGGCATCTGCCGTGGCGCCGGTGGCGAGAATGCCCGAGTTGTATGGGCCACCGATGATGATTCTGATTTCTCTCTCTACGCAGAGCGGCAGGAGCTTCTCGAGCGACTCCTGTTCGAGCAGCGTGTAACGCCCCGCCAACAGGAAGCAGTCGAAGTCCCCCTCGACGGCGAAGTCGGCAAGCATCTGCCACTGATTCATGCCCACGCCGACGGCACCGATAACCTTTTGTGATCGAAGCTCGTCGAGAGCCGGATACGCCCCCTCCATCACCTCCAGGAAGTGACTGGCGTCGTACGGGTCGGAGCCCGGCTTGAAAAGGGTTGCCGCTTCGTCGGGATCGTGTATGTAGACGATGTCAATCCTGTCCGTCCTCATGCGTTCGAGGCTGTCGTCGATCGAACGTCGCACGGCATCCTTCGAATAGTCGAACTCCGTCGTCAACGGCGGCGCATCGACGAAGAATTCATCTGGCGGAGCATCCGGATCTTTTGGGACGAGCGTATAGCCGACTTTGGTCGATATCGCGATCCCGTCCCTGTCAAAGCCGGAGAGTCCGGCGCCGTAACGACTCTCGCTCAGGCCATAGCCGTAGAGTGGCGCCGTGTCGAAGTAGCGGATGCCGGCGGTGTGAGCGGCGGCGAGCGCGGCGCTGGCCTCCCGCTCCGGAAGGGGCTCGCGCCAGTTCCCGAACGGCGCTCCGCCGAAGCCGATCGAGGTCACGCCGAGGTCGTTTCTGCCGATGTGTGCTCTTTCGATTTTCATCAGAGGGCTCCTGTGCAACGTACATGGGGGCCGGCACGGACGCCGGCCCCCACGATATGGTTGCGCGCTGAAGCAGCCAACTATCCCCTCCCGGCCGCCAACGCTATGCGGCGCCGGCTATCGCTCGCGGCCACAGCCATCCGAAGGTGCCCGCTGTCAGGAGAGCGTAAACGAGGGCGTCGAACAGCTGCTTGATGATGGACGACCACGGGCGGCCGAACCAAACCCCGTCCAAGATGCACCCCCATCCATAGGCGAGCCAGGCAGCGGTGCCCGCCAGTCGGAATACGGTGTTAAACTCTGCATTGTCTGAGAGTGACCGCCCTGTGAGGTAGGCGACGAGAATTCCGACGACGAGGAAATAGACGAAGGACAGGAACATGCTCTTGCCCATGGCGGGTACGCCGCTGGGAAGAATAGTCAGGAAGCCAACCGGCCCCTCCTCGAACAGCTTGCGGTGCTCCGGTTCCTTGATCTTGTCCCAGGATTCCATGTGCGGAATGTTGTACTGGCCGGGCGCGAGATTCTGTGGCAGGAGCGCCTGGCGCGCCGCATTCTCGTCCGGCAGGGCTTTGAAATCTGACTTGTGGTGAGGTAACACCATCCAGATGATGGCGCTGCCGATCCACACGATGACGGCCGAAGCCAGAATGGCGAGCCAGAGCTCGGGTATGGTGACCATGTGAGGCCTCCTCTCTCAACGGGTCAAGCGTAAATTTCAGAGCAGTCCGATCGGCACCTGTACACCGATGGTCCATGCGACTACGGATGCGCCGGGTGCGAATCTGAGAGCCAGCTCCCGCGTGCCAACGGCGCCAGTCCGCGAGGGGCGCCCCAAGCTCATCGCGAAGCCGACCGCCAGGTTCCAGTCGGTATCATCTCGCCGATCTGCGTACGACCAGCTGCGGATGACGATACCGAGCAGGGAACGGAAGCGTTGGTGTCCACGGCCGACAGCCCGGCCTGCAAGCAAGTAAACAGCGCGAAAGTCTTCGCCGGAACCAGGAACGTCGACAAAGTGGGGATTGTCGACGCGATTGGGCTCCCATACGGCCTCGACGACGGGATTCAACCTGTCAAAAAACGGAACGTACCACAGAGCCCCAATCGATAGGCCGAGTTCGGTTTGAACCTTCGGGTCATCATCGCCAAAGCTGGCTCCGATGTAGGCCGCGCCCGGCACGAGGTGGAGTCTCTTCGAATAGCCGTCGTCCTGCGCCTGCAGGTGGCCGGCTGCAAGGGAAGCGACGGTGAGGGCGGCGGTAATTCTGCAAGTGGAAATCACGAGTCCGGTGGCATCGCTTCAGCGAGTGTCTACGTCTGTCCCAAATCTACGAGCAGGTTGGCCATGGTGCGAACGCCCTTGAAGAAATTCTCCACAGCGAAACACTCGTTCGGGGCGTGGTTGTTCTCGTCGTGCTGGCCGTAAGGTGTCAGGAAGATTCCGGCATCGGGGATTTGTTTGAAGGCGGCCAGAGGCAAGGACCCGCCGACGCTGGGCACCAGGTATGGCGGCACTCCAAATCCCGCTTCCACGGCCCGGATGACGGGTGCGGCGGCAGGGTGGTCCAACGGCGTGCGCCAGGGAAGCATGCGTCCGTGGCTCGTCACTTCTACGTCGTCATAGCCGAGATCTCGCAGGTAGGCCGTCAGTTTCTCGTAGATGTCGTCGGGCGATTGGCGCTCCACGAGGCGCATGTCGATTTTCATCATCGCCTCGTGGGGGATGATCGTCTTCATGCCGGCGCTGGTGTAGCCGCCGCAAAAGCCCGCGACGTTGAGGGTTGGCCGCAGCATGCGTTTCTGCAGAAAGGGGATCTGCGGGTCTCCGGCAATGCGGTCGATGCCGAGCTGCTGCGCCAGTGCTCGTTCGTCCAGAGGCAGCTCTGCCAACGCCTCCAGGTCAAGCTCCGACGGGGGCAGGACGTCGTCGTAGAAGCCGGGGATGAGGACGCGATTGTCCTCGTCCTTGAGCAGGGGGATGAGGCGGGCGAGGCGCTCGTTCGGGCTGTCGACGAGACCGCCGAAATTGCCCGAGTGTTTGTCGCGGTTGGGGCCATAGGCCCTGAGCTCCACGTAGAGTATGCCGCGCACGCCAAAGACCACTTCCGGGCGTTCGCCATATGAGTGGTGGTTGTCGGCGCAACAGACGAGATCGCATGCGAGCAGATCCAGGTGTTCGCCGATGAACGAGGAGATGCTCGGGCTGCCGATCTCCTCTCCTCCTTCGAACAGGAACTTTACGTTCGCAGGCACCTCGCCACGGCTGCGCAATACGGCCTCGACGCCCTTGAGCTGGGCGAAGAGCTGGCCTTTGTTATCGCCGCTGCCACGGCCGTAGATCTTGCCGTTTCGCACGGTCGGCTCGAAGGGCGGTGAGATCCATTCGTCGAGGGGATCGGGCGGCTGGACATCATAGTGGCCGTAGACGAGCACGGTGCGGCCGGCGCCAGGGGAGCGCACCTCGCCGTAGAGCATGGGGAGACCGCTGTCCTCGAACACCTGTACTGTGGCGCCCGAAGCTTCCATGAGTTGCTGTAGAAGCTCGCCGCATTCGGTAATGCCTTCGCCGGTCGTGCTGATGCTCGGCTGCGCAATCAGTTCAAAAAGCTGGGCGAGAAACTGCTCTCGCCGGCTTTCTATGTAGGTGTAGACGTCGTCCATGGAGTTCGAGTAAGATAGCTGACAGTGATCGCCGCACCAGCGATGCGGAGAGGGAGCTGCTGCCATGGGAATTACCGTACATCCGTTGTCCGATGCGCTCGGCGCCGAGATCAAAGGGGCCGATATCGCCGTGGCATTGGATGAGGGAACTGTGCGTCAGATCCTCGATGCCTGGATGCAGCATCTCGTCCTGCTGATCCGGGGCCAGATGATAGACGATCCACAACTCGTGGCGTTCAGTGGACGGTTCGGTGAGCTGGACGGAGCGCCGATCGGCGCTGTGCCCGACGGCAAGGTGTCGGCTCAGGACTACAACGAGATCACGGTCATCTCAAACGTTGTCGAAAGTGGCCGGCCGATCGGTGACCTGGGCAACCTGGAGTCGGCCTGGCATACCGACATGAGCTCGTATGAGGAGACGCCCACGGCGTCGATACTCCATGCCCTCGAAACTCCACCAATCCGGCGGCGACACGAGCTTCTGCAACATGTACCGGGCCTACGAGACGTTAGCGGACGAGCTGAAGGCGCGCCTGCAGGACCTGAGGGCCATACACGACGCGACCCTCAATTCGGCGGGTGGTCTACGACATGGTTTTGAGGCGGTGACCGACGTCACGCAAACGCCGGGTGCCCGTCACCCCGTCCTCCGGACCCATCCTGTCACCGGCCGGACCGCACTGTTCCTCGGCCGGCGTAGGAATTCTTATATCCCCGGCCTCTCCGTGGACGAAAGCGAGGCTTTGCTGGACACACTGTGGGCACACGCCACCCACGTTGAAAACACCTGGACGCACACATGGCAGGCCGGCGATTTGATCATCTGGGACAACCGTTGTGCCATGCACCGTCGCGATGCCTTCGACAACACCGCGCGCCGGGTCATGCACCGCACCCAGATCAAGGGAGACCGGCCGTACTACGAGCCGCGCTCGCCGGTGTGACCGGCGTCCGGGCGTCAGCCAGGATGGCCGCCCCGGCCTTCAATCTATCCGAAAAGTCGTTTGCGCGATAAAACGGACCAGCTGAGGCTCGGGAATCGGCTCGTCCCCTTCCTTTTCCGTCCACCAGTAGGCCGTGAGGATCCGTCCGTCCGGGAGCTCGGTGAGCACCGGATAGCCCAGATCCCAGCAGTAGGCGTCCCCGCGGACGACGAATTCCTCGCTCCAGGTCTGGCCCAGGTCGTCGCTGACGACGCCGACAATGCCGCGACATCCCCGATCCGCCGTGCGCCGGGCGAACAAGACGATGATGTGCCCGTCGCGGGTGACGAGCGCCACCGGACAGCGCTGACGGGAGTTGTCCTTCATCCCCTCCTCGTTGCGCGGCGCCGATTCTGGGGGAGGGCCGGTGACCGGACCGGAGAACGTGCCCGGTGTGGTGACGAACTCCGGCGCCGACCAGGTCATGCCGTCGTTGGTGGAGAATGCGACGCAGGGTGTTTCGAAGTCCGGCGTCGCCCCCCAGTGCTGATGCATGCAGGCCATCAACCGCCCGTCGGGAAGTTTGTGCACTCCAGAGTAGTTGTAGCCCGCGAGCATGTCGCCGTCGATGGGTGTGATATGCGGGCTGATGCGGGCAACGTCGCTGACGTACTCGAAGCTGACGCCGTTGTTGTAGCTGACATGATAGGCGCAGATGTTGCGCCGGTAGATCCCTCCGACGATGCCGAGGACTCCGTTGTCGAAGCGGACGTGGCCGAGGTTGACCGACAGGAAGCCGCCGCCGGGCGCCCACCTGGGCGCGTCCAACAGCGTCGCGTGTTTCTCCCACGTGCGGCCGCGGTCTCTGCTGCGCAGGCAGAACGACGGGTTGTGCTTCAGTTTGCCGAGGTGAAAATTGGCACTCCTGTTCGGCTGGTTTGACCCCCCTCCGATCGGCCATTTCACGTACTCGCTGTGGCAGAAGTGGATGATCGAGTCCGTGTCACCCAGGTCGATTTCCTCGCGCTCGCCAAGGTCGCGGGGTCGCAGCCAGTCGAGCGTTTCGTCGATCGTCCGGTCGTTGTTCCAGATCCACTGGCGCTCGCTCTCAGGCCAGGTCTCGCCCCAGTCGAGGGAGCGGCTCAGCATCACACCTGACTCGCTGCCCCACTTCTCGTGCGTGCCTCGAAAGGAACGAGGTCCACCGCTGTGGCGGTTGTACCCCGCCGGCAGATCGTCCGTGTAGTTCATCGGCACGGCGAGGTAGGCGATGGCGATCTCGCCGTCACCGAAGTTCCAGATACCGCCGCGGTTCGGGGCGAACATGTACAGGTGGTCGTCGTAGTGAACTTTTGTGTGCCTGACGTCGCTGAGCTCGACTGGGCGTACGCCGACAGTTCGTTTCGATTCCATCGATCAACCCTTCTCCGAATAGGTTTGAGAAAAAAACCCCGGACTGAAAGTCCGGGGTTCAGTATGCTGGCGGGACCGACGGGACTCGAACCCGCGACCTCCGGCGTGACAGGCCGGCGTTCTAACCAAGCTAAACTACGGTCCCTATGACCACGAAACCTATTGGCGAGTTGTGAGATTGTCAACGAGGCTCGCTTACACCATGTGTCGCTTGTCCCACATCTCCCCGTCTTTCTTGAGCCGCTTGAGCGCGCCGCGCATGAGTTGGCGCTTGAGGGGGGTCAGATAATCGATGAACAACTTGCCGTCGAGGTGGTCGATTTCGTGCTGCAGAACGCGGGCGAAGAAGCCGTCGGCTTTGACGTCGAAGGATTCCCCGTCACGGTCGAGGGCCTCGATCGCCACATTGGTGTAACGGGAGACGTCGCCGTATAGGTCGGGAATGCTGAGACAGCCCTCTTCGGCGATGGCCATGCCCTCGCCGATCTTGATGCGTGGATTGACGAGGGCGATCGGCGGCGTATCGGAGTCTTGAGAAGAGACGTCGACGACACAGACCCGCTTCGAGACACCGATCTGCGGCGCGGCGAGGCCGACGCCCTCCGCTTCTTCGAGGGTGTCGAGGAGGTCCTGCACGAGTGTCCTGATCTCGTCGTCGACCTCGTCGACCGGGTCGGCTTTGCGGCGCAGGACTTTCGAACCGTATATGACGATATCCCGCTTCACTGAAGCAGCGGCGACAGGTCCAGCGCTACGTACGGCGCGCCCGTTCGGCCGAGCTCGTGCAGCAGAGCGTCGCGGGCGTGCTCTTCGCAGAGTTGAATGAAGGCAGGGCTTTCGAGTTGCAGCAACAGGATGTCGCCGCGGACTTCCGCTCGGCCCGGCCCGAGGCCAAGAGTTTCGGTGTCCGGGCAATCCGAGTGGCCTTCGGCCCCAGATTTCTTCCCCAGCACCTCGTTGAGGCTCCCGGACCGGAAGCCGCGCAGATCGACACAGCTGATTTCGTAACCGAG
The DNA here is from genome assembly GCA_965205655.1 of Candidatus Latescibacterota bacterium. Taxonomy (GTDB): domain Bacteria; phylum Latescibacterota; class UBA2968; order UBA8231; family UBA8231; genus CBDBIJ01. The sequence continues at coordinate 14,994 of CBDBIJ010000068.1, forward strand.
GTCAGAGAGTGCCTTCGCAATCTTGGAGTGCAAGGCCGCGGTTTGCAGGAGCGTTCCCAGATCGTCAGCTGGCAGCTCGATTCGAGCCACGTCGACATGATGACGAACACGCAGCTGTTCGAAGCCGCATTCGCGCAGAGCGCGCTCGGCCGCGTCGACCATGCGGAGTCCCTCAGCCGTCACGGGAGTGCCGTACGGGAATCGGGATGAGAGGCAGGCCATAGCGGGGCGGTTCCACACGGGAATGCCCCATCGCCGCGCCAGAGCGCGGACATCGGCTTTCGTCATTCCCGCCTCCTGGAGCGGCGCGCGAACGCCTCGTTCGCTGGCGGCCTGCGCACCGGGTCGAAAGTCGCCCACGTCGTCGGCGTTCTGGCCGTAGAGTATGTGGGACACGTCCATTTCTCCAGCCAGCTTCTCCATGTGAGTGAAGAGCTCCTGCTTGCAGAAATAGCAGCGATTGACCGGGTTGCTGGCGTAGTCGGGATTGTCGAGCTCGCGAGTGCGGACGACCTCGTGGCGAATACCGAACTGCGCGGCGAGCTGAGCAGCCGCCTCGAGCTCACCGCTGGCATAGCTTTCGGAGTCTGCGGTGACCGCGACGGCGCCGTCACCGAGTACTCTGTTGGCGGCGACGGCGAGCATGGCGCTGTCGACTCCCCCTGAGTAGCCGATGAGCACTCTACCAAGAGGGCGCAGAATGCGCTCGAGCAACTCGAGCTTATCGTCGAGGGTTCGATGAGGATCGATCTGGATAGTCTGCGTCATCGAGATGCGTTCGAGTGCTACGCCGGGCGGGCGGTGGCGTCCCGATCAGCCTTGTCGTCGCGCACGGCGCACGGGACGAGCACGGCGTCGGTCATTCCGTGAAGGATCTTCTTGTCCGCCGGACAGACGATCGCCTGAACGCCTGCCAGCTTTGGAACCTGTCGGGCGGGATCGTCATCGGCGACGTAGTAGTATGGACGGAGCAGCACGCGGCCGTGCATGGTTCGGACGCGGTCCTCGAAGAAATCGTAGTAGCGCGCTTCGAGGCGGGCGGCCTTGTGGAACTTCTGCAATACGTAAGGACTGGTTTCGAAGCTATCGAGACCGGTTTTCAGCGCCCGCACCCATTCCTCCTCCGGCACGTCGTGGCCGATAGTGACGCCGCGGCTGCCGTAGGCGAGCTCGGAGAATCCGGAGGTCTTGATGACGAGCTCGCGCTCCCTCTTGGTGATATGCTCGAGCTCCTCCCAGCTGCTGACGAGCCGTCCGCAAACATGGAGATCTGCGATCACGGTGTGCGGTGGCGCCGGGGTGGCGTCGAGGACCCAGGTGCGCGGGATCAACTCGCGGAGCTCCTCCGTAGTCTCTCGACCCAGCTCGCGTTCCCAAAAGGGGATGAGTTGCGGGTGATGCAGCAGGGCCATCCACATCTTCTCTTCGAGGTAATGCTTCAAGGGCGGCGTCAGCCGCACAGCGTTCTTCTTGGCGAAGTAGGTAATGAGCTCGGCTTTGGGGATGTTCGGCAGATCGAAGAGCTCGAAGAACCGGTAAACCGCGTCGACTCGGAGCTCAGCGCCGCCGTCGTCGCGTATGAGCAGGCCGTCGTCATCGACATTCATCTCCTTCGGATGCCGGCAGAAGACTGGATGGCCCTTGGCGTGCAACTGCTCGGCGAGCCAGTTCATCTCTTCTCTGTAGGGCTCGGATTCATCGGAGACGACGATGGCGACGACCGGCTTCTCCGTTTTCATGCCGGCCCGAATGGCATCGTAGAAGCCGTCCACCAGACCGTTGGCGCCGCCGATGAGATCATAGCCGATGTCGGCGTAGAGGCCGGAGATGTGTCCGGTGAATCCCATGCCGCCCGGTACCGAGTCGAGCTCGGTGATGCGCACACCTTCGGCGCTCAGGACGAGATCGGGGCGCATGACGAGGGGAAGTTGCGATTTGATGCGGTTCATGCGACCGAAGTCGACGATGCGCTCAGGCTTCCCCGCGTCGAGGTAGCGGTGGACGAAGGCTGGCTGCAGCCCCTTTACGCTCTGGTGATACAGCAGATTGGAGGCCCGGTAGAAGGACAGCAGTACCGGGCCGAGGCGCTCGAGAAAGGAATGCTGCTCAGGCGTGAGCCAGAACGGTTCGGGAGAGATGCGCCAGGGGAGCCGGCTGTCCGGGTGGAGCCCGGTGCGGTCGCCCTGAAAGAGGCCTCCGGCAGGCGAATTCTCGTTGATACGAATGCACAGCGCGCGCGGGTCTGATTCGGTGAGCAGGAGGGACATTCGGGAGAATTCGCGGTATCAGACTTGCTCTGAAACGACGTCGGATAGGTGTCCTGACAATTTTGTAAATGTAGTTTATTGAAGGACCTAGGTCAATTTGGAGGGCTCGTTCGGCCTTTGTTTGGACGGCGTATTATAGTAGACTGGGTGGCGGCAGATCACCGTCGACTGAGAGCTCGCAGTTGCTGCTGGAGAGAGTATGGAACTGACAGGCAAAAGGGGCCATCGTCACCGGCGCGGGCCGGGGGATCGGCAGGACGATCGCCAAAGCCCTGGCCGCTGAAGGGGCCTCGGTGGCGCTGCTGGCGCGCACTGCGGAGCAAATCGAATCGGTGGCGGCCGAGATTGCAGCTGCCGGCGGCACGGCCATGGCGCAAGCGACCGATCTGCGCCAGGCTGCACAGGTGCGCAACTCTATGACCAGTGTGCTCGATGCGTGGGGGAGAGTGGACATCCTCGTGAACAACGCCGGCATGGTCGGGCCGATCGGTCTGACGAGCTGCGTCGACGCCGAGGAGTGGATGGTGACAGTTGAAGTTAACCTCGGAGGCTGTTTGCGGTGCACACAACAGGTGTTGCCGGGGATGATGGAGCGCCGCTTTGGTAAGATCATCAATCTGTCGGGCGGTGGAGCCACGGGACCGAGGCCACGTTTCAGCGCCTACGGCGCCTCCAAGGCCGCCATCGTCAGATTCACGGAGACCCTCGCCGAAGAGGTCGCGGATTACGGCATCGACGTGAACGCCATCGCACCGGGGGCCGTGAACACGGCCATGCTCGACGCGGTACTTGCCGCAGGAGAGTCGGCGGGGGCCGATGCTTGGGAGGAAGCGAAGCGCCAGGCGGAAGAGGGTGGGGTAGATCCCTCGCAGGCCGCGGCGCTGGCGCTGTTCCTGGCTTCCGACAGATCGAACGGGCTCACTGGTCGACTGATCAGCGCGGTGTGGGATTCGTGGGAAGATCTCGATATCGACGCGGTCATGGCATCGGAGGCGTACACGATGAGGCGCCTGAAGCCTCCCGAAGAAAGCGCGCGAAAACAGTAGCACGTTTGGACTGCGAAGCTACAGAGGGATTGATCGATTGCTCAGAGTTGGCCTGATCGGCGCCGGTGGTGCCGGACGAAGACGAGCAGAGGCAGTGGCGGAGCACGACAGCTGCCGGCTGGTCGCGGTCTATGACGAAGCGCGCGACGCCGCCGAGGCTGTGGCAGCTGCCAGCGCTGCGAGCGTCCTGGAGTCATGGCAGCAGCTGGTCGAGAACGCCGACATCGACGCCGTCGTCGTCTCCACTTCGCACGATGCTCTCGCCCCGTTGAGTGTGGCGGCGCTGACGGCGGGGAAACACGTGCTGTGCGAAAAGCCGCTGGGTCGAAATCCCGAGGACGTCCACCAGGTGCTGGAGGCGGCGCGGACAGCGGGCCGATGCGTGGCGGCGGGCTACAATCATCGCTACTACCCCGCGGTGAAGGGGATCCGCGACGCAATGAAGGATGGCCGCCTCGGCCCTATCGATTTCATTCGCGGCCGCTACGGACACGGCGGCAGGCCGGGATATGACAGGGAGTGGCGTGCCGATGCCGAGCGAGCCGGCGGCGGCGAGCTGCTCGATCAGGGCGCGCACCTGGTCGATCTATGCCTCTGGTTGCTGGGCGAATTCGAATCGGTGACCGGCTACACAGCCACCCGCTTCTGGGACATAGCGCCGCTGGAGGACAACGCCTTCGGGCTGTTCCGCGCGCCCGGGGGCGAAATCGCCTCCATCCACGTGAGCTGGACCCAGTGGAAGAATCTGTTCAGCCTGGAGGTGTTCGGGCGTGACGGATACGCCGTGGCGCAGGGTCGCGGCGGCTCCTATGGGACCCAGCGGCTGGTGCTGGGGAAGCGGCTGGAGGAAGGGGGGGCGCCGGAGGAGGAGCTGAAAGAGTTCGGCGACCGAGACGAATCGTGGTCGCGGGAATGGGGCGCTTTTGTAGAAACCGTCGAGGCCGATGCTCCGTGCCAACGGGGCGCCGAGGAGGCACTGCAGACGATGGAATGGATCTGGCGGCTCTACACGGCGGCGAAGCAGAGCAGGGTCGTGGGCAGGGACGAGTCACCGCAGTAGATTCTCGGCTTCAAATCTTTTTGCCTGAAAGTCGAAGTTTTTTCCAAAATCAAGAGGAAAATTCCGTACATTGAGGCCTCGACTTTCGCATCCGTCCATTCAAAACCTGCGGAAACAGCGATGTGAAAGCGTAGCATCAACTTTGAAGTGCGACACTCAGGGATTGTAGCACTCCTCTGGGGTTAGCCTTGATTCGGCATTAACTCGGTGAAATTTTGGCTGTTCAGTGCGCGCCATTCGGCGGTGAATTTGAGAATCTCCCATAGCAAAAAGGCCTTTCGTTCCGGTTATTCGGAAGTGGCGATACTCCCTTTTCACCAAAAACGAAAGGCCACGTACCGTGAGACGAAAGAAAGCGGATTTGAGGACGCGCGTCAACCACAATTTGGCCGTCGAATTCACCGCCGAAGGCCTCACTTCGTATGCCGGTTTGGAGCTGTTGATCCGGTATTTGCGCGGCATCGGATGGAACCGTCAATTGCGTCGGCACCTGTCTGCCGTCGTTCCGGGCAGTGATTTCGGCATGGTAGGTCTGTGTCGGGTGCTCCTCGGTCTGCTGGTGGTGGGTGGCCGTCGACTGCGACATCTGGGCTTCTTGCAAGGAGATCCTTTGCTGCAGCGGTTTTGCGGTCTGAAAGACCTGCCCACCGACGGCAGTGTCAGCCGCTGGCTCAAACGCTTCACGGTGGGCGCCGAAGAGGCGTTGAAAACGCTCAACGCCGATGTCGTCGCCGGGGTGATCGGTCTGTTGAAGGCCCGCACACTGAGCATCGACATCGATGGCACGGTGCTGTGCACCGGCCACAAGGTCGGCGGTGCCTGCCGTGGGTACAACCCGCATCATCGCAAGGTCCCCAGTTACTATCCCATCACCGCTTACCTGGCCGACAGCGGTCATTTTCTCCGGCTCCACAACCGTCCGGGCAACGTCAACGATGGCGCTTCCTCCATCCCATTTCTACAGGCGGTGTTCGAGCAAATCGAACAGACCCTGGGGCGCTCATACCGGCTGCGATTTCGCATGGACGGCGCCTTTTTCAGAGAGGATGTGATGGCGACGCTGGATGCTCATCGCGCCCAGTATGCTATCAAGGTGCCGTTCTGGCGCTGCCTGGACCTGCAAACCCAGATCCGCCAACGTCGTCGTTGGCAGCGCGTCGAAGACGGCATCGACGGCTTCTTTTCTTCGGTCAAGGTCGGCAAGTGGAAACGCACCCTTAACGTGGTCATCTTTCGCAAGCGGGTGATGCATCCCACGCGCAAGAATTACCAGTTGGACCTGTTCGAGCCGGATAACGGCACCTGGGAATACTCCGCGCTGGCCACCAACCTACCTTTCGATGCAAAATCGCTCTGGCGCTTCATGGGTGGTCGCGGCCTACACGAAAAAGCCATCGGCGAACTCAAGACGGGGCTGGCCTTCGACGCCATTCCCACGGATGACTACCGGGCCAACAGCGTCTGGCAACAATTTGTCGTGCTGGCGCACAATCTCCTAGCCAATTTCCAGATCGAATCCGGGCTAATAAAGCGCCACCGAACCAGGAAGAATACCGCCCGCTGGGCCCTGAAATCCGTGCGCACGCTACGTTTCGAGCTGTTCAACCGCGCCGGACACTTGATGCACCCGGAAGGACGAGCCACTTTGCGTCTGCAACGCAACAAGAAGGCCGAAAAACAGTTCCGGAAAATCAGCGCAGCTCTACGAAAAGTCGCCTGATTTTTGCCGAATCAAGGTTAGATATCCGAGTCGTTTTCGTGGTCTTCGGTTGAGTTTTCGTGCGATGGCGTTGCAGTCGTACTGGGTGAGGTCGGCCATGCTTTTTTTCTTGGACAAGTACTGTCGAATGAGGCCGTTGGTGTTCTCGTTGGTGCCTCGTTCCCAGGCGTGATGGGGATTGGCGAAGTAGAAGCGGGTATCGGTGACGCGCTCGATGTCGGCGTAGCTGTGGAATTCGGTTCCGTTGTCTGCGGTGATGGTGTGTACGGGTCGGGGTTGGCGGTGGATGAGCTGGAGAGTCCGTCGGCTGAGCTCGTCGGCCGTTCGCGCGTTGAGCTTTCCGATCTCGACGTACCCGGTCTTTCGTTCCACGAGGGTGACGACGCACGGCCTGCCGTCGCCGAGCATTGTGTCGGCCTCCCAGTGTCCGACGCGGGAGCGGTTGTCGGCCGCGGCGGGTCGGTCCTCGATCGGCCTCTTTCCGGCCAGTCGTCCTCGAGAGTCGTAGGTGCCGTGTCGCTTACGTCGTAGTTTGGTGGCGCCGCGCAGGTGCTGGTAGAGGGAGCCACCGCGTCGTTTGTCAGCCCAGACGTGACGATAAATGGTCTCGTGGCTGATCTCGAGGATTCGGTAGCGACGGAGCCATCCAGCGATCTGCTCGGGGCTCCAGTCGTTCTTGAGCAGTTCCTGGACGAGATCCCAGTCAGCGGTGGAGAGGCGGAAGTTCCGCCGCGAGTGCGACCGCCTGGTGCGCGCGTAGCCGTGCGCCTGCAAAGGCCGGTAGAATCCATCCGCTCGCCCGCGGTTGCGTTGGACCTCTCGATAGATCGAACTTGGATGCCGTCCAAGGGTCCGTGCGATCTCAGCCACGGTTACCTCTTTTCGTCTCAGTGCCCAAATGATGTATCGTTCTTCACAGGTGATCTGGTGATACGCCAACGTAGCCTCCCTTCCTTTAGCCGGGTTAGGAGACTACAGTATCCCAGATCGCCTCTTATCGCACTTAGTATGTGAATTCGCGGAGCAGATCAGCAGGCAGCCCAGACGGAGCGCATAACGCTGGCCTATCGTCGTCTCGCCAACGCCATGATTCTCAGTACGTTACGAGAGATTTCGAAGAAGGACGAGCGGCTTGACGAGGTACTCGAGTTCGCTTTCGTCGAGAGCAGGCGGGTCGATCCGTGGTGCGAGCTGGCGGGTCTTGAACCGGAAGTGGTGCGGCAGGCCGCGCGCCGCCTGGTAGGGGAAGGCGCCACTGTTTGAGAGTCGTTCGCTGAGTCTTGTTGCCCCGGGAGGTTTCTCCCGGGGTTTTTTTGTTGCCAGACCCAGAGCGCGCGGACGGCCAGCGCGCCAAGGTGCCAGACGCGAGGCTGCTACCGCCCGGCGCTCATGCGCCGCCGGCGCACGTAGTCGAGCACACCCTTCACCACTTTTTCTGCATCTCTGTGCCGCAGTTGCTCGTAGCGCAGAGCCCAGGCGTGATCGACGTAGGCGAGGTTGCGAAGCTCTACGAGGACCTTGACGTATGCCGGATTGTCCCGCAGCACCGCCAGGCCCTGACCGCGGGTGCGGGTGCCGGCGCCGAGTGCCGGCACGAGGGCGCGGGCGAACTCGCGAGATCGGAGGTCGCGCTTGCGGCCGTTTCGGCTCTCGTAATACAGCACGAGAGGCGCCTCCGGCGAGTGCCTATCGATGTCGGCGTGAAAGGAAAGGAATATTCGACGGCCCTTCGGGGAGCCAGCGAAGGCTTCGCGGGCGATCTTCACCCGAGCGTCGAGACCTCGACGGCTGCCGCTGGGCCACTGGCTGCGCCGGTTGGACTTGTTGAGCTGATAACTGTTGTAGACCTCGTTCTTCTCGTGCACGAAGGTCAGTGCAGGCGGCGCACTCTGACGGATGAGATGGTTGGGGCTCAGCAGGGTCATCTCCACATGGGCGCCGTGGAGCCGGAACAGGACGTAGGTGCGCAGGGCGATATCGTAGACATATTCGTCTTCGACGACATACAACTCCTTGCCGCTGCCGTCTAAACTCGGCACCACCGCGCCGGGATCGAGCCCGCCGTGACCCGGATCGAGCACGATGTGCCACCCCTTGAGCTCGTCGCTGAGCCGGCCCATGCCGGCGACGGCCCGCTCGAAACCCGTCCACAGCGTGCGGGCCTGACGATAGGTCTTCAGCGGAGAGGCCGGATGGCCTTCGAAATAGGTGGCCGACTTCTGTTGGTCTGCCCGCGGTCGCCGTTTGTAGTAGGGTCCGTTGCCGAGGGACACCTCCTCCACCCCGGAGGGCGAAACGCGAAGATCTGCCCAGCGGATCTCCGACACCTCCAGCCATTTCGTCGGTCGTCCCAGAAGGGGCCGCACCTTCAACTGCCGTCCCGGATGAATGACGGAGCCATCGAGGGTGTTGACGCGCTTCAACTCGGCGACGCTCATCTGATGGAGCCGGGCGATCTCGCTGAGGTTGTCGCCCCTCAGCACTGTGTAGAGCTCGAGGCGCCGCGCCTTCTTCGGGTTCAGCCTGAGCTCCTGCCCGGGATAGATGACATCGCCGCGCAGGCCGTTTATCTCCTTCACCTCTGAAACCGTCATGCTGTAAGCGCGCGCGATCTCCCAGAGGGCGTCACCGCGTTCGACGATGTGGGTGGCGCTCGGAGTCGTCTTGAGTCTCAGCTTCTGGCCGACGAGGATGCGGTCACTGTCGATGCCGTTGAGTCGCCTGAGCTCTCGCAGCTCGATGCTGTAGGCAACAGCGATTGCCGACAGCGTCTCTCCCGCCAGGACGACGTGCACACCCTCGTCCTTCCTGGACGGCCGCAGTTTCAGTTTTTGCCCGGAGCGGATGTGGTCGTCGGGAAGCTTGTTGAGCTGTCGCAGCAGGCCGAGGCCGACATCGAAGCGGAGCGCAATTTCCGATAGCGTATCGCCTTTCCTGACGACGTATTCTGCGACCTCTTCTTCTGACGTGGACGGCGGTGCAACAACCCCTTCCGACGTCGCTCTGGCGGGCCGCAGGCGCAGCCTCTGTCCGACAGTGATTCTGTTTGTAGACAGGGTGTTGAGTTTCTTGAGGCGCGACAAGCTGACTTTGTGTGCGAGTGCGATCTCCGAGAGGGTGTCGCCGCGCTTTACGACATGGATGTCGCGATTTCGGTCAGGTGATGCAGCAGACCGTCTGGCCTTCGAGGGCCGAGGGGGCGGCTGATTCCGGAGCACGAGCTTTTGACCGACGTGAATGCGATCGTCTTTGAGGCCGCTGAGGCGCTTGACGCTGTTCGCAGAGACGCCGAACCGCTGCGCAATCCCGGACAGGGTATCGCCCCGGCGGGTGGTGTAGGTCGTAGCCCGGTCGAGCCCCAGACTCAATCTCTGGCCGGCCAGAATACGGTCGCCGCGGATGCCGTTCCACCGACGCAACTGGCCCACCGAGACCCCGTATCGCTTGGCGATTTTGCTGAGGTTCTCGGTGGGCCGGACCACGTGAACACGTGGTTGCCGAGGGGGTTGAGCGGAGGTCGCCTGCGCTGGGCCGGCGACCGTCGGTCCGGGTTGCAACAGACACCAGACCGACAGGAGTAAGGAGAGGGATGCCAGTGGCTCGAGGCGCCTGCCGGACCGCGGCTGCAGCCGTCCCGGCTGAAGCCATGCGTGTAAGGCGCGGCGATGCGGGCGCGGATGTCCGGGCATGGGCGCACTCGTACGGCGGGTGCTTCAGTTTCGAGGAACAGTTAGGAACGGGAGAGAGATTCGCGCAGGAGGGTAACGCCAAGTATACCGCGAATCTGGCGATCTCGCAAAGATTGGCTGCAGACCCGACCCGCAGTGCGGCTCGACCGCGGTCGAGCCGTAACATCCTCAGAAGCTACGAGCGGAAATAGAGTAGGAGTTTTGCGTCGGCTATGTGTCCCCATCGGCACACACTGGTGTGAGGGCCATACACGCTGGCGGGCGTCGCGATCGCTACGAAATCGCAGATCTCATTCCATCGTCACAGTTTCTGGCACCGCGGTAGCGATATGGCTATCGTACGCCGATGGAGAGCGCGCATTGCGATGAGGACTCCGTTCGCGCCGTAGGAGCGCCATGAAAATCGACGTCAAATCACTCCCGTCGGTAGGCCAGGTTCTCGCCGAAGAGTCGGTCACTGCGGTGCTACGCACCCACAATCGGGAGTACGTGGTGGCCAAGGTGAGGGGAACAATACAGCGACTGCGCCAGGGAATGCTCTCAGAAGGGGCCGGCTCAGGCGACGATTCGAAGGAACGCGCCGTCGACCGTGCCGAGCTCCTCGATCTGGTCGTAACAGAGGTGCGCAAGGTGGTCGCCGAAGGTGAGGTGCCGAGCCTGCACAGGGTGATAAATGCCACCGGTGTCATTCTGCACACCGGCCTAGGGCGAGCGCCGCTCCCCGGGGTGGCGCTGGCGGCAGTGAGCGAGGCGGCAGAGCGCTATTGTAACCTCGAGCTCGATCTGGCCAGCGGCTCTCGAGGCTCGCGGCTGACTCATGTGGAATCCCTCATCTGCGAGCTGTCCGGATCCGAGAGCGCAGCGGTGGTGAACAACAACGCCGCCGCCGTGATGCTGATGCTCAACACGCTTGCTCGGGATCGCGAGGTGGTCGTGTCGCGGGGACAGCTGGTGGAGATCGGCGGCTCGTTTCGCATTCCGGACATCATCGCGGTGAGCGGGGCCCGCATTCGCGAGGTGGGCACGACGAATCGGACGCACCTGCGCGACTACGAAAACGCGATCGGAACGCAGACGGCCCTCATCCTGGCCGTCCATCCAAGCAACTACGAGGTACAGGGTTTCACCGCCGAGGTCGAACTCGACGAGCTCGTGGCGCTCGGCAAGAAGGCGAATCTCCCGGTAGCGTACGATCTGGGAGCCGGCGCTCTGCTCGGCCTCGAACGATGGGGACTACCACACGAGCCGGTGGTTTCAGACTGTCTGCAGACCGGAGTCGATGTGGTCACCTTCAGCGGCGACAAGATTCTCGGTGGGCCTCAGGCGGGAATCGCGGCCGGGAGCCGACAATGGGTCGAGCCGATGACGCAGAGCCCGATGATGCGGGCGCTTCGCTGTGACAAGCTGATCTTGGCGGCGCTGGAGGCAACGCTGCGACTTTTCAGGCTCGATGCCGAGGCGTTGCTCGGCGCGCACCCGGTGCTGCGCATGATGACGGAATCAGAGGACGCGGTAGAGGGCAGAGCCAATGCCATTCTCGCGGCGCTGTCGACGGGGACACGAGAGCGCGCAGGCGCGACAGTGTCGCCGTGTCAGGCGCAGGTCGGGAGCGGCTCGCTGCCATTGGAGGAACTGCCGAGCTACGCCCTCGTCTGTGAGCCATCGAGCTGCTCTGCCGAAGAGCTGGCGCGACGACTGCGGGCAGCCTCACCCCCGGTGGTGGGGCGCATCAATCGGGAGCAAGTCATTCTCGATATGCGTACTGTGCGAGGCGACGAAATGGAGGGTCTGATCCGCGCCTTGACCGGGGCGGTGGAATCAATCAGCGCAGAGCGGGCAGGTGAGTGACGCGTTACGGTGGTAGGCTCCGCGCTACCCTCGGTCTCACCCTGTGGGTGGTGACGACGGCCGGGTGTGGTGGAGAAGGTAACGGCAGCGGTGAAAACGGCGTCTCAGCGAACGGGACGCAGCCGGGTTCCGTATCGGTACGAAACGACACGGCATTCCCGGTAGAGGTGGCCTACCTCGATTCGGTGTCGGCTCGGGAGCCGAGTGTCGTGCGGGTCACGATCGATTCGGGCAGCCAGCGGGAGGTGACGGACGGGGACCTGCCAGCGGGAATGGAGATCGAGCTGGATGTCGCCCTGGGGCCGACAAAAGACGGGCACCGGGTGCGACGCAAAGTGCGGGTGAGGGTGGAGGGGGATCTGGTGCTGCGGGTAGCGCTTGAAGATCCGGGCGACCCCTTCAGTGTGCAGTTTGTGGAGGAACGGTAGGACCGAGCCTACACGAACTGGTCTTCGGAGTTGCCCCGCACGATCTGGACCTGTCCCCTGGTCCTCGAGCTGGCGGATTTTCTGGACGATACGGAGCTGGATCTCCTCCACCTCGCTCAATCGCATTGGGCCGCTGAACTCGATTTCGTCCTCGATGAAGCTGCGCACTCGCTCGGACATGTTGCTGAGGATCTTCTCCTTGACTTCCTCGCTGGCGGCCTTCAGCGCGATGACCAGATCCTTCTGCTCCACTTCGCGCAGCACGGTCTGGATCTCCCGGTCCGTCATTTTGTGGATATCCTCGAAGACGAACATCATGTTGCGGACGATCTCGGCCACTTCGGGATCCTGAGCGTCCATCCTGTCCAACACGTTCTTCTCCACCGAACCGCCGGTGAGGTTGAGCATGTCCGCGACGACCTTGGGGCCGCCGACATCCTGATTGCCGCCCAGAATGTCGCGCAGATTTGCTTCGAGACTGTCCTCAATCTGCTTGAGGACGCTGGGGGTGATGTTCTCCATGGTGGCGATGCGGTAGGCCACCTCTCCCTGGATGCGCTCGGGCAGCTGGCCGATGATTCCGGCAGCGTTCTCGGGCTCGAGCTGGGACGGGATGAGGGCGATTGTCTGCGGATGCTCATGTGAGATGAACGGCGCCAGCTGTTCGGGCGGCACGTTCTTGAGCAGATAGAATCCCGAGGAGACCGTGCTCATGATGCGGTCGAGGATCTCCTGCGCCTTCCGTGGACCAACCGCTCGTTCGAGCGTGCCGCGGGCGAAGTCGACCCCGCCCTGGCTCATGTACTCGCCGGCGAGCAGATGTTGCTCGAACTCGGCGAGGATCTCGTCCTGGAGTCCGGATGGGAGGTACTTGATCTCCGTGATGGTCTGAGTGATCTCCTCGATCTCGTAGTCGGTCAGAAATTTCATGACATCGGCGGCGTTCTCCTGGCCGAGGGCGACCATGAGGACCGCCACCTTCTGTTGGGGAGACAGCGTGCTTTCTTCCTGCTGAGCTTGCTTCGATTCTTTGCCAGTGTCGCTCTGCATGTGCAGTACCCTCGCTTGCCACGGCGGGTATGGAGAAGGAAGTTCCCCATCCCGAGCTCGGATGGCCTTAGACTAAAAACATCATAACCGATTGAAAACAAAATATTTGCGCGTTACGTGCCCAGGCGCAGGCAGTCTCTGAACGGCGCCTGGACCATTTCATGCAAATCAGAGACCAGAGCGAGTTTGAGGGCTCCAACTCCAGTCCAGGCGAGGCTGCAAACTCCTTGCCCCCCTGGCAGACCGTGGTTATATTGTCACTAACGCTGTATAAAATCTACAGTTCCTCCCCTTTTCCGTTATACCCCACATCAGTCCTCCCAGGCGGAGCCACGCCTCCCCGGGACTACCGTCCCGGCTTGGCCGAAACTCCACGACTCCCCTCTACGAGCCTGCCAGCGGAGAGATCCGCTCACGGCAGCCAAGGTGGCGGGATGTTCGATTTGGATCTGTAGATCGTGCCGGGACCATCTGACGCGGGCACAAAGCGACAGGTGTTGGAACAATGGATGCGAAACCCCTTTCTGGATGAGGACGTGCACCTCCTCTCTCTCCGACTGGGGATTCCTACAACAGAAATCGGACCGGCCCTGCAGGGGCTGTGCCAGGCGCGCTTCCTGCGAAACGGTACCAGCGCCGGCTATGTGCTCCACATGGACCTGACCTCCGATTCGATCGCACCTTCGGAGCCGGATGCGCAGCTCGTGGAGGACGTGGCGGCGGCCAGCTTCACCGCCGCCGACCTTCTGCTTGTCGACGACTCGACACAGGAAGAGGCGGATCTCGGGGAGGCGGTGGCGGATCGGACCAGCCAGAAGGGATCGCCGCCCCTAAAAATCCCGCAGGGTCTCGAGGCGATTCTCTCGGGTGCCGACGCGGCTTTCGAGAAGCTCGTCGGAGCCATGCCCTTCGGCATCGTCGTGCTTCAGGGTAACGGATCTCTCGAACTGGCGAACGGCAAGGCCCTGCAGTGGTTGGACATGCCCGTCGACCTTCTCGACGGCGCCACCTTCGAGATAGCGACGGGGATAAACCCCCTGCCGGTGGCACGGGGCGAAGCGCCGGTCAACTTCTCGCTGCCGAGTCCGCATCCTGTCGAAGTAAGCATGCACGTCTGCCAGCTGTCTTCCGGTCCTGGCGTTCTCATCGCCCTGCGCGATGTGTCGCTGCAGGAGGAAGTGTCTCGCATGCAGGGGGAGGTTCAGGAAGAGCTCTTCCATCGACTGCGACAGGAGATGGTGTCGCCGCTCTTCATGATCGAGAGATTCCTCGATCATCCCGACGCCGCCGGTCTGGGGCAAGCGCGAGCGGCAATGGAGCAGATCAACTGGTTTTTCAAAACATACCTGCTCGGCATGGAAGCCGGGGTCAAGGCCCAGTTTCAGTTGAAACAAATCACAGGCTCTGGTGAGTGTGTCGGCCCATCATCGCGAGCTGTTTGATGCCGAGTTCGGCTTGTATGGCTTGCCGGAGCATCGGCAGATGGCGATAGCCCTTGACCCTGCGCAGACGTGGTTCGATGTCGAGCAGTGCCGTGGCTACCCAACGGTGACGCTGTGATGAGTTGGTCCAGCGTCGCACGTTGTGTGTGAGCTGCTCCAGGAGACTGTTGACGTTCTCGATGCAGTTGGTGGTGCGGAAGGAATCCTTGAGCATCGGCGTCAGTCCCAACCGATGGAGTGTGAGGGTCTCTTCCATGCCTTCCTCGAGGCTGTGTAGGGCGGACTGATTCATCAACTTCAAGCCCGGTTTGAGCGCGTCCAGTGCCGCCTTGGCCGCCTCGTATCTCGGTTTGCCGTAGGCCGCCTCCATCTTGCGACCCATACCGGACTGCTCGCTCTTGGACAGATACGACACGACGTTCTGGCGCTTGTGATACTGGCAGCGCTGCACGCAGGCATGTCCTTTGAGCACCGACATCACCGCCTTGTAAAGCCCCTTGGCGCCGTCGATGACGACCAACAGTCCGGCTTCGTACTGCATACCGCGTTCGACCAGATCGGACAGGAAGCGACGGCAGACGCGCTCGTTTTCCGTGGCCGCCTGCACGAAGCCAAGAGGAATCTTCTGTCCGTCGAGGGTGACGCCCAGGGCGATGATGATCTCCTCGTCCGCGAAGCTCTTGCCGTCGAGGAATAGCGCCACCAGATCATATCCTTCCAGGGATCGCTCCTGGAATTCAGCCAGCTTTCGAGCCGTGCCTTTCACGTAACGACGGGACACCGATGAGGATGACAGACCAAAGGCCTCGGGTACGGCCTCAGCGCAGGCCTCGTAGTTGCGCGTGGCGATGCCCTTCAGCATCCGCAACAGCAGACCTTCGTCCATCTGTCGAGGCGTCTGCAGTGCCTGGTAAACATCCAGCGGGACCTCGGTATGGTTGGCCACGTTGCGCACCCGCGGCACATCGACGGGTAGTTTCTGGTCGGCCAGGTACACCGACCCGAGCTGAGACCCCCAGCGGCGTAACGGCTGATCCGACCCCTTGCGCTGATACCGCGGCCCAGCCAACTCAACGACCGCTCTTTGCAGCTCCTCCGCGACCGCCTGCAGCCCCAAGGGAATCAGCCATTGGATCGCCTCGATCCGGCCATCCAGGTCCTCTACTTGCTCTGCAGTCTCGGGTGCTACCTTGCCGATGCTCACCGTTCGTTTGACGCCCTTCTTCCGTGCTACTAGCTTGCTCATTGCAGGCTCCCTTTTGTTACCGATGCGAGACTTCTTCCAACGGGCTTCTCGTATCAAAACGTAACGATTGGAGCCTGTGCTGTTTCAACTAAGATCGGGACAAAGCGGGAAGCCGAGTAGCGACGCGATACTCGACGACAAACAGATGTGGCGATAAATGGTACTCGACACGAGAAAATTGAAGAAATCAGCTGGCGTGAGCGCCGAGTCGGAAGCTCCTGAGTCTGGCGCTTCCGGCGAAGCGGGCGCTTCTGCACCGCCGGCTACAGATGAACTCAAGCTCGAGGCGCTGATCGAGCAGGCGTCGAACGCCGAGCACATGCGCGACAGGGCGGAAGCGGTGGCGTCGCTGCGGACGTTGGTGCCGGGCTCCTCGGGGATCGATCTGCTGTGCGGGATCGTGGAGAGCGAGGGGGATTCGCGCCGCCTGATCGCGGCTCAGATGCTGGGATATCACCGCCAGTGGCTGTCGGGGCACGCCTCGGTAGAGCGTGTCGCGCGCTGGGCTCACGCCGAACGAGATCCCGAGGTCGGCGCCGCCCTGGTGTGGATCCTGAGGGGCAGGGACGCGGTGCAGTCGTTCCTGCTGCACGGCATGATCGGCATGGCGCGCGAGGCCGCCCTCGGTCTGCCAGTGAAAGCGAACACCCTGCCTGAGATGATACGCGCCCTGTTCGTCGGGCGCTCGCCAGACGTGGACCGGATCCTGCTCGAGAAGCTCAGCGTCATCAATCCGGAACTGGTGACACAGGTAATCGATCTCGTGCTGGAGCAGGAGACGGGCTTCGAGGAGGAGGTGCTGGCGCCACTTTTTGCCTGTCTGCCGCAGCCGCCTCTCTTCGACCTGTTCATCGCCGGGCACCGCACACCGGAGTGGGACACGAGTCAAGGCGAAAAGCAGACAGCGGCAGTCAAGAAATGGCATCAGGTCGCCCGCTTTGCGGAACAGACGCTACGCCGCTCACCCGATGCCGACCTGATACGATATCTCGTCAGCCACAGCGCTCGAGACGACACCTTCGCCCGCCGCCACGCGTCGTTTCTGCGGGCGGCAATGGCCAACACCGAGGCCGTCTTTGGCTCAGAGCTGATCGACGATATCGAGCGTCTGACTGTTGGGGTGTCAGAGGAACGGCTGCTACGGATGGCCGAAATACTGATGGATCTGGCGGCGAAGCTCGAGGAGAAATCGGGAACTCAGGCCGCGGCGCTGTTGCGGGAATGGAAGCGGAAATCACCCGATCTGAAACTCAAGATCTACCACCTCGAGCAAGGACTGTAGCAGCCTGCGTACCGTGTCTGGCGACACGGGCGGTTTCTATTTGTGAGCCCTCCACAAGAGGAACAGGCCCAAAAAACCGAAAACGATATTGGCTATCCAGGCGCCCACCCAGGGCGCCACGACCTCGTTCCAGCCCATCGCCTGACCTGCCTTCACACAGCTGTAGAACACGAAGCAGATCAGAAGGCCGACGCCGAAACTGTCAGCTCGTCGACCGCTGCGGACGTTCGCCGCCACTGGAGCTCCCAGCACAACGATGACGAAGCAGGTGAGCGGGAAGGCGATTTTGAGGTGCAGGTCGACGAGGTGCCGGGTGGCGTCTTCTCCGGCGGCGAGCGCCCGGTCGATATAACGGCGCAGCTCGCCGTAGTCCATTTCATCCGGTTTCTTCTGTTGGCGCGCAAAGTCCACCGGTTGCAGGCCGAGGCGATCGAGGCCGAGGGTATCGAAACGGCTGGCGTTTATCTGCCCCTCGGGAAAGCGGTAGTAGCTGCCATCGACGATGATCCAGGCGGATCCGTTCCAGTCGAGCCGGCGGCCCACAGCGCGCTCCACAACCCTGCTTCCCTCCCGACGTTCCCAAAGCACCTGATGAGCTCGACCCCTGCCGTGGTCGTAGGAGCGGGCGAAGACGAGCTGCTGACCCCTATCCTGAAGCAGCACCTGTCGTCGCGAACCGTCGCCGCGGCTGTAGGAGCGAATCTCGTCCCTGGTGGCGTTGAAGCGAAAAGTCGCCGGAGGGATGACGAAATCGGTGAACAGGAAGGCGGCCCCGCTGAACATGAGCGAAAAGACGAACAGGGGGCGCAGCACGCGCGTCAGGCTGATGCCGGCCGCCTTCATGGCCGTGATCTCGCTGCCTCGAGCCAGCCCGGTCAGCGACAACTGCGTCGCCAGCAGGGCGGCAATAGGCAGGATGAGGACGATCCAGTACGGACTGCGGAAGAGGTAGTAGTGCACAATTTGAGAGTACGCAGCCTTGTGATCGATGAACATGTCGATCGTCTCCACCCCGTTGACGACGACGGTGATCATCCACAGGCCCAGGATGCTGAGACCCAACCACAGGCAATAGCGTTTGAGCAGATATCGATCGAGGAGCGTCACCGTCGGAACACCCGCAGTTTGAGGGGCCGATCCAGCGCGATGGTCCGCAGCAGGAAGGCGCCCACGAGGCCGAAGAGAATGTTGGGCGCCCACATGGCCAGGGCGGGCTCGACGTAACCGCGGTCGGCCAGCTGCTCGCCGCCGATGAGGAAAGCCCAGTAAGCGAAGAAGAAGATGAGGCTCACGGCGACAGAAAGGGCGGCGCCTCGGGCGCGGACGAGGACGCCGAGGGGCGCTCCGAGCAGGGCGAAGACAACACAGGCGACGGCGATCGAGAACTTTTTATGGATCTCCACCAGGTAGGCGTTGGCTCGGCTCTCGCGGGTGCGGTTGTGACGCAACTGTTTTTTCAGCTGTGCCACGAGACTCGAACTTTTCTCTCTGAGGTCTTCAGCGAGTGAGTCCTCGCCGGCTCCGGCGGCCGGCGCATGCCTCACGGCTTCGAGGAATGCCTCTACTGAAGAGTCCATGAAGGCGACGGCCTCATCCCGCTCGCGTCGATATTCGTCCACGGCTCGCTTCATGGCGGCGATGTCCATTTCGCGATCGCTGCGATAGGAGGAGCGGTACTCGCTGAAGGCGCGATCGGAGTCCTCGATATGGACGATCTGTCGCGCGAACGAGGCGCGCATGTAGCGCTCGGGATCGTCGGCTTCGACACGGTGAGTTTCGCCGTCATACAATGTGAGCCGGATATAGCGGCCATCTTCGAATATCTCGAGCTCACCGCTGGCCGCGTGGAGAGTGGTGGGATAGCCCGGCGAGCCACTGTCGTAGACGGTGATGTCGCCGAGCGTGTTCGTCAGTTTGTCAACCTTGCGAATGAGGAGGTTGTAGGGGCCAATATCGCGGATGAAGACGCCCTCCTTTTCCTTGAGAACCAGGGCCGCTTTGCGGCGTTTTAAGCTGGATGCGATGTTGCGCGCCCGATGGTTCCAGTCGGGGAGCACCCGGTCATTGAAGAGGATCATGAGGACGGTCAGCACGGCGGCGGCTGCCAGCACCGGCCACAGGAGACGCATAAAGGAGATGCCGCTCGATTTGAGGGCCAGGACTTGGTTCGAAGCCGCAAGCCTGCCGAACGCCATCAGGACGGCAACGAGAACGGCCATGGGCACCGCCAGAGCGATGATCCAACCCAGATTGAACACGAACAGCTCAAGTGCCAGGCCGAATTCGAGACCCTTGCTGAGCACCTGATCCATCATCTGCAGTACGACGTCGATGATGAGGACGAAGACGATGAGGGAGAAGCCCAGCAGAAGCGGCCAGTGGTGCTGCCTGAGAGCATACCTGCCCAAAAGGCCGAGGTGTCGTCGAGGACTGTATCTGAGCAGCGTCACTTTCGATTCGCAATAGCGCGGCGCGATAGCGCGGCGGGCTCGTGTCACCTCTGGGGGACAGCTGTGTTCATGTGTCTACACTCGGGGGGCGGGGCACTATCCAGATGAACGCGGAGACGGACTCCCACAGCGAATATAACCACGTCGCCAGAGGAAGCGGTAACC
The DNA here is from genome assembly GCA_965205655.1 of Candidatus Latescibacterota bacterium. Lineage (GTDB taxonomy): Bacteria > Latescibacterota > UBA2968 > UBA8231 > UBA8231 > CBDBIJ01. The sequence continues at coordinate 34,687 of CBDBIJ010000068.1, forward strand.
GCGTGGAGCCAGATCAGCCATGCAGAGCCATGGCGAGCTCGCTGTTCGCCGGCGGGAACGGTTTTTGCGAGAGTTCCAACTGCGGCGTGGCGAGGGCAGGTATGGGATTACGGTGCAAGCCGGTTGCCGGTCAGCATGGCTCAGGCTATGTTTCACAACAGGTTACAAGCAGCAGGCACATCGCATTCCAGCCGCGCCCCACCATCAGCTCCCCCCTGACGGAGTCTGCCTATCGCGTACCGCAAACGCTGATCGAAAATCCCTCGGCGGCTTTTTCCCGATCACAGAATGCCAGGGATTCGGGGGCGAGGCGGTGGTCTTCACCCGCGCCCCGGCCCACTGAAAGACGCACACCACTCGGTCGACGTTCGCGAATCGTTTCATGCGCGATTTTTCGACACGGCGAAATATTTTGAGATGCGCGCGCCCTCACTTCGGCGGCGGCCGCGTGGCGCCATCTGTGTGCGCGGTCGGCGCTGTGCTAGCTATGTCGCTTTTTGCAGGGCGCTTGGAAGCGCAGCTCTTGCCGGGCAGCCTGCGTGATGCGACCAAGCGATTCCGCAGTGAGACGACCAAACTCGACTCGATTGAGGCACCGAGGCTTCGTCTCCCGGCGCTCTACGGGCCATTGGCAGATCTGTTTTCCGATCCTCCCTCCTATGGCCCTATCGGCGAAGGTCAACCCCTGCTCAGGAGGCTCTTCGGCAGTGGGCTGCTCGAAAAGTCGACACCGTTCGCATCGAAAAACGTCAGCGTCGATTCAGCCGGTATGCACTACACCAGGAACACGGCCGGCTTCGCGGTAGGAGCGCCCCTGACCGTTCCGTTCCAATGGTACCTGGACAGGGGGTATGAGCACACCTCGAGACAGCGCTGGATGCAGATCGCGGGAGGAGAGTTCAAATCGTCGGTAGTGGGGCAGCGTGGGCGGACTGGTCGCAGCGGAGGACGTCTGAGCTGGCATGTACCCATACCGGCGCCCGCTCCCATACGGAGGTTCATCGGCGAAGAGGGCTCGCTCAAGATCAACGGCAGCCACACGGCGACCATCTCCGGCAAGAGCAGTTGGACGGCGGGAGAAGTGCAGACGCTCGCCGGCAGACCATCGAAGTTTCCCGCCCTCGGGATGACGCAGGAGTCGAAATTCCGAGTGGAAGGCAAGGTCGGAGAGGCTGTCCACATTGTGATCGATCAGGATACGCAGCAACTGGGTACGGGCGTTTCGGCCAGCTCATTCCGGGACCAGTTTCGCGACCAGCTCGCCAATCAGATCAAGCTCGATTACAAGGGCAATGAGGACGACATCTTTCGGGAAATCCAGGCAGGCAACACGACCCTGGCGCTGCCGAGCACCCGATTCGTGGGCTTCAGTCAGCAACACAAAGGTCTGTTCGGGATCCGCGCCAAGGGGCGAGTCGGCCCCCTGGGGTTCACCATGATCGCCAGTCACGAGAAGAGCGAGAGCAATCGCCAGACATTCCGCGGGGGCGCCGTGGTCGACACCACGAAGATCCAGGACTTTCGGTATCTGCGCAGCACCTACTTCTGGCTCGATAGGCGCTACCGCGAGCGTCTGGGCGACTTTCGCGAGGTCGACCAGGGGTTTCCGAGCGACTTCGTCGCCGACGACGTCATCGACGAGAGTTCCCTCGTCGTCTACATCAACGACTTCAACGTGAACAACGATGCTCAGGACCTCGCAAAGACCGGGGTGGCGCTCGTCGACCCCAATGCGCCGGCCGACGAGCGCACGGGGCACTTCGAGGAGGGCACCTGGCATCAACTGGACCCGGACGACGACTACACCCTATTACGCGAGTTCGGCTACATCCTTCTCAGACGGGCCGTCCCCGACCGCCACGCGCTCGCGGTGCGCTACCGGACACGGGGTGGCGAAGTGTTCGGCAGCGGCGGAGACCAGCTGCAACTCAAGCTGATCAAGGCACGAGACATGCGACCGGAGTTTCCCACTTGGGATCTGGAGTGGAAGAACGTCTACAAGATCGTCAGCGGGTTCGCGCGAGGCCGAAAGTTCGAACGCGACAGGATCAGGGTGGAGGTTCTTTTGGAAGTACCGGGAACCGATCCGGTGTCGACACAGAATGGCGACAACTTTCTGGGACTGATGGGGCTCGACGAGCGCGGACAGGATCCGGGCACACGGCCGGATCAGATCATCGACGCCGACTACATCGGTCTCGACGACTCGCGCGGACATCTCATTTTCCCCGACCTGACGCCATTCGCTCCCCAGCACGCGAAATACAACAAGCTCGATGAGAGGGTGCCTGCCATCTACGCCAGTCATCAACAGCGCGACAAGGACGAGGCCAGCCGCTACATCGTCCAGGTCATCAACAGCTCGGCCCAACAGCGCATCAACCTGTCGCGGGGACGACTCGCCGGGATCGATCCGCAATCCGTGGAAGTGCGGCTCAACGGTCGCCGTCTCGACAGGGGCAGGGACTTCAACGTCAGCATGCTGGGTGAGGTCACCTTCACGGGCACCGCCGAGCAGGATGTGGCAGACCCCGGCGCCGATTTGGAGATCACCTTCGAGAGTCAGGACTTGATCGGACTGGGGAGCCAGCAGAAGACGCTTCTGGGGACGCGAGCTCAATACGAATTCTGGGACGGCGACGGCAACATCGGAACGACCATCCTGTATAACAACGTGCGCAGCGTCGACCGCCGCGTGCGAGTGGGAGCCGAGCCAGTGCGCACCGTAGTGTGGGATACGGATATCCGGGCCCGATTCGAGGCGCCGGTGCTGACGCGCGTAGTCGACGCCCTGCCACGCGTCAAGACGGTGGCGCGGTCCGACGTGACCATACAGGCCGAGGTGGCTCAGAGTCGTCCCAATCTCAACACGAGGGGCCAGGGCTACATAGACGACTTCGAGGGCAGCGAAAGGCCGGAGATCCTCAGCGTCCTGCGCCAGCGGTGGACCCTCTCCAGCAGACCGAAGGATCCGCTTTTCGACGACGCCGACAGGTCGAGGATGATCTGGTACAATCCCTTCGACAAGATTCAGCGCACTGAGATCTGGCCGGGCCAGGAGGATCTTTTCGAGAGCCGCAACAACAACACCGATATCCTCGTCCTCGAACTGACCCCCTTGGAGGACGGCGCCGAACTGTGGAACGCGGTCATGACGTCGTGGACGGGCGGAGTGCGCGATTTTTCACAGGCGAAATTCCTGGAAATCTGGGTCCGCGGGGACGTGGGCCAACTGCACGTCGATCTCGGAGCTATCGACGAAGATCTCATCGCCAATGGCATTCTCGATACCGAGGACGAGCCGTTCGCGGGTTTGACCAGCGGAGATAACCAGGTGTCCGCGGAGGAGGATGTGGGTATCGACGGACGCGACGACGAGGAAGAGCTGAACTACTATCTCGCTCGTGCCGGCGAGGACACGACCGGCTCCCGCGAAGACCGAGTGGCGCTGTTCAGGGCCAATATCGAGCTGGATGGAAGGGACCCGGGGGATCCGGAGGGTGACAACTGGGACTTCGATCGGGGCCGCAAGCACGACAACAGCCGGATCAATGGGACGCAGGGAAACAGACTCAAGGACAACGCCATTCGTCCGGATACCGAGGATATCAACCAGGACGGCATTCTCAACACGAGTAACGACTACTTCCACTACACGATTGATCTGGCCGCCGATGCTCACGTGCCGGGCACGCAGAGCAACGGCTGGCGCCTCTACCGGCGGCCGCTGTATGACGAGCGGGTCGGGCGCGTGGGATCGCCCAATTCGAGCCGCATCGAGTACGGTCGGCTTGTTTTCGTCAGCGACGCCGGCGGCGCCGAGGAGCCGGCCAAGGTCGAAATCGCCCAGATCGAGATCATCGGCAACGACTGGCAGGAGGACGATCTCGTCGTCCTGGAGGACAGCATGCCCCTCGGAGAGGATGAGAGCTTCAATGTGACCGTGATCGGTACGGACGAAAACCAAACCTACAAGCCGCCGGAGTCGGTCAAACGGAGGCGCATCAGGAATTCGAGAGCGCGGGAACGCGAGCAGTCGCTCGTGCTCGAGTACGAGAATCTCGACAGCGGGCACCAGGTCTCGGCGACGAAGGTGCTGTCGCGCACCGCGGACTACACGAAGTACACCCGGCTCAAGATGTTCGTCCACGGCGACTCCAGTGACACCTACGTGGTCGAAATCGATTCGAGCGACCTGGAAATGTTCGTTCGCTTCGGGCGGGACAGCACCAACTACTACGAGTTTGCAACCAGAATCTTCAAGGGCTGGGACACGCGCAACGAAGTCGATATCGATCTGCTGACGATGTCCGCGCTGAAGGCGGAGTTGGAACGAGGCCTCTTCGATTCTCTCGGCCAGCGTGTCACCGTCCTCGATTCCGTCGTCGTCCACCCCGATTTCCGCGGCGGTACGCCGGCGCGCTACCGGGTGCGCGGCAGTCCGTCGATGCAGCAGATCAGACAACTGACACTCGGGGTGCGCAACCGCGGCGACATGGGGGTCTACAGCGGCCGTGTCTACGCCGACGAGTTGCGCCTCGACGAGGCCCGCAACGATGCCGGTCTGGCGCTCTACGGCAGCATCAAGGCCGGTCTCGCCGATCTGGCGAGCGTCAACGGCTCTGTCGAATGGAGGGGCGAGAACTACCGCACGATCTCGAACCCCGGGCGCAATAAGACCAGCATGAAGACGTCGCTGGCGACGACGTCGAATATGGACAAGTTCCTGCCGGGTAGCTGGGGATTCACCATCCCGGTCAAGGCGACGTTCAACCAGCAGGCCAGTCTGCCGCGCTTCAGGCCCAGCTCGGACGTGGAGCTGACAAGCGCGCAGAAGCAGGAGCTCAAGACGCAGAGCACGAAGCAGCTGTACGAGATCTCCATCAGCAAGCGGGGTGGCAAGACCTGGCTGCTGCGCTGGACGATCGATCAGATGAATCTGCGATTGTCGAAGACGCGGGAGCGGGGATTCTCGCCGACGAATCCCGTGAAGGACAGGGACGCGGAAACCATAAGCTTCGCCTACAAGATGCCGGTTCCAGTCGCCACGGTTCCGTTCATGCGGTGGCTGCCGGAGTTTGCTCCGAAGGGGATAAGGAAGGCGGACCTGCGCTATCTGCCGACGACCCTCAACTACTCCCTGAACGTGAATCGACTCGATACCGCCAATCAAAGGGTTGGCGCCGATACGACCTTCAAGGAAACATTCGATATGAAGGAGACCTACACTGCCAAGGTGAATCCAGTCAAGTCACTGTCGGGGAACTACAGCCTGCAGGTGAATCGCGATCTGCGCAAGAAATACGCGCCCAAGAGCCTGAGCTTCGGCAGCGAGGTGCAGCGCAACCAGAAGGCGGATACGAAGCTGACGCTGCGACTGGTTAAATGGCTCGATCAGAACTACACGTTTCAGGCGAACTACGAGGAGATCGGCGACCCGAGACGCCGACGCGCCCAGGCGCTCGTCGACACTCTGACAGGGCAGCCGATCCGCACGCGGGACATCACGAGCAAGAACACACTGTCGGCGCGAGTGAACATCAAGCTGCCCCAGCTGCTCAAGAGCGTCGGTGGACGCGGGAGCGGCAAGAAGGGGAAAGACGACAGTGGCAAAAGCGTTGCTCTCTGGAAACGGACCTTCCAACTAGCCGGTGGCCGGTTGGAGCCTATCAGCACTTCATGGCGGCGCAACCTAGACGCCCGCAATTTCAGCGTCACCGAGCGGGCATCGCTGCTGTATCAACTGGGCATCGAAGAAAGCCTCAACGTGACGCGGGCCTCGGTGGGCCTGACGCAGCAAGACCAGTGGAGCAAGAGCACGAACTCCGAGGTGTCGAGCGGTCTGCGCCTGCCCCTGGGAGTCAGCGTCAAACCGAGCCTCAAGCGGGAGCGAACGAGGCGGAGCGGCAGCACCCAGACGCGGCTGCGAGTGAAGGAGCAGTTATTTTTTCCGCGTATCAGTGTGAACTGGGGTCGAGCGGGCAATCTCCCGTATCTCAAGCGAGTCATGAATAATGCCACGATGAACGCGCAGTACAATGTAACCCAGACGAAAGAGGGAGAGGGAAGCCTGGACTCCCGCCACCTGATCCAGAAGAGCGACTCGAGGGAGGTGTCCGTCACCTGGTCAGGTCAATGGCGCATCGGTCCAGTGACGACAATCAAGTTCAAGCGGTCGTCGGGCGACGATGTCGATTTCGAACTGGCGAGCAGTATCGATTCGTCGTTTGTCGAAGGAGCCACGCCGCCGGTGAGGGGAACGGGCAAGAGTGTGAAGAGATCAACTTCCTTAGAAACGAAGTACAATCTACGGCCCAGGTCGCTGCCACTGTTCGGCAAGCTGAAGAGCAGCGTCGATCTGGTGTTCAAGGTGAACCGCTCCTCGGACAGGCGGTCGAGCGGCTCGGGGGTCCAGGAGCAGGCCCCAATCTCCGCCAAAGACGCGACCAAGCTGGAACTGAAGGCGACCTACAAGTTCAGCGACACCTTCCGCGGCAACGGCGTTATTCGCTACGAGAACAACACGAATGGTCTCACCGATCGCACCAGAAAGATCCGAGAAGTGCGGATGGCGGGCACCTTCATCTTCCGCTAAATTCGACGTTCAATCGCCGTGAACAGATTGCCCTGTTGTTCCTGTCCGCTTCGTTGCTGGTGGGCAGCGTCGCGACTGTTGTCGACTACTACGACCCCGACCGCCTCGAGGATTTCAGGGTCGTAAAGAGTGCCGTCGAAGTTCCCAGCGAGCCGCCGGCCAGCGACGGCGCCGATGAGAGCGACGAGGGGGAAGGGGAGAGCCCTGCCGGAACGACGGAGGTTCACGCGTCCCCTTCCGCCGTGTCCATCAACACGGCGACTGTCGCCCAGCTAACCACCCTGCCTTCCATCGGTCCGGCGACAGCGGCGCGCATCGTCGAGTACCGGTCGCACCACGGACGCTTCACATCGCTCGAGGCGCTCCAAGCGGTGAATGGGATCGGGCCGCGCACCGTCGAGAAGCTGCGGTCCTTCACCTCCCTCGAGTGAGGCGAGGGTGCTCGACTGTCATCCTGCGCACGCCAAGGTGGTTGAGAGACGTGTTCGGATCCAAGCAGAAACGGGCCACCGGCATCCACTTCGGTGATGAGGCACTCCATCTCGTCGAGCTCTCCGCAGTGCGCGCGGGCACCCAGCTGGAGAGCGTCGCGCGCATGGATCTGCCGGCAGGAATCCGGTCACTGTCGCCAGCGGATCCCCTTCTGCAAGACGTCGTCGTCGGCCTTCTGCGTCAGACCCGCACGGAGTACGGCATCCTTTTCCAGAATACCTACATGGCGCTTCACAACCGCTCTTATCTGCTCAAGCGGCGTCCGCTCGTCGCCGGCGGAGCCGGCGAGAATCGGGAGCAACTCGAGTGGGAGGCGCGTCAATTTCTCAGTGACGAAGACGAGTCTGCGGAGTTCACGCTGGATTTTCTGCTGACGCGCCGGTTCGGATTCGTCGTGGCAGCGCGACGGGCGGCCATCGAAAGCGCACGTTCGATGTGTCGCGATGCGAATATCGAAAGGCCGGGATTCGACGTGGCTCCATTCGCGCTGTTCAACGCGCTGGAGTCGAGCGGGGTGGCCTCGGCCGGGGGCAGGGAACTCCTCGTGGATATGGATCGGCTGGCGGCGCGGCTGGTGATGCTCGCAGACGGCGAGCTCGCCGGCGTGGAGACGTGCCGTTGGGACCAACGAGCCCCGGACTTTCACTCGGATGACGACGGCGACGGGACAGCGGACGAAGACGAGCTCGATCCGCAGGAGCAGGTCGCTCTCGTCGTAAAGGCCATGGACAGGCTGGCGGCCGAGGGTGACGACTGGCGCGCCGATCGCATCTGGCTCACAGGAGAGGGCGCGGCGCACTGGTGCGGACCTCTCGCCGAGGAAACGTCGCTGCCGGCCGAGCCGTTGAATCCGTTCGGCGCTATCGACAGAAGCGAGACCGCACCAGACGCCGAGGGCCCCGCGTTCGCCACCGCGGCTGGCCTCGCCTTCCGCGGACTAGCGGAGTGACGTGATCAAGATCGAGCTCGAAAGCCGAGGTTTTCCCACCGCCCGCCTCGGCCTCATGGCGCTGGTCGCCATCCTCGCCGCCATGGGGCTGGTGAGTTTGTATCAAAGCGCAGTCAGCGGTCAGCTCATGCGGGCGGGGAGCGACGTGGTCGGCTGGAAAGACGCTTTGAGCTTCGATCTGTTCGGTGACGAAATCGACACGACCGAGATCTCAACGCCCGTCGTGATCGAGGGAGCTGCCCCGGTCGAAACCTACTCCAGTGTCGCGACGCCGACGGAGGCAGTCGCAGGTGTCGGAACAGGGAGCGACTCGTCGGACCGGCGCGTGGGCGGCGGGAGCCGCGCCGCTGCGCAACACACGACAGCTTGCAGGAAAGCTTTGACGCTCTACCAGCAACTACCGCCGCCGATACGATTCACGTCACTGAGCGGAAAGTCCACTGGCGAGTACACCATCGAGGGATTCAGTCCGGCCGCAGACGTGGTCGCGCTGTTCGATTTCCTCGACACGCTCAAGCAACTGCCGTCAAAAGTGAGCCTTTCCTACTGGAGAGAGGGGCAGGTGCTCGACAACACGCTCTACAAATTCACCTTTCACGGTCGTTTCCTCGACAATGAGAGCGAACCGATGGCTTCCATCGGCGATGCCCAGGCCACCGCATTTTTCGAGCAGGTCACCAAGAAAGCGCGTCAGGGCGGTCTGGATTCGGTGACTGCTGAAACTCCGATCGACGTCCCCATCTCCTCTCAGCTCACACAGAGGCGCCAAAAAATCTGGGCCAACGGTTCATTCCGGCAGATCGCGGGCTTCGCGGAATCGCTGCAGCAGCTGCTACCACAGTCGACACTCAGCGAGATTTTGGTCGTGCCCGTCGCGGGGAGACAGGCGAGGGGGGGCGAATCTGCACAGCTATACGCCGCCATAGACGTGCTCGTCAGCACCCCGGGTCAATGAGAGCCCGCAAAGGGCTCTTTAGCCCGCGAACGGCTCTTCGACAAGGAGACTAAATATGACCCACGCCATCTACCCAGGCAGTTTCGACCCCATCACGTTCGGGCACCTCAACATCATCGAAAGGGCCCTCGGCATCTTCGACGAGATTACCGTGCTGATAGCCGTCAATCCCGACAAGGAGCCATTGTTCCCGATCGAGGATAATCTGGAGATGATTCGCGAGGCGACCCGGCAATGGCCGCAGGTGACGGTGGACCATACGGACGGACTGCTAGTGGATTACGCCAAAGAGCGCGGGATTCACAGCGCCGTGCGGGGACTGAGGGCCGTCACCGATTTCGAGACGGAGTTTTCGATGGCACTTACCCATCGCAGCCTGTGGTCGGAGTTCGACACCGTCTACCTGATGACGAGCTCGGAGTACATGTACCTCCATTCATCCGTCGTGCGGCAGGTAGCGCGCATGGGAGGTGACGTCAGCAAATTCGTGCCAGTCGGCGCTGTGCGTCGATTGGAAGGACGATTCGGAAAACGCTGAGAAGGTTCGGGGATGTTCATCGACGAAGTGACAATAACGGCCAGGTCCGGTGCCGGCGGCGATGGATGCATGAGCTTCCGGCGGGGAGAAGTTCGTGCCGCGAGGCGGGCCGGACGGAGGGGACGGCGGCGACGGGGGGAGGATCATCCTGCGGGCCGACGACAACCTCGCCACGTTGGTGGATCTGCGCTACAGATCACTCATCAAAGCCGGCCGGGGAATGCATGGCAAAGGCAAGGCCCTGACCGGGGCGAAGGGAAAGGACGCGGAGATTCGAGTGCCGCCGGGCACTATCGTGAGGTCGGACACCGGGGAGCTGATCGTCGATCTGGTGGAAGGGGGACAATCATTCGTTTTCCTCGACGGGGGCAGGGGGGGCCGCGGCAACGCCCGCTTTGCCACTTCGACGAACCGGGCGCCGCGACGAGCCGACAGCGGCGCGCCGGGCGCGGAGGCGACGGTGCGGCTAGAGCTCAAATTGCTGGCCGACGTGGGGCTGGTCGGTTTCCCCAACGCCGGGAAGTCGACGCTGCTGTCGAGGTTGTCGGCTGCTCATCCCAAGATCGCGGACTATCCCTTTACTACGCTAGAGCCGCATCTCGGCATCGTGCGCTGGGCGGAGTACGAGAGCTTCGTCATGGCCGATCTGCCCGGGCTGATCGAAGGAGCGCACAAAGGCAAGGGACTGGGAACGAGGTTTCTCAAGCACATCGAGCGCACAGGAATGCTCCTGTTCCTGATCGACAGCACCGCCGATGACACACAGGAGCAACTGGGGTCGCTGCAGGGTGAACTCGAACAGTACAATCCGGGTCTGCTCGAAAAGCCGTACGCCGTGGCCTTCACAAAACTGGATCTGCGCGGCCCTCACGCGGAGGAGGGGGAAGACCACCACCTGCAGCAACTCGGGGCAGCGGTCCCCGTGTTTGGCATTTCCGCAGTTTCCGGCGAGGGATTGGACCGACTGGTAAGGTATCTCGGTGCAGAAGTGAAGAGCCGACGAGCTCGGCCTCCCGAGCTCACTACCTCATGACAGGGAACGTCGCCATTGGGAGTCGCCTCATCAGGGTGGCCGACTCTTCGTATCCCCAATCCCTGAGACACATCCACGCCCCGCCGGCGCGCCTTTTCGCGGCAGGGCGAGCCGCGGCGTGGAACGCGCCGTGCGTGGCAATCGTGGGATCGCGAAGAGCGACAGGATACGGGCGCGGTGTGGCGCGCGAGCTCGCCTCGCAACTGGCAGCGCGGGGCCTGTGTGTCGTAAGCGGCCTGGCGCGAGGCGTCGACACCGCGGCACACGAAGGCGCGCTCGATGTGGGCGGCCTCACAGTGGCGGTCCTGGGGTGCGGGCTCGACGTCGTCTATCCTCCCGAGAACGACGGCCTGCTGCGGCGCATCGCCGAGAGCGGCGGCGCGGTGATCTCCGATTTTCCGATGGGCACGCCGCCAGGCAAGGCGACATTTCCGCAGCGCAACCGCATCATCAGCGGCCTGAGCCTCGGAGTTATCCTGATCGAAGCGCCGTCGCGAAGCGGAGCCCTGATCACGGCGCGTCACGCCGTCGAGCAGAGCCGAGAGGTGTTCGCCGTTCCCGGCAACGTGACGAGCCGGCTCAGCGATGGCTGCCACGCCCTGATCAAGGATGGGGCAGTCCTCGTTCGTTCGGTGGAGGACGTGCTGGAAGAGCTGAAGTACCACCTGCCCGAGGAAGCACTGGTGAGCCCGGCTGCCGCGGCTGACCCGAATACAGACGGGCGAAATGTGGGCGGTTCACCGAGTGCGGACGGCCGCGAGCCTGGAGGCTGAGAGCCTACCGGCTCGTTGAAGATGCGGCGATGGCGAGCGCCACCTCCTGGCGCTGATCGGTTTCGGAGCCGGCGCACCTCGATGAGCTGGCTCGCGCGAGCTGCATGCCGGCGGGCCAGCTGCTGGACGCGTTGCTGCGGCTGGAGCTGGCCGGGCTGGTGAATCAGTTGCCGGGTAAGGTGTTTCGGCGCAGGACTCAGCTATCGTCTGGAGGGGCGATCTGAATCAGGTCCGTCTGCTCTCCATCTGAGTTATCAGAGCGAGACCTCGGCGGTTCACAACTGCCGTCGGCGCAGCCACACGCCGCCGCGATTCTGGATGCGAAGGGTCCTGATGACGTACCAAACCGCCCAGGCGCCGCAGCCGGCGGCGATCAGACCGGCGATGATTTCCTGCAGACTCATCCCCATCCCAAGGCCATCCCCGCCCGATAGGTGACGAACGCGCCGACGTAGGAGAGTGCGGTCATGTACACGAAGGTGAAGATCGGCCATCGCCAGCCGCCGGTTTCGCGCTGAATGACTGCCAGGGTCGACATGCACTGGGCGCACAAAGCGAAGAAGACCATGATCGAGAGCGCCACCGGCACGTTGAACACGGCCGTGCCGTCAGGCCAGGTGGACGTTTTGAGGGCGGATCGAAGGTCCGACGAGGTCTCGTCGTGATCGCCACCGAGACTGTAGATGGTGCCGAGCACGGAGATGACCACCTCCCGAGCCGGAAACGAGGCGATGGCGGCCATGCCGATGCGCCAGTCCCATCCGAGAGGACGCACCACCGGCTCGACGAACCGCCCGGCCCTCCCAAGATAGCTCTCCCGTAGCAACTCCGCCGCCTGCCGTCGCTCGATGTCCTCGAGCGCGCCCGAAGAGGCGCTCGCATCAGACCCGATCGCCACCCGCTCGACCTCGTACTTCTCGAGAATAGTCGCCGAGCGCGGAAAGTAGGCGAGAGCCCACATGACGATGGTGGCGGCTAGAATGATGCTGCCGGCGCGCGCCACAAAGGCCCTGGGCGCTAAAAAATACCCGCAGTGTGACCGTTCGCGGATCGGGCCATTTGTAGGAGGCAGCTCCAACAGCAGCGGTGGGGCCTGGCCGCCAAGCACCGTCTTTCTTCAGCAGCCAGGCAACCGGGATGGCGACGGCGACGCCGACGAAATAGAAGCCGAGCAGGGTTACTCCCTGAAGGCCGACCAGGCTGCCCAACAACGGCCGGTCCGGGGATGAAGGCGGCGATGAAGAGGACGTAAACAGGCAGTCGGGCGGAACAGCTCATCAGTGGCGCCACCGCGATGGTGGCGATGCGGTCGCGGCGATCGTCGATGGTTCGGGTGGCCATGATACCGGGCACGGCGCAGGCGAAGCTCGACAGCAACGGAATGAACGACTGGCCAGACAAACCGCAGCGGCTCAGAAGCCGATCCATGAGAAAGGCGGCGCGCGCCATGTAGCCGCAGTCCTCGAGCACGGAGATGAACAGGAAGAGAATGGCAATTTGAGGCAGAAAGATGAGCACACCGCCAACGCCGGCGACGACGCCGTCTATCAGAAGCGACCGGAGGGCACCTTGAGGGAGGATCTCCGTCATGACGTTGCCGATCTGTGAAAACAAGCCGCCGATGGCGTCCATGAGCGGCGCCGACCATTGGTAGATTCCCTCAAAGATGACCAGGCAGATCGCAACGAACGCGACCAGGCCGACCAACCTGTGGGTGAGGAGTCGATCGATGCGATCAGAGCCGCTGCTGCGAAGTCCCTGCGGCTGGTTCACGCAGCCTTCGAGCGCGCGATCGATCCAGGTATAACGGGCCTCGGCCTCGACGGAGCTGAGCGGAGCCGACACGCCGACCGCCGATCGCCTGTCTGCGAGTTCGGCGGCGAAGGGCTGTCCGAGATGCTCGACAAGACGAGCCCCGGCGCACCCCGCCCAGATCGACGAGGGCGCGGAGGGCCTCAACCGGAGACAGCGGCTGGCGCAGCGAGCCGTTGTCTCCCACGTCGCGAACCAGGTCGTCGACCTGCTGGCGCAGAGTCTGCGGGAACCGCGGCAGTGAGGGATAGGCCGCCGAGTCTCCCCTCTCGAGACACCGCGAGACGGCTTGACGGAGGTCATCGAGCCCCCTCGGCGGGAAGCGCACACCGGGATGACCTCGATTCCGAGGCGCGTCGACAGAGTGGCTGCATCGATGCGAATAGCGCGGGAAATGGCGACGTCGGTCATGTTGAGGGCGACGACGATCGGCAGCCCTGTTCCATGATCTGGGGACAACAGGTAGAGATTGCGGCGCACATTCGAGGCGTCGACGATGGAGAGCACCACATCCACAGGGGGCACCTCGGGCTGCTGTCCGAGCAGAACATCGACGGCGATCATTTCGTCCGGTGAGCTGGCGGCCAGGCTGTAGGCGCCGGGAAGGTCGACCAGATCTGCGACGGGGCCGTCACCGAGGGACACCGTGCCGACTCGGCGCTCAACCGTCACGCCGGCATAGTTGCCGACACGCTGAGCGAGCCCTGTGAGAGCGTTGAAGAGAGTCGTCTTCCCGGTGTTGGGATTGCCGACGAGTGCGACTGTCTTTGCAGGTGCTGAAACGGCTGAATTGGGGGGCGACATCCGAGTGGACGACATCCGGGCGGATGCCATGATGGGCTCAGGCTGTGCTCATAGCGGTCTCGACAAGCTCGACGCGATGGAGGTGGTCGGGAACGACGATGGGAGACCCGCCGCCAACATCGGTAGGAGACGCGTCGACGCGGACAGAAGCCGCATCCCGCCGGCGAATACAGAGTCGGCCCTCGCCAATCTGGACGACAAGAGTCCAGCCGGCGCGCACGACGCGAATCTGTACGCCAGGGGTGAACCCCAGCTCCCGCAGTCGGGCTGCCAGTCGGGTGGAGCCGCGAACCTCGACGACCCGGGCCTCCTGGTCGCGCGACATTGTCGAAAGCGACACCGGGTTGGAATCGGATCTACCGAGGAGGGG
>CBDBIJ010000069.1:0-21540 GCA_965205655.1 Candidatus Latescibacterota bacterium
TGCCAGAGGAACGTCGTGGCCGCTTTCTGAGGGCTCGTGGTGCCAGTGGAGCGCCTCTGAGATGTGGACCGGCCCAGGTTCCACCACTCTGCCAGATAGCCTCCAACGGCTGCGTGGGTCGTCCCCAACATGTCCTCCTCAACCTCTGTGAGCATGAGTTGCCTCATGCGAGAGATGCCCACGACTTCGGCGTAGCGCTCCGGCATGTACTGGGCGAAGACGAGCTTGCCGAGATCGTGAATGGTGCCGGCAAGCATGGCGATCTCCGACCTCTTCCGATCACCGGAGACTTTGCGTTCCAACAGGGCCGCGGACATGCCGCAGGCAAGACAGTGCTTCCAGAATTGCTCCTGATCGAGCGCCTGCACATCGTTCGTCTCGAATGTCTGAAAAACGCTCGTGGCCAGGACGAGATTCTTGACCATCTCCAATCCGAGCACGACGACCGCGCGACTGACCGTCTCCACCTGACGCCGCTGTCCGAAGAAGGCCGAGTTGGCGATCTGCATGATCTTGGCTGCCACAGCGGGATCCCGGCTGATGACCTTGGCGACCTCTTCGGTGGAGGTCGTCTGCGGATCCTCGGTGACCTGGCACAGTTCGGCGTATATCCGCGGAACCGGAGGCAGGGATTCTATCTCGCTGATGATCCGGTGGAGTCCGAGCAGCTCCATCTCCTGACTCGCCGTCTCCAGAAAAGCAGTGCGAATGATCTCCGCGAGCTCCCGGTCGTTCCAGGGTTTGGCGATGACTTGCTTGATTTCCGCCTCTGAGAAGGCCTTCGTCACCGAGGCTCGATCGGGATCGTCGGTCACGAGTATGCGCACAATGACAGGGTCGAGATCCCTGACCTCCTTAAGCAGAGCTACACCGTCCATCTCTGGCATGACCATGTTGGATATGACCATATCGGCTGAGTACTCCTCGAGCAGGCCGAGTGCCTCTTTGCCACTGGACGCAGTCATAAGTTCCCAGTCGTTGCCGAGGAGGCCCTTGACCGACTGCAGTACCGCGATGTCGTCGTCGACGAAGAGAATGGTTCTTTTTTTCCTTGCTTCAGTCACAAATGGTTGCCTCTCGAATCAGACCTGAGGACGATACCGGATGCCTTCGTCCGTCATGCGAAACAGCGGCTGCGAGATATTTTCGGAGACCGTTACCCTGTCCTCTCCCATCTGGACGTGAACGTCCGCGAAGACCTTCTCTGAAACTTTGATCAGTGCTTCTCCGAGCTCCTGTTCGACTTTGACCTGAAGCTCATCCAGCGTCTTCTCGGATTTCTCCTTCGAATCGGCGAGCTCCTTCAGCTTTTTGACGGCGTCGACGAGGAACTGCTTCCTGGCCGCCGGCGCTCTCTCGATAGCCTCCCGGATTCGGGAGACATCCATCTTCTCCAACCCAAGAGTCCGCATGAGACGCAGGATGTTCGTATCGCAAAAACCGATGGCCTCGCGCAGCTTCTTCATGCGGGCAGCGTCTTCGGGGTTGGCGCCGGTGCCAACCAGGGTGCGGTCCGTCGACGTCGAGCCGATCAGCTTGGCCTCGATGCCACCGGTGGCAATGACCTCGCCGCCCACGATACTCCCACCCCGATCCCCGCCCCCGGTGTTGACGATGACGCGACCTCCCGCACGCACGTGCCCACTGAATATGTAGCTGCCGACATTGATGTCGCCCTTGGCCATGACAGCACAGTTCTGAATAAACTTCGTCTCGACGTTGCCCAGGGCGACGACCTTCGTATCGCCGACAACGCCCTGAGATATGAGCACGTCGCCTTGGGAATTCCAGGTCTAGCTCTCGTTTCTTTTTTTTAATCTCTTCCCGTGTACCAGCGGCCTGGTCCAAATGTCCTTGCTCCACGTGCCCTTCCAACTGCGTGTACGATTCGAGCAGATCCGACAGATCCTGCACGTACTCCCGCATGGTGTTCAGGTTGCTGGAGATAAAAGCCATGGGGTTGTTGATCTCGTGGGCGACACCGGCTGCGAGCTGACCGATCGAGGCCATCTTTTCCGACTGTAGCAGCTGTGCCTGGTTTTCCTTGAGTCTCTGGTTCGCCTCCTCGAGCTCTTCCTTGCTCTGGCGCAGCGCCTCCTCTGCCTCTTTGCGCTCGGTGATGTCTTCCATCGTGCCTTCGTAGTAGAGCGGCTCACCGTTGTCGTCTCGGACGAGGCGTGCGTTTTCGGTGATCCAGCGAATCGATCTGTCGGGACGGCGGATCTGCGCTTTGAAATTGGAAACGAATCCATGATCTTCCATCAAGATTCGGAACTGCTTCCGCTTGTCGGGGTCGACGTATACGTCGACCCCGATGTCTAAAGCCCCGGATATCAGCTCCGCAACGGAGTCATAGCCGTGAATCTGGGCGAGGGACGGGTTCGCGCTCAGGAAGCGACCGTGAAGCGTCGTCTGGAAGATGCCCTCCATGGCGTGCTCGAAGATGGTGCGGTATTTCTCCTCGGCCACCCTGAGTGCTTGCTCAGCTGCCTTGCTCTCGGTGATGTCGAGGGCGATGCTGACGATCCCCCTGAGGCTCGCCCTCCTCGTCGTGCAACACAGAACTAGAATAGAGGATGGGGACCGTGCCTCCGTCTTTTCTCTTGTATACGGATTCTAACTTCACGGTAGCGCCTGCACGGCCGGCCTCTCCGGAAGTGCCAGTTTCGTCCGGGTGAGCGATCTTCTCGAAGGGTTCGCCAATGAGTTCCTCCATTTGTCGGGTCGACGTATACGTCGACCCCGATGTCTAAAGCCCAGGATATCAGCTCCGCAACGGAGTCATAGCCGTGAATCTGGGCGAGGGACGGGTTCGCGCTCAGGAAGCGACCGTGCTCGAGCGTGGCGCGATTACGGTCTTGATGACCGTTTGTATCGAGGACGACGAGGCATGTCAGCATCGATCGCAGGATATTCTGTAGGTACTCATTCGTGATCTCCACTTCCTGGTGGGCAAGGTAGAGCTCACGGGTTTTGTCCTCGGCCAGCTTCTCGAGAGCCGCAATTTTGGCTTCCGCTCTGGCAAGCCGCTTTCGCGCGACATCCAGGTTCATGGTCAATCGATCTCGCCTCAGGCGCCGAAAGTCAACTCGTACTCGGCGAGCTCCTCTCCCTGCTCCTGCTTGATCTCACGCTTGAAATCGATGGGACAATCGTAGTATTCGGCGACTCCCTCGATCAGGCCGTCCATCAAATCGTACATCTTCCGAGGTGACTGATAGATCATGATGAGACGGTCAGGGGCAGGATCTTTGTAGGTGAACCGCGGGGGCTCGGCATCGCTGTAGAGTTTGCGCACTTCGACGTGAATGATGTCGTGAACGGTCTGAAGGAACTGTTTCGGATGATCGAAGTTCGTCATGCTTTTGGGGACCTGCTCCATCAACCTGGGTAGGCACCCATTTGCCGAAGGCCCGCATGCCATCCGAAAGTGGGATTCCGAGTTTCTCGACCGCCTTGCCGACGATCTGAAGCAGGTCCTCGTCTGGGTAGGTGCCCGGACCGACGAACGGTTCCTCCGTAGCCAGCTCGCACTCATCCAGGATTTCTTCGAAGGTGTCGGTGCCCCAATTCTCGACGACGAACTGCTCGAAGAGACTGAATATCACGCCTTTCATCTTCACCTCCTCCAGGTGTCAGTTCATTTGGAATCGAAGTAGGTTGTCAGGTCTTCACAACCGAGCGTATTGATGACGTCGACAGCCTCCAGCCAGCCTTTGCGCGCGGTACCGATGCCGAATTCGAGATAATCCAGGTCGCCGACGCTATGGGCGTCCGTGTTTATGGCGATCTTCACGCCCAGCTCCCGGGCCTTGCGAAGATGACGCCAGTCCAGATCGAGCCGGTACGGATGAGCATTGAGCTCTACTGCCACATCGTTCGCAGCAGCGGCGGCCAGGATCTCCTCGACAGCGATGGGAAACCCACCTCGCTCGAGGATAATGCGGCCGGTGGGGTGGGGGGCGAGGATGGTGCTGGAAGGGTGCTTGATGGCCCTGGTGACCCTGTTCGTCATCTCATCCTCGGCCATATTGAGCGGCGCATGCACGGCGATGACGACGAAGTCGAAGCCTGCCAGCGTATCGTCGTCATAGTCGAGGCTGCCGTCCTTCAGGATGTCCGACTCGATCCCCTTAAAGATATGAAAATCATCGTATTCGGCGTTCAGAGAGTCTATCTCCGCCCATTGCTGGCGAACGTCCTCATCCTTGAGTCCGAACACGTAACCGGCGGACTTGCTGTGATCGCAAAAGCCGGCGTACTCGTACCCCCGTTGCCGCACGGCCTCGGCCATCTCCTGCAGGGAGTTGTTGCCGTCGCTGTAATCGCTGTGGATGTGTAGCATGCCGCGGATCTGGTCGCCGGAGATGAGATCGGGCAGCTCACCGCTTTCGGCGGCTGCTACCTCTCCAAGCCCCTCCCTCAGCTCCGGCGGAATGTGCTCCAGTCCCAGAGCGGCGAAGAGCTCGGGCTCGTGCGCACAGGGCACGAGATTCTCTCCTTGAAACAGTCCGTACTCGTTCAGATGCATCCCCCTGGTGAGGGCCCTCGATCGCATCTGCACATTGTGGTCGGCGCTCCCGGTAAAGTGATGGAGAATGGACGAAAAGTGGTCGTCGTCGACGACTCTCAGATCGGCCTGGATGCCGCTGTCGAGACGAACCGAGGTCTTGGTGTCGCCCCGGGCGATGACCTCGGTCACGGAGGGGTGCTGTACGAAACTGTCGGACACGGCGGCCGGCGCGTCCGAGCTCAAAACGATGTCGATGTCCTTGACGGTCTCCTTGTGTCGGCGGAGAGACCCGGCAATGCTGACGCGAATCGAGTTCGGATGACCCCTCAGGGCCTCGATCAGGGGCTCGGAGACCGCCAGGGCCTCGTGGAGACGATACCGACCCCTGAATTTCCGCGATCTGGCGATGGCCTCGAGGATGTTTTGCTCCGTCTTCGGTCCAAAGCCGGGTAGTCCGCCGAGCTTACCGGCGCGGCATGCCTCCTCGAGCTGCGCCACTCCATCAACATGCAGGGCATCGTGGATGGCCTTCACTTTCTTCGTCCCGAGTCCAGGAATGCGGAGGATATTGAGAAGTCCAGGCGGCACCTTCCCGGCGAGCTCCTCGTGAGCCCGCGCTTTCCCAGAGCCCAGGAACTCGGTGATGAGCTCGGCCACTCCCTTGCCGACACCTTCGATGGAGGTGAGGGTTCCCTCAGCTGCCATCTCGGCCACATCCGCCTCGAGCTCCTCGATCATCCGGGCCGCGTTGGCGAATGCGCGGACCTTGAAGTCATTGGCGCCATCGAGCTCCAGGAGCTCGCTGTGATCGAAGAGGAACTGGATGACTTCGCGGTTCGACGCCGTTCCAATCGATGGATCAGATCTTGGCGAGGAGCTCAAGCATCTCGCCGGTCAAAGTGGGATTTCCGGCAACGAGACCGCCGCGGATGAGGGGGTCGGGCTGATTGTAGAGCCGCACCTCGCCTTCGAGGTCCACCATGAGGCCGGTGGCCTCGCGGACGAGAAGGTCGCCGGCGCACACATCCCATTCGTTTTTCGGCTGCACGCTGATGTTCATGTCCGCAGCTCCGGCCGCGACCACGGCGAGCTTGTAGGCGACGCTGCCAATGGGGCGGATCTCCCGCACATGGCCTTCGATGGCGTCCACCTCGCCGCGGGCCATCTCGCTGCGACTCACTCCCACCACGGCTTTCTCGAGTACCGGCGTGTCGGTGCAGAACACGCGGGTGCCGTTGACGAAGGCGCCTCCTCCCTTTAAGGCGACGTAGATGTCATCTGCCGGCGGATTGTAGATGACGGCGACAACCGGCTCGCCGCGCTCGACGAGAGCGACCGAGACGACGAATTCGGGGATTTCCTCGACGAATTCCTTGGTGCCATCCATCGGATCCACGATCCAGACCGCCTCCTTCGGCAAGCGATCGGGGGAGTCGGCCGTTTCCTCCGACAACCAGCCGTATTCCGGGTAGCTGCCCATCAGGCGCTTTCTGAGGCAGGCGTCGGCTTCAAGGTCGGCGTTGGTGACCGGATCGTAGTCAGCGTCGCGTACCGAATGATGAATTTCATCGCCAGCGGTGCCCTGTTTGTTCCGCACGGCGTAGTCGCCGCCATAGTATCGCAGCATGAGCTGCCCGGCCTCGCGGGCCGTTTCCATGGCGAGCTGGAGCTCTTCTCTCATGGTCAGTCAAGATAGGGGAGTGGAGGAGACGGGCAAAAAAAACCCCCACGTCCCTGTGGGGCAATTTGACTCGCGACATCCCTGTCCGGCGGAGTGGGAAAGAGGTCCTCCCCCTCACTCCATCCATATTATCGGCGCCTGCAGCCAAATCTTCATCGGAATAGGCTCCACAGCTGCGTCCGTCCACTCCGATGACGCCAGGAAGCGGACGCTTAGGAATGCGGACGCCAGGTTTGACTCGGTGGTAGAGCACCTCTAGAATTGATACACGACGCGGGCAAGCGGGGTCTCAATGCCGCATGCCTCGTGCCAGATCAGCCAAGCCTTCAACGCTGAGCACCATCACCCGGAGACGCCGTTGACACGCCTCAGATACAGCGCCGGAGTCGCCGCCGCGATTGTGGTTTTCGCGCAGACAGTTCCCGCTGTTCCGGCGGGCGCAGCCGAACTCGGGGCAGATGAGTCAGGCGCGGTTTTGAAGCAAACTCTCGAGAGACTGAGGGCGCAGGACCTGTGGGGAGAGGCCGTCCTGAGCAAGGGGGGAGTGCGTCAGATCAAGGTAGTCTCCGTGCAGGGGGACACGGTTCAGGTTCGGGAGGTGGTCGGGCCTTTCCAGGAAATGCCGGCCACCTACTCGCTCGGTGACTTCCACACCCTCCGGGAGCTTGGGCACTACCGCATATCCCAGAGGAGATCCGCCTACAGGCCGCCCAGATCACTGGCGACCGCGCTCCTGCTCGAACTCGTCATCCCCGGCGGCGGCAACTACTACGCCGGCGAAACGAAGCAGGCTTTTACTCTGGTGTTGTTTTCGGCGGGAGCGGTGGTCACGGCGGTGACGACGGGTGAAGACGGCGCCGCCGGCTGGGTGCCCGTTCTCGTGTGGACGAAGGTGGCTTCGATGTTTCACCTCGCCGACGAGATCCAGGCGATCAATACGACCCACGAACTCTCCGAGCGTGGCCGCCTTGGCGCCTCCGTGGACCACGGTGGCTCCCGGCTGACGGGGAGGTCCGGCGGGGTGGCCGTGCCAATTGTAGGTCTGCGCTATTCCTTCTAGTGTTCTGTCTCTCAGACAGAACACTCGTCAGCAGCTTGCTTAGTCGTCAGCCTGCGCCTCGTTAAACAAGTCGACGAAGAGAAAGAAATCGTCGAACGTCACCCTGCCGTCTCCGTCGAGATCGAAGACAGGGTCCCAATCAAGATGGACGACGGTCAGGCCGATGTGATCGGCGAGGAGAAAGAAATCCTCGAGGCCGATTTTGCCGCTGCCATTGAAATCGCCAGCCTCTGGTTCGGGGAGGGGCGGAAGCACCCGTACAATCACCGATCCGGAATCGAAGTCGCCTTGTGAATCCTCGGCGCGGAAGGTAACTCGACTCTCTCCTTCGAACCCCCCGGCCGCTCTGACAGTGGCGATACGGCTCGGTTGATCCACACTCACCGTCAGGCCGCTGTCGGCCTCAGCACTCCAAGAGATGAAGCTGGCAGGGGTGTCGTCGCTAACATGGAGGTCCAGCCTGAGCTGCTGAAAGCCCCCGCTGGGGAATTCGAGCTGCGAAGGGAGATCGACGACCGGAGCCGTGTTGCCGGGTGCCAGGGAGGTGTCGGGAAGCTCCGGCAGCCCGTTTCCTGATGAGGTGTCGACGACGACGTCGACGAACACGTCGACGACGAAGATGCCCGTGCCGGTGTCCCCCTGCGCGTCCGTTGCCTGGAGGCTCACCTCAGACGGTCCCACGAATCCGAGATCTGCCGTCACAGTGAGAAAGCGGTTGACGGTGTCGATGAGCGTCCTCACACCGGAGTCAGGCTGCGCCGTCCACTGCAGCGAGCTCACAGGCTCATCGTCGAAACCGTAATCGTCGAGGCGGAACTGCGCGGTGCCGCCCTGTTTCAATTTGAAACTGTCGAGAAACTCGACTCTCGGCTTCGGGTTCTCGACGGTGACGGAAATCGTATCCCGATCCACTCTGTCCACCTGGTCCCTCGCCTCGAAGAAAATCTCGCCAGTCCCCTTCCACCCCCCCTCGGGCACGATCGATACGATCCGAGTGTCCGGATTGATGACGACGGCGAAATCCCCCGTTCGTGTCGCCGACCACGTGATCGATGCCGGGTCGATCTCAGCCAGCAACTGTTGGTCGAGCGGAATCTGCCTTTCTTCACCCGACTCGAAGAGGATGTCCGCTATCGAGGCGATTATCCCGGGCCAGGGAGCAACGGACACGAAGAGCGAAACCGAGGCGCTCTCGCCGTCCGGATCAGCTACCTCGATCTCGAGCGTTTCCTCGTACGCCAGGTCTTGCTGGGTTGTCAGAACGAGGCGACCTCCGTCGACGCTCGCCTCGCCCTGGTTCGGTTCGGTAACCGTCCACACCAGGGTTTCCACCTGATCGTCGGGATCGGCGACGAACGGCCGCAGGTCGATGTCGAGGGTATCACCCGCTGTCAGGGCCGTGTCCGCGATGGTGGCGAGCGTGGGAGGCAGATTGATCGCCACGACCTCGACGACGACGGTGTCGGTGACGCTGGCGCCACCGAGATCGATAGCTGTGAACGACAGGGTGTCAAATCCCGAAAAGGCGATATCAGGTTCAATCGTGACGACCCCCGAGGGATCGATAGTGAGTTTCGTGTTCGGCGTCCCCGTGGCCTGCCAGGTAAAAATGTCGTCCTCCACATCGCTCGCGAACGCCGCGAGGTTCACGTTCAGACTGCCAGCCTGCAACATGCTCGTGTCGGGTACGGCAAATGTGGGAGGGTCATTGACGGCGGACACGGTGATCTGAACGGTGTCTGTCTGGGAGATCAGGGAATTGTCTCTCACAGTGAGGATGAGGCTG
The DNA here is from genome assembly GCA_965205655.1 of Candidatus Latescibacterota bacterium. Classification (GTDB taxonomy): domain Bacteria; phylum Latescibacterota; class UBA2968; order UBA8231; family UBA8231; genus CBDBIJ01. The sequence goes on from CBDBIJ010000069.1 coordinate 9,041, forward strand.
AATTCACCCGAGCTGTCCGGGGGTGCCCACATCTGCAGTGATCCGGTACCCTGGTCGAATGAAATGTCCATTCCAGCCGATGGGGTCAAAGTGAAAGTGAGCTCACCGAAATCGTCGTCCGGGTCGTCGACCTGCGCCTTCAAGTCGATCTCCAGCGTATCATCTTCGTCGAAGGCGAGGGCGGTGATGGGGGAGAGGGTGGGCGGATCGTTGACGGACGTAACGTCGATGATCATCTGGTTACTTCCATGAGCTCCGAATGGGTCCGTCGCGATGACGGTGATCGTGTCGCGTCCGAACCAATCGGGCTCCGGCTCGAACACGAGGTCGTCGCCGACGAGACTGATCTGAAAGTGGTTGCTGACGCTCGCAATCGTGAACACGCTGTCATCCGGATCGCTGACAAAGTCGTCAAGGGGTTGACGAAGCTTTCGTCTTCCAGCAGCGTAAAGCTGATGAGGCTGACCACCGGGGGGTCGTTGAATTTATTCGACGCCACCGACTTGGACACGACCGCCGCCAGGTCTCCCTCCGCCCCGCCCGCCGCGTCGTCAGCGGTTATAGTGAAGACCTCGTCATCATTGACGGCCACGTAGGTGACGTTGGTGAATTCAGCCACGCCTGCCACCGCCGTCGTCGTGTTGAACAACAGCGTCCCAGCCGCTGCCGTGGTCAGCGTTATGAGATCGGTGAAGTCGCTGTCGACGAATCCGAGGTCGTCGAATGCAGTCAACGAGGGCTGGAACAGCAAGGGGTTGCCGCTCACCGAGCCGCCAGGTTGGGCGGTGAACAGTAACTCGGTCGCCACCACGTCGATGGTAACCCGGTTGGCGTCCAAGGCCGTCAACCGACTCACCCGGCCCCCCGTCGTCGTCGACAGGTCGCCGATGACGAACCCTACCTTGAAAGCGTGAGACTCGACGGCCTGTGAGTCGATGAGGGCGGAGACCAGGAAATGCCGAGTCGCGCCGGACATCGGCACGATAGTGGACTCGACGGGAATCGTGAACGGCGTGCCGATCGCCACCGAGGCAGAGTCGATCGAGCCGATCTTGCTGTCGCCCCCACCGAGGACCGCGTCGCTACTTTCGTAGAGCCTGAACTCGACGAAGTCCGAGTTCGTCAGCCCCGTCGGCGTGCCCAGGTCCGAGACCGTGAGGGTGATCGATTTGATCGCGGTGCCGCCATCGCCGGTGAAGGCGACGCGAAAAATCTGCACTTCCCGCGCCGGTCCCACGGTGGTCATTCCAGCCAGACCGAATACGTTGTCCGGCACGATGCGGCGGACGCGATGATTGTCGCGATCGGCGATGAAGATGGTCTGCGCGGTGTCGACGAACACGCCTGTGGGACTGCCCAGCCGAGCCAAATTCGCCGCGCCGCCATTACCGCCGAAAGCGAAGGTCCCGTCACCGGCAAGGGTGGTGATGTTTCCGACCGTGTTTATCTTCCGGACCCGATGGTTGAAGGTGTCCGTCACGTAGATGTTTCCCACAGTGTCTCCGAAAACCGTCTCCGGGAAGGCGAACTGGGCGTTGGTCGGTATGTCGCCGTCGCCGGAAAAGCCGGCAGGGGACATGCCGGCGAATGTGGCGATGGTGCTGTCAACGGTTGAAATCGTGCGGATGCGGTGGTTATTGGTGTCGGCGATGAAGACGGTTCCAATCGTGTCTACGAACACACTGGATGGCCCGTCGAGCCGAGCCATGGAAGCCGGTCCACCATCGCCGGAGAATCCGCTCGTGCTATCACCGGCAACGGTGGTGATCGTCGTTCCGATGACCCGGCGGATGCGATTGTTCCCGGTATCCGCGATATACATCACTCCGGCGCCAGTCACAAACACCCCGGACGGCGCGTTCAGTTGCGCCGCCGTCGCTACGCCGCCGTCGCCGGAGAATCCCGAGATGCCGTTCCCGGCAACCGTGGAAACGGTGCCCGCCGGCGTGATCAGCCGAATGGCGTGATTGCCCGAGTCGGCAACATAGAGCGAGCCCGCCGGAGTGGCGAAGAGGCCGGTAGGGGTGTTGAACTGGGCCGCCGCGGCGGCCCCATCGGCAAAGCGCGGCACTCCGGTGCCGGCATGGGTGCTGATCGGATTGAGCGCCGAGCCCATCGTGCGAATGCGGTGATTACCAGTGTCGGCGATGTAGAGGTTCCCCAGGAGGTCGCCGAACACGCTCGACGGCAGATTGAGCTGCGCGTCGGGAGGGAAGGCCGCCATCACCGGAGAATCCCGCGGTACCGGTGCCGGCGAGGGTGGAGATCGTCTGCGCCTTCGTCGGCAGCGAAGACAGCGCTAGACACATGGCGACGCAGCCGAGACTAAGGCGGCGGCCAGCTGATGGAGCCAGCGGGCCCGTACCATAGCTGGATGGGCGCGCATTCGATTGGAAGCCCGAGTTCATATCCCTCGATTCAAATTAAAGGAATGCTCCCCTAGTGTATTGTCGTATAAATAACTTGTACTAGTACAGTTGTGTGGTTAAGTTTCATCCAGACCTATTCCACAAACAAGGAACGGAGGAAACTCATGCCACGCGGACGCTTTCTTCCACCTCTCGAAATGACGGGGCAAACTCGGCAGCAATTGGAATCAATGGCCAAATCTCGATCCCTGCCGCACGGTTTGGTGCGACGCGCCGAGATCGTGTTGCTGGCCGCCGAGGGATGGCCCAACAAGGCCATCGGCGAAGCTGTGGGGCTGTCACAAGTGACCGTCGGCAAGTGGCGTCGTCGCTTCGTGGAAAACGGCCTCAACGGGTTGTACGACGAGCTGCGACCCGGTGCGCCCCGATCGATCTCGGACGAACAAGTGGCCGAGGTGGTATACAAGACACTGAAGACCAAGCCGGAGGACAAAACCCAGTGGACGGTGCGCTCCATGGGCGAGGAGACCGGCCTGACCAAGGACGCGGTCCATCGCATCTGGCGCACATTCGGCTTACAGCCGCACCGGACCCAGAATTTCAAGCTGTCCACTGATCCTTTCTTCGTGGATAAGGTGCGCGATGTTGTGGGCTTGTATCTCAACCCGCCCGACCATGCCGTCGTCCTGTGCGTTGACGAGAAGAGCCAAGTGCAGGCTCTGGAGCGCAGTCAGCCGTTGCTGCCGCTGGGCCTGGGCTACGCGGAGGGCGTCACCCACGACTACAAGCGACACGGCACCACAACGCTGTTTGCCGCTCTGGATGTGGCCACCGGTGAAGTCCTGACTCAGTGCAAGCCTCGTCATCGCCATCAGGAGTTTTTGCAGTTCCTACGCCATATCGACGCGAACGTGCCTGCGGATCTGGACGTTCACTTGATCGTCGACAACTACGGCACCCACAAGTACGCCAGCGTCAAGAAGTGGTTGGCCAGCCGGCCCCGATTCCACCTCCACTTTACTCCGACCTACGCCTCGTGGCTCAACCAGGTCGAGATCTGGTTCAACATCATCACGCGGCGAGCCATCCGGCGTGGCTCATTCCGCAAGGTCAAAGAGCTCATTCAGAGGATCGAGCGCTACACCGACAAATGGAACGCCAACGCCCATCCCTTTGGGTGGACGGCCACGGCCGACTCGATCCTTGCCAAGGTCAAACGAATATGTCAATGTATTTCTGCGACGGAACACTAGCGCGATAACTACTAATAGCGTCCTCAACGTCTATATATATCGTAATTATTCTGAAAAACATGAGAATTTTCAATCACTTAGCCATTATCGGCCTGATTGTGCCGAGCCTCGTGTCCGGCCAGTCGGCCCGGCAGTCTCCGGCTGCTCTGGGCACCATTCCAAAGGGCGCTACCGACACCAATCACTTCTGGCAGCGCCTCGTCATCGACCTCACCCGCATTCCATCGGCGGGAGACGGGATCACGATCAATATGCCGACGGGGGTGTGGGTGGCTGACGTGGATGGCGACGGCAGTGTTGCGGGGGAGATCTCGGTCGATAGCGACGTGGCCGACAACACGGGCTACAACTCGGCCGCCGGCTCCGATTCGAGCCGTATCCAACTGACGACTCCAACAGGAGGCAATGTCGGTTCCGTGCACGTCCAGTTTCCGATCGCCACGGAGGCGGCGCCGACGTCGGCCAGCGTCGTTTACGGTCTCATCACCTTCACCAATTCCGGGGAGACGTCCATTCCGGCGGGCACTATAGGCCTGCTGTATGCAGAGCCGTATCAGCTCAGTCTGGCCAGCTACAGCCAGCTCTTCGTCGACGGCGTGGCAGATACGACGACGAATCGGCAGGGCGACGGTTATCCGGAATTGGCAGCGCCGGCCTTCAGCGTCGGTCTCCCGGACCTCGTAAGCGATCGCAGGGGGAGCCTCGCCAGCAGCCTCTTCGCAACTGCAGGCGTACCCTACGCAGATTCCGACGACAGTAATGATGTGACATACGGGTTCTGGTTCTCGGCCACCGATTCGCTCACACGGGTGGATACGACCACGGCCAGCGTCGCCCTGGACCGCACAACGCAGATGCCGGCCACAGCGAATGAGTGGGATGTGGCCGACCTCTCGTTCGATGTCACGGGCCTGGCCGTGGGCACCTATTACATGTACACCACCTCGAATCTCACTGCTGCGTTTCCGCTGGTCAGAAGTCGCGGCATTACCGTCCAGCACGAGCCGACGGTGCTGTCGGTGGGCCAATTTTCCGGCGGCGATGCCGATTTTCTCGACTCCGGCTTCCTCTTGAACGTCGATACTGGAGCGCCCGACATCGTAGCCAACGCGAGGGACCAACTCAGTATCGCCTTCGATGTCGTCGACTACGACGACAGCGCATCTGTGCGCCTGTTTTACGCAACGACAGACACCCTGGACACCACCGAGGTGACGACGTCCGGTACGGCCCCGAATCGAATTATCACAGGCCTCACCGGTGCTGTGAACGTCGATAGCACAGCCTCACTGCTGGAGGGTGTCGACTCCGCACTCACGTGGTCGATCGCGCTGAGCGACACGGATTTCGTGGCCGCCGGAGACTACTACGTCTACGCCGTCGTTCTCGACGGAACAGATCTGGCGATCGGCATCAGTGACTACACCTACGACGTGAGGCACTCGCCATCATCGCCTTGGACGAACGCACCGATAGGATGATCGAAACTGGCGGCGCCAGCCCCGAACGCTACTACGACATCACCTGGAACCAGGACAACGGCATCGACGGGGACATCGATCGCGACAACAGCGCGCTCATCTCCATGTTCTACAGCGACAGCGACAGTTTCGCCGTTCGGGAGGGGTCCAGGATCTCCAGACGGCCGCAGCCGATCCAAGTCAGGACACCCATCTCATCGCATCCGGCCTGAGCGAGGATGTGGACGGCCGCGAGAACAACCGTTACGTCTGGGACTGTGGACCTACTCCAACCCGGACGACGGTGGGAGCCCTCAGGCAGGCGTCCCATACTACCTGTACAGTGTCATATCCGGAGGTGGGACGGAGCGTATCGTTCGTTGGGAAGATGGCGCCGGCGTCGGCCGTAGTCTGCAGTTTACTCACTCTCCGCACCTTCGTTTGTTCAGCCCAGCGGAACCAATGGCCGTCGACGGCCGCCAGAGTTTTCGCGTCGCCTGGGAGGCGCGGGACGTGGATGACGGTGCCGGCATCTGGGTCGTCCTCGTGCCGCAGAGTGCCGGTCTAGCTCTTGGCGCGGATATTAGCCTTGATTCGGCATTAACTCGGTGAAATTTTGGCTGTTCAGTGCGCGCCATTCGGCGGTGAATTTGAGAATCTCCCATAGCAAAAAGGCCTTTCGTTCCGGTTATTCGGAAGTGGCGATACTCCCTTTTCACCAAAAACGAAAGGCCACGTACCGTGAGACGAAAGAAAGCGGATTTGAGGACGCGCGTCAACCACAATTTGGCCGTCGAATTCACCGCCGAAGGCCTCACTTCGTATGCCGGTTTGGAGCTGTTGATCCGGTATTTGCGCGGCATCGGATGGAACCGTCAATTGCGTCGGCACCTGTCTGCCGTCGTTCCGGGCAGTGATTTCGGCATGGTAGGTCTGTGTCGGGTGCTCCTCGGTCTGCTGGTGGTGGGTGGCCGTCGACTGCGACATCTGGGCTTCTTGCAAGGAGATCCTTTGCTGCAGCGGTTTTGCGGTCTGAAAGACCTGCCCACCGACGGCAGTGTCAGCCGCTGGCTCAAACGCTTCACGGTGGGCGCCGAAGAGGCGTTGAAAACGCTCAACGCCGATGTCGTCGCCGGGGTGATCGGTCTGTTGAAGGCCCGCACACTGAGCATCGACATCGATGGCACGGTGCTGTGCACCGGCCACAAGGTCGGCGGTGCCTGCCGTGGGTACAACCCGCATCATCGCAAGGTCCCCAGTTACTATCCCATCACCGCTTACCTGGCCGACAGCGGTCATTTTCTCCGGCTCCACAACCGTCCGGGCAACGTCAACGATGGCGCTTCCTCCATCCCATTTCTACAGGCGGTGTTCGAGCAAATCGAACAGACCCTGGGGCGCTCATACCGGCTGCGATTTCGCATGGACGGCGCCTTTTTCAGAGAGGATGTGATGGCGACGCTGGATGCTCATCGCGCCCAGTATGCTATCAAGGTGCCGTTCTGGCGCTGCCTGGACCTGCAAACCCAGATCCGCCAACGTCGTCGTTGGCAGCGCGTCGAAGACGGCATCGACGGCTTCTTTTCTTCGGTCAAGGTCTGCAAGTGGAAACGCACCCTTAACGTGGTCATCTTTCGCAAGCGGGTGATGCATCGCACGCGCAAGAATTACCAGTTGGACCTGTTCGAGCCGGATAAACGGCACCTGGGAATACTCCGCGCTGGCCACCAACCTACCTTTCGATGCAAAAATCGCTCTGGCGCTTCATGGGTGGTCGCGGCCTACACGAAAAAGCCATCGGCGAACTCAAGACGGGGCTGGCCTTCGACGCCATTCCCACGGATGACTACCGGGCCAACAGCGTCTGGCAACAATTTGTCGTGCTGGCGCACAATCTCCTAGCCAATTTCCAGATCGAATCCGGGCTAATAAAGCGCCACCGAACCAGGAAGAATACCGCCCGCTGGGCCCTGAAATCCGTGCGCACGCTACGTTTCGAGCTGTTCAACCGCGCCGGACACTTGATGCACCCGGAAGGACGAGCCACTTTGCGTCTGCAACGCAACAAGAAGGCCGAAAAACAGTTCCGAAAAATCAGCGCAGCTCTACGAAAAGTCGCCTGATTTTTGCCGAATCAAGGTTAGCTACGCCGATCTCGAGACCGATGCTGCACCGGAGTGGATCGCCACCTCGAGCGACGGCTCGGCGGACAGCGCCAGCCCGCTGAGCGAGGACACCGCCAGCGACTTCTCCGTGCGGCCCGCGATGCTGGTCAGCGATCGGAGCGGTACGGCCAATCCGCTCCCGGACGGTGAGTACTACGTCTACGTCGTCATCGACCCGGATAACGGGACCCCCCCCACCGTGGCCAGCAGCGTCCGTCGCGCCCCCGGCCTGGTCACCGTAGAGGGCCTTGCTCCCGATGGTGCTATGGGGCTGTTGGCCCCAACTATAGAAGTTCTGCCGGCTCACACGGCGATGACTGTGACTGGGGACACGATGAGCTTCGAGATTCGACCCCACTTCGCCGGCAACACCGTGGATGTGGTCGCCACCTTTCTCAGCATCGACACGACATTCGTACGGGTGGTGGACCAGGATGCAGCGGTAACGGGAATCCAACCGTTTGTCGTAGACGCAAGCCAGCCGGGGTTGACACTACACAACTCCCACCAGGCGGGAGCTGACAGTGTCACAACCGGCCGTTGGCTGCTCGATCTGGTGTACTTCGAGCAAGCGGGAACCGACCGCTTCGACGGCAGCTCGGTCCTGGCGACCGTCGAGCTCGTCTCCAAGGACTCCGTCGGGACGGTCGGGCTCGGCATGGACAACCTGGCACAGCGTGTGAGCGTCCTCTATCGCGAAGGTGTCGTGCTGGCGGCGGTACCGCCTTTTCAAGTGTCCCAGATCGACATCCGGCCCCGCGGCCGAGTCGATGGCCGGGTTCGCTTCGAGGGCCGCACCGATCACACGGCTGAAATAACCGTGCTTCTCCGGGATCAGAACAGCTCCGTCGCCATAACCGATTCGCTGTTCGCCGCAGTCAATGACGTGAATGCTACCAAGTCAGGAGTACAGGATTCGACTGACTCCGACGGCAGTTTTACACTGACCAAGATTCCCCGCGGCCGATACCATCTCGCCGTCCACCTCGATCGATACCTGGACGGACAGGTGCGCGGTCTGGAGGTCGATCCAGGTGATCACTTCACCGACGTCATGCCGACGTTTTTGGCCGACGGGATCACAGCCTCTGAATTCTTGCTGGGTGGCGACGTGACAGGGTATATCGATTCGAGCGGAGCGGCTTTGACAGACAACGAAATCGATCAGCTGGATGTGGACTTCGTGGTCAGCTTCTTCGGTCAGGCGACAACGCCGGCGCACGCCGGCATGCTGGCCGATATCGACGGCGACAGCCTCGTGTGGGTGAACGACCTCAACATGGTTGCCGCCAATTTCAGCAAGGCCGGCCCAGAGCCCGTATACAAGCGGCCGCCGAGCGACTCCGCGGAAACACCCCGCGAGTTCAACCAGTCAACGCAACACCTTCGTCAACGCAACACCTTCATTGAATCGTTCTGCGGGTGAAACGAACCCCAACGTCTTCCGCGGGCGCTGGTTCAGTTGAAGAGCGACTCTGTTCAGGTCGGCTTGGGAGAATGGCGACAGATCGGTCTTCCTCGGGAAGTACTGTCGAAGAAGGCGATTCGTGTTCTCATTTGTGCCTCGTTGCCAGGGACTCTGAGGATCACAGAAATACACCTCGACGTCAGTTGCGATCGAGAACTCCTTGTGCCGAGCTAGCTCCATTCCTCGATCCCAGGTAAGGGACAACCGCACCGCGGAGGGGAGTCGTTTCACCTGGCTGATCAGCGCTCTGACAACGGTCTCGGTGTCTTTGCCGTTGAGCTTCACGAGCATCGTGAACCGAGACTGCCGCTCCACCAACGTGGCGATGTGCGTGTTGTTCGACCTCGAGATCAAGTCTCCCTCCCAGTGGCCGGGAACGGCGCGGTCCTCGATCTCGGCAGGCCGCTCGCTGATGGATACGGCGTCGACGATCCGGCCTCTCGGCTGATCGCGTGTGCTTGCCTTCTTGGATCGCCGCATCATCCTTCGCGTCCGCAGATGCGCAATGAGGTCCTTGTTGAGTGCCCCGCGTGCCTGGATGAAGAGAGTTCGATAGATCGTTTCGTGGGATATCTGCATATTTCCTAAAAGCGCATACTCCCGCTTCAGCCATCCCGATATCTGCTCAGGTGACCACTTCAGGCGTAGCTTGTCCGCCACGACTCGCCGCAAACGAAGATTGGATGCGAGTCGGCAGCATTTCGGCCGGCTGGCGCGCGTCCAGGCTGCTTGGTCGGCGACGTTTGCTCGGTACCTTTGCCGCCCGCCATTGCGGGCAATCTCTCGGCTAACCGTCGAGGGTGCACGCTCAACAGCGGCCGCAATTATTCGTATCGATTTTCCCGCAGCGATACCTCGAGAGATCTCTTCACGCTCTTCCCAGGCAAGAGCCCATCGAGAGCGTCGACGCGGCATTGGTACGATGCCCCCATTGGCGGTGATGACACCATGAATCGACGCCGGATGCTTCCCGAGCGCCCGACCAATATCGCTATGCGACTGGCCGCTCTTCCATCGACGCCATACCTCCGACTTCTGTGACGCGGACAATCCTGGTCGTCCCATTTGAGCCATGTGCAACATCTCCTATGATTAGATTAATGGGGAGAATGTTGCATTGACCGATTGAATATACCCCACCCTTCTTCTGACTCCCGAAGAGTCCGATTCTCCAGATGAGGTTTCCGTCATTTTGACGGCGCACTCGCTGAGCGATCTGCGGGCATACGCTGTGAGAATCAGCTATAATCAAACCTCCCTCCGGCTGCACTCCGTGGAGCAGGGAAATCTGTTCGGCTCGCATCCGGCGGTATACGCCACGAACGAGGGCGGGAAGGGCGAGTTGAACCTCGGTGGGGGCCGTGATCGGTGCCGGTACGGCCGCCGGAGGTAGCGGCTTGATGGCGAGGCTCCGATTCTCCCCCATCGCAACAAACAGGGGAGGAGGTGGAGAGGCCGCGCTCGCACAGATCAGCGTCGGACGGGCTGACCTGGTGGGCGGAGGGAACAGCCACGGGACCCCGATGCTCATTCGGGCGCTGCCGGCGAAATTCTCTCTGCTTCCGAACTATCCCAATCCATTCAATCCGGCCACGGCGATCAGCCTCGCCGTGCCTGCCGCCGCGCCGGTCACCGTCGACATCTTCGACACCGCCGGTCAGCGAATTCGCACCTTGGTGCGCCGACGGCTGTCCCCGGGAATACACACGTTTGAGTGGGACGGCTTGGACGGGGTGGGCCGCTCGGTCGGGTCCGGGGTGTACTTCGTCCGCATGGCCGGGCCTGGGTTTCAGATAGCGCGGAAGATGACGCTTCTGAGGTGAGAGGCGGGCTCCCGGCTCCTCCTAAGACAGGCCGATCGTGAAACGTGCTCTGGCCATCAGCATCCTGCTGAATCTGGGCGTCGCCCTCAGCAGTCCATTGAGCGGGCGGAGCGCTGAGATAGCTCTGGCGACGGATACTGACGAAGCAGCACTCGGCGATACTTTCGCCATCTCCCTCGACATCGATACGCGCGACCGCCGGCTGACATCGGCGGCTCTCAACGTCACCTTCGACTCTTCAGTTTTTTCGCTCGTTCCTCACGCGGTAACCGATGAGGGTGAGCCGCAGCCATTTCAACCCGCCGTTTTCTTTCCAGGCCAGGTATACGATAACGCCGCTCATTTCGACGAGGGGGGGAAGACGCGGCTGAGCTTCGTGACCGTAACCGGACCAGCTGTCGGTGGCGAGCGCCCGGCGGTTTCGGGCGCCGGAGTCCTGGCCCGGTTCGAACTGAGGGTCACGGGCTATCCCGAATCAGGTATGAGCGCTATCCGTCTCGTCGATTCCGGCCAGGGGCCCCCAGCCTACACCGAGCTCGCCAAACCGGGAAGAGAGGCGCGCTTTCGCGTGCTCGCCGGTTCAATCGATATGGACCTGCTCAGGCAAGGGCTCATGCCAATTCCGGATGTCGAGATGACTGCAGGCGAGCGACGGGATATCCAGCTGTCGGACCATTACTTTGCCGTCGGCGACGGCGAAACACACTGGTCCGCCGACTCCTCTTCCCCGGAGATCGCCGAGGTAGCAATAGTGGGGGGGCAGCTTGGAATCATCACCAGACCGCGGAGGCCGGGGACGGCGGAGATCATCTACTCTGCGCGTCAGGATCCGGGACCGGGTCGCGGTGGGACTGATTCACCGTCACGCTCCTTCCCACGGCGGTGCTTTTTGGGCCTGGACAGCCTCGTCATCGCCGAGGACGCAGGAGCGATCAGCCATCGGCTCGACGCCTTCCTGATGGACGGGATCCAGGCCGAGGAAGGGTGGAGCTGGAAGGTCGAGGGGAGCGAGTTTATCGCCGTGGAGATCGTCCCACCGCATCTGAGGGTTGTCGCACCGCCGCAGTGGTCAGGCCAGGATCGTTTTACTCTCACTATCAGCCACGGCAGCAACGTCCTCGACGCACTCGATGTTCAGACAACCGTCGTGCCGGTGAATGATGCGCCGACGATCGACGAGCCGGCGGCGCTCACCGTAGCGGTGGGGGATGAGCTGGAAGGCCCCTCCCTCGAGTCATTCGTTGCCGATGTGGATCACGCCTTCCAGCTGCTGCGCATCTCCGCAAGCGGCGACGAATTCGCCGAGCCATTCTTGCTGGACGACCGGCTATACGTGCGGGGGCGCCGAGCGGGTGCGAGCCGCATCCTCGTCGAGGCAGAAGATCCGCAGGGAGGCGTGGCGACAGGCGTCATTCACGTGACGGTGATCGCGCCGGCCGATCTCGATTCGCCTCCTGCCGTGCCGGATGAGGATATCGGCCATGCGGAAACGGCGGGTGGAGGGGAGGACGATCCACCAGACCCGACCCGCGACAACGAACCAGCACTCGATGAACCTCCCGCCCTGATTGAAACGGAGACGTCAGGCGACGCCGAGGAGGGCCCGATCTCGCCAGAGTCGCCGACCTCCGAAGCGCCGTCGGAGGCTGGCTCCGATGTCGCCAATACGCCCGGTGGCGTCGAAGTCGAGGAGGAACCGATGGATGGCGCGAGCGTGGCGACCGGGGACACTCCGTCCGCTGAGGCCGGCGCCGGGCTGTCGTTGGCAGACATCCCCGAGGTCACCGTCGTAGCCGGCAGCGAAGCGAGCATGAATCTGGCCCAATATGTCGTTGAAGGTTCAGGGGTTACGTGGACGGTGTCGGAACAGGATCGGATCGAGGCCAGGCTCGGGGACGATGGACGACTCGAGCTGCGCGCACCGCCGAGCTTCGCAGGACAAGAGGTCCTCATCCTCACTGC
>CBDBIJ010000070.1:0-14064 GCA_965205655.1 Candidatus Latescibacterota bacterium
ACTCTATCCCACAGACTGCTCGCCACAGAGTTCGTCAGCATGGTTCGCGAACTCAGTGCTCTTGCCGCAAAAAAAGGCATTCCCCTGATCGATTTTGGTCCCTATCACGTCCAGACGTGGTGTCAGGGCAGCCTAGAGGAGGCCGTCGAACTGGTGATGACGTCGCCCCTGGCCAGTAGCGAAACGACCCATTCCGCTCTCCAGGATATACAGAAAGGCAATCCTACTGAATTCAGCGCCTGTGTAGGCCCCATGATTGAGGACGCCGGGATAAATTCTGTTCCCGTTGCGGCTGTACAGGTGATGTATTCCACACTCATGGGGTTGGAGAAATCCCTGGGACATTGACCATCACCCTTTGAAAGGACAATGAGATGGCGGTACTAGCCGGCAAGACCGCATTGGTAACAGGAGCATCAAAGGGAATCGGCAGCGCCACGGCAATCGCTCTCGCCGAGGCGGGAGCTGATGTTGCCATCAACTACAGTCGGTCCGACGACGCGGCCGCAGAAGTGGCGGAAGAATGTCGCCACCATGGGGTGCGGGTCCGTCTCGCGCGCGCCGATGTCGCCGACAAGGGGGAAGTCGATCGCATTGTCAGCGAGACGATTGACGAGTTTGGCCACCTCGACATTGTCGTCTCCAATGCCGCCTACAGCGATCGGGAACTGTTCTATCGGGCCAGCCTCGAGGGATTTCGGCGTACCATAGACGTCAGCATGTGGGGTGCCTTCTACCTGGTGCGGGCCGCAGCGAATCATATGGTTGACCGCGGGAAGGGGGGAAACATCGTGGTCGTGAGCTCACCCCACGCCAACATGGCTGTGCCGGGGTCCATGGCCTACAACATGGCCAAGGCGGCCATAGATCACATGGCGCGCACCGCCGCTGTCGAGCTCTGCAGCCACCGGATACGGGTCAATGTCGTCCACCCCGGTTGGATCGACACACCGGGCGAGCGCAAGTTCTTCTCCGATGAAACCATAGCAGAAGAAGGCGCTAAACTGCCGTGGGGCCGACTTGGGCACCCCGAGGAGATAGGGCGGGGCATCGTGTTCCTCTGCGATCCGGCCAGTGCATACATAACCGGAAGCACGCTCACCATCGACGGCGGCATCCAGCTGCCGTTCAGTCAGATGTACCGGCTGGAAAGTGCTGAGGCCCAGCGCGAGCAGCTGGAAAAGTAGCATCGCAAACGCGCGCCTGAGAGGCGCTGCGTCCGGATAGTTGCTCTCGAATCTACGGAGGGTTAAAATGGACGATTATACGCGATACAAAGATGCTTACGACCGAGACGGGTTCGTCCTCGTACGCGACTTCCTGCCGCAAGATGAATTCGAGATCCTGGCCGAGAACATCGATCGCTACATCCGTGACGTCGCGCCGACGTTGCCGGACAGCGCCGCCTTCTATCAGGACAAGTCGAGGCCCGAAACCTTGAAACAGATGCAAGATATGGCCGGCCACGATCCGTTCTTTGAGGACTACCGGAGCCACCCCCGCTGGAATACGCTCGCCACCACCCTCGTCGGCGAGACCGTAGAGGCTGGTAGGCCTGAATGGTTCAACAAACCGCCTTCGACCGAACATCCCACGCCGCCTCATCAGGACAACTACTACTTCAATCTCACACCGCACAACGTCGGCTCGGTGTGGATGGCCATCGACCCCGTCGACGAGGAGAATGGATGCCTTCGCTACATCCCCGGATCGCATCTCAAGGGCCTGCGACCGCACGACCAGACGTCTCTTCTCGGCTTTTCTCAGGGCATCGCGGATTACGGTGCGGACGATGAGGAATTGGAGGTCGCTGTCCACCTTCGGCGCGGCGATGCGGTGGTCCACCACTGTGAAGTCATTCACCGCGCCGACCCGAACCGTTCGACGAAACGACATCGCCGGGCCGCCGCGATGGTCTTCAACGGAATCAGTTGCAGGATCGACGAGGAGAGACAGCTGAGGTATAAGCAGTCCCAGGAGAGCCAGCACCAGAAAATGGGCCTGAGCATCTCGGAGAAGGGCTGAACGGCGCCGGTGTCGACGTTGTCCATCCCGAACCGCTTCCGCATGCTTCGTCCTCCTGCCTACGGAATCATCTACAACTGGGATGGTGCCCCACACGGCTATTCAGAAGTCCCCCAATCACTCGAAGCCTTCCTGGACAAGACCTACGCCCCGCTGATCGACACTCAAGTGGGCGCGCTGTTCTGGTGCATCGGCGAGCACGCCACACGATGGCCGACTGATGACCTCGAGATAGTGGGCGATGTACACGGCCGGCGCTACGAGAGCGCTCACAGGTACATCCACACCGAGAACATCCGCCACATGCTCGACCGGGGAGAGGATCCTCAGAAGGCCCTGATCGACCGGGGTCGCGAGCTCGGAATCGACGTCTATGCCTCCGTGCGGATGAACGACAATCATTTCAACGGAGCGCAGCCCGAGGACCTCGCGGATCTTCACGACACGGAGCTGACGCAACTCAGAATCGACCATCCCGATTGGCTGCTGGGCGACCGAACATCCGAATGGTTCGCTCTATCCTGGGACCTGTCCGTGCCCGAAGTTAGAGAGCATCGGCTCGCACATGTCCGTGAACTGTGTACGAAATATGACTGGGACGGGGTCGAGCTCGACTGGCAACGGCACGCCTTCCACCTGCCTGACGATGAAGCCTACCGGCTTCGCTACGTCCTCACCGATCTCCAGCGGGCTATTCGCACAATGACGGACGAGATCGGCCAGCAGCGGGGCCGTCCCTTCTTCGTCGCCGCACGCGTCTCGGGGAGTCTCGAGAGGTGCCGGCAGATCGGCTACGACATTCCCGCCTGGATCGAAGAGAAGCTGGTCGATGTCCTCATCCCCGCCGCCAACGCCGCGACCGATCCCGCGATCGAGGTCGAAGCCTTCCAGAATCTCTGCGGCGACTCGGACATCGCGCTCTATCCAGGATTCGACGGCGGTCTGCCAGGCACACCGGTGGGACCGGAAGACAGCGAGACGAAGGACCGCATGCGGACACGAGCCATCGCCAGCCGCTATCACCGGGGGGGCGCCGACGGCATCTACGTCTTCAACTGGCACGCAGATGCTCACTCACGTCGCGAACTGCTGACGCAAATCGGTTCGGAGAAAACGCTGCGAGGGGCGGACAAGATTTATGCCGCTACCCATCGCGTCATCGTCGAACAAGGCGATTGGCGGGGCGCATATCGAGGGGATCGCCTGCACGGCGAAGTCCCCGTTCCGCTCAAGCCAACGTTGACCGGCAACGGTCCAACGATCGTTCTCGAAGTATCGGACGAAGACCCATCGTCGGCAGAGCTGCGCATACGGCTTCAGGAATGGGTGAAGGGCGACAATGTCGAAATCTGCTGGGACGGGAGGCGGATGGACAATCCCGACGTTCACTACTGTCGTTTCCAGGACCCCCACGGCCCCAGCGAGGTGAGTAGCGCTGTCTGGCTGCGATTTCAGTTGGCTGAATGCGCTGCGGGGCCACACGAAGTCAAGGTTGCGCTCGTCAAACGGCATCCTCAGCTTGCGTGTGACTTGGTTCTCACCGACGCGGAACTCGTCATCAGACACAACTGAATCGACCCCACGCCTCAGCGTCGTCGCCGTGGACAACCACCGCCCTCCGTCCGGATTGTTCGCCTTGCGAGGAGAAATCTGATGAAGATTGTTGACATAAAGACGATTCCCGTCGGCCGCTACTTGTTCGTGCAGGTCATCACCGACGAATGGATTACTGGTGTGGGAGAATCGGGAGCGTGGGGCTATCTCGAAGCATCCGAGAAGGCCGTCGAGACCTTCAAGCGTTATCTGATTGGACAGGACCCGCGTCGAATTGAGCATCACTGGCAATATCTCTATCGATGGAGTCATTTTCGAGGCGCGGCAATCATGGGTGCACTTTCTGCGATAGACATTGCGCTCTGGGATATTCTGGGCAAGCACCTGGGCGTGCCGTGCTATCAGCTTTTGGGCGGAAAATGCCGCGATAGAGCCAGGGTGTATTGCCACGTTTACGGCCAGACAAAACAAGAGCTGGTTCAGGGGTGTATCGATGCCAAGCAGAAAGGATTCAATGCCGTCGGACATCTCACGCCCTTCCTCGACGAATCGCGGGACGTCCCGTACTTCAAAGCCCATGCGGAAAAGATGCGAGATGCCATCGACACCGTGCGACAGTACCGCGAAGCGGTTGGAAACGAAGTCGATCTTTGCATCGAAATCCATCGGCGGCTGACACCGTCAGAGGCGATCGTGCTGGCGAGAGGCATCGAGGCGTACCACCCGTTTTTTTACGAAGACCCGACGCTTCCCGATAACCTCGACGCGATGGCCCAGATTGCCGAGAAGATCCATATCCCGATTGCGACGGGGGAACGCATCCACACGATTTACGAGTTCGAGATGCTGCTGCAAAGAGGGGCTGTCAACTTTATCAGACCGGATGTCTGCATGTGCGGCGGACTGACTCACGCGAAAAAGATCGCCGCCTTGGCCGAGGCACATTACGTTCAGGTCGTGCCACACAATCCACTCAGCCCGGTCAGCACAGCGGCTTGCATCCAACTGGCGGCGTGTATCCCCAACTTTGCGATTCAGGAATATCCGACGGGAGAAGGCGAACCGCCGAAGAGCGAAATCGTCACCTCCTCTCTCAAGTGTGAAGACGGGTTCCTGATCGTCCCGGACACACCGGGAATCGGGATTGAATTGGCCCCGGATGCGCAGCAGCGGCACCCGTACACACCGCGCGCTGTGGAAACGCGGCTCCACCTGGATGGATCGGTCGTCGATGAGTAAAACAAAGTCGGACACACAACCCATTCGGCTCGCTCTCATCGGCTGCGGTGGCATGGGACTGAGGCACGTCTACGGCTTGATTGAACTCAAGCGGTGCGGCTTCGATACCGTCAATCTGGTCGCCGTCTGCGACCTCAACGCCGAGCATGCCGCCCATGTCGCAACTGTGGCTCAAAGCGAATTGGGCAATTCGCCGAATATTTACTCCGATCTGACGCAACTTTTGGAATCCGAACAGAATCTCGACGCCATTGGCCTCGTCACCGACCCGATTTCCCATCACAGTTTGGCGTGCATGGCATTTGAAGCCGGCGTCCACGTCATGGTCGAAAAACCGCTGGGCGTCACCGTGCGGGCGTGTCACGTGATGATCGATAGCGCCAGCCGCAACGGCTGCAAGCTGGCGGTCGCTGAAAACTATCGCCGCGACCCGATGAATCGTCTGGTGAAGGCGGTGCTTGACGCGGAAATCATCGGTGAGCCGTACCTGGTTTTTCACAACCACATCACAGGTGGCGGCTCAATCATGAGTGGTACACTGTGGCGACATCAGAAGCGACGCGGCGGGTATCTGATTGAAATGGGCGTCCACTACGGCGATATGCTGACGTATCTGCTTGGCGATATCCAGCAGGTCTACGCGGCGACGGCCATTTTTGAGGCACACCGGGAAACGAAAGGGACATCCCCGTTCTATCAGCATCGACTCAAGAACGAGCCGACGTCGATGCAGCCCGACGCCGAAGATACTGCCGCAGCAACGCTGATTCTTGCAAACGGCGCATACGGGCAGTTTACGCTCCAGCATGGCGGGACACGGACGTGGAATGCTAAAGCGCCAAATTTTCGGGGCGAATGGAAGCATCGACGCCCCTGGTGATCGCTCCGGAAATCCAATTCGTTTAAAGTTGGATGATGGCGACGAGTTGGTCGGTGACTCCGTCCTCGACCTCGTGCCCGACTTCCGCTTGGACACTATCAATCAATGACTTTTCGGCTTCGACCGAGCGGGAAGCTATGACGTGCCGTATGATGCGACCGACCAGAAACTCCTCGCCCACGAATATCAAGACTTCGCCGAAGCGATTCGCAACGATAGGCAGCCGGAAGTCGATGGCCAGGGTGGATTGACTGCCACCGCGTTTGCCTATGCGCTCTGTGAGTCAGGGTATCTTGGCAGGCCGGTAGCTCTCAGCGCGGTTGCAGCCGACGAGGTTAACGCCTATCAAGCCGACATCAATGAAAACGCCGGATTGTGAGTTTTCCCGCCTGCAAACTGGTTGTCGGATTGCATCGGCGCATCGGCGACCGCGGGCGAGAAGTTGCGGGAACCGCTTCTAGCAAGAGCGATCGACCAAATCCGTGCCGCAACCGGGAGCCGTGGGGGTCACGTAAGCGCCATTCTCGATAGTCGCGGGTTCGACGAAGTGCTCGCGCAGGTGGGGAATGTGCTCCAGAAACAGCCGTTCGTGCCCCAGCGCTATGTGATTGAACAGGACGAGGTGCCGGTGAATCTGTCCCATGTCGCCCACGTGAGGAATGACCTTCACCGGAAACTTGGTGGCCATCAGCACGACGGACAGGAATTCGCTGATACCCGCCAGACGAGTGCAGTCCGCCTGCACGATGCCGACCGCCCCGGCGCGTAGAAAGTTCTTCCACAACACGCGATTGGAAACGCATTCGCCGACCGCCACTGGGATGGGCGCGATCACAGCCGCCAGGTCGCGGTGTGCCAGCACATCGTCCGGCTGAGTTGGCTCTTCAATCCAATAGGGGTCCAGCGGCGCCAGCTTTTGGCAGATGTCGATGGCCTGCTGCAGCGACCAGGCCTGATTGGCGTCCAACATGATCCGCACGTCGGGCCCCACAGCCTCGCGGACGAGCGTCACGCGGCGCACGTCGCGGTCTGGGCTGGCCGAGCCGACCTTCAGCTTCATCGCTCGAAAGCCGGCATCCACGGCGCGCCGCGCGCGCTCACGAATCTGCTCGTCGCTGTATTGGAACCAGCCTACCGAGGTGTCATAACCCGGATAGCCTTGCGCCAGCACATCCTCCCGCTCACGCCGTGTGGCAAACTGCTGGCGGAGAATCTCGAGTGCCTCGTCTCGCGGAAGCACCTCGTCCAGGTAGCTGAAGTCGATCAGGCTGACAATCTGTTCCGGCGTCAATTCCAGCAGCAACTGCCACAGCGGCTGGCCGCGCTGTTTGGCCCACAGGTCGAAGCAGGCATTGATCATTGAGGCCAAAGCGAGATGGATGACTCCTTTGTGAGGCCCGAGCCAGCGCAGGCGATGGTGCTCGGCGATCGACTGCTGGACCGAGCCAAAATCGCTCATCAGCTCCTCGATGTCCCGTCCGACAAGCGGCTCGGCCAACTGGTCAATGGCCCCGCACACGAGGTCGGTCCCGGCACCCAGCGTGTAGGCCAGCCCGATGCCGCGCAGCCCGCTGTCCGATTCCAGCCGGGTGACTGCGTATCCGTACTGAGGGTCGACATGCACGGCGTCCGACCCGGCTCCATCCCCCAGGTCAAAACGTGCATCGACCGCCGTGACCGCGCGAATGTGCGTCATCGTCATCCTTCATTGCAGTAAGCGATTCAGAGAGTAGGTCCGCGACGAAGCTGTTCGAGCGAGGTGCGGTGATAACCTCCTCAGATTCGTCAAAACCTACACGCCTGGCAAGCGAACGCGCGTTCATTGCGCCGAACACCGATCACGCGGAAAACATCCACTCGACACGGCCCGATAGTCAACTGATACTACCGGTATCGCCCCATCCTCGTGACCATCGCGGAGGTGCCGCATGTCGCTTGTTGACGAGAAGCTGCTCAAGAAGGTCTGGACCCGCCTGGAGTCCCGGGGGTATTAGCGACATGGCGAATCTGGGCAAGAGACCTCTGGGAAAAACGGGCATCATGGTGTCCGAGATCGGATTGGGATGCTGGGGGATCGGAGGCCCCGTGCAGCGGGACGGTGTCGTCTCCGGCTACGGTCGCGTCGACGACGCTGAATCCGTGGCCATGCTCCGGCGCGCCCCGGACCAGGGGGTCAATTTCCTCGACACCGCACCCTGGTATGGCAACGGCCATTCCGAGCGCCTCGTGGGGGAGGCCATCCGGGGACGCCGGGAGGAGGTCATCCTGTGTTCCAAGGTTGGAATCGCCCTGGAGGACGAGGAACTCATCTGTAACTACAGCGGCGACTACATCATGGCCGGCTATCAGGACGCGCTGGAGCGCCTGGGGACGGATTACATCGACGTCTACGTGCTCCACTCCCCGGCGGTGGAGGAGTACGACCCATCGGGTCTGGCCGCTTTGAAGGAATTGAAGCGACGCGGAGTCATTCGCGCTTTCGGGATTTCCTTTCCCGCTTCCCACCAGGAGGGTGAGCAGTTCTATTTGCCCTTGTGCGAGCGGGAAGGGGTGGACGTGGTCCAGCTCCGGTTCAATCTCGTCTCCTGGGCTGCGCGGCGGACCATCATGCCCGCCTTGCGTGCCCTCGGCATAGGGATCGTCTGTCGCGAACCGTTCTTCTTTGGTTACCTTACGGGCCGCTTCGATCGGGACACCGTCTTCGACTCCGAATCGGATGCGCGCTCCACCTGGCCGCGGCAGCGACACCTGGAGCTGGTGGAGGCGGCTGAGCGTTTTGAGTTCGTTCATGAGAGTTTGCAGTGTTCACCTGCGCAGGCCGCTCTGTGCTACTGTTTGAGCGCGCCAGAAGTGTCCACCACCCTCCCGGGTTCGATGACCACCGTCGAGTTGGAGGAGAATCTTCACGCGGCTCGCCTGGTCTTCGACTCCGAGTCCATTCACCTGATCCATGAGACTCAGGAGGGGGCGCTGGGGGACGAGCTGTGACGTGGAATATTGGAGGTAGGCGATGAGAGACCTCGCAATTGGCGAGACCGGCGGGCTCGGTTTTCCGCTTTGCAATGGTCGGCAGATTGCGCGGACCAGCGACGGTCGGTGGCTGGCGATCACCGATGACGAGCAGCGGGTGACGGGCAAGGCGTCCGTCGCCATCCGCGCGGCAAAAGTGGCGCAGCCGCTCGACGAGGGAGACTTCGAGGGGCCGGTGGAGCTGGCGGGCAACCTGGGGTCTGCTGTGCTTGGCGACCGCTCAGGTCCGGCAGACCAGGGCTGCATCGTCGTCGATTCCCGGGATGTGCTGCACGCCATCTGGCGCCGCGCCGCGCGCAACGGTGCGGGGGAACTGTGGTACGCGCAGTGCGCCCTCACCGATAAAGAGCTTGTGCGACAACTCGGCGATGCCACTCAATGGCGTGGTCCGTCCGCTGCTGGTGTCGGCCCGACGCGTCTGGACGAGGTCGGACAGGCCCCGCAAGCCTGGGCGACATGGCGGTCGCAGCCGATGGCAGCGTCTGCATCGCCTACAGCCAGGGCAATCTCGATGAGCGTAGGGTAATGGTTGCGCAGCCGAGGGCGGATGGCTGGAAGCGTACGGCTATCACCGATCGATGGGACTTTGGCGACCCGGTTTTGGACGTCGACGAAAGCGGCGTCATCCATCTGGCCTACGGGCCTGACCAGAGCTACGAGGACAAATTTTGCTCGGTCGACTTCGGTGACATGAAGGACGCCTTTGTGCAAGACCCGGAGGGGATGGCCAGACGCTACGGCGTGTATTACACCCAGAGCCGCGATGGCGAGACCTGGACCGGGGCGGACGGCCGCACGCCCGGGGCCGAGCTGGTGGCGTTCGCCAGCGACCACCCGACCATCGTCGCCTCGCGCGGCGCGATCGTCGTCGCCTACATGGCCCGCGGCGCGTGGCCGGGAACGGTGGATCGAGTCTTCTACTCGTGCTACGAGCGCGACGGGAGCCTCTCCGGCGCCGGCGCCGGGGGCGAGACGGACCGAGGCAGTGTGACTCGTGTGGCCGAGGCCGGCAAGTGGAAGATGCACATCAACGTGAATCGGGACGAATCGCAAGAAGTAGCTGCGCCCGTCGCATTTGTCGATCGCTACGGCCAGCCGCGTGTGGCTTGGGTGAACCTGCACCGTCATCACGTGTTCATGAGCCGGTGGATGGGTGCGGGCCTGTCGAAGCCGCAGGAGATCCGCTGGGCCTGGGAGCTCGCTGCGGCCCTCAGCGTAGAGAAACGGATGCCGGCGCATGCCGACGTGTTCGGGTTGCTGCATCTGACCGCGGACGGCGAAATCCGCTTCGGTCGCGTCGAAGTCCCCGCGATCGATCCTCGAGCGGACGGCAACGTCCTGTTCCTGGACCTGTGGGAACTGAGCGAGCGTCACCATGTCGACCTGGTGGTCAACACGGCCAAGAAAGATCCCCGCAATCCGGTGCTGCATGGCGAGCCGGACTCCTGGGATGCGCAGGCGCTCTGCTACGGCACCGTCCTCCACGATGACGGTATCTACAAGATGTGGTACACGGCGCGCTCGAGAGATACCGACTGTACGTTCTGCTGCTACGCGGTCAGCGATGACGGCATCCACTGGCAGCGTGAGCTAGGGTCAAATGGTGTGTAAACGACTCAGGCGGCGATCTTCTTCCTTTGCGCGATGGGTGATCCGTTTTCGTAGCACTCCCCGGCGTAGACGTCAGCCATGAGATGCGGTGCATTGAGTCGCCGGAATCGTTTCCCGGCCACCATCAGTACCCGCCAAATGAGGGCGGTGGCATTGGCCACCTTCCTGTATCGTTTGGCCGCATTGGTTCGCAACCGTACCGAAGCGAAGGGACTTTCGACGACGTTGGTGGTGCGCAGGTGTTGCCAGTGGGCCTCGGGAAAGTCGTAGAATGTCACCATACGGTCCCAATCGCGCTCAAGGATATCGACGGCGTCTGGACACTCGCGGCGAAACCGTTTGGCGAAATGATCGCGACGTTTCGTCGCTTCCTGACGGGTCGGCGCGTACGGGATCTGTGTCAGCAGGTGCCGCCCTTCGACCTGCACGCGTTTTGGCAGCTTATCCAGCACGTTCAGGATGCGGTGATTCCAGCATCGCTGTTCAGCCGTCTCCGGCCAGACTTCTGCCAGGGCCGCCCAGATACCCAGGTGCCCATCCGCCACCACCAACTTCGCCACGCTCAGTCCGCGGTCACGCAGATCGCGCAGTACGCCCGCCCACGACTCTGTCGATTCGCGATAGCCCGGGACAATCGTCAGGACTTCTTTGCGCCCATCGCTCATCGCGCCGATGACCACCAGGAGAGCGGCTTTTTGCTTCTCAAGACCGGCTTTGACGTAGATCCCGTCCGCCCAGGCGTAGACGAGCTCGCGGTCATCCAGTCGTCGGCTGCGCCAGGCGTTGTATTCGACGATCCACTTCTCACGCAAACGAGCGATCGAGGACGCCGACAAAGGCGCTCCCTTGCCCAGCAGGCCGCGCAGCGCCAGCTCGAAGTCGCCCTGAGACAAACCGTGCAGGTAAAGCTCTGGCAGCAGCTGACCTGTTTCTTGGGTGCGCCGGGCGAACAGCGGCAGTACCGCACTCTCAAATCGCTCTTCCAGACCCCGCACCCGAGGGCGTTTCACCTCGATCGTGCCCGAGGTCAAGGACAGTCGCCGCCGCTTCCCGTACCCATTGCGGTAGCCGCCGGCTGCGTCCAACGGTGCCTGTCGCTCGTACCGTGACCGTCCCAGCGCATGGGTGACTTCTTCATCCAGAACCGACTGCATCAGCGACTGAATCTGCGAGCGTGTCCACTCTTCCAGCGTTTCGAACGTGGGCATGGACATTTCCGTCGTGCTCGGCTTAGGTTGTGCCATGGCGATTCTCCTCTTCCTGCCGGGATAGCCCCGGCGTTTGTGATGGCTAATTACAAAGGAAGGGTAGGATCGCCGTCTGTCTATTTCCACACCTTCTGATTATAGCTCGGCAGCGTCCCAACCTGGGTCTGTTCGAATATCGCGGCAGCAAGAACAACAATGTCTGCGCCCTCGGAATGGACCCTCCCGAGGAGCTGCCGATCGTCGGCGGTCGGTCCACTCCCAACCCCTCGGTCTATAAAGACGAGCGTGAGCCGGATCCGGCAAAGCGCTACAAGATGATGCTCAACTCTCAGTTCGTGAACGACGTCAAGCTGTTCTGCTTGATGCTGTACTCACCCGACGGCATTCACTGGTCCCCCGCCGATCCGCACCCGGATGTCACCGGCCGCACCGCCTTCATGCGCGCCGAACGCGGCGTTCTTGAGCTCATGGAGTCCAACACTCTCTTCTACGACGAGCTCGAGCCCGATGCATCGCGCCGGTGGAAGGTCTATGGGCAGGCAGCGGGCCGCACAGGCCCCGGCGGTGAGGTGCGCGTCGGCACCCTCGCCCACAGCCCTGACGGCGTCCACTGGACCGTTGAGTGGGATCAGGCCGTGCTCGATCCCCGTGGAGGCAGTGAGGAGGGCGACCACCTTCTGAGCGTCTGGCCGTACCGCAACTACTACCTGGGAGTGCCCGATGTATGGCCCGAGAGCCGCTCATGCGACGACGAGTTGACCGTCAGCCGCGATGGCTACCATTTCCTTCGCGTAGCCGATGGTCAGAAACTCATCGCTCGCGGTGAGATGGGCGAGTGGGACGCTCAGTTCGTCTCCAATGCCAATACCCTGGTCACCGTGGACGGGCAAATCCTCATCTACTACGCCGGCACGCGCCAACCGAGCCTGCTCGGTCATCCCGGCAATCAAATCGCCATGGAGGACGCCACCAAGGGGGACACCGGGCTGGCACGTGTACCCGTGGATGGCTGGACATATTTACGGGCTCGGCCGGACCGTTCCGAGGGGTTCGTAACCACCAACTCGATCACCACCTCGGAGCTGGACGGTCTGGATCTCACGGTCAAGGCGGACCATCTGCGGCCGGGCGCCGACTATCTGGTCGCCGAGGTGATCGACGAGCAGGGCGGCGAGGTGTTAGCCGGCTATGCGGCGTCAGACTGCACGGCCATCGACGCCGACGCCAACGCCGCGATCGTGCGGTGGCAGGGCAAGCGCATCGGTGATGCCACCGCCGACGCCCTCCGCATACGCTTCTGGCTCATCGGTGACGGCACTCGCTTCTACTGCTTCGGCTTTCGGGAATCCTCACCGACACCCGCACCTGAATGAGGATCAACCATGAGGCTGACGGATAGCCATTTGACAACCTTCGAGGAACAGGGATTCGTAGTCGTCGAGAATTTCTATGAGGAGGAGAAGAGAGCGCGCATTGCCGCCGCTCTACGCGAGACCATCCCGCCCTGGGAGGACGTCAAAGACGATGTGCCGAAAAACGGGATAGGGTCAGACGACTTTCCGTACGGCGAGCAGCTATTCAATAAACTCACTGCCGATTCCGATCTCGTCGACTTTGTGCAGCGGGCTCTCGACACCCAGGACATCCACTTCCGCTATGCCCACAACTGGGCGAAGTATCCGTCCCCCCCCTCGGCTTCTGAGCCGGGGCTGCACATAGATAATGTCAACAACTCGCTTCTCCCTCCCTGCGACGATAGGAAGTATGCGCAGATCAGCTCCTGGTATTTTCCCGAAGGGGTAGGGGAAGACCAGGCGCCAATGCGGATCATTCCAAAGCCCTACGGCCGGGACGTGACCAAGAAAGTTCTGCTGGTGGTACCGGCTGGAACGCTGATGATCTTCAATACCCATTTGTGGCATTCGGCGACCGTGTTCAAAGCCAAACACGGGCAGCGCTATTCGGTCACGCGAATCTACGGGCGCGCCGATCATTACTGGGAGGGCATGTTCTGTTTCACGAGCCTGGGGCTTAAGGAGCGTTTCGCGACAGTTCATCGGTACGCTCACGGCGAGGGAGCGGGAACTGTTCAGATTTCCTCCCGCCGGACATTCCTACTATGACAGTCAGACGCTGGCGCGTTTGGAAGAGCAGTATCCGGGCTGGAATGCGAGAGGAGAGTACGCCGGTTGACGGACTCAGGCTTGTTATTTCTTTGGCCGAATGTGCTCGTTCATGGCCCAGCTGGGATAGTGGTTGTAGAGTCGCTTTGTCCCGATCTTAGTTGAAACAGCACAGGCTCCAATCGTTACGTTTTGATACGAGAAGCCCGTTGGAAGAAGTCTCGCATCGGTAACGATGGTGAGCCTGCAATGAGCAAGCTGGTAGCACGGAAGAAGGGCGTCAAACGAACGGTGAGCATCGGCAAGGTAGCACCCGAGACTGCAGAGCAAGTAGAGGACCTGGATGGCCGGATCGAGGCGATCCAATGGCTGATTCCCTTGGGGCTGCAGGCGG
>CBDBIJ010000071.1:0-30958 GCA_965205655.1 Candidatus Latescibacterota bacterium
TCCTCGAGGCCCGAGAATGCACCGCTGACGACGAACAGGATGTTCCGCGTGTTGATTTTCTGTCGTTCAACCTTGCCCGTCTTCTGGATCTGGATGACCGTTTCCATCTGCGACGATAAGTCGTGCGGAGAGCGCAAGTCGACCTCCGTTTCCTCCATCAACTTTAGAAGGTTCCGCTGAACCCCTGAGCGCGAGACGTCCGGGCCGGCGCCGTTGCGAGACGCGGCGATCTTGTCGATTTCGTCGATGTAGATAATGCCGTGCTGGGCCAGCTCGATATCGCCTTGTGCCTCCGCCACGAGACCGCGCACGAGGTCCTCCACGTCGCCACCGACATACCCTGTCTCGCTGAACTTGGTGGCGTCCGCTTTGATGAATGGGACGCCGAGTCTGTGGGGCTATGAGCTTGATGAGAAAAGTCTTCCCCACGCCGGTAGGGCCCACCATGAGGATGTTGTTCTTGATATTGCCCACAAGGTCTTCTTCCGGCTCGTCGTGTGGCAAATTGAGACGGTTGAAGTGGGTACAGATCTTGGTGGCGAGGATGGCTTTCGCCTCGTCCTGCCGAATGACGTATTCGTCGAGATAGGCGATGAGCTCTTCTGGTTTGAGGTGAAACTGGAGCCGTTCTTGGGGAGATGGCGTGCCGGCGCCCGGCTCGGAGCCGGCCGTTTCCGCTTCCGGAGACGATTGGGACTGCTCGACGTAATGCCGCGACAGAAACTCCCTCAGTTTTTCGGGATCGACACCCATTTTTTCCATTCTGACGTCCATAGTCACTCGTCTCGATCGTGCCACAACTCGTCTCGCCGACAATCGGACAGTTGCCAAGCCAATATACTTGGCGCTATCGAGCTGAACAAGCGACTTGACTCTTCTCAGCTCAATCCAGTATCTCGTATGGTACTCGAATGACACCACTCGGACGCCGAGTCAACCTCGTCGCACAAGGACCCTTGTGAAAACACGCCGCTCGCTGCCGACCGTCGCGTTGTGTCTCGGCTTGTCGGCGTACGCGATACCATCTCAGCTGCAGAGCCAACCGCGTAAACACACCGCCTACTCCGTCGAGGGCGAGCGGCTGTTCGCCAAAGGACTCGAGAAGTATAGCGCCTACGACTACAACGCTGCCCGGAGCCACTTTGAAAAGCTCACCGGGCTCACTCTGAATCAACGCTTGAGTGCCGGCTTGCTCATGCTGAGCAAGACGTTGTTGAGGCTGGGCGAGATCGACCCGGCGCTGCAGGCGGCGAAGCGAATGGAGCGCGAATTCCAAGGAAGCCGCTATGCATCTGACGCGCGCCTGGTCGCCGGAGATTGTCTGTACCATCTCCGACGATACTACGAGGCAGCCGACCGCTACGGCCGGCTCCTGGCAACGGCAGCCCCGCTGCCGCTTCAGGCCAGCGCCGCCGAGCGCCTCGCTGGCATCGTCGAAAACGGTTTCATCACTTCCCAGGCACTGGATCGCATCAGCAGTCAGGTTGGCGCCAGCCGTCTGCGAGATGCTCTGCGGTTTGGGAAGGCCCGCTGGTACGGCCGTCTGGGCTGGGTTGAACAGAGCCGGGCAGCCATGCGGGCCTATGTGGACGGTGTGAGCAACGGAATTTTCACGGCCCTGGCACTCGAGAGTCTGCGCGCTGATACCATCGAACCGAAGGGGCCCGAGCGCGACGAGTTGGGGCGGCGAGAGCGCCCACGGAGTCCCCGCGACAGCTCCGCTCAGTCAGTGAGGGATCGTCCCCGCTCCGAGTCGGATGGGACTCTGAACGGAGTCGTCAGCCGTTCGGATCGAAGACAGCGTTCCCTGTCGGGGCGTCCGGGCACACGAGAGCGGCCGCTGCTGGGTGCGGTGATGCCGCTGTCGGGGCCGGAACGGCATTTCGGGCGGGAGTTGCTCGCCGGCATCCGCCTCGCCAACGAGGACCTCGGTGAGCCATTCGAGATCGTCGAAGAGGATACGGGGCTCGACTACGGCGACCTGCCGATTTTTCAAAGCGAAAGCAGCCGACTGATCCGAACCGTGGAGGCGGTCGAAAGGCTGGTGCGGGAATGGGAAGTCGTGGCCATAATCGGTCCCGTGTTCAGTTCCTCCTGCGTGGCGGCCGCCAAGGTGGCGGATGCCGCAGGAGTGCCCCTTATCGCCCCACTGGCACAACAGAGCGGACTCGACCAGCTCGGTCAATCCGTGTTCCAGCTCAGTATCATTCCCGAAACGCAGGGTGCAGCTCTGGCCGAGTACGCCACGCTCGTGCTGGGACTCGAGACCCTCGTGGTCATGGCCCCGCTCAGCGACTACGGCTGGAGTTTCGACCAGTCGTTCACCGTCATCGCCGAGCGAAATGGCGGCACAGTCGTTCACCGTGAGTGGTATGTTCCGGTGGAGACGAAGGACTTCCAGCACCAGTTCGAGGCGATCCGGCAGGTGGGATTCAGCCTCATGCCTCCAACGCGCGCCGACTCGGCGATGTTCGATTCGCTGTCATTCGCCGTCCTCGATGGCTCGACGTCTGGGGATGAAGTCTTCCTCGAAATGCTGGAAGCGAAGGGTGTGGAGGAGCCCCCGGATTCGTCCGCGATATTCATCGATTCCATAGACGGCATCGCTGTCGTAGTGGAGAGCTTCGAAGACGCCAGCACAATCGTGCCGCAGTTGCGCTTTCACCGCCTGCAGACCCAGATTCTCGGGAACGATATCTGGAACAATCCGGAAGCTATCAGACAGCTGAATTCCACTGATAAAGACTACATCAAGGGATCGATCTTCGTATCGGGGCGTTCCAGCTCTGCAGCGACCAGAGAGTTCGTCGACAGGTTCCGGAACCGGTTCAGCCGCGATCCGGGATATGCAGCTGCGGGATACGACGCGGCCAGAATCGTCATGAGCGGATGGCTCGATGGCCACGGGAGCAGTCGCGAGCTGAGGGAATGGCTCGCGGGACTCAGGGAGTACGAGGGGGTCGGCGGCCGTATCAGTTTCGCCGACGGTCGACGGAGCAACAATGAGCTCACGTTGCTCACGATAGACTCCCGCGGCAAGGTGAGTCCCGTTAGCCTCCAGCAACTACCGGAGATCTACGTGCCGCCTGAGGATTTTCCAAAGGCCGACCTGTGGGACCTGCCCGAGGACTGGGACACGGATGGAGCTGGCGACCTGGAGCCCGTCGATCGGGGTCTGGACGATCCGGCGGTGGGGGAATGACACCCGCGGCGCGGCGCCGATTCTTGCGCACCGCCGCTAAGTGCAGTACACTTTTGCGCACCGCCGCTAAGTGCAGTACACTTTATAGTTTACTCGCGCAGGAGTGCGCAGGCGCGATTGGCTTTAGCGACCTGGGAATTTGAGACCCATGCCGACGTACGAGTACGAGTGTCAGAAGTGCGGGCATCAGTTCGAGGTTTTTCAGAGCATCACGGCCGACCCGCTCAAACGGTGCAGCGCGGACGGCTGCAGCGGAAAGGTGCGACGATTGATCGGTGCGGGTGGAGGACTCCTGTTCAAGGGATCGGGGTTTTACATCACTGACTACCGTAGCGAGGGGTACAAGAGTGCCGAAAAGGCCGACCGCAAGGAAGGGAGTGGGAAAGGTGGCAAGGGAGGGGAGAAGTCCGACAGCAAGAAAACGAGCGAGTCGAGTTCCGGTGCCACCCCGAAGAGCACGGCAGACAAGAGCGAGTGAGTAACACACAATCGTGTTCGGATTCACCGCAACTCTCCTCGCGATAGCCTTCGCCGTAATCAGCTGCGGTGAGGAACAGCCGACACACCTTCTTACCGCCGCCGGGGAGGCCGCCCAAAGGGCGTCTGGGGATTCGGTAGCACTCGGCGAAGCGATTGTCCTCTACGAGGAATTTCGGAGCCGATTTCCGCATCATGAGAGCTCTGCGAAGGCGTTGAAGATGGTTGCCATGCTGACGCAGCAGCAGGGTGATATGAGCGGTGCTGTGGCGAAATACAATCAGCTGCTCGCCGACTATCCGGACAGCGAATACGCAGATGAGGCGCAGTTCATGGTCGGCTTCATCTTCGAGGAGCACCTGCGGGATCTGGACAAGGCCCGCCAGGCCTATCAGAAAGTCATCGACGAATACCCGGATTCCGACCTCGCGACCAGTGCCCGACAGCTTCTTCCGCACGTTGGGCGACCAGCGGAGGAATGGGTCACATTCAAGGAAGGGGTGCCAACTCAATAGACGGCCGACCTCGGTCGCGCCCGCCGCCATGATTCGATCAACTGAGCTCTTGCCACTTCAGCATCCGCGCCTGCGACGTCACCGCGGGCCTTCCCGGCCCCTGCGTCTCCTTTCTGCTCCCTTGCCAGCCCTCCGACGCACCACTCGTCTTTCAACCAAAGCTGTGCAGCGCCTGCACTGCGGTGCCCGGCGTGGACGCCGACTTCGACAAGACGCGTCGGGTTTCCGCCTACTGAGGACAACGAAGTGGAAGCCAGCGCCGATATCAGCGCAGTAGCGCAGCGGATCAAGGAAGAGACAGTACAGCTAGACCGGCTCCTGCAGGAACTCGACCGCGTCATCGTCGGACAGCGATACATGGTTGAGCGAATTCTGATCGGTCTCTTGAGTAACGGTCATGTTCTGCTGGAGGGCGTGCCCGGTCTCGCCAAGACGTTAACTGTCAGTACCCTGGCGCGCGTCATTCGGGCGAGCTTCAAGCGCTTGCAGTTCACGCCGGATCTACTCCCCGCCGATCTGACGGGGACTCTCATCTTCAATCAGCGCACCGGCGAGTTCGTGCCGAAAAAGGGGCCGATTTTCGCAAATATTATCCTGGCGGATGAGGTGAATCGCGCCCCGGCCAAGGTTCAAAGTGCTCTGCTCGAGGCGATGCAGGAGAGGCAGGTGACGATCGGCGACGATACGTATCCACTCGATGATCCGTTTCTGGTTCTGGCGACGCAGAACCCCATCGAACAAGAGGGTACCTATCCTCTGCCCGAGGCGCAGATCGACCGATTTATGATGAAGGTGAAGGTTGGTTATCCGTCCAAGGAGGAGGAGCGCCAGATCCTTGACAGGATGATTGATGATCCCAAGATCGACGTGCAATCACTCATCACTCCCGAAGACATTCGCCGCCTTCGTGAGGCGACTCAGATGGTGTACACCGACGACAAGATAAAAGACTACGTCGTCGATCTCGTGCACGCGACGCGGTTTCCCGACGAGGCCGGGATCGAGGACATGGCCGAGCTCATCGACTACGGATCTTCGCCGCGTGCCACCCTATACCTTGCCCGTGCGGCGCGGGCTCACGCATTCATTCGCAGCAGGGGGTATGTCACACCCGAGGACGTAAAGGCGGTAGCGCCGGACGTCCTGAGGCATCGAATAGCGACGACGTATGAAGCCGAAGCCGAGGAAATCGACTCGGACGATCTCGTTCGGCGTCTTCTCGACAGTGTAGAAGTTCCGTAAGGACCGTCGTGATCCCGAAAGAGATCCTCAGGAAGGTACGCCTCATCGAAATCCGCACGAGCAGCATGGTAAACAGCCTGTTCGCGGGAGAGTACCATTCGGTGTTCAAGGGTCGAGGGATGGAGTTCGCCGAGGTGCGGGAGTACCAGGCCGGAGATGAGGTGAGGAGTATCGACTGGAACGTGACGGCTCGCGTGGGCCGACCGTTCGTGAAGGTCTTCGACGAGGAGCGGGAGCTCACCGTCATGCTCGTCGTCGATGCCAGTGCCTCAGGGTCATTCGGCAGCGGAGCTCAGATGAAGGGGGAGGTGGGCGTCGAGATATCAGCCCTGCTCGCCTTCGCGGCGATAAAGAACAACGATCGCGTCGGGTTGCTCATCTTCACTGACGAGGTGGAGGTTTTCGTGCCCCCAAAGAAGGGACGCCGGCATGTCCTGCGGGTCATAAGGGAGCTGCTGTTTTTCCAGCCCCGTGGGATCGGGACGTCCATCGAAACGTCTCTGGAATACCTGGACCGGGTTCTGCACCGGCACAGCGTCGTGTTTCTGATATCCGACTTTATGGATTCCGACTACGAGGCGGGTCTGCAACGCGTGAGCCGGCGGCACGACCTGATCGCCGTGACGATGGTCGATCCACGGGAGCGGCGGCTCCCCGCAGTCGGTTTTCTTACATTGCACGATCCGGAGACCGGGGCGCAGATGCTCCTGGACAGCAGCAGCACTATCGTGCGTGATACATTCGCCAGGTCTCAACGCCTGGCGGCCGATGAGCGAACTCGAATGTTCCGACGTCTCGGTGTGGACGAAATTCAGGTGGATCCCACGAAATCCTACGTGGAACCCCTCGTCCACTTTTTCAAAGCTCGCGTAAGGCGATCTTCGTTCGCGTAAAGCGGACCAGACTCAGACCACAACAGGAGGTATTCCTCGTGATCGAGGTGCGGGAACTCTCGAAGTACTACGGTGATATAGCCGCTGTCGAAGGGATCAGCTTCAGCGCCCAGAAGGGAGAGATCCTGGGATTTCTCGGTCCGAACGGAGCCGGGAAGACGACGACGATGCGGATGTTGACCTGCTATCTGCCGCCAACGTCGGGCTCGGCGTCGGTTGCCGGGTTCGATGTCGAGGAGGAATCCAGGGAGGTCCGCAAAAGGATCGGATACCTTCCTGAATTACCCCCGGTGTACGGGGATATGACGGTGCAGGCGTACCTCAATTTCGTCGCCAAGATCAAGGGCGTGCGCTCTGCGGAAATGAAACAGACCCTCGAGGAAACGATGGAGCGCACGGCCGTCACTCACGTGCGCTCGACCGTTATCGGCCACCTGTCGAAGGGTTATCGACAGCGGGTGGGGCTGGCACAGGCCCTGATTCACAATCCCGACGTCCTCATCTTCGATGAGCCTACGGCCGGATTGGATCCCAAGCAGATCATCGAAGTACGGGAGCTTATCAAAAGCCTCGGGGGGGATCACACGGTTATCCTGAGCACTCACATCCTGCCGGAAGTGAGCATGACCTGCGAGAAGATCGTCATCATCAGCAACGGACGCATCGTGGGGGAGGGTACCCCCGAGAGTCTCACGGCACAACTCAAGGAGGGGGAGATCCTGCGAGCGCAGATTACCGGCCCCAATTCCGAAGTGCGATCGATGCTCGAGAGCGTGCCGGGGGTTGTCGAAGTGAGGGAAGAGAAAGACGACAGCCTGTCGCCCGATGAGGGGGCCTACATCGTCGCGGCGGGACCGGCGCAGGACATCCGCGATCAACTCGCGAAAAAGGTGGTTGACGGGGGTTATGGTTTGCGCGAACTGCGGAGTCAGGAACTGAGCCTGGAAGACATTTTCCTCCAGCTCACTACCGAGGAGGGAAGTGACTGAATGCGGAACTTTCTCGCGATCTATACGAAAGAGATGCGCTCTTACTTCGTGTCGCCGGTGGCTTACGTCATCGCCGGCGTGTTTCTGTTTCTGTCAGGTTACCTGTTCCGCAACATTCTCATGCAGTTCAACTTTCTCTGTCTGCAATTCAGCCAGCGCTCGCAGTTCATGAGCGGCATGGGGATGCCGAACCTCAATCTGGACGAACTCGTCGTCACCCAGTTTTTCGCCGTCATGGATTTCATCTGGTTGCTCGTGGTCCCCATGCTGACGATGAGGCTCATAGCCGAGGAGAAAAAGAGCGGTACGATCGAACTGCTGATGACGTCGCCAATTTCGACGATCGAAATTCTCCTGGGCAAATTCTTCGCCTGCTTCACGCTGTATACCCTCATCGTCGCACTGACGCTCGTGTACTGCGTCATCCTCGAGGTCTACGGAGATCCGGACTGGGGTCCGATCTGGTCGGCCTATCTGGGCTACCTCCTCCTCGGGTCGACCTTTATCGGGGTGGGAATACTGGCCTCCTCGCTGACAGAAAACCAGATCGTCGCTGTTTTGCTCGCTTTCGGAGCCCTGCTGCTTCTCTGGCTCATCGACTGGTCCGCCAGTTTTGCGGGCCCCACAGCGGCCAAGATCCTGCAGTATATGTCCATTATCGGACACTTGCAGGATTTCCAGCGCGGTGTAATCGACACGAAGGACGTCGTCTTCTACCTCAGCTTTACCTCCTTTACACTGTTCCTGACCAGCAGGGCGCTCGAATCGCGTCGTTGGAGGAGATGATCGTGGGAGGTGGGAGATACAGCACGCCGATCAGTCTCGCCGGAGCCGCGCTCGTGCTCGGAGGCGGGTTGGCGTGGCTTCTGGAGGGTGAGTCGGGGTGGCTGCCGCCAGTCAACATCGCCGCGGGAGTCGCCACCGTTGTCGCCGCCGCCGTGATCAATCCGGATCTGTTCAGGCAGTACGGGCGCTGGATCAACGCTTTCTGGGGCGGCATCATGATTCTGGCCATCGCCGTCATGGTGAATTTTCTCGCCGATCGGTATCAGACTCGCCTGGACGTGACGGCGGGACAGCTTCACAGCCTCGCCGATCTCACCGTGGAAACCCTGGAGGGGCTCGAAACCGAAGTCCGGGCTCTCGCCTTCATGGAAGCGGGCGAGAACGAAGCGCTACAGGGACTGCTCGAGCAATACGCCTCGCACACAGGCCGCTTCGACTTCGAGATCATCGATCTCGATCGAGACATCGATCGCGCTGTGAACGAGTACGGAATAAAAGCCTACAACACGCTCATCATCGAGTCGGGTGAGAATCGTCAGAAACTGACCGAACATACGGAGAAGGAGATCACGAACGCGGTTCTCAAAGTCGTGCGAGACAGGGAACAGCGTGTGTACTTCACCGTCGGTCACGGAGAGGGAGGTGTGGATGAGGGGGAGCAGACCTACAGTCGCCTGCGGGAGCGCCTGGAGGAGATCGCCTACACCGTGGAGGATTCCCTTCTTCTCGTACGCGAAGGTGAAGTGCCCGACGACTGCTCAGCGCTCATAATCGCCGGGGCCACGTTCCCGTTTCTCGAGAATGAAGTGGAGGCTGTGCAACGGTATCTCCAGCGCGGCGGCGCGGTCTTGCTGCTCGTCGATCCACCGTATGAGACTGGTCTCGCCGGCTTGTTGCGGGAGTGGGGCGTCTCTCTCGGCGACGATTTCGTCATCGACACGAGCGGCATCGGATCCCTGTTCGGTCTTGATTTTACCATTCCAGTAGCTACCCGCTATGACGGCGAGCACCCGATTGCGCGTAAACATCGAACCGGCGTCATGACATTTTTCGAGTTGGCCCGATCGGTGCGACTCGACGACAGCCTCCCGTCTTCTCTGAACGGGGCCGAATTGGTTCTGACGGGCGATCAAAGCTGGGCAGAAACCGACCTCTCGGTGCTGGGGCCCGGCAAGGGCCAGCGTACGGTAGCGCTCGACGAGGGGCTGGACCTGCCCGGCCCCGTAAGCCTCGGCGTCGCCGTTCAGGGGAACGCCGACACGAACGCCGGGGGGAGGCTTGTCGTTTTCGGCGATTCCGACTTCGCCACGAATCAGTATTTCGATCTCCAGGGCAACGGCGATCTGGTTCTCAACGCTGTCAGCTGGCTGGCCGACGACGAGGATCTCATCTCGATCAGGCCGAAGGACGCAGGCTACAACCCGATCGCGCTCACCGAGCGCGAATCGGATTGGATCTTCTGGATATCGGTCGTCCTCTACCCTGCTGTGATCGCCTTCGTCGGCTTCGGAGTCGTATCGCGCAAGGGGCGCTGGAGCGGTAAAGACCTGGCCGCCGCCGGTCTCGGGATCCTTCTGTCGGCCGGCATTGTGGGTCTGGTCAATTTCGGGGGGGACCGCTACCACGTGCGCTACGATCTCACCGAGGAGGGCCTGTATACTCTACACCCGGACACGATTGATCTGCTCGAGACAGTCGATGAGAGCGATCGCTTTGTTGCCGTCAAGACCTTCATGGCCCGGGCCGAGGGTCTGCGATTCCAGGAGATCATGGACCTGTTCGGCAACGTCACGCGGAACTTCGAATACGAAATAGTGGATCCACAGAAGCGGGCGCTGGAGGTAAAGCAGCAGGGAATCCGGGAACGGGGTACCTCGGTGGTCGAGGTGACTGCGGAGGGCAAGGTGCGGTCGCAGCGCATCACCGAATTGACCGAGGAGGCTCTCAGCAACGCGATCCTGATGGCACTCAAGTCGGAGGAACAGAGCCTCACATTTGTAGGCGGACACGGCGAGGGACGTCTCACAGACGCCGACGGCGAGGGCTTCAGTATTCTGAACGGCCGCCTCAAGGAGATGGCTTTTCAGATCGAGGAGGGAGTCCGTCTCGACGATGAGGCTGAGCTGGCGGACGCCGAAATCGTGGCGATTCTGGCTCCGCGGTCCCCATTTAGCCAGGAGGAGGTCGAGGCCCTCGAGGCGCACCTCAAACGCGGCAAAGATGCTCTCCTCCTTCTCGATCCCGGTGTATCGACCGGGTTCGAATCGCTGCTCGAGGATGAGTACGGCGTCGATATCGGCGATGATTTCATCGTCGACCTAAGCGGTATCGGGCAATTGCTCGGGACCGACCTATCGGTGCCCGTCGTTCTGAACTACGGCGACCACCCCATCGCTGAGAAAATCCCCACAGGCACGATGAGCTTCTTTCCCCTGGCCCGTTCAATATCCAGCGCCGACAACATCCCCGACGGTGCTCAGACGAAGGAACTGGCGTACACCCATCGAAGCAGCTGGGCGGAAACCGATCTGTCTCCGCTGACCTCCACAGGAGGGAAGGTCGAATACGATCCCGAAGTCGATCGTTCGGGCCCGGTCTCTCTGGCCGTGGCCGTGACGGCCGATCCGGACTCGAGCGCACCGAGTGGAGAGAAGACGAGAATAATCGTCTTCGGCGACGCCGACTTCGCCCGCAATCAGCATTTCGGCGAGCAGGCGAACGGTCAGCTGCTGGTAAGCGCCATCAAGTGGTTGGCAGAAGGAGAAGACAAGCTCTCGATTCCGCACAAGAGTCCCAAATTCAATCCGATCAACCTCATCGGCGATCAGGGCACAGCCATCCTCTGGCTGTCGGTGTTCGTCTTCCCCTTCGCCGTGGCGCTCTCTGGATTCGTGATCATGTTGCGACGCGGTTACGAGACGTATTCGGCGGGTTTCGCAGCGTGGTTGATATACACCTTCCTGGGTGCGGCAGCGTTCTACTTTGCGCTGGGAGTTGTAGGTGTCAGTGAGGGAAGTATCCCCAGGGGTGAGGGGTTTCTCTTTCTGGCGTTGGCCAGTGCCGCCGTGGCCTACGGCCTGTATCGTCGCGACGCATGGGGCTGGACTGCGGCGGTAGCGCTGGCCGTGGCCAATGTCGGCATCGGGTTCGTCGCCATTCCGCAAGAGACACTGCAGCTCGTGTACGCCGGCCTGTTCGTCGCAAATGCCTGCATTCTCGTATGGATAAAGAAGGACTTCGCGCCAATGAGTGGCAGGGAGTAGGGAGAGGGAATCGATGCGCCTGAAGACGAACATCGTCGTGAGTGTCCTTTTTCTCGCCCTCCTGGCGTTCGTCTACTTCTATGAGATCAAGGGTGGCGAAGAGAGACGAGAGCAGGCGCAGCGCTCAAAGCAGTTGCTCGATTTCAGCGACCACGAGGTCGCCCGGCTCACGATAGGCCACGGCGATTCCACGATCGTTGTCGAAAGGGCGCAAGATGACTGGAGGTTGATCGCCCCCGTGGTCTCGGCCGCTGACGAGAGTGCTGTGGAGCGCTATCTGCGTAACCTCCGCGAGACGGAGGTCGAGCGCGTCGTGGAGGACAGCGGCGCCGTTGCCGATGATCCCAGTCTGGTGGCGAAATACGGCCTCCAGTCCCCGCGGCTCGATGTACTACTCGAGCTCACAGAGGAGACGAATGACACCGTCAGGTTCGGGTCCGACAGCCCGACAGAGCGGTTTTCCTACGCGCAGCGCAGCGGCGCAAATCCGCAGATTTTCACGGTGCGCGCCTGGCGCCTCGACAACCTCGACAAAAGCGTGTTCGATCTGCGCGACAAGCAGGTACTGTCCTTCGACGAGGACGCGGTCCGCGAAATCCGCCTCACTCGCACCGGGGAAGAGGCCCCGGTCGTGCTCATCAGAAATGATGACGACGACTGGACGCTCAGTTCGCCCCTGAGAGCTGCAGCCGATCAGTCAGAGGTGGACGACATTCTGAACGCGCTCTCCGGCGAGACAGAGGAGTTCGTACACGAAGATCCCGACGCGGAGGACCTGGCCGAGTACGGCCTCGCGCCGGGAGAGGC
Source organism: Candidatus Latescibacterota bacterium (assembly GCA_965205655.1). GTDB lineage: Bacteria > Latescibacterota > UBA2968 > UBA8231 > UBA8231 > CBDBIJ01. The sequence goes on from CBDBIJ010000071.1 coordinate 12,175, forward strand.
GACGTCCGAGGTCGCTCTCCTCATCGGGGCGGACCGGGCAGAGAAGCGGTTGAGCGTGGGCCTCTGGTCCGGCGATACGGTAGGAGAATTCTTCGCCAAGGACGCCAGCAGGCCGCAGGTGTTTCTGATCGATTCTACGCTGACGCAGTCGCTGACCACACCACTGTTCGATCTGCGTGACAAGCGACCGTCTCGCATCGAAGACCGCGATATGGTCACCCGCGTGGCTTTGGAGAGGGAAGGGGCCGAGGTATTCGCGGCGGAGCGGGACTCGTCGGACTCCTGGGTGATCGTCTCTCCGGAGCCGCGCCAGGCAAAAGCGTGGAAGGTAAACGGGCTGCTCACCGACATCGACCAGATCGAAGCCGTGGAGTTCACCCTCGACGTGGTTGACGTCGCGGAACTGGATATGGAGTCGTACGGGCTTCTGGAGCCACGGCTCCGGGTTGTCTTTTCCGTAGAAGGTGCCGAGCGGGATGAGGAAGTCCGATTCGGGGATGAAGTGGACCGCGGTGTCTATTTCACCCGCCTGGGTGTTCCGGCGATTTATAGGGTGGACGTAGAATCCTTCGAAAACCTGAAACTGGAGCTCGAAGACGTCGCGCAAAAGGTGCCGGATCCGAAGCCCGACCCAGCCGAATCAGCTGACTCGCAGCCGACTGGCGTGAGCGGCTCCGCAAGCACCAGCGCGGGGTGATGGGCGATTGCCGCATCAGACTTGCCCGAATCCGCCCTTGCTGGAGTCTCAGCTGCACACTTATCTGCATCCACGCGAGCTGGGCCGCCGGGCAGGCGCCCAGCGTTGAAGGCTGGGTTGATTCAGCTGCAACGACTCTCGGACATCCGGTTGAGCTGACGCTGCGTCTGCGCTACGGCACCGACTACCGCCCCCTGTCCCCACCGCTTCTGACCTCACTTCCACTGGACGGCGCCGTCGTAGAGGTGGATGCCGGCTCTCCCCGGCAGTCCGCAGACGGCACGATCGAATCTCTTCTGCGCTGGGACCTCCGCTTCTACCAGCTGGGAGAGGCAGAGCTGCCACCTGTGCCGGTTTCGTTCGTTGCTGGTGAGGGCGATACGCTCCGGCTTGTCTCCGACCCGATCGACATCGCCGTGGAGCCGGTCCGCGCCGAGGGCGAGACGGCGCTTCGGGATATCAAGCCACCGATCGTCCTTGCGGGGGGTATCCCCGTATGGCTGGCAGCGATTCTCGCCGCCCTCCTCGCCCTGGGCATCGCCACCCTCGTGCATCGGGTGTTCATCACACGAAGGAGCTCCGCGCAGGCGCCTGCAGCACCGCGGGCACCCGTGGATTACGTAAGGGAGTTCGCGCGGATCGCCGAGATGGACCTCGTGAACCGGGGGGCCTTGAAGCTCCACTACTCACTCCTCTCCGACACGATGCGACGGTTTCTCCAGGATCGAGTCGGCATCGACGCCCCGGAGCTCACGACGTGGGAGATTGCGGAGGCTGTCCCGGCGGTCCTCGATAAGGACGAATTGAGCTCGGTCGAACGGTTCCTGAGTGAGGCCGATCTGGTCAAGTTCGCGAAGGCATCGCCGCCGTCCCAGGATTCATTGCGGGTGCCGGATGTCGGCAAGCAGATCGTCCGGGATGTGGATGCGAGACTGAGGCGTTCGCCAGCAGCTGACAACGAGGGTCATGGACATGCGGAAACGTCCGTTGACCGTTCGACAACCGAGGCAGCCTCGCTCTCGGCGGAGTGATCGGATGGGTGCGATGCGGTTCGCAGACCCCCTCTGGCTGCTGGCATTTGTGGCCCTTCCCCTGCTGGTGTATCGCTACGTCATGGAAACGCGTCGCGATCGGGGCAGCATGAGGTATTCCTCACTCGCCTTGCTCTCCGGTATCCCTGAGACCCTGTGGACGCGGCTGCGGCATGTGCTGCCGGCGCTGCGGCTCGCCGGCCTGGCCTGCCTCATCCTCGCAATGGCCCGCCCCCAGGCCGGCAAAGAGATCGTCGACCTGTCGGCGCAGGGAGTTGATATCATGTTGACGCTGGATGTTTCGAGCAGCATGAGGGCGAAGGATCTCGGACGTGCGAATCGCCTGCAGGTGGCCAAGGACGTGGTGGCCGAGTTCATCGAAGGCAGGACGAGCGACCGCATCGGCATGGTCGTCTTCGCCGGTGTGAGCTACACCCAGTGCCCACTGACACTCGACTACGATATCCTGCTCAGCTTTCTGAAGGATATCCGAATCGCGGAGGATTCGTGGGACGGAACGGCCATCGGCATGGCTCTGATCAACGCCACCAATCGGCTGCGCGATTCCGATGCGGACAGCAAGGTCATCGTGCTGCTCACCGACGGCGTCAACACGGCTGGCGAAATCGCTCCGACCACAGCGGCGGAGGCTGCTGCCGCTCTGGGCATCAGAGTTTACACTATCGGCGTCGGCCCTGAGCATACCACTCAAGGTCGCCGGCGCGGACGGGAATCATCCTTCGACGAGAGCATGCTAATGGACATCGCCGAGCGAACGGACGCGAACTACTACCACGCCACTAGCAAAGAAAAACTCGAGCAGATCTACAGCGAAATCGGCGAACTCGAGCGTACGGAAATCACGAGCGAGATTCACCTCGACTACTCGGAACGTTTTGCCTCTTTTGTGTGGCCGGGACTCGCTCTCCTGTTGCTGGAGTTCATTCTGGCAAACACCCGGTTCAGGCGGATTCCGTAGGTCGAGACCGAATGATGTTAGAGCTCGGACATGAGATTCGGCGCACCTGACAGTTTTTGGCTCCTCTTCGCCTTGCCGGCCCTGACCCTCTTCGCCGTTTGGGCTCTGGGAGCCAGGCGTAGCGCTACACGTCGCTTCGTCAGCCCCTCCATGTCGACCAGGCTCACCGGGCAGGTGAGCTATCCGCGGCAGCGCTGGAAGTATGCGCTCGTGCTGGTTGGAGTGGCCTTTCTCATCGCCGCGCTTACGGGTCCGCAGTTCGGCGCGGAGTTGACCATGGCGAAGAGGCGCGGCGTAGATGTGATCATCGCCCTCGATGTGTCTCGCAGCATGGCCGCAACGGACGTCAAGCCGAGCCGGCTGGAGCGGGCGCGTTTCCTCATCGGACAGCTCTTGGATCGCCTCGAAGGGGATCGCGTCGGACTCGTGCTTTTCGCCGGAAAGGCCTTTGTCCAGTGCCCCCTCACCCTCGACTACGGGGCCTTTCGCCTGCTTCTCTCCGGCGTAGACGGGGGCAGCATCCCGGTGCAGGGTACGGCAATAGGAGAGGCCGTCGATCTGGCCATGAGCTCTTTCGACGAAGGTGAGCTGCAACACAAGGCGATCATCCTGTTTACCGACGGCGAGGATCACGCCGGCGATCCGCGCGATCGGGCCGAGAAAGCGGCAGCTCAGGGAGTGCGCATCTTCGCGATCGGCATGGGGACGATCGATGGTGAGCTCATTCCGGTCAGCGACGAGGGCGGGAGCGCCCAGTACCACAAGGACCGCCAGGGGAATTACGTGAAGACGCGACTGGATGAGAGCACGCTCAGCGAGATGGCCCTCGCCTCAAATGGCGCCTATTTCCGGGTCGGCGGGACCGGTGCAGAGATCGAAGGCGTATACGACCAAATCGCCAATATGGACCAGAAGGAGCTGGGATCGGAGCGGCTCGCCCGCTACGAGGAGAGGTATCAGATCCCGCTGGCCGTGGCCCTACTCTGCTTTGCAGCCGAGGCCGTGCTGTCAGACCGCCGCCGCCGAGTTCGTGAATGGAGAGGTCGCTTCGAATGACGGTCAGGCCCACCGTTCTGTACGTCGTCGCAGCGGCTCTGGTCGCGCCAGGCCAGGTGCTGGCTACCACTGTGGGTGATGAGGCGGCGTCAACGAGTGCCGAGGCGCAGGAGGAGTACGAAGTTGGTAATTACGTCGACGCCCTGCGACTCTACCGCGACGCCCAGCTGGAAGACCCCGATTCCGGCGTTCTGCATTTTAACGTAGGAGACGCGCTTTACAAGACAGGCGATTATCAGACCGCACTGAATGAATTCCTGCGCTCGACAGGAGGCGAAGACGCCGACCTGCAGGCGCAGGCTTGGTACAACGCGGGCAATTCGCACTTCGAACTGCAACAGTACGCCGACGCAGCCAAAGCCTTCAAGGAAGCTCTGGCGCGCAGTCCGGACGACGCCGACGCCAAAGCGAATCTGGAGCTGGCGCTCCAGAAGCTCCAGGAGCAGCCCCAACAACAGCGAGAAGAAGGGGACGACCAACAGAAGTTGGACGACGAACAGAGGTCTGACGACCGGCAGTCGGACGATGGGGCTGAGCAAGAGCAGGAAGAGTCAACCTCACAGCAGCCGGAGGAAGGTGGCGAGGACGGCGAATCGAGCTCGAGCACGCCAGAGAACGAATCCGGCGGCGACGATGAGGGGACGGAGGCTGAGCCCGAGTCCAGGAGGATGAATCCAGAAGAGGCAGAGCAACTTCTCGAGGCCCTCAAGGAGGCCGAACTCGACGCTCAACACAGGCGATTTCGGATGAAACCGGGCAGGCAGGCAAAGGACTGGTGATGGGCCCATTCGGACTCGCTCTCTTCCTGCTCGTGGGATCGGCGTCCGAGTTGCGCGCCGAAGTCTCATTCGATGCCTCCGTAGACCGAACCAGGGCCTCCACGCGGCAACCGATTCAGCTCAAATTGACAATAACTTCTGACGAGATCCTTCCGCACGTGCCGGCCCCCGTAATCGAGCTCAGCGGGTTCGACGTTCATGGGCCATCTGTCGGCACGGACATCGGGTTCGGCAGCGGAGCCACCAGCTTTTCGAGAGAGCTGACCTACACCTTGTACCCTCGTCGCGCCGGAAAATTCAGGATCGGCCCGGCGCGCATGGAATTCCAGGGGGAGATGTACGAAACAAGAGCGATCGACGTGGAGATCGTGAAGGCCCAACCGGGTGCCCGCCACCCCGGGAGGGCGGGCAGCGGGGAAGGTGGTTCGGAGACGATCGAGGATTATCTCTTCCTGCGCGTGGCCGCAGATCGATCAAACGCGTATCTCGGTCAGCAAGTGACGGTGACCTACGACCTGCTCTATCGAACCCAGGTCCAGAATGTGGCCTTCGAGACCGTTCCCTCCTTCTCCGGCTTCTGGTTCAAGGATCTATTCGTCGCCAGCCGTCTCGATCCTCGTCGGGAGTTGATAGACGGCATCGCATTCAGCGCCACGCCTCTCAAGCACGTTGCCCTCTTCCCGACGACGGCCGGGCGGCTTGAGGTAGAGCAATTCGCTATCTCGTGCAGTATTCCTAAGCGCGGCAGGCGACGCGGCGGCTTGTTCGACGCCTTTTCGCTGTTCGACCGATCTCAAACGCTGATCGTGCGCAGCGACCCGATAGCCATCGAAGTCTCTCCTCTGCCCGAGGCCGGGCGGCCAGCGGATTTCGGAGGGTCCGTGGGGTCTTACACGATCGATGTTTCGGCCCAGCCGAGCGAGGTCTCCATCGGCGATCCGGTCACCTTGAGACTCCAGATTGAAGGGAGCGGGAATATCCAGGCTGTGACTACCTCGCCGTTGGCGGCGATAGACGGCTTCCAGGTGTACGAACCGAAAAGAGTTGTGACGGAGCAGGTTCAGGGCCAGCGGTATGGCGGCAGCGTCACATTCGAGTACGTCCTCATACCTGAACGCGGCGGCCGCCTCGAGATTCCGGCAGCTCAGTTCTCCTACTTCGACCCCGAGGACCACCGCTACCGCACGGCCCGGTCTGAGCTCGTGAGCATACACAGCCAAGGGGAGGTGGAGACGCAACCGACGGTGACATACGGGCTCACGAGAAAGGAAATCGAGGAGGTCGGAAGAGATATTCGACACATCAAGCCCCATGTCGGCGAGCTCAGTCTGGGCAATCGGTTTCTCCACGAGAGTCCCGGGTTCTGGGTCATCCAGGCTATCGCTCCTCTCGCCTATGCCGGACTGCTGGTCTATCACCGTCACCGGCGTCGTCTCGAGGGAGATAGGGCATATGCGCGACGCCGCGGCGCCAGGCAGCGAGCTGAACACCGTTTGATAAGGGCGAGGGAGCTTCTGGCTGAAGGAGACAGCTCGAACTTTTACGGACAAATCCACCAGGCCCTCCGAAGTTTCGTCGCCGACCACGAAAATCTGGCCGAGGCCGGCCTGTCGAAGGATAGCTGTGCCGAAACGGTTGCTTCGTGGGGTGCGGATGACGCGACAATCAGGCAGCTCTCCGAGGTTCTTCTCGCCTGCGAGTTTGGACGCTACGCACCAGGCGCGGCCGACGCCTCGGAACTGGGTCGGATCCACGCCCGCGCCGAGGAGGTCATTTCCAACTTGAGGGAGCTTGCTCGATGAGGGGCTCCGTCGGCATCACAACCCTCGTCCTGATAGGCCTGGCGGGTGCACTGCAAGCCGAGTCGGCGGCAGTGGGCCTGTTCGTCGAGGGCAACGAATCGTATCGCCGCTCCGAGTACGAGAGGGCGCGCGCAAAGTACCTCGAAGCGGTGGCGACCGGGGTGAGGGACTCGAGGTTGTTTTACAACCTCGGCAACGCCTGCTTCAAGTCCGAAAGGCTCGGCGAGGCCATCGTGTGGTACGAGCGCGCGCGACGACTATCTCCGCGTGACGACGACATCCGCGCCAACCTGCTGTTCGCCTCCTGCGTCAAAAAGGACCGCGTCGAGGACGAGGGTGAACCCAACCCGCTGTGGCAGCTCGTCCTGCGTCTGTACTACTACCCGACGGAAAACGAGCTGGCGGCAGCGTTCGCGTGTTTTCTGTTCGGACTGTTCGGTCAGGCGGCGATGCGTTTGCGCCGGCGACAAGAGGGGCGGGGGGGGCTCTGGCTCGGCGCGTTCGCGTCGATCTGTTGCCTGACTGCTGCCACGGCTCTGCTTCTCCTCGCGCGGGTCCATCAGATGTCGAACCGCATCGACGCGGTCGTCACGGTTGCGCAGGCAACCGCACGAAGCGGTCCGGACATCGACCAGACTGTCGTGTTCGTCATACACGAGGGGACGATGACGCGACTACAGCGCAGAGAGGGTGACTGGGTCCTGATTCGACTGGCGAATGGTCTGGGTGGGTGGATGCGGGCAGACGAAGTAACCGTCATTTGAGGCAAATCTGCGCCGAGGGAGCTTGGGTCAAATGGTGTGTAAACGACTCAGGCGGCGATCTTCTTCCTTTGCGCGATGGGTGATCCGTTTTCGTAGCACTCCCCGGCGTAGACGTCAGCCATGAGATGCGGTGCATTGAGTCGCCGGAATCGTTTCCCGGCCACCATCAGTACCCGCCAAATGAGGGCGGTGGCATTGGCCACCTTCCTGTATCGTTTGGCCGCATTGGTTCGCAACCGTACCGAAGCGAAGGGACTTTCGACGACGTTGGTGGTGCGCAGGTGTTGCCAGTGGGCCTCGGGAAAGTCGTAGAATGTCACCATACGGTCCCAATCGCGCTCAAGGATATCGACGGCGTCTGGACACTCGCGGCGAAACCGTTTGGCGAATTGATCGCGACGTTTCGTCGCTTCCTGACGGGTCGGCGCGTACGGGATCTGTGTCAGCAGGTGCCGCCCTTCGACCTGCACGCGTTTTGGCAGCTTATCCAGCACGTTCAGGATGCGGTGATTCCAGCATCGCTGTTCAGCCGTCTCCGGCCAGACCTCTGCCAGGGCCGCCCAGATACCCAGGTGCCCATCCGCCACCAACAACTTCGCCACGCTCAGTCCGCGGTCACGCAGATCGCGCAGTACGCCCGCCCACGACTCCTTCGATTCGCGATAGCCCGGGACAATCGTCAGGACTTCTTTGCGCCCATCGCTCATCGCGCCGATGACCACCAGGAGAGCGGCTTTTTGCTTCTCGAGACCGGCTTTGACGTAGATCCCGTCCGCCCAGGCGTAGACGAGCTCGCGGTCATCCAGTCGTCGGCTGCGCCAGGCGTTGTATTCGACGATCCACTTCTCACGCAAACGAGCGATCGAGGACGCCGACAAAGGCGCTCCCTTGCCCAGCAGGCCGCGCAGCGCCAGCTCGAAGTCGCCCTGAGACAAACCGTGCAGGTAAAGCTCTGGCAGCAGCTGACCTATTTCTTGGGTGCGCCGGGCGAACAGCGGCAGTACCGCACTCTCAAATCGCTCTTCCAGACCCCGCACCCAAGGGCGTTTCACCTCGATCGTGCCCGAGGTCAAGGACAGTCGCCGCCGCTTCCCGTACCCATTGCGGTAGCCGCCGGCTGCGTCCAACGGTGCCTGTCGCTCGTACCGTGACCGTCCCAGCGCATGGGTGACTTCTTCATCCAGAACCGACTGCATCAGCGACTGAATCTGCGAGCGTGTCCACTCTTCCAGCGTTTCGAACGTGGGCATGGACATTTCCGTCGTGCGCGGCTTAGGTTGTGCCATGGCGATTCTCCTCTTCCTGCCGGGATAGCCCCGGCGTTTGTGATGGCTAATTACAAAGGAAGGGTAGGATCGCCGTCTGTCTATTTCCACACCTTCTGATTATAGCTCTACCGAGGAGAGACGACTGCTTGTCGGACGCAGTGAGGGCGTGCATATTTTACAGTAGGACGTGATGGGAGTCGCACCGATTTCCCCGCTTGCCTCAGCGACTCGACTGGCTCTGCCACTTCCCGATCCTCCTCGACTGTCGACGATTTCCTGCCTGAGCGGCCCGTTTGCGGGCTGACAGCAACGCATCATGAAATACCTGCTTACCGGAGGAGGGACAGGTGGCCACGTCTATCCGGCCCTCGCCGTCGCAGACGATATTCGGCGTCGAGAGCCGGATGCCGACATTCTGTATGTGGGTGTCCGCGGAGGACTCGAGGCCAGGGCTGTGCCGGCTCGGGGCTACCCACTTCGGTTCGTCCGCTCGCGGCCATTACCGCGCTCGCCGTCACCGTTTGGCATGCTCACGTTTGCCGCCAGTCTCCTGATAGGAACCGCGACTGGCGTCGGTATCCTCCTGCGCTTCCGGCCTCACATCATCTTCGCCACAGGCGGCTTCGCAAGCGCACCGATCATGTTCGCCTTCGGACTGCTCCGCAAGCTTGGGTTGGGCAGGGCCAAGGTATTTCTGTACGAGCCGAACCTGCAGCCCGGGGTGCTCAACCACGCCGTCGGACGATTGGCGGATCGGGTCGGCGTCGCCTTCGAGGAAGCGGGACGGTGGTTCGATATGAAGCGGGTCGCCGTCGTCGGCTATCCCGCGCGGCGAGAGCTCCTCAAGATAGATCGGGACGCTTCGCGTCACAGGCTCCGGATCGAGGAGGACCGTCAGGTCGTTCTTATCACCGGGGGGTCGAGTGGGTCTCGAATCATCAACGAGGCCGTCGTCGAGGCCCTTCCGCTCGTGCGCCAGAGAGACGGGATCCTGGTCATTCACGTCACCGGACGCTACTCCAGCGCTGAGTACGACGCAGTCCGCGACACGGAGCGGCTTCTGGAGCAAGCGGGGCTGACCGGCGATACCGCCGCGTGGTACCGCCGCCTCGATTACTCGGACGATATTCAGGAACTCTACGCAGCGGCCGACGTCGTCGTTTGCCGCGGCGGGGCCGGCACGCTTACCGAAGTCTGCCTATGCGGCCTGCCAGCGATCGTCGTGCCGCTGGCTGCGGCGGAGGACCATCAGGCCGCAAATGCCCGAGAGCTGGAGCGGATTGGCGCCGCACGGGTGCTGTATCAGGGCGCGCGCTGGGACGGGCACACGGTGAGACCGCATCTTGATGGTGAGCTCCTCGCCGGTGAGATCGGACGTCTCATGGACTCACCCGAGCTGCGCCAACGGCTCAGCTCGACCGCCAGCACCGTGCCGAAGCGCAACAGCCTGGAGCTCATCGCCTCGGAGATCGCGGCGCTCATGGATGGGCGCAGACCGCCGCCGCTGTCTCTGGAATTTCCCTCGCGTACGAAAGGTGTGCCGAGCGATCCGAACGCCCTCCTGCGGCAAGTCCGACAGCGGCTCGAGGAAGTCGGGGGAGGCGAGCGCCTCGATCCGCGCGAGCTGGCTTATTGGCGATATCAGGCCGATCGATACCTGACCTCGGAGCAGTGGTATGAGATCCCCCTTGGGAAACGCAACGTCGGCATCAAGCTCGTCGGCCTCCTGGGCTATCAGGAGCGACTCGATCTCCTCCTCGACATGCTCATGGACCGCAGCCCGGGCCAATGGCGCGCGTCGCCTTTTCGGCGGTGATTTTCGTCACCCCGGAATCGTCAGACGCAACGTCATAGAGCACGGTCTGCACAATCTCGATGAGATGGCTGACCGGGTCGAGGAGGTGCTGGTACGGGCGCTGGAGACCGATCCCTACTTCGAAGTGCGCGCCGCTGCCGCCAGGGCGCTGGGTGATCGCAATGCCATCGAGGATACGACGAACGCCACTCTCTTGACCGCTCTTACAGATCGATCTCCACGAGTCGTCATTCAGGCCCTGCGCGCCGTGGGCAGAGTCGGGAGAGGGGGAGATGAACTCCTCGGCGCCCTGCGGCGGTTCTATATTCACCCCGACTCTCAGTTCAGGCAGGAGGTGGTTCGGGCGCTGGGGTATCTGCTGCACCGCGGCGTCCTGAGCGCAGAGGATCTCGACGAAGACGTCGATCAAATCCTCGCCACCTCCTCCGGATTCGAGCCCGCATTTCCGCTCAAGGAGAGCCTCGGCAAACTCGCCGAACAGGTCCGTTCGTCGCGACCGCCGCGCCGGGCCGGGACGGGAGAGAGATAGGCTATGCTCTACTACGTCGGCACATATCTGCAGGAGACAGTAGAGGCGCTGTCGTATCTGCGGTTGCTGGATTCCATCAGCTTCAGGGCGATCGCGGGGGCAATCACCTCTCTCGTGTTTACCATATTGTTCGGTAGTCCAATCATCCTCTACTTCTACCGTTCAGGACAGCGGGACGCGTCGCGGCAATACGCCCACTTCCCAGTCACCGAACATCAAGCAAAGACCTACGGCGGCGGTCTGCTCGTGGCGGCCGTCCTCACGAGCGCCCTCCTGTGGTGCAAGTTGCTCAATCCATTCGTGATTCTCTGTCTGGGCGCCGTCGTCTGGTTTGCCGCTCTGGGCTATGCCGATGACCTTCTCAAGGTTCGTCATGGTAGCAGCGACCGCGGGCTGGGTGAGACGGCCAAGCTCATCTTCCAGCTTGTGTACGCGCTGGTTTTCGCCGTCGTGTTTGTCACGGAGGAGCTTTCGCCGCTGCCGGCAGGACTGGCGACCCAGCTGTATCTCCCCTTTTTCAAAAACCCGGTCGTCGACCTGTCATGGGGCTACATTCCCTTCATCGTGTTCACCGTCGTTGCCATTGCCAATTCGGTCAATATCGCCGACGGTCTGGACGGATTGGCGGTGGTTCCGGTGGCCTTCGCCGTCGCCGTGTACGGGGTATTCGCCTACGTGTCGAGTCACGCCCAGATCTCGCAATTCCTCATCTTTCCCTTCGTTCCCGGTGTAGGTGAAGTGGCGATCATCTGCTCCATCGTCTTCGGCGCCTGTCTCGGATTTCTGTGGTTCAACTCCTATCCAGCCAACGTCATCATGGGGGACTCGGGGTCTATGGCGCTGGGGGGCCTGCTGGGCACCGTCGTCGTCCTGGTGAAGCAGGAATTCCTTTTCCTGATCGTGGGTGGCATCTTTGTGGGTGAGGCGCTGTCAGTGGTGGTGCAGGAGAAGATCGGAATCAGATGGCTCGGGCGGCGCTTTCTTCACAGCGCGCCCATACATCACCACTTTCAGTCCCGAGGTCTCGCCGACACGAAGATCGTCATCAGATTCTGGATCGCCGCCGGCATACTGGCCCTCGTAGGCCTGGCGACGTTGAAGATTCGCTGAAAGAATCAGACAGCTGCGGGCAGAGGCGCGCCTCAGCAGGAAGCTCGCAGGCGCCGCGGCAGCGGCAGTCTACAGCAGTCGGATACCGAAGATGAACAGGAGGATGAGGGTCGTGCCGATGGCGACGGTGATCCACAGGGGCACACCGCTTTCGTCGCCGTCGTAGACTTCACGGGTGTAGCGGCGATATTCGCTGGAAAGGAGCAGAAAACCCGAGGCGAGAGCGATTATTATGGCGATAACGAGGAACGGAAAGCCGAGATAGGCCGGGTCGAGAGCCCTTCCGAGACTGATTCCGTATGGCAGGATATTGACGAGCAGGCCGTACTCGCGCGACAGGACGCTGTAGACGACGATACCCAGACTGAGGGAACTGACCGCCATCGACGACAGCGCGTCGAGGAAGGGAATCTGAATGACGAAGACGAGAACGGGCACGCTGATGAGGAGGTGCAGCCACATGCCCGAGTAGGCGTAGAAGAACGAAGGCCGCTCTAGCGAAGCGGTGCCGATCAGGAATTGTGAAAACGATTGCTTGCGTGGCATGGGTCACAACTGAAACGGAGATCGAGCTGAGCGGGAGTGAGAGGGGCACCCCGCGGTCAGCGGCAGTTTCAATTGTACTGGGCGATCCGAGCCGCTGTCAAGGCTCTTGGCGCCAGGTTGTGAGAGCGCGCTGGCAAGCGCGGCGCTTTCAGGCGGCCGGTACGGCCATATCATGCGCTTCGAGTGTTGGTATGTCGGCGCGCGAGCGGCGCTGTTCCGAATCCCCCACGTCGTCGCGAAGCCCTTTGCGGATCGACTGGCGCTCCAGATATCGCACGAGCTGATAGCAGATTTCTTGAAGCTCTGCAAAGGAGACTGATACGGCGTAAATGGTGCCCCTCGAATCTCGCAAGTGAATCCGTGAGTGGGCGACCTGGGCCTCGATCCGGTTCAGTCGGGTCCTGATCTTTTCACAACTCTTCAGAAACGGATCGAGGTGGATGGTCGAGCCGCGCCGCGAATTGCCGTTCGTACTCGTACGCCGCTTGGCAAGCTCTTCGACGAATCCGGTGGGAGCGGCCACGTTCAGGGAAATGGCCTCCGACTCGGGACGGCATCGCAGGAAGACCTGAGCTCCTCCTCCGCTCAGATTCGTCAACACTCCCGGCCTGCTCACGCGCGGACCCCGGCTGAGGGGGTCCGTCTCATCTTCGAGCAGCCAGCTGGTCTGGACCCGCAAGCAGACAGAGATTCGATATGCGCCGCGTCGCTGCGTTCGCTCGATGCGAGTTGGTGGACTTATCAAGAGGACGGGAACCCGACCCTTGAGTCGTCCGCGACCGTGGATGTGGCTGGAAAATGTATAATCATCCGTCGTCTGCCTGAGGCTGCTCAGGGTCACAGGCGTGCCGCGGGGCGGTCGCACGTCCGCCGGAGCGTCGATACAGAGCAGCCCGTCCTTTCTGAGATCCTGCAGTCGTCCCTGGTAGGGTAGCGCTTCGAGCTCTGGATCGTCGAATGAGAGTAGAAAACGCTCGCCAATTCGTAGGCAGTCGGAAATCTCGCACGTGGAGCCGTTGCCGTGAGAACCCTTCATTTGAGATCAATCCTCCTTTTGAGGTCCGCGCTGCGAGCGTGTGTGGGTGGGTGGCCCACTGGGGCTCGTCGCGGTCGACCTGGCAGACTTCTTGGTTAGCCAGGATGGATGATCAGTGCGACCGACGGTCGCAGGCCGATTGCCGCCTGCCGACTGGACGGAGGTGGCTCGACCGCGACCGGTCTTTACCAGCTAGAATCGGAGCCATGGGGGAATTTATTTAGTATTAAATTATACTACATAAGGATAAGTAAACGTATTTATACTATTGTAGTATTCTATCCTGGGACATGCTAGCGCATCTGTCAGAGCAGATCGAGTCACTTCCTGGCGTCGGACCAAGGCGCGGTGGTGCACTCCGGGCGGCGGGGATCTCGACCGTCGGTGAGCTGCTACTGAGGCCGCCACGTCGTTATCTCGACCGCAGTCAGCTCACGTCGGTGTCAGAGGCCCCTTTAGGAGAGGAGATCACGCTGATTTGCGCGGTGCTAACTGCCGCCATACCCAACCGGGGCGGCCGTCATAGAGCGAGGCGACAACCTCCGGCGAGAGTCGTCGTGAAGGACGATTCCGGTAAGCTGACCTGCATTTGGTTTCACGGCGGCCAGCACCTCCACTTCAAGGTGGGAGATCTCGTTGCCCTGAGTGGCATGGTGGAGGAGTACGGTGGAGGGAGACAGATGATCCACCCAGAGGTGGAGGTACTCATCGACGAATCCAGGCCACAGCTCCATACCGGCGGCATTATCCCCCTTTACCGGTCGAGCGCCGAGATGAAGCAGGTCAAGCTCGAAAGTCGCGGTTTTCGTCGACTCGTCAGTGCCGCATTGACCGCTTTCGCCGACTCCCTGGAAGACACCCTGCCAGCAGAGCTCAGAGCGCGTTGCGATTTGATGGACCTGGGGCAAAGCTTGCGCGCACTGCACTTTCCGCAGTCGGCGGAGGAGGCGGAGCAAGCCCGTCGCCGACTGGTGTTCGAGGAACTGTTCACGCTTCAGTGCGAGGTGCTCCGCCAGCGCAAACAGCGTATGGCCGCGGGGGAGGGCATCTCCTTTCGGCCGAGCCGCAAATTCGTGCCGGGACTGCTGGAATCTCTGCCATTCGACCTAACTCGGGCTCAGGAACGGGCGTTCAGAGAGATCGAAACAGACATGGGTCAGAGATACCCAATGAGACGGCTGCTCCACGGGGAGGTTGGATCGGGCAAGACGATCGTGGCGACCTGCGCCATGCTCACCGCTGCTGAAGGGGGCCGGCAGGCTGCCCTGATGGTCCCAACCGAAATCCTTGCAGAGCAACACTTCCTGCTCCTGCGCTCGCTGCTGAAAGGGGCGGGCACTGTTCCGCTGCTCCTGACCGGAGGGAGGCGGGGCGCGGCTCGAGAGGAAGCACTGACGGCGATCCGGAGCGGCAGCGCCAGCATCGTCATCGGCACACACGCACTCATACAGGAGGGAGTGCAGTTCGCCAACCTGGGTCTGATCGTAGTGGACGAGCAGCATCGTTTCGGCGTGCTGCAGCGAGCTGAGCTTTGCGATAAGGGGCCGCAGGCGGATATGCTGGTGATGACGGCAACACCCATCCCGCGCTCACTCGCATTGAGTCTGTACGGAGATCTGGATGTCTCCGTGCTCGACGAATTGCCAATGGGAAGGCGACCGGTGACGACGCTGCTGAGGGCCCCGGGCCAGCGAGATGAGGTGTACGCCTCAGTGGCTGACGAGCTCCGCAGCGGGCACCAAGCGTTTATCGTTTTTCCACACATCGAGGACGCGAAGGAGGAGGGATACGGGGAAGTCAAGTCGGCCTCGAGGGGATTCGAGGAGCTTTCCAGAGGTGCCCTGTCCGCATTTGAGCTTGGACTCCTTCACGGGCGCATGTCCACTGACGAAAAGGCGGAAGTCATGGGGCAGTTCGCTTCTGGACAGATCCAGGCCATCGTGTGCACGACCGTCATCGAAGTCGGCGTCGACATCCCCAACGCCACGATAATGGTTGTGGAGCACGCCGAGCGCTTCGGACTGGCCCAGTTGCACCAGCTTCGGGGTCGCGTGGGTCGTGGGGACTGGTCATCCCACTGTGTTCTCGTGCGGTATGCTACCGGTGACGGTGACGGAGGAGGGCCGAGTGAATCCCGCCTGCAGGCACTGTGTGCGACCGACGACGGATTCGCAATCGCCAGGGCAGATCTCGAGATCCGCGGGCCCGGCGAGTTGAGAGGGACGCGGCAAGCGGGGATGCCCGATCTCGTCCTGGCCGATCCGGTGCGCGATGAGGAGCTGCTCGTCAGGGCCAGAGAAGAGGCGGGACGCCACCTCGGTGTTGAGGGTTAACTGAGTTGAGGCGCGCGCTCGGCGACAGATCGTGGAGCTTCGCCTCCGGGTTCGTCACGGCGGTCTGTCTTCTCCTGGCCGTGCTGGCGTTTCTGAGATTCGAGAATCTCCTCGCCGGTGAACCCGGTTTCCCCCTCGACGACACCTACATCCACTTCCAGCTCGCCCGCAACCTCAGCCTCGGGGACGGCATGTATTTCAATCCAGGTGAGCCTGTCGCGGCATCGTCGGCTCCTCTGTGGACGCTCACCCTGGCCGCCCTCCACTTGCTGCCGTCGGACCCAGTCATCGCCGCGAAGGTGGCGGGAGTGGTGCTCCTGTGGACTGCCGGTCTGTTGACGTGGGGGCTGGCCCGAGCCGTCGGGCTCCCCCCTCCATGGGCCCTCCTTTGCAGCCTCAGCGTCGTTCTAACTCCCAGACTCGTGTGGGGAAGTCTGTCCGGCATGGAGATCTCTCTGTACACGGCCCTCGCGACTGGCGGAGTGTGGCTGCACGTAAAGGGTATGTCACATCCCCGCCCGCCGCCCTGGGGGACTTTCCTATTCGCCGCGGCCGCTCTGGCGCGGCCCGAGTGCCTCATCCTGTTTCCGCTGGCGCTGCTGGACCGCTGGATGGCGTCATCACAAAAAGGGGGGGGCGAGGTCATTCGCGTCTATGGGATGCACGCCCTGTTATATGCCTGCCTGTTGGCGCCGGCAGTCTTTTTCAACCTGTGGACGAGCGGACGACCCCTGCCCGGCACCTTCTACGCCAAAGTCGGAGACTACGGGCTCGCAGGTGCGGTTGCCAATCTCGATCTGGAGCAGCTCGCAAGGACCCTGCTGTATTACCCCCTCGTGCAGGCTCAGGAGCTGTTCCGGCTCGGCGCAGACAGCAATGTCCTGCTGGCGTGCGCCGCCCCCCTCGGCCTCACTGCTCTTCTCGGACGCGGCTGCGCCAGCGAGCGAGTCAAGAAAGGCGCGCGCCTCATTCCCCTGATTCTCATCCTCTTTCCCTTAATCCGCGGCATCGTCGCCCCCTTCAAGGGGCCGCTGTTCCAGCACGGCCGCTACGCCGCCAGTATGGTTCCCCTGCTGATTATTGTAGGGGCAGTCGGATTGCGTCAGGCGCTGTCGCTGATCATCCGAGGGCCCTCCACCTCTCATTGGTGTGATTCCCAGCCTGCGGCGATTATGGCCTGGGGACTCGTCTTTCTCATCTATGTCGCAGGCATCTTCGAGTACGGGAGGGAGTACGGCAGCAATGTCGCTGACATCGATCGGATGCACGTGGAAATGGCTCGCTGGATCGCCGAGCACACGCCCGCGGATGCGGTCGTTGCCAGCCACGACGTCGGGGCACTGGGGTACTTTTCCCGGCGGCGGGTTGTGGACACGGCCGGCCTCGTAACTCCGGAGGTGCTCGATCACCTGCAGCCGGGTGTGCCAGCGGATGACGGGGTACTCGAGTACCTGCGCGAGGTCAGACCCGATTACCTCGTGATCATGCCGACGTGGTACCCCCGACTGGCCCGAATGAGACGCCATTTCGAGCCCGAGCACGAAGTCCGCCTCGGCGACGGCCCATCGATCGCCTCCGGTTACCGGTTCGTCGCCTATCGGGCGACGTGGTGAGCGGTCGAAGGACTTGACAACTGCACATTTGAATAGTATACTATTGTGCAGTTTCACGACGACTCTTCATGGGAGGGTTCAATGGAGCGCTTTGACAAGGACCGCATCGAACGGGCGGCGAGGATATACGCCTCAAACCAGGACGCGGGACTCGCCCTCGGAATTGCTCCGGGGAGCTTCGGTAGATTGTGTCGCCGGTTTGGCATCAAGACTCCGCAAGCCCGCCGGCGGCATGGGCGACCGGGACGCGGCGATGAGGTGGGTGAAATGATAGATGTGGGATAAACGGCCGGGACAGCGGAAGAGTGAATGGAGGTATAGAGATGCGACGAAGGAATCTCAACCGAGTCACTTTGATCGGGAATCTGGGATGCGATCCCGAAACGAGGTTCACGCCGGGCGGGAGCCAAGTCACCACTGCAAGTCTGGCCACGAACGACCGCTGGATGAACCGGAACGGCGAACCGCAGCGCCGCACCGAGTGGCATCGGCTCGTGTTCTGGCGCCGCCTCGCAGAGATCGCCGGACAGTACCTGGTCAAAGGAACTCGGCTGTACGTCGATGGACGCCTGCAGACGCGATCCTGGGAGGATGCGAACGGCCAGCGACACCACACGACGGAGATCGTCGTCAACAACATGAGAATGCTCGATGCGCCGGGCGGCCCGGGGGAACTCGACATGTCGTACGGAGGCGAGGAGGCCGAGCAACTCAACTTTACCGACGAGATGTCGGCGCCAGCCGGCAGGGATGACGGCCTGCCTTTCTGATTTGCAACCGCTCCGCAACCGTCTTGACGACGACGAGGCGCAATCCAATATTGCAGCCCTCTCCTATATACATCTCCGTCCGACGGGAGTCAGCGATGAGATACGGGGCGATTTCACGTTCGTGTCTTTCCACAGCTCTAATTCTGAGCGCGGCGCCCGCGTCCGGCTGGTGGGTCGACGGCCATGCCGTACACACAGAAGCGGCCGTCCTGTCGCTGCCGGCGAGTATGCCGTCGTTTTTTCGAGGCAGCGCGGACGTTATCGCCCACTTCTCCGCCGATCCGGACCTGGCCAAGAATCCGGGATTGTCGCTGCTGCGCGAAAAGGAACGGCCCGAACATTATCTGGACCTGGAGCTACTGGAAGGACAGACGCCTCCCGACACGAGAGGTGGGTTCGTCCGTCTGTGCAACCAGCTGCGGGTCGAGCCGTCAAGAGTCGGCTTCGCGGTCTATGCCATATCCGAGTGGGCCGAGAGGCTCGCGCTTGCCTTCGCCGAATACAGGAAATGGCCGTCGGCGGCGCTGCAATACAAATGCCTCGTCTACGCCGGCCTGCTTGCCCATTACGCCCAGGATTTGTGCCAGCCGCTCCACACCACCATTCACTTCGACGGCAGAGTAAATGGAGGCGATGAATCGCCTCTTGGCGATAA
>CBDBIJ010000072.1:0-26494 GCA_965205655.1 Candidatus Latescibacterota bacterium
GAAGTAGCGGACCTGCCAGTGAGCGGGTTGCAAGTACTCGCCGTAGAGTCGATTCACCGCCGCTATTCCCTGCCGCTCCATTCGGTACTTCACCGCATTGCGATCGACCCGGAAATTCCCAGAGATGACGGTTCGGAACGAATCGGTCTCGACGCTCTGTGCGTCCAGGTGTGCGGTGGCAAGGCGCTCCGCCGCTTTCGGAGTGACGGCGAGGTCGACGAAGTCGAGAGGCTTTTCCACGTCCACGAGAAAAACAGCACACGACGCGAATACGATGCCGGCCGCAGTGAGGAGGCGTTTGAGCGGGAGCGGGGTGTAGGAGATTTCCGCATCGCTGGGGTCGGACAGCTGCGCTTCCGGAGTGAGGTTGCGGCGCGGCTTTGCCTTCGGCGCTATCAATGGCGGCGTGTCCTCGGCATTCAGCAGGGATGTGGCGTCGATGAAGAAGCGATGCCGGACGTAGAGGATGACGGCGGCCAGCAGCGGCAGGAGCATGATACCCACCGACAGCGCTGCCGACACCACGAAGTAGCGGTTCGTCGATCGCAACAGGATGAGGGCCGTGTAGAGCGCGTCGAGGGTGAAGTGCCACACGAGCACCGGGAGCAGACCCCAGCGAATCATGACGACGCCGAGGAGGATTCCGATCAGGCCGACCTCGATGCCGCGGATGTAGAAGGGCTGCTGGGGGTAGCCGGCGTGGGCGAACCCCCAAATGACGGCGGGGATGAGTACGGCGAGCCATCGTCTCTTCAGGAATCGCTGCAGGAAGGGGATGGAGAACGCTCTCGACGTGAATTCTTCGGAGACGGCGGGCATGAACCCGATGAGGAGGACGACGACCCAGGGGATGTGGGTGTTCACCATCTCGCTGTAGGGAATGTCCGCCGGACTCCAGGCACCAAGTTTGTCGGCGACCAGATAGAACACGCTCTGGTAGGCGACGCTGACGGCGGTGAGCGTGAGGCCGAGGATGGTGCCGATGAGGAAGCGCTTCGTGCGGATGCCGTCGGGCAGGAATTGCTCGGTGAGGCTGATGTGCTCGCGAAAGCCGCGCCGGTAAACGGGCTCTGCGCCAGCGGTGAGCACGGCGATGCCGATGCCGCTGGAGAGCGCGATCAGCAGACCGAAAAGCAGCTGCTGCGTAAGAAAACTTCCAAATGTCTGCGTCGTGTCGAAGCCGTACTCGGTGACCGGCAGCATGTTGAGCTGCGCCAGAAAGGTGAGGACGAAGGCGATGGCTCCGAACACGATGACCGTCTTCCAGCGCACGTCCTGGGCGCGAATGCTCATGACGAGGACGACGATCATGGCGATAAAGGTGAGCATCATGAAGGCGCTCGCCACGCTTCCAGCAGTATTGTTCTGGGCTCGAAGTTCCTGGTACTCTCGTTTCCAGACCTCCGGAATTTTCAGGAATTCGCCATAGCTGCCGACCAGATCACCCTGAATGCCGACGCGTAGACGGTATGTTGCCTCCTCAACCTCGAAATCGACGAGCTTCCAGGTGAAGGAGTGGTCGGTGCGGTTGGGGCGCTCGGTCGTTTCGGCTTCGACGAACACGAGTTCGCCCAGCCGTCGTTCCATGGTGTGGCTGAGGAACTGCTCGGCGAAGTAGCGAGCCTCCACCTGGCTCAAGTGCGCCCCTTCCTTCTCTTCCTCGATTTCATGGGTAAAGCCGACTAGATCGCCGGCCGTGGTGTACTCGACGCGAAACTCTTCCTTTTGCCTCTCCTTCACCCAGCGATTGCTCCAGCGCCACAGCCTCACCGGGTTGTCGATGACGGCCATCGTTCCGTCGAGCCCGAGCTCCCGTTCGAGAAAGGTCTTGGCGACGCGGTCATAGGTGAAAATGGCGCTGTGGCGATACCCCTCGATCTCGAGGCCGCGGTGCTGGAGAAAAGCGCCGGCGCGCTCGCGGGCGTCGTCGCGGGTGATCTTGAAATCGATGGTCGCTTCGGGAAAGGCCCGATAGAAGTAGTGACTGCCGACGAGCAGGGCGATGAGCGCGAGAATGCCGCAGCCGGCGATGAAGCGCACGTCGGATCGATTGAGACGTTGTTCCATCAACTCCGGCTAGGCTGAAAGAGGGCCGCGTTTTGAAGGCCGTGTGCGGATAACGTAACTTTGGCGCCGCGGAAATGTGCGGAGCAACCCATACCCGGTCAAGCAGGAGGCGGTGAAGAATGGAGCTGTACGTCGGCACGAGCGGGTACAACTACAAAGAGTGGAAGGGACACTTCTACCCCGAGAAGTTTCCCGACAAGGAGATGCTCAATTTCTACGGTGGGCACTTCGGCAGCGTCGAAATCAACAACACCTTCTATCGCGTACCAAAGCCGGATGTTGTGAAGTCGTGGGCCGACAAAGTGCCGCCTGAGTTCCGTTTCGTGTTGAAGGCGACGCGGCGCATCACGCATCTGAAGCGGCTGAAGAATGTAGAAGAGGAGACCTCCTACTTTCTCGAGATCGCAGCCAACCTGAAGGACCGACTCGGGGCGATTCTGTTTCAATTGCCACCGAATCTGAAAAAGGACATGGAGCGTCTGCAGGCCTTCGTGGACCTGCTGCCGGCGACGACCTCGGCGGCCATGGAGTTTCGCAACGACAGCTGGTTCGATGAAGAAGTTGTCGATTGCCTCCGCTCAAAGGGGATCGCTCTCTGCTTTGCGCACGAGGACGAAGATACGTCGGAGAAGGTGGAGCGCCGCTTCCGCAGCACCGCCGACTGGGGCTACCTGCGGCTGCGGGGAAGCGATTACGACGACGGCGAGCTGTCCAGGTGGGCCGACGAGGTCTGCTCTCAGCAGTGGAAGCAGGCATTCGTGTTTTTCAAGCACGAATCGGAGGGGCTGGGCCCCAAGCTAGCCGACAGGTTCATCGAGGCCGCCGCCACGAAGCTTCGGTGACATTCGCTGCGCCATCGACAGGCACAGACATGGGCAAACACAACTCGGACACACCCAAGCTTCTCGAAGCTGCACCGGAGCAGGTCGTCGCGAGTATCGAGAGCCTCCTGTGGTGGAGGAAAGGACGATCCGAGTGCGGAGTAGGATACCCCCCCGCCCGGACATTCCCTCAGTCGAGCAACAGCGTTATGTCGAGGGCGGGCGCGGAGTGGGTCAAAGCGCCGATGGAGATGAGGTCGACGCCGGTTTCGGCCACCTCGCGAACGGTGTCGAGGTCGACTCCTCCAGTGGCCTCAATTTCGATCGCCTCGCCGTCGGCGGTGCGAATAAGCTCGACTGCCTCGCGCATCAGCGGCACGGTCATGTTGTCGAGCAGAATGCGATTGGGACATTCGCCTGCACCGAGGCCTGCGAGCTGGCGCACCTCTTCCAGGGTGGTGGCCTCGATCATGATGGCGGTTGCCGAGGTGCCGTTGGTGCCGGTGAGGTGGCGCGCCTGCGCCATAGCGGCCGCCGCGCCACCTGACAGGGCGATGTGATTCTCCTTGATGAGCACGGCATCGTGGAGTCCGAGCCGATGGCTGACCCCGCCGCCACAGCGAACCGCGTATTTCTCGAGCAGTCTCATTCCGGGCGTGGTCTTGCGGGTGTCGGTGATGTGGACTCCGGTGCCGGAGACGGCATCGACATAGTCCCGCGTCAGGGTGGCGATTCCGGACAGATGCTGTAGGAAATTGAGGGCCGTGCGCTCTCCGGTGAGAATGGGCCTGGCAGGCCCACACAGACGCACCATTTCTTGGCCGCCAGCCACTGCATCGCCGTCCCGCCGCACCGCATCAAACTCGACCGCGCCGTCGAGTCGGTGAAAAACGGCACCGGCGACGGCGACGCCGGCCACGACCCCGTTCTGTCTGCTCAAGATCGCGGCTGTCACCGACGTGGCATCGTCGATGAGGCAGCTCGTCGTCAGGTCGGCGGCCGGGCTCAGTACCTCGCTCGAGAGATCCTCCCGCAGCGCCAGCTCGACGGCGGCATCGATGCAATCGGCCGGCGGCCGACCTGTGCTCACCTCTGTCCCTGCACTTTCTTCTGCTGCCGCAGGAACGCCTCCTCGAGGTCCAACAAACACTTTCTCTGCGCCTCGAGGGCGACGCGCTCGTCATTGAGCAGGCCGGAGTCGAACTTGATGCTCTCAAGCTCCTGCCGGATCGAGGCGAGGCGCTCATCGAGACCGTCTATCGCTCCGTTGAGCCCGTGGATCTCGTCCCTGATTTCGTTGCCGCGCACCAGGTGGTTGAACAGGGTGAGAACGGCCATGCTTGCGAAGGCGATGATGACGATGGCGTAGAAGGCGTCAGTCATGAGGGTGACTCCACTTCCTTGCGGTCTGGCTTCTGGTCGCGATCAGGAGGATCGTCAGCTCCATCGGCGCGATTTTTCGGATCCTTCGGATCGCCATCGTCGTCTCCGTCCTTATCGGCACCTCCGTCACCGGCCGGCTGGCCTGCTTCGTCCTCCGCATCCTTTTCCGATATCTGCCATTTGAAGACGTAGAGTTTCTCAGCTTTGCTGAACAGCTCCAGTCGTTCGTCCTTGCCAACACTTTCGTACGCAGCCCGATTGAAGAGCAGGGTGCCGTCGGGGGCGCTGCCGGCCAGCTGCATCGCCCGCTCCAGCGCCCCCGCGAAGAGCTTGCTCACGGTCTCTTCCTGGAACTGATCCTCATTCACGCCAGCCAGCACAACGCCTCTGAGCCTGCCCGCGACGTTCCCGGCGGTTTTCTGAATGAAGTCGCACGTCAGTTCCAGGGCGGCTGAGGGATCGTCGAGTGTGCAGACGACGGCTTTCGTTTCCTCTCCAGAGCCGGCGTCGACGACAGAGTGACGGGCGTTGGGGATATCGGCCGCTTCGAGAGCCCGAATGAAGTCGCTTTCGATCTGGTCCACGTCGGCGTCGCCCGCGCCGGGACGAAACTGAAAGACGGCGACCGACATGGCTCCGAGGGTGGCGCTGATTCTTTCCGACAGCTCCAGCTCGTGGAATATCTTGACCCCTCTGGGCTCCGGCACGGGATTTCGATTGATGCAGGCGCGGAGCTCCGAGAGCTGCGTGGTCGGCAGCTCCATCAGCAAGCGGTCATAGGTTTCCTGCTTGAACCGGCGGGCTATGTTGAGCTTCTGCTCGATCGCTCCCATGCGTGAGCTCGCCACCTGAAGCTTGCCCTCGAGGGAGGTGACTCGACCACGCGTCCTCTGCACCTCCAGGTTGAGTTGCGAGCGCTTTCCCAGCAGGCGCCGCATATGCACTGCTGACAGGAACTTGATCAGCGCGTAGCTGACGGCGACGATGACGGCGAACATGCCCAGCCACATGATGAACCCCTGCTACTTCTGCGAGACAGCTCGCGGCTGCCAGGGTTCGGGGATATGATCCACGACATCAGTTGCACGGAACTCGTCGAGCAGGCCGAATCGATCGAGGAGAGGCATGAAATCCAGCAGGTCCGCCAGCGCGCTGGGAGGAGTTTCGGCAGTATCGATGAGCCAGCGGAAGAGACGGTAGCCGGCGTCCAGCGCTTCGCGATCAGCCGTCTCGCCATAAACGAAGGCGAGCGGTCCAAGCAACACCGCACTCTCTGAATCGGGAACGTCTCCCAAAGGACTCTCGTCGCGGCGAAAAATCCCTTCGGCCGTGCGGCCGCAGCGGACGAGAAAGACGAGTCCGTCGATGAGCATGTGGCGGGCGCGCTCGTCACCGGTGGCCGTGTGGTAGAGCTGCAGGCCGCGCAGCACAGAAGCGGTCATGGCCGGGGCGCATCCCCTGTTGTGAGAGCCGATCTGGTCGCGCCAACGGCCGTCGTCGTCCTGCCAGATCTCGAGCATGTCGACGAGCGCCTCCATTGACCGCAGAAAGCGCTCGTGGGGAAAGGCATCATGGAATATCCCCATGCCTGTGAGCGGCACGCCGACGTCCATAGTGCGGAAAGACCACTCGACCTGTTCGGGGTGGAGGGCTTTCGCCACTGCATCACTGGTGAGGGATTGTCTCCAATCGTAGGGTGCCGCGGTGCGGCAGAAGTCGGCGCATTGCTCGGCGATTTCACGGGCCCGCTCGTAGCCAGTGAGGAAGTAGTACTCCACAAGTCCAGCGAGCGAGATCCTGTCAGGGCGCGGGCCGCTCAGTTCAACCTGGTCGGCGTCGGTGTAGTGGTGGTTGACTGAGTGGCGCACGTGCTGACCGCCGACCCAGTCGGCGTGCTGAGAGCTGAAATGGATCGTATCCACATCCATGAGATGCATGGCTGCGGCCTCGCCTGCCAAGAACAGTGTTTGGTCTCCGGTTCGCAGGAACTGCCGCAGCAGGCAGCGAGGCAGATCGCCGGCGAGGTTTTCGGTCACTCCCGTGCCGATCTCCTCGTCGCTGCCCACAATTTCGACCTCGTCTCCATCGTTGAGCACGCCCCGCCCGTTCGGAGGGCGGCAGAGTTTTCTGAGCTTCACTTCGAGGGGCCAACGCTCCGGCTCGAACGGCTGGACCGGTCCGAGGGCACCGGTGCCGGCGTAGTGCGCGGCGGGCAGGGTGAGCAACAGGGGCTGCTCGAAGGCGAGGGCGAGACGGTCGACCTCCCCGGCGCTGGCGCACGGCTGTCCGAAATGGAAGTAGAGCTCGTGTGTCCTTGCCATACCCTGCGGAATCTGCAGGGGCCCGTGGAAAGCGATGTCGCGCGGGGGTGCCTCCCCTTCGGGAGAGGCGAGGTACTCTCTACCCGGGCTGCGCCACGCGAGCATGTCGGGGTAGAGGTCGAGTCTCACCTGGGAGCCGTCAGTGCGAAGGGCCTTGGGATAACTCTGCTGCGATCGCCGCAGCTTGAGCGTCACGCCGGCCTCTTCATCGGCGAGGTGGAGCCAGCCGTGGCCGTCGCCGCGGTATTCGGTACAGCGTTCGTGCCCGGCGTCAACGGCAGAGTCGATGCCGCCCTCGGATTCATAGATCGCACAGCGACCCGCAGCTGTCTGCACTAAAGCGACAGATCCGGCCACAGGGTCGAACTCGTGACTGCGCCGCCGCGCGTTCGAAGCGGCTCCGCCGGAGACCGATGACGGCGAGGAGGTGGAGAAAAAAGCTCGCGTCGACTGGCGCAGACTCAGATTCAGCGAGAGGCTCAATCGCCGCAGATGCACCATTCTGCTGGGCTGATCGTGAACGACGGTGTAGTAGACTTTGAAGAAACTGTGGTTGGCAAAGAAGTAGAGCCGCGCAATCCAGCTCAGCAGTCGGGCGCCATCGGGTGATGTGAAGCTCCCCGAGGCCCTTATGACGACGCGGAGCGCGCTCTGCTCTTCGATCTGAACATCCTCGAGGGTGCTCTCGTAAAGCGTTCCTTCGCCGTCCACGGCACAGAGCAGAGGCTCACCCGCCACGCCATCCTCGCTGGCCAGGTACTCCTGTGAGCCCCGGGACACGGATTGAATCAATCGGGTCCCCCGCCGCGCCAGGCGAACGGCCAGCGATCCCGTGACGACGTCGACGAACTCGTCGCGAATATGGGCGCGAAGGGGAGTCGAGCGCGCGTCGGCGTCGACGAGTGGATGTCCGTAGCGAATCGTGTGCGGGGAATCTTCCATTGGCTTCAGGGTCGGCTGCAAATCGACGAGTGCCCACCTCACAGAGCCATCCGGCCACGATGCGCTCCTCCTGGAGCAGCACGGCACCGAATCGCCCTCCGGGCCGAGCACGGCGATGTGCTCGTGCGAGCGCAGCTCACCCTGGGGAAAAGGGACGCCGACGGTGACGGGCCAGTGCTGGCGAGGCACCCCTGACGGTTCGCGGATGTTGGCGGCAATGTCGGGCATGGATAGAGGCTGTCGCTGAATTGGAGGAAGCGGGTCGATGGAGGTCGGCGTTGCCAGCCCCGTGGGACCCGGGAGCCATGACCGCGGGTTCCTGCGAGATACGGTTTGTCGGTTGTCGAGAGGGGGAGTAAAACCCGGCTCCGGCCGGGCGCGAAAATCGGGGAGAGCTGATTCCACCTGCCAAGATACTAAAAATATCGGCGTCGGCAACGGTTGAGCGTGTGACCGGCGACACGGCGAACCGTCGCCAGAATGTAAGTCCTTAATAACTCTTTCAGCTATAGCATCACAAACTTGCGACAGATCGAGCGATGAGGTAGCCTACAGTCGGGAACAACAGCATGGCGACGATCGTACACGTCACTCACGAGGCAGTTCACAAGGCCGGCGGGATCGGGTCCGTTCTCGAGGGCTTGATCACCTCGAGTGTGTACGGCAAGCGCATAGCCCGCACGATCTTGCTCGGGGCGCTGCCCGACCCCGGAGATCGGGAGCCACTCGGCAGCGACGGCACGGTCCTCTACGACAACTGGAACGGCGTATGGTCCGACGAGGTGGGGACAGCGCTGAGCGGCGTGGAGGTGCGACGCCAG
Source organism: Candidatus Latescibacterota bacterium (assembly GCA_965205655.1). GTDB lineage: Bacteria > Latescibacterota > UBA2968 > UBA8231 > UBA8231 > CBDBIJ01. Next base: position 8,356 of record CBDBIJ010000072.1, read on the forward strand.
GTGCGGCTGGTATACGGGCGCCGGCCGATGACGGGCCCGGCGGGAACGGTGGAACCGGAGGTGCTGCTCGTCGATGCGAGCAACGCCCCATACGGGCTGAACGGCTTCAAGGGAAACCTGTTCGAACGCTTCGGGTTGCGGTGCGATCGCTACGAAGGTGACTGGGAGTTCGAGCAGTACGTGAGAATTGCCGAGCCCGGATACGAAGCGGTGACGGCTCTGTTGTCCGAAGAGGAGTACCCCTGCTTTCTCATCGCTCACGAGTTCATGGGCCTCGGCACGGCCTTCAAGGCCATTCTCGCCGGCGATCGGCGCTTCGCCACCGTGTTCTATGCGCACGAGGTCGCCACCGTGCGGCGTCTGGTAGAGGACAGCCCCGGGCGCGACGTCATGTTCTACAACGTTCTCAAGTGTGCGGGCGCCTCGAGTCAGCGGCTCGACGACGTCTTCGGCTCCCAGGACGACTTTTTCAAGCACGCCCTCGTGCGCCGGGCATGGCATTGCGATGGGGTGTTCGCAGTGGGGGATTGGGTGGTGGAGGAATTGCGGTTCCTCGGCAGCGAGTTCGGCCGTCGCGACATCGATCTGGTGTACAACGGACTGCCAGCCACGCAAATCTCGCTCCGGGCAAAGAAGGAGTCGCGCCACAGACTGACGGACTACGCCGAGACGCTGCTGGGGATTCGGTTCGACTTCGTGTTCACCCACGTCAGCCGCCTCGTGGTGAGCAAAGGCCTGTGGCGAGATCTCCTCGTGCTCCAGCATCTCGACAAATCGCTGGCGCAGCGGGGGCAAACGGCGCTGCTCATCGTGCTGGCCAGCGATGCCGGCCACAGGGATGCCGCCAGCGTGGAAGACATGGTCACCTCTTACGAATGGCCGGTCGTGCACCGACAGGGCTATCCCGATTTGACCGGCAGCGAAGTGGAATTCCATCTCAAGGTGCAGGCTTTCAACAGCCGCGCGCGCTCGATCAAGATTCTTTTCGTGAATCAGTTCGGGTGGGACCAGGCGAGCTGCGGACCGTCCATGCCGAAGCGCATGGAGTTCGCCGACTTGAGGCGCGGCGGCGATGTCGAGTTCGGGCAATCGCTCTACGAACCCTTCGGCATCGCGCAGCTCGAGCCTCTCCCCTTTGGCAGCATCAGCGCCCTGAGCGATGCCTGCGGGTGCGTCGGGCTTCTGCAGCGGGCCTTCGAGTCGACCAACGGCGGCACCGCGCTGGAGCCGTTCACCGCTTCTCATGGGCAACGATCCAGCGGCGAAACGGACCACGTGCGGGCCTGGAGCAATTTCATCACGGCAGATTATACCGGGTTCGACGGCACCGCACTCGATCTGACGCAGGCCAGAGCAATCGGCGCCGATGCTATAGATCGCGTCGAATCCAGCACGAGCGCGCAGGTCGCCGAAACCCTGGCGCACGTGCTGCCGGCATGCGACGCACACACAGAGGCGCTCATGCAGACGGGCTACAATGCGGCCGCGGCAATGAGCTGGGACTGCATCGTGGAGGGCTACTTTTTTCCGGCGTTGAAGCGGATCAGGACAGGGCCAAGACTTGCCTGATCGTCTCTACAAACTTGGCGACTTCGATGGGCTTTTTGAGGACCGCGTGGACACAGTCAGGATGGTTTGTCGTGGCCTCGTCATCGACCCAGCCGCTGACGATGACGATGGGCACCTCGTCCCCGCGGTCGCGCAGCAGGAACAGGAGGTCTTCGCCGTCGGCCGGTCCCGGCATGTGCAGATCGAGCAGGACGAGATCGATATCGGCCTGGTCGAGGATGGCGAGGGCTTTGCCGGCGTCACTGGCAGCTAGGGCCATGTACCCCTCTCGCTTGAGAATCTCGAGCAGGAGAATGCGGACCTGCTCCTCGTCTTCCACGACGAGGATTTTCGGGGCCGGATCGCTCATTGGGATTCGAATACAGTCGCCGCTCTTTGTGGCCGGCACGCGGAGTAGGTGAGCATGATCGAGACCTTACGGCGACTCGGTGCGGGCGCCGCTTTGTCCCGATCTTAGTTGAAACAGCACAGGCTCCAATCGTTACGTTTTGATACGAGAAGCCCGTTGGAAGAAGTCTCGCATCGGTAACGATGGTGAGCCTGCAATGAGCAAGCTGGTAGCACGGAAGAAGGGCGTCAAACGAACGGTGAGCATCGGCAAGGTAGCACCCGAGACTGCAGAGCAAGTAGAGGACCTGGATGGCCGGATCGAGGCGATCCAATGGCTGATTCCCTTGGGGCTGCAGGCGGTCGCGGAGGAGCTGCAAAGAGCGGTCGTTGAGTTGGCTGGGCCGCGGTATCAGCGCAAGGGGTCGGATCAGCCGTTACGCCGCTGGGGGTCTCAGCTCGGGTCGGTGTACCTGGCCGACCAGAAACTACCCGTCGATGTGCCGCGGGTGCGCAACGTGGCCAACCATACCGAGGTCCCGCTGGATGTTTACCAGGCACTGCAGACGCCTCGACAGATGGACGAAGGTCTGCTGTTGCGGATGCTGAAGGGCATCGCCACGCGCAACTACGAGGCCTGCGCTGAGGCCGTACCCGAGGCCTTTGGTCTGTCATCCTCATCGGTGTCCCGTCGTTACGTGAAAGGCACGGCTCGAAAGCTGGCTGAATTCCAGGAGCGATCCCTGGAAGGATATGATCTGGTGGCGCTATTCCTCGACGGCAAGAGCTTCGCGGACGAGGAGATCATCATCGCCCTGGGCGTCACCCTCGACGGACAGAAGATTCCTCTTGGCTTCGTGCAGGCGGCCACGGAAAACGAGCGCGTCTGCCGTCGCTTCCTGTCCGATCTGGTCGAACGCGGTATGCAGTACGAAGCCGGACTGTTGGTCGTCATCGACGGCGCCAAGGGGCTTTACAAGGCGGTGATGTCGGTGCTCAAAGGACATGCCTGCGTGCAGCGCTGCCAGTATCACAAGCGCCAGAACGTCGTGTCGTATCTGTCCAAGAGCGAGCAGTCCGGTATGGGTCGCAAGATGGAGGCGGCCTACGGCAAACCGAGATACGAGGCGGCCAAGGCGGCACTGGACGCGCTCAAACCGGGCTTGAAGTTGATGAATCAGTCCGCCCTACACAGCCTCGAGGAAGGCATGGAAGAGACCCTCACACTCCATCGGTTGGGACTGACGCCGATGCTCAAGGATTCCTTCCGCACCACCAACTGCATCGAGAACGTCAACAGTCTCCTGGAGCAGCTCACACACAACGTGCGACGCTGGACCAACTCATCACAGCGTCACCGTTGGGTAGCCACGGCACTGCTCGACATCGAACCACGTCTGCGCAGGGTCAAGGGCTATCGCCATCTGCCGATGCTCCGGCAAGCCATACAAGCCGAACTCGGCATCAAACAGCTCGCGATGATGGGCTGACACACTCACCCGAGCCTGTGATTTGTTTCAACTGAAACTGGGCCTTGACCGCGGGCGCAGCGAAAACCGATAGTGTGGTGCGTCGTCGTCGGATTTTGCGCGTCACGAACAGTCACATAGAACGCTTTGGCCTGCTGGCCGATTTCCCAGCCTCCTCCCCGGGCCACCCTTAGCTGCCCTTCGCTGGGTCCCTGCGGATCCTTGAGGGGACTGTTCTGATAATAATCGACGCCATACAGGTCCGCCGTCCACTCGTTCACGTTCCCGGCCATGTCGTAGATACCGTAGAAGTTCACGCCTGAGGGGTAAGACCCCACGGGTGTCGTCGACCCCACCTCGTTGTTCCAGTTGAGCCGCCTCGGTATGGAGAACGGGCCTGGAGTGTCGCCCCAGGGGAACAGTCGGCCGTCGTCGCCTCGAGCCGCCTTCTCCCACTCTGCTTCGGTCGGGAGACGCTTGCCCGCCCAGTGGCAGTAGGAACTGGCTTGTTCCCAGTTCACGCAGTTGACGGGGTGTTGAGTGCGGTCGGGCTTTCCCTCGTTGCATTTCGGCTCGCTAGCGGGCTTGGCGCAATCGCCGGCGTCCACGCAGCGCCGATATTGATCTGCCGTCACTTCGAAGCTATCGATCCAGAAGGTGCTGAGATCGACTACGTGAGGCGGGCGCTCGTAGGCTTTTTCTGAGTCCGCCAGGCCCATGACGAACTCGCCGGCCGGAATCTCGATCATGCCGTTGCGGCTCGTGAACACCTCCACTACGACGATGTTGATGACAGCGTGCTGACTATCCGCTCCCCGTGTGTCCTCGACGACGAGACGGAAGACATACGACCCGGTCTCGAAAGGAGTGAACGTAAACTGTTGTGCGCTCGAATCGGACAGCTCGACGCTATCTGGCTCGACACTCCATTTGTAGATCAGCGAGTCTCCGTCATCATCGAAGCTGCCGCTTCCGTCCAGGGTAATGGTGGTACCGATCGAGACGACGCTGTCGGGGGCTGCGACCGCCCTTGCCTGCGGTAGTGCGTTTCCGACGGGATCACCGAGATCGATGGTCAGCTCGTCGGTGACACTGTAGATACTGTCTTTGACTGTAAGGCGAAATGTGTAGGCGCCGGTGTCGGAGGCCGTAAAGCTGGTTTGCGAGGCGCTCGAGTCCTCGATGACGACGGTAGCGGGCCCAGAGACGAGCTCCCACAAGAACGTCAGCTGATCCCCGTCGGGGTCTGTGCTGGCACTGCCGTCGAGCACGAACCTATCGGCGTCGAGTGTGTAACCTTGGGTGTCCGGTCCGGTCTTCAGTCCAGCTGTCGCGACCGGCGGGTCGTTGCCGATGGCGACAACGGTGACCGAGACCGTATCGACAACGCTCATTCGCTCTCCGGCCCGAATCGTGAGAAAAAACTGATAGACCCCTGCAGCCGCTGGCACGAACTGGATCTGCGCCGACTCGGTCAGCGCGACGGGTGCGGGGTTGTCCGAACTTGCCGTCCAGATGTAGAGGATTGGCTCGCTGTGACGATCGGAGCTGCCCGAGGCATCGAGGGTCACCGTCTGGCCGGCATCCACAGTCTGGTCCGGCCCGGCATTGGCGCTGGGATCCTCCTTGGGCTCAGGCGGGGCGGGTGGAGCGCTGCAGTTTGCCGTCAGCGCGACGAGTGCGGCGCAGATGACGACGCTCATTCGCATCCGGGAACTCATTCTGGTCCAGGCGAGGTTTTCAAAGGGAGGGATACGGGAAGGGCGGGCCCAACAAAGCACAAGTCTAATAATAACAATGTCCCGCGAAATTTTCCACCGTCTGCGATCGGAACCGCTGTCACGGAGATGGCAGACGGTGCCTTTGTTTGCGCTCCGCGAGCGAGTTATCTTTCGAAATAACAACCGGTTTCACGCAATACGTCGCGACTGCTGCCGATGGTATAAGAGCGCTGCGATCGTCAAAGTGAATGGATCCGTTGTGGTGAGAATCCCAGCCCACGCTGCCTTGAGTCACCCGCCGTCCACATTAGGGGCGCCGAATTCCCCGGAGTCTGTCAACCTCGGCATATTCGACGGCGAGGTTACTCACGCCGAAATAAACGAGGCCATCGCGGGCTCGGACAAGGCCATTCTGTTCGGACAACAGACGCGCCTTCCATTCTTTCCCGACGACCGGCGGCTCTCGAAAATCCACTCGGGAGATCCGCTCGCTCTGTTCCTCTGGAAGGTTCTCAACAAGCTGCCGCAGAATCTGCGCGAGGCCCTCATCTATGGGCCCATCAGTCTTACCCTCGTGCGCGACGACACGCTGCTGTGCTTTCGGGATTACCGCCACCATCAGGCCGTCCATATCGGTCGACGCCGGCGTACGATCTATCTGCCCGAGCTGCTGTTGCATCGGGCCGAGGAAATGGGCTACGACTACTGGGCCATAGCGGAGGGGGTCATCTACGCCAGCTGGATGTTGCTCGACTACCTGCTGCTCGCCGGCGTGCTGAAATCCTACGGCGAGGCAGCCGAGACCTCGGGGACGAGCTTCAGGCTGTCCGAGCCGTACGTGAGGGCGTACGCGAGAAAGCACAACCGGCACCGGCGCCACCATCCCGAGAAGGTGAAGTCGGAAGTCGAGCAGTTCGTGGACGGCTACCGCTCGGCGCTGATCCGAGTCGAAAACGTCAAGACGCTGTCCGATGAGCCATTCCAGATGGCTCGAGAGCTGTTCGATCCGGAACTGGAGCAGCGCTGGGCCCGCGACAAGATGGAGCGCATCGCCGACATATTCAACTACCCACACATGTTCCTCTTCGACCGAGATATCATCCACGGGGCGGCGCTGGAGCTGGCCTCCAGGCGCCGGCAGAATACGGCAGCGGAGACGTTCGCGGACGTCCTGCACGACTACCGGGACGCGCTCAGGTTCGATCCGTCGCCGCTGATGACGACATTCTGCCAGGGCGTCGTGCCCAAGCCGCGAGCCATCTTCATCATCGAGGTCGTCAGGCTCGGGCTCGAAGGACTGACCGGGTTCTTCGAGGCCTACCGAGCCGGCGAGCAGGACGTCGTCGATCTCGTCCATCCCCTGTGGATGTACCTGTGCTCTTTGAGTTCGGATCCGGCCGGTGTGTTTGCCCGCGTCGGCCGCTGCAGGGCGCTCGGCCGCCAGAAGGTGGATGGAAGTCTCGATCGTGCGGTGGTGGGGATTCTCATTCGCCTCGACAAGTCGCCCAGATACAAGAAGCTGGCCGTCGGAGCGCTGGCCACCGGCGAGGCCGCCAGAGAGGAGTTGCTCCAGGTCGTCGGCCTGCACCGGTTGCGAGATGGAGACGAGTGGGCCACATTCAGAATGAAGAAGCAGGCCATCGTCGAGTGTGCCTGCAACCTGCTCGACAGGCTCGAAGTGAGCGACGGGGCGGACCGCGGCTGCCGTCGAGCGACTCCTTACCCAGCGTCTCAAGCTCCACGAAGACGAGCAGATCATGCAGCTGTTGAGCGACAATCCGCATCGTCTCACCTCCGATCCCAGCGGCGTGCTCATGTACGTGCGCACCTACAAGCGCACCCTGGCCGAGTTCGGACCGGCGGACCCGGATACGAACTTTCTGCTGGCGAGTATTCTGATTCGTCTCGATCGGTGCGACAGATACCAGCAGCTGTCCAAGCAGCTCATCACCTTGGGCCCGCCGGCGATCTCGGCGCTCAACGAGGTGCTCGAGCAATTCCCGGAGCGCGACGAGAAACGCGCCGCCATCCTCGAAAAGGCGAGAGAGATGCTCGGCCACATCCTGCTCGAGCGCCAGTTGCGGGCGACGGCGCAAGAGAAAGCGCGGGCGAGCGAGGCGGCGGCGGTGGCGCGCCAGAAGGCGGCGCGGGCCAGAGCGGATGCCGGGCAAGTCGCCGCAGGTGGCAACGGGGGGGCGCCCGATAATGGGTCGAACGGCTCTGACACCGACCCCTCTGCCGCGACACAGCTCGAGGCCTTCGTGCCCTTGACTGGCGAACTCGATTCTGCCGAGTCCGGTAGCGGAGGTGACGGCGCGCGCTTCGCGCGCGGGCGCAAAAACGCGGACGGCAATGGCGACGGTGACCCGAATCGGCAAAGCAATTCGAACTGATCACGGGATGCCCTCGCGCCTTGTCCTCTGCACGCCGGGCGCCATGATCGCCGTCCTGCTGGCAGGATGTGCCGGCATTCTGCCGGGCAGTCCGCCGAGCATTGGCATCGCAGCGGCGATCGATGAGCTGGCGGGGAGTGTGGTGCGCGCTCATCGCGGCGGGGGAGACATCGCCGTCCTCGGGTTTCGCGAGCGGGACGGAAAGAAGACGTCGAAATCCGAAGCCCTTGACGAATTCCTGATGAGCGCCCTGCTCACCTTCGGCGCCCCGGTAGCCGAGGGAGTCGGCATGGCCGCCAGCGGCGACGACGTCTCCGCGACATGGAAGAAGGACTCACCCCTGCCACAGAATTGGTCGGACACCGGGTCGGCAGAGCTGTTGAGCGGGCTGCTCTACTACGAATCGCCCTGGGTCTACGCCCGCGTGCTTCTCACCGATGCGGAAAGCGGCGTGGCTCTCGAATCGTGGAGCCTTCGTCTCTTGGAACGAGAGCTGGAACGCCAGGGCGAGCTTCTCGCCGAGCGGGTGGAGGGGGAGATTCCGGAGGATTCACCCGTGGTGGTGAGCGTGGACCTCCATTTGGTGGCGCGACACACTGAGAGCGGCTTCGTCGAATGGGTCGACCTGCAGGAGGGAGGCAGCCTTGAACCCGGCGACCGCATCCAGCTGCGCTATCGGGTCCACGCAGACTGTACCGTCTACGCCATTCTGTACCAGTCGGACGGCGAGATGGAGGAGCTCATTCCGAGTCAGAACGCCTATCCGGGGCGAATGTACTACGCGCCAGGTGAATTCAGCTGGACCTCCGTGAATGAGGAAAATGAGGTGTACACCCTCTACTTCATCGCTGCCCCCGAGCTCGAGGAAGACCGGTCCGACCTGTTCAACAACATGGCGGAGCTCGTCACCCGGGGTCAGCTCGATCGATTCAGCGGCCTCGATCTGCTCGACGGGGTCGTCGTCGAGTACCTGACCCGCACAAAGACTGAGAAGATCGAGGTGCTCCGCGGCGGAGGGGAAGACATCGAGAAGGGGAAGGAGGAGCAGTTCGTCTACCCCGACGGCGAATCCGTGGACAGCGCGCCCGAAAAGCTGAGCGCCTCGCCGGTACTCGTGCGCGCCCTCAGCTTCGAGGTTCAGTACCAATAGAGAAAGGCCCGCTTGGTGCCCGAGTCGACGACGACATACCTGGATCACAATGCCACCACGCCCCTGCGGCCGGAGGTGCTGGAGGCCATGCTGCCCTATCTGACGGAGATGGGCGGCAATCCATCCAGCATACACCAGGCGGGCCAGGCGGCGAGGGCGGGGCTGGACCTGGCGAGAGCCCGAATCGCGCGTCTCCTCAGCTGCGAGCCGGAGGAGGTGCACTTCACCAGCGGCGGCACCGAGGCCGACAACTGGGCCATAAAGGGGGTGATGGCGCGGACGGTGGGAAGTGGCGGCCGCATCGTCACCACCTCCATCGAGCACCACGCCGTCTGGCACACCTGCGAATATCTCGAGCAGCGCGGGTACGACGTGGTGTACATACCGGTAGACGGCACCGGCGTGGTCAACGTCGCCGATGTCGTCAGAGCCATGGATGGCGGCGACACTGCTCTGGTCTCGGTCATGCACGGCAACAACGAAACCGGAGCGATCCAGCCGCTAGCGGAGATTGGACGAGCGGCGCGTGAGCGGGGCATTCCCTTCCACACCGACGCCGTGCAGTCATTCGGGAAGCTGCCGGTGCATCCCGAAGAGCTCAGCGCCGACCTCATATCGGTGTCGGCCCACAAGATAAACGGGCCGAAGGGGACGGGGGCCCTCTACATTCGTTCGGGAACGCCCATCGAGGCGCAATCGCACGGCGGTGACCACGAGGGCGGCCTGAGGGCGGGAACCGAAAACGTTGCCGGCATCGTCGGCTTCGGCATGGCGGCACAGCTTCGCGAACGAGAATTGGACTCGGAAGATGGGCGCATGTGCGCGCTACGAGATCGACTCGAAAACGCCACTCTCGATTCGATCGATGAGGTCACGGTGAACGGACACCCCGTCGAGCGGCTGTCCAACACGTCGAATTTGTCGTTTCGAGGCGTGGAGGCGGAGGCCGTCGTCATCGGACTCGATCTGGAGGGGATCGCTGTGTCGAGTGGATCCGCATGCACGGCGGGCACGACTGAGCCGTCACACGTGCTCCGCGCCATGGGCCTGGAGCCGCGCCTGGCCGCATCCTCCGTGCGTTTCAGCCTCGGCTGGGGCACAACCGAAGAGGATGTCGACCGGGCGAGTGAGGTGCTGCCCGCAATCGTGGAGAGATTGCGACGCTTGTCCCCGGCGCTGTAGAGAGCAGAGGGCGGCGCAAACTTCGCGCCGCTTACAACACCGCCGCGATGGCGTCGGGCGACGCGCAAAAATCCGCAGCGCTTACAGCACTTCCGCTATTGCGTCGCACAGGTAGTCGATGTTCGCCTTCGTTATCCCCGCTACGTTAATGCGACCAGAGCCCACGATGTAGATGGAGTATCGATCCCGCAGCTGCTGCACCTGATCGGCGCTGAGGCCGGAAAACGAAAACATGCCCCGTTGCCGTTCGATGTAGGAGAAGTCCCGTCCAACTCCCCTCTGATTCAGCGCCTCGACGAACAGATGCCGCATGCCGTTGATGCGATCCCGCATGGCGGCGACCTCCGCCTCCCACCGGGAGCGCAGCTGGGCATCCCGCAGGATCTCCGTGACGATGGCCGAGCCGTGGCCGGGCGGGTTCGAGAAGTTGGTGCGGGCGCAGACCTTGAGATAGCTGAGAACGGTCTGAGCGGTTTCGGGCGTCGCGGTGACGGCCGTCAACGCCCCCACCCGTTCCTTGTAAAGACCGAAGTTCTTCGAGTAGGAGCTCGCGATCAGCAGCTCAAGCCCCGGTCGGCACAGTTCCCGCAGGCCGACGGCGTCCTCGTTCAACCCGTCTCCGAGCCCCTGGTAGGCGAAGTCGACGAGCGGCACGAGTCGTCGCTCCACGAGGATATCGCCGATCGCCTTCCACTGTTCGGGCGAGGGATCGACGCCGGTAGGGTTGTGGCAGCAGCCGTGGAGGAGGACGACGTCTCCCTGCGGAGCGGTCTGCAGAGCGGACAGGAAACCGTCGACGTCGAGACCGTTGCGCTGGGCGTCGAAGTAGGGATAGGTCGCAACTTGTAAGCCGGCGGCCTTGAAGACCTTCGGGTGGTTGGCCCAGGTGGGCTCGCTGAGCCAGAGCCGAGCCTCGGGAAACAGCCGGTGGAGGAAATCGGCAGCCAACCGCAGCCCGCCGGTGCCGCCCGGGGCCTGAGCCGTCACTGCCGCCAGATCCGAATCGCCGTCGAACAGCAGCCCGCGCACCGCCTCGCCATACTCCGGCGTACCGTCGATGGGCAGGTAGGTCTTCGACGTCTCCTTCTCGAGCAGGCGCGACTGAGCCTCAACGACCGCGTCGAGCACGGGGGTGACGCCCTCGCTGTCCCGATATTCGCCGACGCCCAGATTGATTTTGTCCGCATTCGCGTCCTGCCCGAAAGCCGCCGTCAGTCCCAGAATGGGATCGGCAGGCGCCATCTCCAGATTTTCGAACATGATCAGTCCCCCTCACTCAGCTCAAACGGATACGTCGATAGGTTGACCAGCGCAACAGCCTCTTCTGGCCCGTTTTTTTTTCCACGGCTTCCTGTTCGATGTTGTCCACCATTTCCCACTCTTCAGCATCCCAGTCCGGGAAGAAGGTCTCACCACTCACTTCCTCAGGCAGATGAGTCAGTATCATTTCGTCCGCCTCGGCAAGTGCGCGGCGGTATACGGCCTCCCCTCCACAGACGAACATCGCTCCTGCGCCAATGCGATCGCAGAGCGATCGGGCCTCCTCGTAGCTGCCGACGATGACGACTTCCGCCGCCGCGTCATAGCCCGGGTTCGCGGTCAAGACGATATTCGTCCGGCCCGGTAGCGGTCGTCGCCGGAGGGATTCGTAGGTCTTGCGACCCATCAGGCATGGGTATCCCGCGGTGGTGCGCATGAAGTGTTTCATGTCAGCCGGGTAGTTCCACGGCAGGTCCCCGTCCCTGCCGATGACGCCGTTCGCCGCCACGGCGGCGATGATTATCGTCTTCATTTATGCCGCGATCATGCCTCACCCGGGCTGAAAGAATCGTTCGAGCTCGGGCAGGGACGAGCGGCGGGCCTCATCCGTCGATCCGGAGAACAGGACCTGGCCGCCATCGAGCATGAGGAGGCGGCCGTCGAGGCGCTCGATGCTGAGCAGCTCGTGGGTGACGACGACGAGCGTCATGCCCAGACTCTCGTTCAAGGTCAACAGGAGGCGGTCGATCGCCGCCGCCGTCACCGGATCGAGACCGGCGCCGGGCTCGTCGCAGAACAGGACCTCGGGATCGAGCGCCATTGCCCGCGCCAGAGCGGCCCGCTTGCGCATTCCCCCTGACAGCTCTGTGGGCAGCAGATCCACGGCATGGGGCAGCCCCACCTGCTCGAGCCGTGTGAGCACGACCTGTCGAATCAAATCTCCGTCGAGCTCCGTGTGCATCTCGAGCGGCAGGGCGACGTTTTCGCCCACTGTGAGCGAATTCAGCAGGGCGCCGTACTGAAACATCACCCCCACGCGCCGCAGGACTGCTTGCTGCTCCTGTTCGGAAAGCTCGTGAAGCTCGCAGTCGAGCAGGCGAACGCTGCCGGAGGCCGGTGAAGCCAATCCGATGATCGTCTTCAACAGCGTGCTCTTGCCGCAGCCGCTGCCCCCGACGATGACGGCGATTTCGCCCGTGTCGACACGCAGGTTTATTCCCTGAAGCACCACCGTATCGCCGTAGGAGACATGGAGGTCTCCGATGTCGATGGCGGGATATGCCGGAGCCGTCGTCGTCGAGCCCGAACTGCGCTGGCCGTTCATCACAGGTAGAAGATAATCCCCCAGGTGAGGTCGAGAACGATGATGCCGAAGATGGAAGACACGACGGAGGCAGTCGTCGCCTGTCCGACGCCGGAGGCCCCGCCTTTGAAATCGAGCCCGCGATAGACGGCGATGATGGTGATGATCCAGGCGAATGAGATGCTCTTTACGAGGCCGGTGAGTATGTCCTTCAGCAGGAGCGCCTCGGTGACCCGGGTGAAGAATGTGCGGGGCGCGATGTCGAGCGAGAACACGCCGGTCACGGTGCCCCCGATGAGACCGGTGAAGTCTGCCATGATCGTCAGCAGGGGCACCGTCAGCAGCATGGCCCACATTTTGGGGACGGCCACGAGGCGGAGTGGATCGAGGGCCATCGTCTTGAGGGCGTCGATCTCCTCGGTGAACTTCATCGTCGCCACCTCGGCGGCGATGGCCGAGCCGCTGCGACCGGCGACGATGATGGCCGTCATCAGCGGTCCGAGCTCGCGGCAGATGCCAACGGCGAGCAGGTCAGCGGCGAACACATTGGCGCCGAACTGGCGCAGCTGGGCGACGGCCTGCAGCGTCGACACCGCGCCGATGAGAAAGAGGATGAGGGCGATGATGGGCAGCCCCTGCGAGCCCACGGCGATGGCCTGGTCGACGAACGAGCCGCGGCGCATGCCGGTGCGCTTGAACAGCGCCGCCACGGCAGACCAGGTCAGATCGGTCATGAGGTAGGCGAACAGAGCGATCTGCTGCCCCATGTAATCGACTCGCTCGCCCAGCGTTTCGAGAAAACTGCCGCGCTCCTTCAGCTGTGCCTTGCGCGCGGCGGGCGCCTGGACGAAATCGAAGAATCCTTGAAGACCGGCCGGCAGCTGTCCGAGTGAGAGTTCCTTGCCAATCGACGTGGAGTAGACGGACAGGCGGCGCAGGAATACGACTCCCGTCGTGTCGAGGTGGGTGACGCCGCTCAAATCGCCCAGCAGCGAAGCCTGCGGATGATTGCGGATCAGCTCCCTGATCTGCGCGTCGAGGGCGGGGACCGTCTCGAGGGTGAGGTCGCCCTCGAAGCGGATACCTCGTTCGTCGTTGGAGACCCGACTCATGGGCTAATGGCTTCCGATGTCGGCTGGCCGAGCTGGGCCGGGGCGTGCGTGCGTATCAGAAGAAGCGTGAGAATCTAAGCAGGATCTGCTCACGACCCTGCAGCCGTTTCAGCGTCTCTTCGCGCTCGAGGTCGGCCACGAGATCGAGACTGATGAAGCTGGTCAGAAAAATCCTCAGCCTGTTTTCCCAGCTGAATACCCAGTCGTCCGTTTTCGCGCTCGGCATCAGGATGTCGAACTCGGAGTCGAAGTTGATCGCCCTGGCCAGGCGGGCATCGGTGATCAGCAGCGCCTCGAAGCCGGTGCTCGATGCGTTCTTCAGCTCCGTGGCGCTCGTTTCGTCATCGCTGAGCTCGAAGGAATCGGAGACGATCGTTTGCCGGGCGCCCAATCCGAAGCGCATGTCCATGTTGATGAGGAAGGTGCGGTAGAGCTGGGAGTTGATGCCGACTCCCTGGCGCAGCCGCAGCGGGAAGAAGGAGGGCGACAGGGTGACCTCGCTGGCGTTTTTCTCAGCGTTTCGGATCTCTTCGACATTCGAGTTCAGCCATCTGAAATCCCTGGGCGTCTCGAAGAAGGCGTCGTCGGCAAACAGCTTCGTGTTCAACACGCCTCGCAGGTAGGGGCCGAATTTCTGCGACACCTTATAGATGTAGGTGCCGCGCAGCTCGAACCGATCGATGGACTTTCGAAAGGCGTCGCCCTCCTGTTTGGTTGCGCCCTCTTCCATGACGAGCCGGACGCTGGCGAAATTCTTCTCCGTGCTGTATCGGGTGCGATTGAAAATCTGTACCGAGAGCGTCAGGGTGGAGGCGTCGCCGGCGGGATTGCGCTGCGTGGTGTTGACGAGGGTCGAACCGCTGAGCTCCGTCTGCGAGGTAACGTTCTTCGCGAGGACGGCGGCGCCGGCCTGGAGCATGGGACGCGGGTAGAAGCCGATGTACTCGTCGGAGTTCGAGTCGAAGACGAGGTTGCGCTGCACCAGGCTGCCCGGCTCGAGGCGGACGCTGAACTTGCGCGTAGTGGAGAACGGCTGGCCTACTTTTACAATGTTGTAGACTCCTGGCCTCAACAGCCAGGTGCGCACCCTTTCGCCGCGCTCCTCCTCGATGCCCAATCCCCTGCCGAAGTTTTCCTGGGTTCTGTCCTGGTAGATTTCGTACTGCTCGTTGATTGATGTGCGGCTCTGGTCGATGACGTCGATGACGAGGGCGGCCCAGTCCGGCTTCATCAGGGTGGTGCTTTCCTCGACGACCTCTACACTCTTCCTGATCATCTGGGAGATGGCGCCCGTGCCGATGAGCACCTCATAGCGGCCCGGGGCCAGGATGACGCCGTTCCCCGGACTGGCGGAGGCGATCTCTTTTTCGTCACCGTTGAAGACCTGATAGCTCGGCTCGTTGCCCACCGGCTCGCTCAGGGCAGGCACGAAAAGCATGCCCTTGCCCCTTGGTATGAGCTGGGGGTCTTCGGCCAGCTGCACCCGTGAAGCCGACGCCGTCCAAGTGCTCTCGTCGGCCGAGACAGGTGTGGTGGACTCCATCGCGAGCAATATCGCCGCGGCGCCAGAAATTGCGGTCATGCGGCATCTGATATCAGTCGTCGTCGGTTGCATCTGTCACTCCGGCGCCAGTTTTCCGGGAACGATCTCGTAGTCGGGATTGGATGTAGGTGCGGCGTCCGCCGAATCGGCGGGTGCCGCTTCCAGCTCTTCCATGACCTCCTCGTCGAGCAAAAACTCGTAGGGTCTTTTCTCGCTCTGCAATTTCTGAATCAGGAAGTGGCGGTCCAGCTCCCGAATGTACCGCTCCATGCGCGTCCGCAGAATTTTCCTGATTGTTTCCACCGTATGACTGAAATCCTCGAGGTAGACCTGCTGCTCATCATCGAATTCCACGTGCCAGACCACCCTGTTGTTCCTGTCCACCAGCTGCATGGACATGGCCAGGCGCGCGATCCACACGTCGCCGCTGTCGAAGCGCTCGATCGCCTTCACCGTACCCCGCAGACTGAAGTCCGGCTCCACATCGAGAAACTGCTGACTGATGTCGATGAAGAGGGCGGGATTCATGTTCAGGTAGGCCTCCACGGCATCCGTAATCATCTCGCTCGGTCTCACGGCCCAGCGGTGGTAGCGATCTTCGCGCATTTCATGGGGCGACAGGCGAAAGACAATCTGGTTTTTGTCGTACACACGTGAAACGGCAAATTTCTCGATCGCCACTCTGTAAGGGTACGGGCGCTCGGAGTGGGGCAGCGACAGCCGAATCGTCTCGGCCTCGACGATGAACTTGCGCGTCTCCGGCACCACGGTCTTGCCCCCGATGAGCTGGGCGCAGCCTCCTGTTCCCGCCGCCAGCAAACCCGAGAGGAGTACAGCGAATCGTCCTCGGACGAGCGATCGTCCGTACAGGCGTTCCATCGTCTATTCCTCGGCTCGGCCCCTGATCAGAATGGATGGGTCCTCCCGAATCAACTCCGTCGCCGTGTTGATGTTCTGCAGGGTCTCTTCCAGGTTCTGCATGGCGGCGAGGATGTTGCGTCGAGACTGGATGACGGTCCGATCCACGTGGGTGAAGGTCGTATCGATCGTGCCGGCCATTCTGCTCACGTTTTCCAGCAGGTCGGGCAGGGGCCCCTCTAACAGCTCCCGCCCCGCTCTGGTTGCCAGCTGCAGATCGCCCAGGGTCGAGTGCATGTCGTCGGACGTCATCATCTGGTGCAGCGAGTCCATCGTCGCCTGCAGGGTCGATGCTGTGCCGGCGAGGGAGTGAGTCATCGATTCCAGGTTTTTAAAGGTGTTTCCGATCGGGTCGCGATTGTCGTTGACGAGGCCGCTGGCGCCGTCCATGAACTCGGCACCGGTCGACAGCAATCTGCCGAGCTCCACCGAGTTCTGACGGTTGGTCAGATGAGTCATGTTGTCGAGGAGGATCTCGACTTTTGCGGTGAGCGCCTCGGCGCGCTCGTCGAGGTTCGACAGAAAGGTGGAGCTGGCTCTGATGTGGGATCCGGGCGGCAGCATTTCCGATGCAGGCGAGCCGGCGACGAGCTCGATGTACTTGAGGCCGGTGATGCCTTGACCGTGGAGCCTCGCCTGCGTATCGGCGCGGATGGCGTCGCTCACCTTGTCGCGCGCCACCGAGATCTCGACGACCACGGTGACGAGGTCCTCCGGGGAGATGGAGGTGTTCTCGACCCGACCCACAGTGATGCCCTGATACTTGACCGTGTTCCCCTTCGTCAGGCCGCCGACGGAAGCCGAGAAGTCGATGAAGTAGTGATCGCGCGGCTTGAGAAGATGCCGGCCGGCGACGAAGAGCAGGAAAAGGGCAAGGACGCCGCAGGCGGAGATCAGGAAGATGGCGAGGCGGACTTTTTGCGCTGGTGTTGCCATTGGGGAGCCCGGTCTGCTTTGTTCGGGATGCCGTTGAGGCCGGGGCCGCCTGTGGCGGCCCTTCGAGGAGTCCTCAAGGCGGCCCGAATAAAGCCAATCAGTTGAATCGTATCAAGGATGCCGCCGTGTGGCTGATGGCAGTCGGCGGACACCAACCTACGACGGCCTTCAAAGCGCCGCTGTGGGCAGGATCACATTGAGCGCCCCTGGTCTCGCCGTCAGCGTGCACGGCGTCGCGGCCAGGAACTCGCCGTCGGCATGCAGCTCGCGTGCCAGCGGCCCAATTGCCTCGATCGTGACCCAGGCTGATCGTTCGATGCGAACCGCGGGATGCCCCACATGACCGCCGGAGAAAATACGAGTCAGCAGGCGCAAGACCGTCCAGGATGAGACGTGACGCACGATGCAGACGTCGAGTTTTCCGTCGCGGGGATCCGCCTGCGGCGCGATGCGCATGCCGCCGCCGTAGCTGCGAGTGTTGGCGGTCGCCACCAGCAGCACGTCCTCATCGATGGTGCCGAATTCACCAGATACCCGGACGTGCGAAGGCCGGTAGCGACGCAAATGCCTGAGAGTGGCGTAGATGTAGCCGGCTGTTCCTGACAGAGGCGCTGGCTGGTTGCGGGCGAGTTGACTGACCTCAGCGTCGAAGCCGCAGGCGGCGACGGTGCAGAACAGGCGTCGCGCGTGAGCGCCGTCGTCGATCCCGGCCAGGTCGACGGCAGAGACCCTGCCGCGCAGGAGCGTCTGTATGGCCGCGTCGACGGCGAGCGGGATTCCCAGCGCCAGCGCCAGATCGTTGCAGCTCCCACAGGGCAGCAGACCGAGGGGAATATCGGTTTCCGCCAGAGTGGGCAGCACCTCGTTGATGGTGCCGTCGCCTCCGCAGACGACGACGCGGCCGGCTCCCTGGCCGATGGCTTGTTCGCCGAGTCGAGTCGCGTCGCCGCGACAGGCGGTCAGCTCGACGCGGGCGCGCTGACCGGCCTGTTCCAGTGCCCCGGCAGCCCGCTTAGCCGCCCTGTGCGCCCGGCCGCCGCCGGCCAGCGGGTTGGCGATCAGCAACCATTCAGTTTTGAACATGCCTCTGATTTCATTACTTTTGATCACGCGGGTGTCAAGGTACCACTCGTGTCCGGTCGCAGAGGCGCCTCGGCGGCCGAATTTTGTCAACATATCTCTGCGACAGGACACTAGCGAATCGAGCTTGTAAATGACAGATCCCGAAAACGAGAAAAGGCAAGATCACGGCACCG
>CBDBIJ010000073.1:0-58881 GCA_965205655.1 Candidatus Latescibacterota bacterium
ACGTCTGACGGCTCACGTGACCGACTTCGTCGAGCTCGGGGTCCACATGGTCAACGCCCACCAATCGAACACGTTGACGGACAAGCTCGCCGGGAACCCCTTTTCGGGGCTGATGACGGTGCAGCAGAACAGGACCATCTCACTCGTCGAAGTCGCCCTGCGGGATGACTCCCCTGAGGACGGCGTCGGTGGCGCTGCCTACTTCCCCGCCGACTCGGACATCATCATCACTTATCGGGACGGTAGTGTTCAACGGGGAAAGGACTTTCAATTCAAGCCGATCATAGAGGGCGGATTCGAAGAAGAGGGGTTCATCGCCGCCAACGGGACAGAGGAGATCCGGCTGCTCTACGATTTCGACAGTCCTTCATTCGTGGATGCGGCGGGGGAATTCCAGAAGGAAGACATCGTCAAGGTAGAGTTCGAGCTGGTCCTGGCAAACGACTACCAGGTATGGATGACATCCAACCGACAGACGAACAAAGACGAGCGGTCGGTGCTTCTGCTGGTGACCCAGGCGAAGGGGAATGTGAAGGACGTCACCAACCTGCGGACCGTGCGCTTCGCCTATGGCCTGCCCACGGCCACGAATCTCCTCGGGGCGAGCATCGAGGTGCGCGATGCTCGCGGGTTCGACCTGTACGGCGAATATGACAGGAGCTGGAGTTACCGGAAATACCCCAACGCGGCCAACGAGACCCACAAGACATCGTCGGGCATCGCAGGTCAGCGGAGCGCACCGGCCTGGATGATCAACGTCTCGAAAAAGAATCATCCGTGGTTCGTCTTCGGCGAGGTCTTCCATATGGATCCGGCCTACAACACGAGTACCTTCGTGACGTCGTCGACGGGGAATATCGACTACGAAAGCGCGCGTGAGGGCCGGGTGGAGTTGGTGGACGACAACGACGATCACGATTCGCGGCCGGACAACATCCGCTACGACTGGCGTGCCGGGGACTTGAGGGTCTTCCCCGGATGGGATCAGAACGGAGACTTCGTCCCCGACATCAACCAGAATGACAATGTGGTCAGCTCCAATGCAGTTCCCGACCACGACGAACCTTTCCTGCGCTTTCACGCCGACCGGCCAGAATTCTTGTTCGGCATGGACATGAACAACAATTTCTGGGTCGACCAGTACGAGAACGACGAGGAACCGGACTATCCCTATAAGCGGGACCACGAGGGGTTCAACCTGTACGGCGGGGCCGAGCTGACGCCGGAGTTGCGCCTGACCGTGGGGGTTTTGCGGCAAGCGCTGATTTCCGGGCACGAGGAGAACCGCGCCTCGTACGCCATGGTGTCGATGACCAAGGACCTGCCGCAGCTCGGCCGCGTGCGGATGTTCGAAATGACCAAACTGGTCGAGGACGACATAGCTGACCCGCTGCTGCAGTGGGCGCCGGACAACACCTTAACGGGTGGCGACCTCACCAGGGTGGAAGACCCCCTCCTCGCCCGGGAGACATGGGTGAACCAGATCTTCCTCGGTCACAATCTGCAGGGGCGGTCGCTGCACATCCAATCGAAACTCAACTGGGTGCTCTATCACCAACTGATGAAAAAGTCCCGCCGCGAGGAATTTGGACTGGATGCATCCGACTACTTTTTAGGAATCGTCAACAAGGCCAGCTACCGTTATCAGCTCGGACGCTGGACCGTGGAGCCGCGCTGGAAAAGCGAGTATCGGCGGCAGACCCGCGGCCTCTTCGCGCTCGACACTCGGGAGAGTCTGATGGAACTGTTTTCGGGCCTCGCTGAGACACCCGTCCTCCGATCGAGTCGCCTTCAGGCCGGCATCGAGTATGCCTTGTTCAACGACTTCGACGTGAAGGGGAACGACTTCGATTCGGCGACCGTGGCCCTCCAGCTCTCCAACCGGTCACACTATGTGGGCTACGAGATCAACGCACTCGCGGGAGTCGCCCTCGAGCGCACGGATTTCAAGGAGACGGAAGCGCGCACGACATTCCGGTCGTTCATTACCATCTACGCGGGTCTCTAGTGTGCTGTCGCAGAGATTACTTTAATAAAGTTTGTAGGCCCTGAGGCTGCACGTTCTCTCTGGTAAGCCGACGGGCCAAACCGCTTTGAGGCTCGATACTAATGCAACAAATTTCCGCGACGCCACACCTAGTGTCGCGTTACTCCTGCGGAGACAGAGGAATATGAAAAGCCGGGTTCCCATGCTCTTCGGCCAGCGCTCGGGGCGGTGTTTTCCCGAGAGCGTCTTGGCGGGCAGTCTCCTCCTGGTCCTCCTGTCGATGCAGTTCCTGGGCGCTCGTGAAGTCGTGACCTTCGGGCCAAGTGGTCGGACCACCTGGATAGGCGAGGTCGCCGACGACGCGATCGCGGCCATCGAACCCGAGTACCGCTCACCCGTCGACCCGAACTTCTCGCAGGTGGGGTACACCCTGCCGCGCAGCACCAGCGACCGCCCTTTCGTCGAGCCGGTGATAGACTTCGAGAGCGCTGATTTTCCCGAGGGCATCCTGCCCAAACGAGTAGGGGAGGGTCAGAATCTGGCCGCCGAAATCCAAAACCGGGGGGGCGGGATCACCTCTCCGAGCAGTTCCGCCGGCGCGGCGTCGGGCAGCGCGCGAGACAAGTTCGAGAGGCTTCTCTTACAGGTGATCTCCTCGGAAGCCGACGTGGCCGGTACCGGAGCGGCTTTCGAGCGCAAAGCGTATCCCATCAACGGTGCCCATCTCATCCTCGACCTGGGTAGCCGTGTGGGCGTCAATGCAGTCCGATTCTTTCCGCGCAACACGGAGTTCCCCAATCCCCTCGCTCCGTTTCAGGACGACTTTCTGAGGAATTTCGACCTCAGGATCAACGACGGTGTGAACCTGACGGCTGCGGGCAACCCGATCTGGGAGACCTACGCAAGCGTCACGGACAATCCCGACCTGGTTGCCGTAGTCGACATCGACCCACCTCGCCTCATCCGCTTCATCCGTTTACAGGCCACGTCCTCCATCCCCTTCGAGATCGAGAAGCTGCAGGTGTTCGGCGAAGGGTACTTCCCGGCGGCCCGGTATTACTCTCCGATCATCGAGATAAAGACCGCTTCGGCGGCCTGGGGCCAGCTCCGATGGGAGCAGGAGACGATAGGCGATCCGAGACAGACCAGGCTGGAAATCCGCACGCGCACGGGACGGGACGAGACCCCCCTTTCCTATTACAGGAAGCAAGTCGGGCGCAAGGACGCGCCCGAGTTTTCCGAATCTGTTCAAAACCCCGACGAACCGCTCGAGCGGGATGAATACCGTAGACTTTCCCCGAGGGGTGAGGGGAGGTCGGACGATGAATGGGAGCGCGGCTCCGTGAGAGCGGATCTGGAAAACTGGAGCCCTTGGTCGCCCCCGTACCGGTCCGAACAAGGCACGAGTCCCACCGGGGCGAGGATCGTCTCACCGGGACCGCGCCGATACTTTCAGGTGCGGGTCGATTTTCTGACGACCGATCTGGAATCGACCCACATCCTGCGGAATCTGGCTTTCGATTTCACAACACCGGCGCTGGCCGGCGCGCTCGTAGGGGAAATTTTTCCCCGTCGAGTGAGTCCGGCGACTGATGTTTCCTTCGTCTACGCGCTGCGGACGGAGATGGATAGCGAAGGGCTCCAGGGGTTTGACGGCTTGGAGCTGTTCACCGGCGCCCCAGTGAGCAGGCTGGAGCGCATCGAAATCCTCTATCGGGATAGCGACAAAAACATCGACCACGTTTTTGAAATTCAGGACGGTCCTACCACTGATGGCGCGGAAGGGGAGCCGAAGATCACGTTGTTCACGGCGAGGGGGTTTGCCGTCAGCTTTCCCCACATCCGAGAATCCGGGACCGTCATCAAGTTGCACTTCGTGGCCCGCGCGCTGGCCTACAGCTCTGTTTTCGACGGCCGCGCCATCCTGCGGGCAGAGGACGCTTTCCAGAGCGCCGTTTCCGGTAACGCGGATTCGCTGCACGCCGCCGATATCTCCACCGAATCAGGGGCCACGGTGTTGAGTCCGTCGGTGGCCGGCGAAAACCTCATCGCCAACTTAGCACTCGGCTCGCCGGCGGTGACTCCGAACGGCGATCTGGTCAACGACGGCCTCGATCTGGAGTTCGAGGTGCTGCAGGTCGTCGGTACATCCGTCATCGCCGTGGAGGTGTTCGACCCTGTCCGGTCGACGGGTGCGTCGGCTTCTCGAGGCTGGATGATCAGAACGGGTTGTACAACTCGGACCTTTTCCCCGAGCTGGCGTGGGACGGCACGGATGAGCAGGGCGGGGTCGTCCCGCCCGGACTGTATCTGATCCGCGTCGCCGTACACGGCGACTCCCGCTCGAGCGAGGTCCTGCGCACCATAGCAGTCGCGTACTGGAGCGACGAAGCAGGAGCACATATCATGGCACTATTTCTCGGCTTGTTGGTCGTAATCGCCCTTCACACCGCTGTATGGGGAGGGCGCGCTGAATTCAGACTGGGTGGAGACGGCATCGGGTGGCGGGAGTTCATGGAAGAGCAGACGGGCACTTACGTCCTCGTCGACGAGGAGGGGGGAGTGCTGAAATCCGTGGAGGTCCACCACCGTACCCGAGCACCCGGCCGAAGCCTACCCGGGCGAAGCCACCGTGCTCGACTATTCGGGCGGTTCCATCCGGCCGTTGGAAATCTTTCCCGACGAAAACCTCGCTCTCTCCGCAGCGGGGCGGGGAGGTCATCTGATGCCGAGTAGCCACCGCGCGTACGTAGAAGAGGAGCAGAAGACGCTCCGGGATATGATCGACGGCAATCCGACGACGGCCATGTTCAGGCCGGTGCCTCGCTCTCCGTTCGTAGACGGAATCAACGATGGGTGGATCCAGAACAGTGTGCTCAACCTCGGCGTCGAACTGCCGGTGAATCGAATTCGCTTCTACCCGCGGCCAGGCTTCGAAGACAACTATCTCCAGTGGTACGAGATCGGGGTAGCCGCCGATTCGGCGCCTCTCGTGCGTTCGCACCGCGAGGTGAGCCGCACGAGGCACTGGTATCGCCACATCGGCGGCCCGATCTTCGACGCCATCCCCATCGATCAGCCCAACGATCCGGCTCTCGACATCCTGTCGAGCACGCGGGAGAACCTGGATGCGGATGTGGACCTCACCTTTCCCACGCGGGACGTGCGCTGGGTCGCGCTGCGTCCATTGGATCCGGAGCGCGACTGGGAGGTCGCCGAATTGGAGGTTTACGGCGAAGGGTTCGTGACCCGGACACTCTACCGCAGCGCGGATTCTGGATTTCGGCGGGGATTCCGACAGATCCGTCGCCTGGAGCAAGATACGCTGGGCCGGCGAGCAGCCTCCAGGCACGAGCGTGCTCATCCGAACCCGCACCGGGAAGACGGAGGATCCGAACCAGTACTTCGCACTCGGGAATACCGGCTCGTTCGAGCCGCTGACTGCAAAAGATTACCTGCAGAAGTTGATTGGTGTCCAACCTTACACAACCGACAGAATTGGAGAGGAAGCGTTCGCTCATCTGAGGAGTTCTCCCGATGCGGACAAATGGGCGTTCTGGTCAGAGCCCTACGACTTCGAGGCCGGACTGCGCGATCCGGCCGTGCCGGCCGAGGAGTGGTCCGACGGGACACCCGTACTCTCACCCAGTCCGAGTGAGTTCCTGCAATTCGAGATCGTCATGATCGCGGATCGCGGCGGCGATCCCCCACGACTGGACGAACTGTCGATTCTGTTCAGCGACGAGCCGGCAGCGCAGGACGTGACCGGAGAGATCTGGCCGATCGAGACGGACAGTTTCGAGCCGCACACGTTCACTTACTTCATCAGCCCCGATTTCGGCGAAAAGAATAAGGGCTCCGAGGTCAGCGGGTTCGACCGACTTGAGATCCTCACCGGAGTCCGGGCGGGGCGGGTGGACTCGGTGAACGTGGGAGGGAAGAAGTTGATCGGTGCGTGGCCGGAGAAAGACCTGGAGGAGGACCTGGCGGGAGTGGAGTTCCGTCAGGGAGTGCCGTATGACATCCAGGACGACCGCATCATCGTGGGTTTCGACGCACTGAAAGATCCCGGGCGGGACAGTTTCAAGATCATAAAGGTGGTGTTCGACGCGAAGGTACTGCGCTACGGCGCGGAATTCACCGGCTGGGTCTACGACAGCGATGCGCCCTTTGTGAAGCAGCGGATCAACGAGGGGAATGCCACGGTCGAAGTCGGCGGAGATGTCCTCACTGTGAGGACCCCCATCGGCAGCGACCTGATTCTGGGGCTGACAGCGACCCCGGCCGTATTCACGCCGAACGGGGACGGCATCAACGACGAGGTGACCTTTTCATATGATCTGCGCAACGTCGAAACACAGGCCGCGTTGAAGATCTACACGCTGTCGGGCCAACTCGTCGTGGAACTACCCGGAAAGCAGTCCTGGGACGGGAAGGACTCTGCCACCCGCCTGGTGCCGCCGGGTATTTACCTCTTCGCCGTCGAGGTCGATGCGGACGAGGAGCGCCAGGTGGCTACCGGCGTGGTTTCCCTCGCGTACTGAGGCCCTTCTCAGGATGTCAATGAAGGACGCCTCAGGGTGCCTGCGATGAAATCGAGAATCAGGTCCGTTTCCGGTCTCCTCTTCCTCACCGCCTATGCAGGCGGGATTTCGACAGAGGCTGGCGGGCAGCCGGATTACGGCACGCGACTGGGCCTCCAGCAGGCGGGAGTGACGCGTTTTCTCGCGCAGGGGCCTCACGTGAGCATGGGCGCCCTCGATCCCGCGGTGCGCAACTGGTACGTGCCGCAAGAGCTGTTCGAGGAGCACCGATGGCAGCAGTGGGCGTCCACCAATTACGCCAGAAAAAACTACGAGCGTTACGTAGCCACCGACATCGAGGGAAACTACTTCTACGATCTGTACGGCCGCCTCCTGGATCGAGGATGGCTCGTATACAACGTGTCACAGGGGAACAACCAGGGCTCCGGCACGTCCATTTTCCGGGATGTGAGGTTCCAGGGATGGTTCAACAACGTGGTCGTGGCCTCGGAAGGGAAAGGTCAATACCGCTACGCCCTGACGGCGAGCAGCGATCTGCGCACCACGCTCACTCCGATGGTACTGTCCAAACCGCGCCTCAACGGCGTGCAGCTCGATCTGGCTACGGACAAGTACCGGGGGACCCTCATCTACTCCCAGCTCACCTCTTCGAGAGGAACCGAATCGCGGTTCACGGAAACGGGAGAAACGGAAGGGGGGGAGCGGCGAACGACGAACAGCACGACTTTGCTCGGTGGCCGGCTCACGGCGCAGGTCGGCGACTTCGTGGAACTGGGAGTCCACACCGTTCACGGCCATCAGTCCAACTCGAATGTCGACAAGCCTTTAGGGGATCTCCTGACCGGCTCACTCACAGAGGGCCAGAACCGGACGGTATCCACCATCGAGATCATCCTGCGCGACGACTCGCCGGAGGACGGCATTGGTGGAGCCGCGTACTTCCCGGCCGGCTCCGATGTGATCGTCACCTACCGGGACGGCACGGTGGACACCGGCGACGGGCTGCGCTTCGAACCCCTGATCCAGGGAGGACGACGGAGGCAGGGCGTCATCGTCGCCGACGGTGAAGAAGAGATCCGGCTGACTTACGACTTCGAGGACCCGGCCTTCGTGAACCGCGCCCAAAACGACAAGGCCGAGATCGTCGAGGTGGAATTTCGCCTCGTCCTGGCCAACGACTACGAGATCTGGATCTCCTCGGACCGACAGACGGACCTGTCCGGCGCTCCGGTGTTCCTCAAGGTGACGAGCGCGGAGGGAAACGTCCAGGATATTTCCAATCTCAGAACGGTCAGCTTCGAGTACGGACTCCCCACGGGCACTCACGTGCTCGGAGGCAGTGTGCGGGTGAGCGACGTGCTGGGGGCGCAGCTGTACGGCGAATACGATGTGAGCTGGAGCTATCGGAAGTACCCGAACCGTCTCGGTGAGACCCACGACGCAGCCTCCGGCATCCGCGGAGACAGACGAGCGCCGGCCTGGATGGTCAACCTGTCGAAGCGCGCCGATCCCTGGTTTTTGTTCGGCGAGGCGTACAGCATGGACCCCGCCTACAATACCCAGACCTTCGTCACCGCGGACGAGTCGGGGATCGTAGACTACGAGCGAGATCGGTACCGCGTCGATTTCGTGGAGGACAACGACGACCAGGACCGCATTCCGGACAGTTTCCGCGCTGACTGGTTCAGGCCGGACCTCCAGGTCTTCCCCGGGTGGGACCGGAACCTCGACTTCGTGCCGGATTTCAACCAGAACGACAACCGTGTCAAGATGAACTCGATCCCGGATTTCGAGGAGCCCTTTCTCCGGTTCTCGGCGGACCGGCCCGAGTTCCTCTTCGGCGTCGACATGAACAACAACTTCTGGGTAGATCTCTACGAAAATGACGACCAGCCCGACTACCCGTACCCCATTGATCACCGTGGCGCCAACATGTACATCGGCCTCGATGTCGCATCGGGGCTCAGGTTGTCTGTGGGGGCCTTGAGGGAAGAGTCGATATCCACCGACAGGCACAACCACAGCACCTACGCCGTCGTGAACTACGACGGCGAGTCGGCCCGTTACGGCCGGCTGCGCGTGTTCGAAATGTCGAAACTGGTCGAGGACGATATCGCCAACCCGCTCCTGCAGTGGGTGCCTGATACGACGATACGGGGCGGCAGGGTGACCGCGGTGGACGATCCGTTGCTGGGACGGGACACGTGGGTGAATCAGCTCTTCCTGGGGCACCGCTTCGAGACCGGCTCCCTGAATGTGACGAACCAGCTCAACTGGGTGTCCTTTCGGCAGCTCATGAGCAAATCTCGGCGGCAGCGATTGAGTCTGGATGGGACGGATTTCTTTTTCGGCGCCATCAACAAGGCGAGCTACCAGTACAGACTCGCGCGGCTGACTCTCGAGCCGCGCTGGAAGAGCGAGTTCCGCAAGCAGACGCGGGGATTGTTCGACGCCCAGGAGCACACCAGTCTGATGGAGCTGGTTTCGGGATTGGTGACCGTGCCGGTCCTGCGGGCGAGCCAGCTCCAGGCCGGGGTGGAGTACGTCTACTTCAACGATGTGGACCGGGATGCCGAGGACTTCGACTCGATCAGCTACGCCCTCCAGTTCAGTACCTCGTCGGAGTATCTGGGGTATCGAATCCAGGCCCTCGCCGGCGCCGTGATCGAGCGCAAGGATTTCGAGGGGCAGGAGGCGACGACGACGACGCAGTCCTTCATAACGGTCTACGCCGGACTCGGGAAACCGGTGTCGGCTCCGGGAGCGTCCTTTTGAGGAAAATCGCTTGACAGCCGATGGGTCATTGATTATAGTAACTCGATCAAGAAGATTGATCGTAGCCCTTTAGTGGCGTAACATGTTGTTGTTGCGAAAGGATGAGAGTTAAACCAGGCTGCGGTCGCGAATGCGAAATCGCAGTGATCACGTCATGAGTGGCAGAGACCACCGAGCAGGAGGTTTTGTGTGATGAAGAAATACCTGGCGATCGTGAGTGCGATAGCGTTCGCTCTCACCAGCAGTGCCGTCGCCCATGATGGCAGCCCGCCCTTGAATGCCGTCAAGTTCCCGGATACCCACCGCCCGGTCATCGACGGGCAGATCGGTGACTGGGAAGCTGTGGACAGGGACGTGTACGGGGCCGGAGCGGATCACAACTCTCCTTCGAACGGGATCCCGCAGGATAGGGGGACTATGGGGGACAACAACCTCCCGGATCCGGCGTCGCTGATAATAACTCACAAGTTCGGCTGGAACGACACAGCTAATAATATCTACTATCTGACGAGCGTCTTCGACGATGTTCACGTGACCGCCCGTGAGCAACCCGGCCTCTTCTTCTTCGACGATGGTCCGGAATTCTATTTGATGTTCGCCCACATATCCTCGGAAGACGCCGGCGCTACGGAGGGGGTAGCGAGGGGCTTCGCCTACAAGTACGCCCTCCCCCCCCTCGACGGTGCCTTCGAGTTTTTCCGCCCGGTCGTCAACCTTCCGTGGATGAAGAACGGCAGCAAGTGGGTGCAAATCGGGTGGAGCTTCGAGGGCGAGGAGTTCGGTGAAAGCACCTACCACTACGAAATCCGGCTACACCCCATCGACTCAATGCCGATCAACGATGACGCGTTGGAAAGCGAGGTGAACATCGGCGACCTGGCAGCGGGCAATACGGTGCACATCGGCATCTTTATCAACGAGGCGGACAACCCGGCGGACGAGCCAAACGCCCGGATCGGAATGTGGTCGCTTTCTCCAACAGACTCTACGGTCCAGGATCTATTTCTGGCGCCAGACGATGATGGCATCGATTGGGGCGCTCCCACATCTGTTGAAGCTATGAGCTGGGGTCGGATAAAGGCGCAATTCTAGTAGGGATTCGTTCGCGAACCCAACTTCCATCCAGCGTGGGCCGGGCAGGCACCGCTTCCACGGAGCCTGCCCGGCTCTTGTGTACGGACATTATCGCCTGGAAGGAGTCACGGCAGTGCCGGAGCGTGAGGGCGCCTACTTCGAGGAGCGGGAGCTGTGGAGCGCCGGAGAGGGGGAGTCCCACACCTACAGGATTCCGGCCATGGTCGTTGCCACCACAGGCTCGATTCTGGCCTTCTGCGAGGGCCGAAAATTTCACTCTCACGACGGCGGCAAGATCGACCTGCTCCTCAAACGAAGCTCGGACGGCGGGCAGACCTGGACGGACACAGACGTGGTCGTGGAAGACGGGGACACGACGTGCGCGAACCCCTGTCCTGTCATAGACGAGACCGACGGGACGATCTGGCTGCCCTTTTGCAAGAGCCCGCGCGACGACGAGACAGGGGGAGACCTCATCGTATGGGGCAAGTCGTCGCGGACTCACTGGATCACCTGCAGCAGAGACGACGGTGTGACCTGGGCGGAGCCCACCGAAATCACGAGCGATGTCAGGGATCTGTCGTGGACGAGTGTCGCCACTGGCCCAGGTCACGGGATTCAGCTGAGCAGCGGTCGGCTCATCGTACCCTGCCATCACATGGTGGGGGTGGATTTCGACTGGAGTGATCCGAGTCATTCGCACCTGATGCTCAGCGACGACTACGGGTCGAGCTGGCGCATTGGCGGAATCCTGAACGCAGGGACCGGCGAAAGCGCGGTCGTGGAGACGGCAGACGGTGCGATTTACATCAACTGCCGCAACCAGAGAGATGAATCCCTCATGCCGTACAGGCGGGCACGGGCCTGGAGCTACGACGCGGGCGAGTCGTTCACCGAGTTCGGCCGGGAGGATGTGCTCATAGAGCCGAGCTGCGAGGGGAGCCTCGTCCGCTTCACGAAAGCGGACAGGGACGACGGGAACCGGGTCCTGTTCGCCAATCCGGCCTCCACGGAAGGCCCGGACGGAGGGCATTCAGGGCGAAGGAAGATGACGGTTCGGGTGAGCTACGACGAGTGTCGCACGTGGCCGGTAGCCAGGCTCGTTCACGCCGGACCGTCCGCCTATTCGGACATGGCGGTCGCCCCCGACAGGACGATCTGCCTGCTGTACGAGCGCAGCGAGAACGGACTTCCCTATAAGACCCTGACCCTGGCCCGGTTCGACATCGAGTGGGTCACCGCAGGGGAAGATCGCCTGGCGTGAGCTTCGCGGAAAGGAAACGATGACAATGGGCAAAAGAGGAGAGTATTTCGAGCAGACCGATTTATGGGTGGCCGGCAAAGGCGAGTACCACACCTACCGAATTCCCGCCATGGTCGTTACCACGAAAGGCTCGATTCTGGCCTTCTGCGAGGGTCGGAAATTTCACTCCCACGATGCGGGCAAGATCGATCTGCTGGTGAAACGCAGTCACGACCACGGACAGAGCTGGGAGGAGGAGCGTATCGCCGTCGAGGATCGTGACATGACGTGCGGAAACCCCTGTCCGGTAGTGGATCGGTCCGACGGAACAATCTGGCTGCCCTTTTGCAAGAACGAGCGAGACGACGAAGGCACTGATGCGATCTTTCAGGGCAAGGCGGAGCGCACTGCCTGGATCACCAGCAGTCGGGACGAGGGACAGACCTGGGCCGAGCCCGTCGAGATCACGGCCGCCGCGAAAGACCCGTCCTGGACCTGGTTCGCTACCGGACCCGGCCACGGGATACAGCTGAGCAGTGGCCGGCTCGTCATTCCCTGCGACCATGGGCGACTGAATGGCGACCGGCCGGGTCCTGACGAGACTCCACCCGCCTTCGACGAGGCGTCGTACATATTCCACGGGCACGCGATGCTCAGTGACGACGGCGGAGGCAGCTGGCGCATAGGTGGCATCGTGGGCGAGGGCACCAACGAGAGCGCCGTCGTGGAAACAGCGGACGGTGCGGTCTACATCAACTGCCGCAACAAGAGGAACCCTTCCTGGGCCCCCTATCGCCGCGCCCGGGCCTGGAGCTACGACGGCGGCGAGTCGTTTGGGGAGGTCGGCCGGGAGGAGGCGATGGTCGAGCCGCCCTGCCAGGGCAGCCTGGTGCGCTGCAGCCGCGAGGGAGTGCAGGACCGGAATCGCATTCTGTTCGCCAATCCCGCCTGCACGGAGGGACCCGAGGGCGGTCACGGAGGTCGCAGGAGGCTCACGGTGCGGCTCACCTATGACGAATGTCACACCTGGCCCGTTTCGCGGCTCATTCACGACGGGCCATCCGCCTATTCAGATCTGGCGGTCGCCCCAGACGGCACTATCAACTGTCTGTACGAGCGCGGCGAGAAGGGTCCTCCGAGTGCTCAGCTCGCCTTGGCCCGCTTCAACCTCGAGTGGCTGACCCAGGGAGAGGACCAGCTCATTCCACCTGTATGACGGTTCGGCGCCTCTGCGGATCGAAGGCGATCAACGTGGTATCCGCCTCCTTCAGAAAGGTACCGGTCTCGAAGGTTGCACGGCTGCGCGCCCGGTTCAGAGCCTCACCGTCAACCCTGATCCCGCGCACCTCAACGGCCTCCAGCTCGAGCGTCAACTCTCGGGCCAGCACGGGCAGGTCCAGCGTAACAGAGTCGTCGTCCACCCGCAGCTGCGCCATGGTGCGGGCGCAGGCGTAGGTGGTAATCTCGCTGCACTTCCGCCACCGGGTCCGCTCGCCGCGGGGGTCTCGATCCCGCAAGCGCTCCACCACCTTCTTGAAGGCCTTGAACCCGCGCCGGTCACCGTCGTGGAGCCCGTAGAATCCCTGCCAGTGGCTGATCATCACCGCCGGCTCTCCAGCGTCGATCAGCTCGGGCAGCCGTCCGCCCTGCAGATCGGCCGTGATGTAGCTGTCGGCATCCACTTCACCGTAGCCCGTCCACGACCCGGTCCAATCACCCGTCGAGGCTATGATCTCCCCGACCGCCGTCCCGGCCTCGTGGTC
The DNA here is from genome assembly GCA_965205655.1 of Candidatus Latescibacterota bacterium. Taxonomy (GTDB): domain Bacteria; phylum Latescibacterota; class UBA2968; order UBA8231; family UBA8231; genus CBDBIJ01. Next base: position 13,387 of record CBDBIJ010000073.1, read on the forward strand.
GGCATACCATACCGGGGACTCTACCCCGCCTTCGCGACTCGTGCGCAGAAAGAAGAAAGGTACCGGGTTACGGCTGACCTGACGCACCGCCTTGCCGACGGTTCGGGCGTAGAATTCCAGGGTATTGCTGCCGAACTCGCCAGGTGAAGTGACCCCCTGTGGTGAGAGGCCGACGTTCTGCAGGATCCGGCATGCAGTGGCCATATACTCGACAATCCGCTCCTCCTCCTCCTCGGGCAGCGTGGCCCAATCATACTGCTCCCAGATCTGCGGTTTCACGGCCTCCATGGTCACCGGATCTACGACCACGGTGTGAGTGATCATCTCGGGCGTGATATCGAAAGCCGGAGCGATCAGTTCCCGGCACATCTGCAGCCAGCTGTCCTGTTGCGCCGTGCTGAACAGCGGCAAGCCCTGGTCTATGCGCCCCAGCCCTGCCGGACACGGCACGACGCTGAATTTCCCGCGCACGCCGTGATCCAGGCAGTACTCGGCGAACTCTCGGGTAAAATGCTCGGGGTGTACCACAGGTACGTGCTCCCAGCGGCGTCCCCCGTCATCGACCCGATTCCGGTCGCGCATGAAGAAGTAGTTGACGTTGACGAGTACCGTGGAGTCGTCGATGATGATGGACAGGGGAACCCTATCGAGGGCGTGCCGGGTGATCTGTGCTCGCATGCTGATTCTCGACTGCCGTTATGACGCTTTCACTGAAACGATCTCTTCGCCGATCCGCATTGCCTCGGCTGCCTCGGCGATCGTGGACTCTGGCTCAGCCTCCCTGCGAACGGTGGCGGCGAACAGCCTCAATTCGGGAACGTATCCCCAGCGCTCGTGCAGGGAGCTCTCGGGCCGCGGTAGGCTGCCAGGAGGCACCCATCGAGTTATAGCTCCGCCATCGGCAAGCCCTTCCGCCTTCTTTCCGTCCTCCTTCCCGGGAGTCAGGGTCAACTCCTCGAATCCGTCGCAGCTGAGCAACCCGGACTTGCCGAGCCAGTCTATCCGACACCAGGTCGCGCCGATGTACATGTTGTTGCTCGCCTCGAGCGTCGCCGTACATCCTCGACCGTCGAAGGTCGCGAGATAGTAGAAGCAGTCTTCCCCCTCCGCCTTGTGGACATGCATCCCGTCCAAGCCGCCTGCCAGGTAGGCGAGCAGGTCGATGGCGTGGCAGAGGTAATGTTCGACGTAATGGCTTCCGTCCCTGTCTCCCAGCCACCAGCGCACCGCCACGGACCGCGGTGTCGAGAATTCGCCGGAGTCTATGAGTGCCCGCGCCCGGCGCACACCCGCCGTATACCGATAGTTGAAACCCACCTGCACGTGAACGCCGGCCTTCTCCGCTACGGCGGCCACTTCCTGCGCCTGGGCTGCTGTCGGAGCCGGCGGTTTTTCCTCCCACACAGGCAGGCCGACCTCGACGATCTCTCTGGTGATCTCGTAATGTCCCTGCGGGCCCGTGACGACGAGCACGGCGTCGAGCTCCTCGCTTTCGCACATCTCACGATGGTCGGAATAGTCAGTTGGGATCTCTCGGCCTTCCGGCGCGAATCTCCGGGCATAGAGTTTTGCCCGCTCGCGGTCGAGGTCACAGGTAGCTATGAGCTGCAGACCGGCAGAGCTCAGCGACGGATAGATGCGCTCGGCTCCGTGACGACCGCAGCCAACGAACCCTATGCGCAGGGGTGACGCAGTATCGGCTTTGACTCTCTCCATGTCCGGCGTATTTTCCGCTTCAAGATGATTCGACTTGGGGGCAAGGTGTTCCTGAACGACGCTGTTGGCGGTGCCGACATCGGCGTCTCACACGGCGATGCCGCCGCCGACGTGTACGAACTGGCGCACAGACACACCGAAAAGGCGTTTCGGGCCGCGTACTGTCCGAAGGTCAGCATCGACGACGGGCAGCGACTGCGCGACATCCGCGACGCGTTCGCCGAGGAAAATGTAATCATCGCCGAGGTCGGCGCTTGGCGCAACATGTACCATCCCGACAAGGAAACTGCCCGGCGCGAACGAGATCTCGTGGTAGAGGCCCTCGCCGTAGCCGAGGAGGTCGGCGCACGCTGTGCCATTACGGTCGTGGGTTCATATGCCGGTGCGGACTTTAAGGAGTGGGATCCGCGCAATGTCTCCGACGAGGCTTTTGACGAGGCGGTCGAACTCGCCCGCTCCGTCATCGACGAAGTGGCGCCGAAGCGCGCCAGCCTGGTCTACGAGATCTTCCCCTTTAGCGTCGTCGATGCACCGGAGACTATCCGAAACCTCATAGACGCCATCGACCGGGACCGATTCGGGGCGCACATGGACCTGGTCAATCTCATCAACTCGCCCCGTGCCTATTTCGACACGGCGGGCATCTTGAGTCGGAGCCTCGAGCTGTGGGGTGACCGCATTGTCTCCGCCCACGCCAAAGACCTCGAGATGCGGAATCCATCCGTTTCGGTCATTCTCGAGGAGGTTCCTCCCGGTGACGGCGGCATCGACTACGCCGCCTACCTTCGCGGTCTGCACCAGCTTCCACACGATGTGCCGCTTATGCTCGAGCACCTGACCGGCGAATCGGAGTACGACAGGGCGGCGGATTACATCCGGCAACTGGCACAGCGAGAATCGATTCCTCTGTAGCGAGCGCGCTGCTCGTGCGCGGCTCTGTCAACCGGCCGGCGTCAAGCCACATCCACCCAGCGGCGCTCGGCGACAGACGTCAGGACAGCGTCACAGACGAGCTGTGTCGCCTGCGCTTCGGAAAAGTCGGGCGAGATCCGGGTGCTGTCCTTCAAAGCGAAAAGAAAATCCGCGACTTGATGGACGAACGTGTGCTCGTATCCGATGGACATGCCGGGGACCCACCAGTTCCTCATGTACGGATGGTCGTTGTTCCAGACCTGAATCGTGCGCCATCCACGTACGTGGCCGTCGTCCCCGTGGTCGAAATACTCGAGCTCGTTGCAGGACTCGAAGTTGAACGCAAGTGCCCCCCGTTCGCCGTTGATCTCGAGGTAGTCGACGTTCTTGCGGCCACGGGCATACCGCGTCGCCTCGAAGGTCGCCATGGCGCCGTTGGCGAAACGGGCCAGAAAAGCGCAGGCGTCGTCGATCTCCACCGGTCGCCTCGTACCGGGCTCGTCCTGTAATTCCCGCTCTTTTATGAAGGCGTCCGCGGTGGCCGTCACCGATTCGATCGGACCGCTGAGCCACATCGCCTGGTCGATGGAGTGTGACAGGAGGTCTCCGATTACGCCGCTGCCGGCAACTCGCTTGTCTAACCGCCACAGTATTTCCCCTCCCTGCGGCAAATCAGGGCTCATCGCCCAGTCCTGCAGCCATTGGGAGCGAATGTGGAATACGCGGCCTATGCGGCCTTCATCTATCAGCTGTTTGGCGAGTGTCATCGCCGGCACTCGTCGATAGTTGAACCACACCATGTTCGCGACGCCGGCCTCCGACACCGCCTCGACCATCTTCTGCCCGTCCTCCGCGTTCGTGGCGAGCGGTTTTTCGCAGGCGATCATCTTGCCGTTCGCCGCAGCCGCCTCCACCATCTCTCGGTGCACGTTGTTCGGAGCGCAGATGTCGACAAGGTCCACGTCGTCACGCTCGACGAGTTTGCGCCACTCGGTCTCGGTTTCTTGCCAACCCCACTTTCCAGCGAATTCTTCGAGCCGCTCCGACGAGCGCGCCGCAGCCACCTTGAGGACGGGCTCGTACGGCACGTCAAAGAAACGCGTGACCTGACGGTAGGCATTGGAATGGGCGCGGCCCATGAAACCGTACCCTATGATGCCGATGTTCAATTTCTTGCGGTCCACTATGAGGCCCTTCTGTGATGACACGTGCCCTTGAAATCAGGCCTCCTGTGCCCGTCACAATTCGAGGGCAACTGAGTCGGGCAGCTCGACGTCATCATAGGTGATCATCTCGTCTTCGGCGATGTCGCGCGCGACAACGCCGCCCTGGCTCAGGCCGACGGGTAGCAGGTTCTCTTCAGTGGCGACGGCTGCTTTCTCGAGCAGACCGTACACGCAGTAGCCACCCTCTCCATCCAGCGTTTCCCCGGCTTTCAGAGGCTTCTTCGCAGCACAGATAACCTCCGAGAACTGGCCGATCGGGGTGCCGGTCACGACACCTTCGAGAACCATGTGGGCGATCGACAGCGGCATCTCGAGGCCGACGAAGTGCTGGGGCCGGTAGATCATGGCGTAGTTGCTCCTCTCACCGGTGATCATGCCGGTGATCTCGCCATATGACTTCATCCACTCGACGAGCGCCGGCACGGGACCGTCGACGACGGCGTAGAGGCCGCCTCTGAGGTTGCGCTCCACCGGCGTGTCGTCCTCGTGCGCCGCGCTCACCGCCTCCACGACGCCTTCGCTCTCGAGGATTCCACCTTTGTCCTTGTGGCAGAGTTTGTCTGGCATGTCCCGCAGGTCTACGGCTGGAAAATGCATGCCGCGAACATCCGGCAAGAGGCCGGTCATGTTGGAGAGGGCGCACATCTCGATGGCGTGCTTGGTGCCGTCGAGGAAGGAGCCAAACATCTGGGCGTTGTAATCCTTGCCGGTGAAGCCGTAGAGTCTGGGCACGTCGTCGGGGTTGGCCTTGCGGAAGGAGGTGATGAAGCGAGTCCCCTTGCCGGCGGCGACAACGCGAAAACCGAGGGCGCGGGACCAGTCCCACAACTGAAAGGCGATGGAGGGCTCATCGTCGTGGGCGGCGCTGTAGAGCACGCCGGCTTCGTCGGCGAGTTTCTTGAGCTGATTTCCGTAGACGACGTCGCCTTCGACGGTGACCATGACGATGTGTTTGCCGTGAGCGATGGCATCTCTGGCGTGTCGCGCGGCGACTTCGACATTGCCGGTTGCCTCGACGATGACGTCGACGCCACTCTCGATGAGAGCGGCTGAATCTTTAGTGACGGCGGGGCGGCCGGCGGCGATGGCGCGGTCGATGTCGCCGGAACCGTCGGCGTCGACGATGTGCTCTCTGGCGATGCCACCTCGTTCGTAGGCGGTTTTCGCCCTTTCGGGGTTGAGCTCGGCGATGGCGGCGATGCGCATGCCCACCATCTGGCACGTTTGCGCGACAATCTGGGCGCCGAATGTTCCGGTGGCGATGAGACCGATGTCTACGGCGTTGCCGCTGTCTTCAAGCTCTTTGAGTCGGTGGTAGATCACGGTCCGTATGAGGCGGTTGTGGCCGATGGGACGGGGACGATGTGTCCCCTCACGAGAAGCTCGGAGAAAGGTTGAGGATGTGACTGTCGCTGATCTGGGTGAAAAATGGCGCGGAGGGCGGCGCTGAGGGATTACATCGGCCACGCCATTCTGCGCGCCGCCGGCAAGGCTCACCGTTTCCCCTTCGCTGTGTGACCACAGAATGGAATGAGGAATGGCACATCTGCACTACTGGTAGGGCACCGGTATTTCGTCCCCGTGCCAGGGAAAGGCATAGGTGGGACGATGCGCAAAACGGCGCATGCCGATGTCCAGCCGGATGGATGCAGCGGGTGGCAGCTGGACCGCGAAGTACTTCGACTCCACGGGGATGGTCTGATCGGCATGTGTCACTTCGCCAAACTCGTGCTCGGCGAAGGCCCCGGCCTGTACGATCAGATTTCGTGTCTCGCTGGTGTTCAAGTTGACCAGATGAACGCCGGCACTCTCGGCGTCCAGGCTGTCGACCAGAGCGGCCACATCGGGGGGCAGGCCGGGCCGGACGCGGTCTGAATCGAAATAACGCACGGTCGCTCGCAAGAGCCCGCCGGTGTACACCGATTGCGGTGCCCCCATCGTCACCTGCGTCAAGCCCTTGGTGTAGACCGGATTGGGGGATTCGACGTTGTCCGCGATCAGGGTCCGGGCATCGCGAGTTTCGTTTTGGATCGACTCGAAGGTAGTTTGAGCATTCTGGTACTCGGCCTGCAGGATCTTCATCGGCCAGTCGGGGTTCTTGCCGTCGTAGTACTGGAAGCGGGCCAGTTCGGTGTCGGCGTAGCTCTTTTCTCCGAGGACGGGCACGTGGTTCCAGTCGCGCTCTTTGTCGGTCTCGCGTATCCTGTTGATCAGGTCGTAGTCTTCGTCAGCCATAGAAGCGTGGTAGAGGTGGGCCAGCTCCTGCATGCGGTACGGTACAAACCGGCCCTTCTCATGATCGTAATTCTCCATCGCGTACTCCCAGCCATCGGGGCCATAGCGGGCCGGCAGAAGGAGCTGGCCGTCCTCGCGGGTGATGGCGTTGTCCATGAGGAGCTTGATCTGCGAGCGCAGCAGCTCCAGATAGCCGAAGTCGCCGGTGAGCAGGAGGGCGCATTCGGCGGCGATGGTGAGCGAGCTGAAAATTATATAGTGACCGACGAAGCTGTTCCAGCCGTAGAGGCCGCCCCACCACTGGCCCTGACGGTTTTCGCCGATCTGGCCGGTCAGTCCGACATTGTCGGGCATGATGCCGTTGTTGCGCTGCATGCGCTCCATCCACGCTTCCGTGTAGTCCAGCACCCACTGCCTGTACTTGTCCTCGCCGGTGTGGAGGTAGGCGTTGGTCATGAGGGCGGTCGAACCCAGGCTGTGGGGGACGTCGCCTTTGAGGACGATCTCGTCGAATAGCTTTAGTATTTCGTCCCGACGCTCGGCGTTTTCAAACCAGTCCGGCTCTAGGTCCTCAACCACCGGACGAAGGGTGGCCCGCTTGCCGTAATAGCCGTGCTTGTCTCCAGCTCCTCCTTGAAGGTAACCGATCGCATTATCGAGACTGACGTGGCGCCAGGGGCCAACGCTCGCCTGCATGGGAGAGCGGAAGATTTTGTGTTTGGGATCGTAGTTGGGTGCATCGGGATCCTCGTCCATGTACATTGCTGCAAATCGTCTGGCGCGGCGCACGTTTTCCGAAATGGTGGGGTCGGCCAGGCCGAAATGGTAGAAAGCCGTGTTGGCCTCGCCCATGTGGTACCACTCACTCGCACCGGGTGTTGCCAAGTTGAAGTATTCATTGTGGATCTGAGGCTTGAAGCGGGGGTGGACGCGACTGACGATATCGTCGGCGAAGAAACGGCTGGTTGCGTGCCACTGCTGCAACCCGAGGTCGAGCACCTGTCTGTCTGCCCCCATGGCGTAGAACAAGCCCCAGTTATATGCCCTTTCGTAGAGGTCGTCTACGTCGTCGGCGTAGTAGAAGGCCCCACCTCTCTCCGCGTACTTGTCGACCATCGGCTGAACGGCTTCCTCCATGAGCTTCATCAACCGGCGTTCCAGGAGCGCCCATCCGGGGGGCGGCGATACCTGAGTTGCCCTGATCTCGACCAATCCTGGGACTGTCATCGGTTCTGCAATCCGATCGTTATATGCTGTGGTCTGGAAGTGCTGGCGGAATGAGAGCCTCTTTGGCGTGGATCCCACAGCACCGTGCTAATATCTGCTACCGAGGTTGCTGGGGCAATGTGATCAAAGGGGAGTTAAGGCCGCTCTGAAATGTTGAATAGGTTTGTCTTTCTGCGTAACGTTTTCCGAGTGAAAGAGGATAAACACATCTCGCCTTCCACGATCCGTTTTCGGGGGATGGTGGTGGGCGTACTGCTCAGCGGCCTGCTCGCCGCCGGTATCCCCTACGGAGAGTTCGTGATCAAAGGAACTCGCCTGGGGCTGAGCTCGTCTACCCCAGCCGCGCTCTTCTTGCTGTTCGTACTATTGGTCATCGTGCAACCAGTGCTGGGAACGGTCCGGCGAAGTTGGCTGCTCACTCGGGCCGAATTGCTCCTCGTCACTGTGATGATGATGCTGGCTAACGCCATCCCCTCCAGGGGGTTCAGCGGACCGGCTCTTGGAATGGTGGCCGGCGCCGTCTACTACGCCACGCCGGAAAACAGCTGGGCCGAGCAGCTCATCCCGTACATACCCAGCTGGGTCGTCAATCACGATGCGGAATCGGTACGGAGCTTTCATGAGGGGATTGCCGCCGGCCAATCCATTCCCTGGTCGGCCTGGCTCGAGCCCCTGAGTCTGTGGTTGCTGTTCATGGTCGGGTTCTACACGGTGCTCATCTGTTCGATGGTCATCATGCGACGGCAATGGATGGAGAACGAACGGTTGCTCTACCCCTTGACTCAGGTGCCCCTGGGAATGATCGAGGATGGGGAAGACTCCTCATCACGGATCAAGCCGTTCATGAAAAATCCGTTCCTGTGGGCGGGGTTTGCCGTTCCTTTTCTGATCAACAGCGTCAGTGCGCTGAGTGGGTATTACGAGTTCGTGCCCAGGCTCAACATCGAGCACCGATTCTTCATGGCAGCCAATACGGTGGAGCTCCTGATTCGACCCAACTTCATGATCATGGGTCTGGCCTACTTCATCAACACGGGGCTCGCCTTCAGCATGTGGTTCTTTTTCCTGCTGACGAAATCGCAGGAAGCCATCTGTTCCATTATGGGCCTGCACAACACCGAACAGCTCGACGCGTTCAGTCACACCTACAATTCGCCCACGATGGGGATTCTGAGCCACCAGACGATGGGAGCCATGATCGTCGTGGTGTTGGTAGGCCTGTGGACGGCTCGGGCCCATCTGGGGAACGTCATCAGGCAGGCCGTACAAGGTGTCAGGGGACGCGACCACGGGGAACTCCTGTCGTATCGCGCCGCGGCCATCGGTCTGCTGGCCGGTCTCGCCGTCATGGCGGTGTGGATCTGGCGCAGCGGGATGCCAGCCTGGGCTACGGGGCTATACCTCTTTGGTACTTTCGTCATTTTTCTGGCCCTGACCCGCGTGATCGTAGAGGCCGGACTGTCCTCTGCCGTCGCTGGCGTGTCGGCCGCAGGTTTTCTCGTATCGGGCGTGGGGGCCTCTTCACTGGGTACGACCGGCATGCTCGCCACCGGATTCACTCTCGCATGGGCTGGTGATCTCCTCGTATTCATGATGGCGCCGGTGGCAAACGGACTTCGCATGTTGCACGGATTACAGAAGTACCGGTACCGCATTCTGTGTATGATGGCACTGGCGCTGGCCATTTCTCTGGTGGGATCGCTCTACACAACGCTGCAGCTGGGATACCGATACGGCGCCATCAATCTGGGGGGGTACTTCGCCGGCGGCTGGGCGCGCGAGCCGATGGAGCTCGCCAGCCGCCTGCTCTCTCCCCCGACTGAGCCGTATATGCCTGGCTGGATATGGACCGGGGTGGGAGCTGCTGTGGCAGCCCTGTTGATCCTGGCAAAGCAGCGACTGCCTGGGTGGCCGCTGCACCCCATCGGCTTTCTGGCGGGTGGCACCTGGATTATGGGAGGGGTATGGTCTAGTATTTTCGTGGCCTGGCTGGTGAAGGCCAGCGTGCTGAGATACAGCGGCCCAAGGGGCTACCGCATCACCCGCTGGTTCTTTCTCGGCTTGATCCTCGGACAGGTGGTGGCGGGCGGATTCTGGATGGTCGTCGACGGTTTTACGGGAATGCGCGGCAGCAGACATATCTGGATGTATTGAGTTGGAAAAAATGAAAGTGGAATAGTGGACGACAGGCAGAGGGTAGCGCGCAGCGCGCTGGCGCCGTCGGCGCATCATCTACAACAACGACGGCGGATTCACCATGTGGAAGTGAAGGGGATAGCTCCCTTTTTCGGTGAGATTGTCGTGTCCCGCAGCCGTAGGCGCTGTGGGCATTGTGGTAGATATGGAGAGGAGCAGATATGTCATCACGCCAGGTGTATCTTTCTGGGCAGATCGTTCCTGAAGCAGACGCCAAGATTTCGGACAACGCCGAACGCATATGGCAGCTGTCATAAGACTGCTCACAGTCGCAGCGATAGCGATGAGACCGGGTGATCGAAAATCTGGAGGCGAGCAGAGCATGATCGAAAATTTGGAGGTGAGCAGAAATTGAAAGTCGTCGATGTCGAACGGATCACCGTAGTTGTGCCGTTCACGCCTCGCCAGCAGCAGATTACGGCGAGAGAGGTCTACAACTGGAACATCCTCGAGCTATGCAAAGTTTCGACAGATACCGGGCACGTGGGCTGGGGGGAAACGGTCGTCCACTACACCTGGAGCCGCCCAACCGACGAGACCGTGGAAAAGGTCGTCGGTCAAAGCCCGGCCCGCATGATGCATAACGACTCTCTGGGTTGCGGTCTGCAGATGGCACTGTTCGACGTGGTCGGCAAGATCCTCGAGGTGCCTGTCTACCAGCTGCTGGGCACCAAGGTCAGGGACTGGGTGCCGATCTCCTGGTGGTCGATGGATGCATCACCATCTGTGTGGGCCGAAGAGGCGCAGGAGGCCGTTGCCAACGGATACACCAGCTTCAAGCTGAAAGCCCGCCCCTGGTGGGACATTGTGGAACAGGTAGAGGCCATCGACCAGGTCGTGCCACGCCACTTCAAGCTCGACCTGGATCCGAACGGGACCTTCCAGACCCCGGCGGCAGCCATCCCCATCATCAAGAAACTGGAACGCTACGACATCGTGGCCATGTTCGAGGAGCCCATCCCCCGGGATGACATCCTGGGCAACCGGCGGATTCGACAGGCCATCGATCGTCCCATCGTCATGCATTTCGGGGGCCTGCCCTATGTCACGCTTGTACGGGAGGAGATCTGCGACGGGTTTGTGCTGTGCGCCGGCGAATCCGCGGTTACGCGGCAGGGGATTCTCGCCGCTGAAGCCCGCATGCCATTCTGGCTGCAGCTGGTCGGCAACGCTCTGACCACCGTGTGGGCCGCCCACCTGGGGGCCGTTCTCACACACGCCACCTGGCCGGCGATCACCTGTATCAATCTGTATGCCCACCAGCTGATAAAAAAAAGGATCGAGGTCGTGGGTGGGTATCATGAAGTGCCCGGTGGTCCGGGACTCGGAGTCGAGGTCGACGAAGACGCAGTAGAGAAATTCCGCGTGCCCGAGTCGGACCTCAGCCCCTTTCGAGAAAAAGGTCAGCCATACAACCATCCGGAGCCCCGCATCATCAGCACCATCGTCTACCCGGACGGTAGCTGCGTCCACATGGCTCATGCTAATCGGGGCTACGCATACTTCATGGAATCCCGCAACGGACCCGCGCAGGTCGAAGGGGTTCGGCTCGAACTGTTGCCCGACGACGGTTCAAAGGAGTGGGCCAGTCTTTTCGAACGCGCCAGCATCCAGCCGGTCCGCGATCGCTACCAAAGCAGCTGAGGGGTGTGAAATGCAGCTAAATCTGAGTCACGCTGATGTGACCATCGACAAGCCAGTGTCGCCACCAGCCTGGGCCCTGATGGAGCGTGAGCTGATCCGCGCCCAGACGAGTACTTGCGAAGCCTTCTTCGCCAAGTACTTCGACGAGCGGGGATATCTCAAATGCATCCCGCGCTGGGGTGGCAACGACGGTCCCGACGATGCCATCGAAAACCTGGTCCACTGGCCCACCCTCTACGTCCTGGGTGGCTCCGATTCAATCATGGAGATGTGCAAGCTGGCATGGGTAAATGGCATATCCTCGAAGAAGGGCAGAGGGGGCGCTTTTTTCGACTACGACGGCGATCGTTACCTCGACATCTATTTGGTCAACGGATCGACCCTCGAAGCTCCCGTCAGCGGGATTGCCAGACGTAATGCCCTCTACCGCAATCAGTTAAACGGAACATTTCGCGACGTCACCGAGGCGGCGGGCGTGGGGGATACCGCCTGGGGAATGGGTTGTGTCAGCGCCGACTACGACAACAACGGGCACGTGGACCTGTATGTCACCAACTACGGCCCCAACCGTCTCTACCGCCACGAGGGGGACGGCCGCTTTGCGGACATTTCCGGCTTCGCCGGAGTCGACGACTCTCGATGGAGTACGGGCGCCGCCTTCGGCGACTACGATCTGGACGGCGATCTGGATCTCTACGTGGCGAACTACGTGGATTTCAATCCGGATCTGCAGCGAGAGAATCGTCCGTTCTGCCAGTGGAAGTCGGTGGATGTATTCTGCGGCCCCCGCAGCCTCCAGGGTGCGGCAGACCGCCTCTACCGCAACGACGGCAACGGCCGGTTTGTCGAGGTCACCGCTGAGGCGGGCGTCGAGGACAGAGATGAGACTACGGATTTGCTGCTCTGTTCGGTGACTATGACCTGGACGGCTGGCCCGATCTGTTCATCGCCAATGACTCGACTCCCAATCTGCTCTACCACAACCGTGGCGACGGATCATTTTGCGAGGTGTCCCTGGCGGCCGGTGTGGCCTACAACTACGAGGGAAAGAGCCAGGCCGGAATGGGAGCGGCTTTCGGCGACTTCGATGGAGACGGTTTTCCTGATTTTTTCGTGACCCACTTTGCCAGCGACTACAACGCCCTCTACCGCAACCAGGCCGGCAGCCACTTTCTGGACGTTACCATGCAGGCTGGATTGGGTGACAAGAGTCTACCGTACGTGGGTTGGGGCACTTGCTTCATCGACTACGACCATGACGCTGACCTGGATCTCTTCGTGGCGAACGGTCACGCCTATCCCCAGATCGACACGCTCCAACGGGGTGAGGAGACGTATTCACAACCCAATCAGCTATTCAAGAACAGGGGAGACGGTAGTTTCGGGGAGGTCATGGGCGTGGCCGTATTGGAGCAGCGCCGGGTAAGCAGGGGAAGCTGCATGGGTGACTACGACAACGACGGCGATCTCGATCTACTGGTTTTCAATCTGGACGAGCGGCCTACGCTGCTGCGCAACGACGGGGCTGCAGGGAACTGGCTGCTGGTACGCCTGATGGGGCAGGGGTCCACTGGCCGTCCGGTGTTGCCGATCGACTCTACGGCGTGGAGGCGAGCCGCTCGATTGCGCTGGTGGAGGGGGAGGCGCGCCGCAACCCCTTACCTTGACCGCTTTCCGTTCAACTTGAAATGCGGCAGGTGCGCCCTGTTTTTCCTGAACATCTCGTCAACCATCTTTCGCGTCTCGGCCAGCGACAGCTTGCTAGCCGTCAGTGGATCGTGGGCAATCGCCTGGTATACCGCGTCTCGATCGCCTCTGATACAACCCTCCACAGCCATCATTTCGGTCTGGGCGCTCAGATTCGTCAGGATGGCGCATGAATCGGGCAGCCGTCCCGCCCGAATCGGCTCCAGCCGCCGGTGACTGGCCAGCACCGGCACCTCGACACAGGCCCCCTCGGGCAGATTGTCCACCAGCCCCGCATTGGGCACGTTGCCGTTGAACTTGAACAACTCGCCTCCGAGATAGGCGTTGATGATCGATGCCGCGTACTCGTGGCCCCGCTTGAGCTCGATCGGCTGATCGCTGTTGAGCCACTCGCGCACATCTTTTCTCCACGTTTTGTCGCGCTTCCAGTAGTGTTTCAGGACGTAGGCGTTCTGGCCCGGATTCCAACCAGTGCTATGGGTGCAGTATTTCGATATCAGATCGCGTCTCTTGCGGAACCACCAGTTGTACTCCGAGTTGTGACCGGACGACTCGGTGACGTAGTAGCCAAGCGCCATCAACATTTCGTTTCTTACTCGTTCCTCGTTGTAGACCTTTTTCTGAGTCGATACGATGCGGTGCAGCTTGGGATATTGGTTGCGTCCCCGGTACTCGAGCTTGAGGTACCACGCCATATGGTTGATGCCCGCGCACACGTAGTCCAGTTTCTCGGATTTGACGCCGAGCCAGCGGGCGATCATCTCCGCCGTTCCCTGCACGCTGTGACACAATCCCGTGACATTGATGGAGGTCTCGCGCTGCATGGCGTGGCACAGCATCGCCATCGGATTCGTGTAATTGAGCATGATGGCCTGCGGACACAGCTCCTCCATGTCGCGGCAGATATCGAGCATCGTCGGAGTTGTGCGCAATGCCCTGAAAATGCCACTCGGTCCTCGCGTGTCCCCGACGTTGATATCGATGCCGTATTTCTTCGGGATCAGAATGTCGTGCTGCCACACCGAGGTCTTGCCGCACAGAATAGTCACGCAGACTGCATCGGCGCCCTTCAGGACCTCGCGGCGATCCGTTGTCGCCGTCACTGTCGCCGGGTAGTTGCCCATCCCGACGATCTTCTCGCACGCTCGTCGAGCGAAGCTCAGCCGCTCCTTGTTGATGTCGACGAGGGCGATCTCGCAGCCCTCCAAAAGCGGAAACGTCAGGATGTCTCTTACCAGCCCGCGCGTGAATCCGAAGCTGCCCGCGCCGATGAACACGATTTTTACCATGGAGCCGAATTCCTCCCTTCTCTCAAGGCCGGGGGCGTCGCTGCCATTTCGGCCAACTCACTCTCCGACGCTCGAAATCATCCGGGGTACTGAACGGCAAATCATACAGATGCACGGCGTATGGCGCAAAGGAGTCTTCCAGGACTCCGCCCGCAATGTCAACGAGCCTGTACTCGGAGCGAACCGCGGCCCGTGGCGCGATTCCGTCAACCGGGACCTTTATTCTGGCTTTGACCGGTGAGTCGAAACCGTTGACGGCGATCAGTAAGTAGCCGCGCTCGCCCTTGCGCAGCGACAGATGCAACGCAGTGTAGCCGAAGTTGGAGGGTTCCGCAGACCCTTGAATGATCTCCGCCTCGATCGTGCCGGGCTCCTCCCTGGCCACGAGATAGGGCGTCAAACCGCGTAGCTCCGCAGTCAGGTCCAGGGACTGGGCATAGTACGCCGGCTCCGATTCCCGTGGCCACCAATCGGCGGCATGATAGGCGAAATGGATGACGCCGACGATGCCGTGCGCGATGGACAGGTAGGTCATGCAGCGGACCTCCTCCATATTCGGAGCGCGCTCGTAATCTTCAGTCTGCATCGACATCTGGATGTACATCCAGCCCGGCTTGCCGACCGCGCCCTTGACGACGGCCTCGGAGTTTTGCGCCACGTGCGTCAGGGGATAATCGGGAACGGGGTAGACGTCGTCGGAGTGGATGTCCGCGACGTGGCTCGTGCCCACAAGGAAGAACGGCTCCCCGTTCAGGAATAGACGTCCTTTGCGTGTCTCGACTCTCTCGACCCGGCGGGGGAAGCTTTGCCCACGCCGGCAATCCGCTAAGCATGGTGACCCCAATGATAAGCAGCACTCCTTTCACAGCCTGCCCCCTACTCATCGAGTGCGAAAACGAGATCGGTGAATTCTTCGTAGCGGTGGAAGTTCAGCTCGGTCAGGTGGGCCGTCGACGAGTGCTCGGGGTTTTCGAGACCGCCGTTGTAGTTGTAACGGCACACGGCGAATTGCCAGACGGAACCCGAAGGAGGCGGTGCGTCGAGACCGAAAGCGCGCCAGGGCACGCATATTTCCACGGCCCAGGTGCCGTCCGCTGCGGCCACGCGCTTGGTCGTATGGCTGGTCGGGGAAACGACCTGTTCCCAGGTGACGGTTCCATTTGAGAACTGAGTGCGGTCCGGAATGTGTATGTCCATCATGAAGTCGTTGGGCGTCACGTGAATCTCCCAGTAGTCCGATCGGTCGATTCCCGGTTTGACGAAAACCTCGACGACGTCGCCCAGGGTCCACATCTTCTGGTCGTCGGCCGTGGCCCGGGAGAAGATGTCACTGTCATGGAGATAGGCGTAGAAGGACAGGCCCTGCTCCGTCGCGCCGACGTATGCCAGACCAGTCTCGGACGGAAGCAGGTCCGGTCCGTTCCAGAATTGCCTCAATTGCAGGGGCTCACAGCTGCCGTATTTGTCAGGGTGGGCGACGCTGAAGTCGTTGACGGTGCCGGATATTTTCGGGCATGAAATCGACGGGTTAGGCATGGGCAAGTCCCGCCTCTCCGCGGGTTGCGTACAGCGAGTGCAGAGCGCCGCTGCCAGGATCATCCACCAGAAGTGCGGAGAACCATTTGCGCTCATGAGAGCTTGACGCAAGGGGGCAAAATCGTGACCATCCACCAACCGCAGTCCCATCGTGGTGAGCGACACGATACGAATTGACCTGGCCTCACGCAAATATTCGGAGAATTTGGCTAATGAACCTGTTTGTCGGAAGCGCAATTGCGATCATTTGTTCTTCGCTTTTGGGATGTGCTGCGACGGGAGGTTTTCCCCCCGTCACGTCAGCCAAAGCTCAGCCGGCGGGCAGCATGTGGGAGATCGGCACCCCCATTGTCGGCTACTACCACGGGCCGGGGGGTGGAGGGGGTAGATGGGGTCCCCTGACGCACGGGATGGCCAGGAAGCTTGTCGACGGGGGATTCAATCTGGCTTGGGGCAGCAGCGTGGAGGATCTCGATGTCGCTCACGCCCACGGGTTGCGGCCTGCAGTGGCTCAAAGATCCTGAGATCTGCCTCGACAACGGTGGAAGATGGGACACCGTCAAGGCATCCGAGCCGTGTATCATCGACCTCGATGACGGTCGATTCCGGATGTTCTACGAGGCCCGCGACCTCGAGGGCCAATGGCGGATTGCCAGCGCGACCTCGGCTACGCCCTCCGCTCACGCTTCATAGCTTGAGCCGGCGACATCGCAGGCGAGGTACTGCGGGTGGCTTATTCGACGAATTTCTCCGGCGTGATGCCGAGCGCGGATCGAGCCTTTTCCATCAGAAAGAACAGAAACAAAACATAGGGAGTCAGTGTCGCGAAGAAGAAGAGCTGCCACAGTCGTCGCCGCCACGTGCGTCGCACCGCTTCGGGGGCTCGCGGATCTCGCCCCGTCGGATTATTCGCGCCCAGAGCTCGATTCCACGCGTACAGGTATGCCATGGTGCCGGCGACGCCGATAATCAATTCAGTCGCGCTTTCGAGCATCGTTGGGTCACCTCAAGGGGTTGTTTGCATGGAGGTGCAAAGGTATAATCGGGGAGTCGCCCTGTCACCCGATGCCAGACGCGTGGTCGAGGAGGGAGAGATGGTCGCCGAGGGAGAGATGGTCGCCGTCGAACGAATGAGGGATAATGCTCCACTGGATGGCCGCCATCGTGCCATTTCCAGAACGAGCGCAACATCCCAGTCCGACTCAGATCTGGAGCTACTCGATGCCTACTCCAGAGCGGTGACGGCGGTCGTAGACGCCGTCAGTCCCGCCGTGGTCAGCATATCCGTGGGCGTGCAGCGCCGCGGCCGTCCCACGGTGGCAGAGGGCGCCGGTTCCGGTTTCACCATCGCGCCGGACGGATATGTGCTGACCAACAGTCACGTCGTCAAGTCCGCAGACCGGCTGGACGTGTCATTCACCGACGGAACCCAGGCTCAGGCCGACCTCGTGGGCCACGACCCGGCGAACGGATCTGGGTGTAATCCGGGTGAATGCATCCCATCTGCCCTACGCCACCTTGGGCGATTCGACGGCCCTGCGAGCCGGGCAACTTGCGATCGCGGTGGGAAATCCACTTGGGTTTGAATCGACCGTATCGTCGGGGGTGATCAGCGCCCTGGGGCAAACTCTTCGAAGCCAGGACGGACGAACCATCGAAAACATCATCCAGCACACTGCTCCATTGAATCCCGGAAACTCAGGGGGACCGCTGCTCGATTCGCGGGGCACGGTCGTCGGCATCAACACCGCCATCATCGCCATGGCGCAGGGGATGGGGTTCGCCGTCCCCGCAGCTACGGCCCTGTGGGTGGTGTCCCAGCTGTTGTCGCACGGCCGGGTCAGGCGCGGATATCTGGGCATCAGCGCAAGGAGTCGCCCGCTCGGTAGACGGTGGGTCCGCCACTTCAGCCTCGCCCAGGAGAATGCCGTCGAGGTCATAGAGGTTGATTCTGACGGCCCCGCTTCCGCTGTGGGCCTTCGCGAGCGCGACCTCATCGTTGGCATCGGAGAGGCAGTCGTGGCCGGCGTAGACGATCTGCATCGCTTTCTGACAGAATGGCCCATCGGCGAGGCAGTCTCGTTGTCAGTCCTCAGAGGCGGAGACCGCCACTCGATCGAGATCCGGCCGGAGGAGGTCCCAGCTGCCGATTGACTCCCGGATAGACAGACACGTCGTGGAAGGGAATGGGAGCGACGGCAGAATGTGTTATTTTCTGTGGCGCGCTGGCGCGCCCGTCGTCACAGAGGCGGACAAGCCGCAGCGCTCGCACCTAGGGAGTGCCTTGGGATGAAGCTGACGGCTGGTTCCGTATTCATACTCGCCCTCCTTCTCGTCGGAAGCGCTGGCCTGATCGCCGGGCAAACATGGGCCTATACCGGATCCCTCCTGCTGGCGTGTGTGAGTGGCGCAGTCGGTTTTCTGCTGCTCTTGGCGGGATTGCGGGCTTTCCTCAAGCGGGCGGCCGCTGCCCGCAGCGTGCGATTTCTGGGGGAGTTGAAGGACGGGCTGGACGCCGACGACTTCGTGGAAGTCGTCGAGGAGAGCGAGGGAACCAAGGTACGCGTGGAGAAAGGCGTGAAGGAGAGGCCGGATGAAATGGCCAGATCAATCAGTAGCATGCTTGATCGCGCAGACAAGGGCAAGCGGAAATAGCTGAGACGCCGTGGCGAAGAAGAAAGTCGTAGAGAAAAAACAAGCAAAGAAAAAGAAGGCGACCGACAAGTCGGCCAGTCCACCTGCGGCGAAGGCAGATGGGTGGGGGGACAGCGATCGGCCTCCGCAGCACGCCAGCAGTGGAGCGAAGGCTCTTCGAGAGATCTCAAACGACGAGCTCGAGGAAATTCTGGAGACGCACCGGGAGTGGATTGTCAGCAAGGCCAAGGATGGGAAGCGTGCCGAGCTGTCCAAAGTCAATTTGAGAGAGAAATATCTTCAGGGAGCCCAGCTTCGAGGTGCCGACTTGCATGAGGCGAATCTTCAAAAAGCGGAAATGCAGAACGTAGACCTCTTTCTCGCCGATCTGAGGGATGTCGACTTGCTGGAGGCGCAGCTGCAAAAGGCGGTGTTGAAGCCGGCGAAGATCGACAAAGCAAGTCTGGTCGGGGCGCGCCTGGAGCAAGCGGACATGGAGCAAGCCAGCCTCTTGGGCGCGGATCTGCGCGAGGCGGACCTACGGGAGGCCAATCTTCAGGGCGCCAAAATGACGCGGGCAAATCTACAAAACGCGAATCTGTTCATGGCCGAAATACATGAGGCGCACCTGCAGCAGGCTCGCCTGGATGGGGCCGATTTAAAAGGCGCCCACCTCATGGATGCTGACCTGACCGGGGCCCGATTGCGCGGCGCCAAGCTCCAGGGCGCTGAGTTTACGGGCGCCAACTTAAGCGGGGCCGATTTGAGGGAGGCAACGGGGCTGACGCAGGACCAGCTCGACGAAACGATCGTCGATGACAAGACCTTGACCTCCGATATTGATTCCTGAACTGCGATGGAGGTTCTGGGGATCGACATCGGCGGCACGGGCATAAAGGCGGCGCCCGTGAATGTGAAGACGGGCCAGCTGTCCGGAGAGCGCCATCGACTTCTAACCCCGCATCCTGCAACCCCCAACAAGATGACCCAGACCGTGGCCGACCTCGTGGCCCATTTCGACTGGACGGGCCCGGTGGGCAGCGGCTTTCCGGGAGTGATTCGCAACGGCGAGGCCAGGACCGCCTCCAACCTGTCCCACAAATGGATAGGCCACAACGCCCGGGAGGAGTTTCAGGAGGCGACCGGTTGTCCGTTCGTGTTGATCAACGATGCCGATGCCGCCGGACTCGCCGAGATGTCATTCGGCGCCGGGCGCGGTCGCGACGGGGTTGTGCTGCTGATCACGCTGGGGACGGGAATCGGTTCGGCCCTGTTTGTGGATGGCCAGCTCGTTCCCAATACGGAATTCGGACACATAGAGATCAACGGCAAAAACGCGGAGCGCTGGGCCGCCGCCAGCGTGCGCGAGAAAAAGAAGCTCAGCTGGAAAAAATGGGCCCGTCGCCTCGAGGTCTACCTCGCCTCTATGCAATTCTACCTCTGGCCGGAGCTGATAATCCTGGGTGGGGGA
This sequence comes from Candidatus Latescibacterota bacterium, assembly GCA_965205655.1. Lineage (GTDB taxonomy): Bacteria > Latescibacterota > UBA2968 > UBA8231 > UBA8231 > CBDBIJ01. The sequence continues at coordinate 33,180 of CBDBIJ010000073.1, forward strand.
GTGAGCAAGAGCTACGAGAAGTTCCTGCCTCATGTCGCAGTCGATGCCGAGGTGGTACCCGCTCAATTGCGCAACCAGGCCGGTATTGTCGGTGCGGCGCTGGCGGCCGCCGGTGCCAAAGTCAGTTGACATCCCGAAACAGCTAGACCGAATTCCGTACTGGTAGGAGACTGCAACCCGTGTCTGAGCACGCCCTCCTCACGGCCGAGCATGTGCGCCTGCAGGAATCCCTGGAGCGCAGCAAACACTGGAAGCGCTGGGGGCCGTACTTGAGCGACCGGGCCTGGGGCACGGTTCGCGAGGACTACAGCCCTCACGGCACCGCATGGGAGTACCTGCCTCACGATCACGCTCGTTCGAAGTCCTATAGATGGGGCGAGGACGGCATCGCGGGCCTGTGCGACAATCACCAGAGGCTGTGTTTCGCCGTCGCCCTGTGGAATGGTCAGGACGCGATCATCAAGGAGCGCCTCTTCGGCTTGAGCGGGAACGAGGGCAACCACGCAGAGGATGTGAAGGAGTGCTACTACTACCTCGACTCAACGCCGACTCATTCCTACATGAAGTTCCTCTACAAGTACCCCCAGAGTGCCTATCCATACGAAGAGCTTGTGCGGGTGAACGCCGAGCGGCCACGGGCGGAGCGGGAGTACGAGCTCATCGATACAGGCATCTTCGATGAGCAGGGCTACTTCGACGTATTCGTCGAGTACGCGAAAGCGGATGTAGAAGACATCTGTATTCGAATCACGGCTTTCAATCGCGGATCTCGTGCGGCGCCGCTCTACCTGCTACCCACCGTGTGGTACCGCAACACGTGGTGCTTCGAGCCCAATTAGTCCCGACCCAGACTCGACGAGCTCAGCCCTGCCCCCGGTGCGCTCGCCATCGAGTGTCGGCACGACATTCTCGGTCGCCGCTTCCTTCTCGTCGATGCAGGTGGAGAGGAAGGGCGAGCCGCCCTGGAGAGCTCGCAATCGCCCCGAATACTGTTCACCGAAAACGAAACGAACAGAAAACGGCTTTACGGGCAGCCGAATGAGTTGCCGTACGTCAAGGATGGAATCGAACGATTTATCATTCACGGCGAAGCGGGATGCGTCAACGAGGGTCAGACGGGAACGAAGGCCGCCGTGTGCTATTCTCGAGAGGTGCCGCCGGGAGGCAGTGTGAGTGTCCGACTGCGCCTGGTGGAAGATATCTCCAGCACAGATCTCCTGGGGGGCGGCTTCGAGGAGGTCTTCGCGCAGCGTCTCGCCGAAGCAGATGAGTTCTACGAGACGGTCGTGGGCCAGTGTACGACGGCCGACGCGCGCAACGTGCAGCGTCAGGCGTTTGCCGGTGTGCTGTGGAGCTAGGGTCAAATGGTGTGTAAACGACTCAGGCGGCGATCTTCTTCCTTTGCGCGATGGGTGATCCGTTTTCGTAGCACTCCCCGGCGTAGACGTCAGCCATGAGATGCGGTGCATTGAGTCGCCGGAATCGTTTCCCGGCCACCATCAGTACCCGCCAAATGAGGGCGGTGGCATTGGCCACCTTCCTGTATCGTTTGGCCGCATTGGTTCGCAACCGTACCGAAGCGAAGGGACTTTCGACGACGTTGGTGGTGCGCAGGTGTTGCCAGTGGGCCTCGGGAAAGTCGTAGAATGTCACCATACGGTCCCAATCGCGCTCAAGGATATCGACGGCGTCTGGACACTCGCGGCGAAACCGTTTGGCGAATTGATCGCGACGTTTCGTCGCTTCCTGACGGGTCGGCGCGTACGGGATCTGTGTCAGCAGGTGCCGCCCTTCGACCTGCACGCGTTTTGGCAGCTTATCCAGCACGTTCAGGATGCGGTGATTCCAGCATCGCTGTTCAGCCGTCTCCGGCCAGACCTCTGCCAGGGCCGCCCAGATACCCAGGTGCCCATCCGCCACCAACAACTTCGCCACGCTCAGTCCGCGGTCACGCAGATCGCGCAGTACGCCCGCCCACGACTCTGTCGATTCGCGATAGCCCGGGACAATCGTCAGGACTTCTTTGCGCCCATCGCTCATCGCGCCGATGACCACCAGGAGAGCGGCTTTTTGCTTCTCGAGACCGGCTTTGACGTAGATCCCGTCCGCCCAGGCGTAGACGAGCTCGCGGTCATCCAGTCGTCGGCTGCGCCAGGCGTTGTATTCGACGATCCACTTCTCACGCAAACGAGCGATCGAGGACGCCGACAAAGGCGCTCCCTTGCCCAGCAGGCCGCGCAGCGCCAGCTCGAAGTCGCCCTGAGACAAACCGTGCAGGTAAAGCTCTGGCAGCAGCTGACCTATTTCTTGGGTGCGCCGGGCGAACAGCGGCAGTACCGCACTCTCAAATCGCTCTTCCAGACCCCGCACCCGAGGGCGTTTCACCTCGATCGTGCCCGAGGTCAAGGACAGTCGCCGCCGCTTCCCGTACCCATTGCGGTAGCCGCCGGCTGCGTCCAACGGTGCCTGTCGCTCGTACCGTGACCGTCCCAGCGCATGGGTGACTTCTTCATCCAGAACCGACTGCATCAGCGACTGAATCTGCGAGCGTGTCCACTCTTCCAGCGTTTCGAACGTGGGCATGGACATTTCCGTCGTGCTCGGCTTAGGTTGTGCCATGGCGATTCTCCTCTTCCTGCCGGGATAGCCCCGGCGTTTGTGATGGCTAATTACAAAGGAAGGGTAGGATCGCCGTCTGTCTATTTCCACACCTTCTGATTATAGCTCGTGCTGTGGTCGAAGCAGTTCTATCACTACGATGTAGGACGATGGATCCGAGAGGGTCCGAATGGCGGTCCGGCCGCACCCAGGGAGAATGTGCGCAACAGCGCCTGGACCCATCTCTACAACGAAGACATCATTTCGATGCCCGACAAATGGGAGTATCCCTGGTACGCCTCCTGGGACCTGGCTTTTCACTGCGTCCCCCTGGCTCTCGTCGATGTCGATTTCGCCAAGAGCCAATTGATTCTCTTCCTGCGCGAGTGGTACATTCACCCGAACGGGCAGATCCCCGCCTACGAATGGGCGTTCGATGACGTCAATCCTCCCGTCCACGCCTGGGCCGTGTGGCGGGTGTACAAGATCGAGGAGCGCCTGAATGGCAAGAGCGATGTCGCCTTTCTCGAGCGCGCCTTTCACAAGCTGCTGCTGAACTTCAACTGGTGGGTAAACCGCAAGGACGAGGCGGGCAACAACATATTCGAAGGGGGATTTCTCGGTTTGGACAACATCGGCGTCTTCGACCGCTCGTCACCACTTCCCACCGGGGGAACCATCGAACAGTCCGACGGCACGAGCTGGATGGGCATGTTCTGTCTCAACATGCTGGCCATCGCACTCGAACTGGCGCGCCACAACAGGGCGTACTCGGATGTGGCGAGCAAGTTCTTTGAGCATTTCGTCTACATCTCACATGCCATCAACAACCTGGGTGACGAAAACCTCCAGCTCTGGGACGAGGAGGACGGCTTCTTCTACGACGCGCTGTGTTTTCCAGACGGTCGCCATGAGCTGCTCAAGATTCGCTCGATGGTCGGGCTCATCACACTGTTCGCAGTAGAGACGCTGGAGCCTGATGTCATCGAGGCCCTGCCGGGGTTTGAACGCCGCATGCTCTGGTTCATAAAGAACAGGCGTCACCTGCGCGACCACATCGCCTACAGAGACAGACCTGGAGAGCCGCGACGGAGATTGCTAGCGATCGTTGGAAGGGAGCGGCTCAGACGCGTTCTGCGACCATTGCTCGACGAAAATGAATTCCTCTCCCCCTACGGCATTCGAGCTCTGTCGAAGCGGCACCAGCAGGAGCCATTCGTGTTCGGCGTCGACGGACAGGACTATCGGGTGGATTACGAGCCGGCTGAATCGACGACGGGAATGTTCGGTGGCAACTCGAACTGGAGAGGTCCGATCTGGTTTCCGGTGAACTTCCTCATCATTGAGTCGCTGCAGAAATTCCACTACTTTTACGGCGATGATTACAGAGTCGAGTGTCCCACCGGATCTGGACGGATGCTGTCTCTGTGGGAGGTCGCTGCCGAACTGTCGAAACGTCTGTGTCGCATCTTCTTGAGGGACCCCTCGGGCAAGCGCCCCGTATACGGCGATCAACGGACGTTGCAGGAAGATCATCACTGGCGCGAACACGTGCTGTTTTACGAGTACTTTCACGGCGATCATGGGGGCGGACTCGGAGCCAGCCACCAGACAGGCTGGACTGCTCTGGTAGCCAAGCTGTTGCAACAAAGCGGGTCCGGACTGTGATATCGAGAGTGGGTGAATCCTCGAACTGGAGTCGCAGGTGATCAGAGGTGACAAGCAGCTCATCGTCGTCGGCGATCGAGTACTGATGAAGCTCGATGAGCTCGAGGAGCGCACGGAGGTTGGTCTCTATCTGCCCCCGACCGCCCTCGAAAAGGAGAACGTGCAGAGCGGGGTTGTTGAGGAGGTGGGGCCAGGCATCGCGTTGCCGCCCAAGCAGGATGACGGTGATGTTCCGTGGGCGACGGAAACGCCAGACCAGATGCGCTTTATTCCACTCCAGGCGCAAAAAGGCGATCGCGCCATCTTTACCCGCAAGGACGGTGTGGAAATCAAGTTCGACGGCGACAAGTACATGGTGGTGCCCCACGCGGCCATCCTCGTCATAATCCGCTCCACCGGGTTGCTGGACGAGTTGGACATGGGCTGAGCGGCAATCCAGGCCAGCGGAAACGAGAAAGCCCCGCTCGTAGCACAACGAGCGGGGCTTTTACTTTGTGTGAGCCGCTTTGAGCCTCAGCCGAGACCGCCCGCCCCCAGTTTCAGGAATTCGATAGGTGGCGCAGCCTCCCATCCCCTCGACACGTAGTCCTGCAGCGTCAGCGCCAGCAGAATGAGGAGCCAGAAGAAACCAGCTCCGGCGAACACCCACATGAGCGGAGTGTTGTAGCGCACGTGCATGAAGAAGAGGACGACGAGCGAGGCCTTGAAGATGGCTATGGCAAGGGCGATCGGCGTGTTGAAAGCGCCAAGGTCGACGAAGGCGGCAAGAACGGTAATTGCCGTGAACGCGAACAGACAGGAGACAATTGTTGCGTACAACCGTACGGGTAGAACGTGATGCTCGTCGGCTATATGCTGATCCATGGGTCCCGTCCTATCAGGTAGAGAAGGGGGAACAGAAAGATCCACACGATATCGACGAAGTGCCAGTAGAGGCCGAAGTTCTCGATGGGGGTGAAATAGTCCTTCGAATACGTGCCGCGGCGGATCTTCGGAATGAGCCAGAGCATGAGGCCGACGCCAATCACCATGTGAAGAGCGTGCATGCCGGTCATGGCGAAGTAAAAGGAGTAGAAGATCTTCATCTGCCCCGGGTCTTGCGCGCCGTGGTAGCCGAAGCTCGTGCTGGGAATGAGGTGGTGATGGTACTTGGCGCTGTACTCGATCACCTTCACTCCGAGGAAGGTGAAGCCCAGCGCCATGGTGGCCAGCATCCAGTTCAGGATCTTGCTCGCCTGACCCTGCTGCGCCGCCCGAACGGCCATGGCCACGGTAAAACTGCTGGCGATCAGCACCGCCGTGTTGAGAGCGCCCAATTGGATGGGCAGAGAGTTGCTGCCCTCGGTAAAGGCGCCGAGATACTTGTAACGATAGACGGCGTAGCCCCCGAACATGCCGCCGAAGAACATGATCTCCTGGGCGATGAAGGCCCACATCCCCATGTTGGCGGCCTCGTACTGCTGCTTCAGGTCGTCGAACTGATGCTGGAGGGGGCTCGGGTGGGCGTGGGTCGTCATCAGGTGGTGGTCACCTCCTCCTCGACTTCCGTCTCCGGCGCCGCCAGGGTCACGTCTTCCTCCTCATACGCATAGGCTTCCGCCGTCACGATCGGCGTGGCGTCGAAATTGTGAAGCGTGGGTGGCGACGGGATCTCCCACTCGAGGCCCTTCGCCTTCCAGGGGTTGGCGGGTGCGCGCTTTCCCTTGAACAGAGACCAGAGCAGATACGCGAACAGGACCCCGTATCCGAGCCCGAGCACAGTCGCACCTGCCGTCGACATGACGTGCAGGACCTGCCACTCCTCCGGATAGACGTGGTAGCGCCGCGGCATCCCCAGGTAGCCGAGAATGAACTGTGGGAAAAAGGTCAGGTTGAAGCCGGAGAAAATGAGGATGGCCCCGGTTTTGGCCATGACCTCGTTGAACATGCGCCCGGTCATCTTCGGCCACCAGAAATGCAATCCGCTCAGGAACGCCATCACCATGCCGCCCACCATGACATAGTGGAAATGGGCCACGATGAAGTAGGTGTCGTGCAAATGGACGACAACGCCCATGGTGGACAGAAACAGGCCCGTCAGACCGCCGATCGTGAACAGCCCGATAAAACCAAGGGCGTAGAGCATCGGTGACTCGAGGGAGATGGATCCGCGGTACATGGTGGCGGTCCAGTTGAAGATCTTGACGGCAGTCGGCACGGCGATGAGGAAGGTGATAAACGAGAACACCATGCCGGCGTAGACGGACTGTCCGGTGGTGAACATGTGGTGTCCCCAAACCAGGAACCCGAGTACGGCGATCGCCAGACTGGAAAAGGCCACGAAGGAGTATCCGAATATGGCCTTGCGCGAAAAGCAGGCGATGACCTCGCTGATGACGCCAAACCCGGGCACGATCATGATGTAGACGGCCGGGTGTGAGTAAAACCAGAACATGTGCTGAAACAGAACGGGATCGCCGCCGAGTGCGGGATCGAAGATGCCGATTCCGAAAACGCGCTCCAGGGTGAGCAGCAGCAAGGTGATGGCGATGACGGGGGTGCCGAGCACCATGATGAGGCTGGTGGCGTACTGAGCCCAGATGAACAGCGGCAGGCGAAACCAGGTCATGCCCGGGGCGCGCATCTTGTGCACGGTGGTGATAAAGTTCACCCCGGTCAGAATCGAGGAGAATCCGTTTATGAAGACACCTGCCAGGGCGATGGCGACGAATGAATTCGAGTAGGTACTGGAATAAGGCGTATAGAAGGTCCAGCCGGTGTCGACGCCACCCAAGACAATGGCGATGGTGGCGAGCGTGCCGCCGACGATGAAGCAGTACCAGCTGAGCAGGTTGATTTTCGGAAAAGCCACATCCTTGGCGCCGATCATGATCGGCAGCACGAGATTTCCGAGCACGGCCGGTACGGAGGGGATGAGGAAGAAGAAGATCATCATGACGCCGTGCATGGTGAACAGCTTGTTGTAGGTCTCTGAGGAGACGAGGTCCCCCGCCGGCGTCATGAGCTCGAGCCTGATCAGCGAGGCGAATATGCCTCCCATTATGAAGAAGACGGTGATGCCGAGGAGGTAGAGTATGCCGATGCGCTTGTGGTCGAGAGTCAGAAGCCAGGATCTGATGCCGTAACTAGCGTTCAGAAAGTTCTCTGACCTGCCATTCCTGCCGGTGACACTCGCGCTTCCGTGAGCTGCTGTTGTGGCCGTTGTCATTGCGCTAACCTCGAGCTGTTGCGGTCCCGCCTGCGGACCGTTCTTTTGCCCTACTCCTCTTCACTGAGGGCCTTGATGTAAGTGATGATCTGCAACAGAGTCTCTTCGCTGATCTGGCCCTGAAAAGTAGGCATAATCGGCTTGTAACCGTGCACGAGCTTCGACTGCGGTGTGAGAATTGACTCCCGTAGATAGGCCTCATCAGCTACCACCACTTCGCCGGAGGCGAGCTGTTGGGGATGCCCGAACACGCCTATGAGCGACGGGCCCCGTCCGACATTTTCGACTTTGTGACACGTCTGGCAGCCTAGCTGTTTGAACTGCCTCTCTCCAGCTTCGGCCATGGTCTCGCCGCTGACGCCGCCGCTGAGCCAGTTCTGGTATTCGTCGGCCTCCATGACGACGACGCGACCAACCATTCTCGAATGCTCGGTGCCGCAGTACTCGGCGCAGAAAAGGTGGTACTCTCCCGTCTTCGTGGCCTCGAACCACATACTCGTGTAGCGACCCGGGACGACGTCTTTCTTGACCCGAAACGCCGGGATCGAGAACGCGTGGATCACATCCTCCGACGCCATGGTCAGATTCACAGGTTGATTGACGGGGATGTGGAGCTCGTTGATCTCGCGTTTTCCCTCTGGATGCTGAATTTTCCACATCCACTGCTTGCCCACCGCGTACATGTCGATGGCGTCACCCGGTACGCGGTACAACCTGAAGTATACCTCGGCGCCGAGCGCAAAGATGCCCAGGGATATAACCAGAGGGATGACGCTCCAGACGATCTCCAGCGGTACCGAGCCGTGCACGGGTTTTGGCCGCTCATCCTCCGAGCGGCGGCGGTACTTCACCGCGAAAAAGACGATGGCGAGAAAGATGGCGCCCAGAAACAGCAGGGTGAGCGCCACCAACAGGAAATAGAGGGCGTCCACCTGCCACGCTACGGTGGAAGCGAGCTCCGGATGAAGTGAGAATTCTTTTGACATCGACCTTCTGCTTAGCCTATTCGCTCTAGGCGTCGACCGGAGTCACGCCGCCCCGTCGCTCCCGGCGGATCATGACGACGATGAAGGTGGCCAGGGCCGCAACGGTGGCGAAGCCGGCCACTCTGAGAGAGTTCATGATTACGAGACCGTACTTGCCCGTCGTCGCGTCGTACTGGTAGCACAAGAGAAGGAGCTGATCGACGGCAGAGCCGATTCTGTTCTGAGACGCCTCCACGAGGCCGAGTCGAAGATCCTTGGGGGCGTACTCGATGCCGTAGAAATAGCGAGCGAGCTTTGCACCGGGCGTGAGAACCATGACGCCACTGGCGTGGATGTAGAGATCGGTCTCCGGATCGTAGCGGTAGCGGAATCCGACCTCCTCGGCGAGTTCCGAGATGTTCTTCTGGTCTCCAGTGAGAAAGTGCCACCCCTCTCCCGCTCCTTCGCGGCCATATCCGCTCACATAATGCCGTTTCTTTGCCGCAGCGAGCTGTGGTGGCTCACCAGGGTCTATGCTCACCACAACGACGTCGAAGTCCCGACCCACATCGAAGGAGAGGGCGCGCAGACTTCTGAGCAGCCCGTTCAGCACTTGGGTGCAGAGCATGGGGCACTCGTAGTACACGAGAGAGAGGACGACGGGTCTTTCTCCGAAGTAGTCCCCGAGGGTCACGCCCCGTCCGAACTCGTCTCTGAATTCGAGATCGAGAGGGAGCTGATTGTCCAGCTTCTGATCGATGCCGATGTCATCGGCCAAGCCGGAGTCGAGCGGCTGCCCATTCAGGGCGCCAGATGTGAGACTCAGGAGGCAGCAGGCGCTGAGCAACCCAACAACTGTTGGCACCTCTCGCATCATTGGCCAGAGCTCTCCTGCGGCGTGCCTGCGCTTCCCGTTTTCACCGGCAGTCCGCGCTGCGCCAGAATGTCCATGGCTCGGTCGATGGGAATGCGAACGACGCCCCGCTCGCGGTCGACCCAGTCGTAGGTTGTGAGCACGGTCTGTTCAATCTCCTTCAACTCGAATTTTTGCTGTGGCGGATCGACCTGTAGGCGCGGCTCGGATGACACCTCTCTGAGATCTGCGAGGGCGTGAGGCTCTTCGTCGAAGAAGGGCTGATAGTAAGCGAACACCTTGAACAGAATTACCATGCTCACGAATGAGAAGGCGATGAGCACGGCCATTGCGATGCCGACGCGCGCCAATGGCCCCGCGGCGGCATCGGTGCGTTCGTGCCCGGGGTGCGCGGCACCGTGGCTGGCGGATTCAGCCATGATGTTCGCGCCCCTCGGCTGCCAGCGCAGCGAAGTCGAATCGCGGATCGTTGAGTGGCACGAGTGAGCGCGTGGTGAGCTGGCCGAAGAAGACGTAGAGCCACAGGCCCCCGATGCCCATCGGGATGACGATGTCGAGCAAACTCACAGAAAAGCCGGCATGACCGCCGTGCGTCTGGAGCGCCGGGGCGGTAATCCAGAACAGATCGACCAATCGCATGAACACGATGCCGGAGGCGACGGTGACGAGGATGGGAATCCGTGCCTTGATTCGACTCGACACGAGGAGCACGAAGGGGATGCCGAAGTGCGCGAAGATGAGCGTGTACCCCACATTCTGCCACCCGCCCCGCAGTCTGGTGAGATACCAGCCGATCTCTTCGGGCAGATTGCCGGCCCAGATGATGAGCAGCTGGGAGTAGGAGGTGTATGCCCACAACATGACGAAAGCGAGCATGAGTGTTCCCAGGTCCCGCAGCCGATCGTTTGTGAGCAGCGCGTTCAACGGCTCGCGACGCGATAGCGACACGGATACGAGGATCATGAAGGCCCAGGTCAGTAGCATCTGGCCGATGATGTAGATGGCGGCATACATCGTTGAGAACCAGTGCGGCTCTATAGACATGATCCAGTCGATGGCGGCGAGGGTGGCGGCGAGTACGAACACGACGAAGCCCGGGCCGCTCAGAACCTGCATTCGCCGCGTGGGGTATGTCTCCTTCGTCCGGTCCTGCTGGGCCGACCACCTGTTGAGGAGAAAGGCCAGGATTCCCCAGATGACGAAATAGATCAGCGACCGGGTCACGAAGAAGGGGACGTTGAGAAAGACACTCTTCTGTTGAAGGATTGGATCGGCGGCGACGACCTCTTCGTGGCTCCACTCGTAGAGCTCGTGTATGCCGAGGGCCACGGGGATGCTCAACACAAACATGAGGGGCAGGGTTCGGGTGCCGGCCTCCAGCATGCGACGGATGGCAAAGCCCCAGCGGCCGCCGGCCAGATGGTGCAGCATGAGCACGGCGAGGCAACCCAAGGACAGCCCCATCCAGTAGATGAATCCGAGGAGGTAGGAACGAAAGAACTGTTCGTCGTCCGACAGATAGCCCACGACGGCCAGCGCCACACCGACGAGGCCGACGATCAAGGCCTTCTTTCTGGCGCCGCCGAGGTGTGGTACCAGGGCCTGAGTCTGTTGAATCAGCTCTTCGTTCATTGAAAATGCTTTCGGTCTTCCGAGGGCAGCTGGTCCAGTTCAGCAGACTGGGCGAACTGCAGAGCCCGGATATAGGCCGCGATCGCCCAGCGGTCCTTCACGGAGATTCGCGAGGCGTAGCTGTACATGACGCCGAAGCCATTCGTCGGCACGTCAAAAAAGTGACCGATCGCCACCTCGCGCAGTCGCTCCTCGTGGTAGGAGGGCGGTTGCTTCTTCAGTCCCCGCTGGACGACGAGGCCGTTGCCGCGCCCGGTGCGATCGTGACAGGGCGCGCAGTAGATGTTGTAGCGTTCCTCACCGCGTTCAAGTACTGCCCTCGTCACCTCGAACGGAACGGTCGTGGCAAACTCGCCATTCACCTTGCCCTCGTACAGGTGCTCGTCGAGTCGCAGCTGTCCCCGCGCCACCGTCCCTTCGATCGGCTGACGGCCGGAGAGGCCATCGTCGAAGAAGGAGGATGCCTCAAACGGCTCGTAGCGCGGCTGATCGTACATGGCCTGGCGCAGCTCGCAGCCGGTGACGAGCAGCGCCACACCGAGGACCGCGAGGACGCCGCCGCGTGCCCAATGGCCGTGTGCCCGTGCCATGCACGTCGGCAACGTTCGACGGTCAGGGATCCACATCGCACACCTCGATCGAGCCAAGATCCCGAAGAAACGACCTCGTCGATTCCGCGTCGTAGAGCGGGTCATCAGCCTCGATGCACAGGAAAAAGCCGTCCTGACTCGCCTTCGAGAATGAGGGAACGTTGAACACCGGATGGTACGGCGTGGGTAGCTTGTTGCGAATCCACAGGCCGAAGAAAGTGCCCACGGCGGCGAAGAGGATCGTCACCTCGAAGGTGACGGGAATGAACATGAGGCCGCTGTGATGGGGCCGCCCGCCGATGTTGATCGGGTAGTCGATGGTGTGGATCCAGTACTGCAGCGAATAGCCGCAGATCGCCCCCAGGAGACCACAGATGAACGTCCCGATTGGGAGGTTTGTCCTGGCAAAACCGATCGCCGGCGCCAGGCCGTGAATGGGGAAGGGGGAGTAGGCGTCGATCTTTCGATAACCCGCCTCGTGAGTCCGCTTCGCGGCATCGAGCAGCTGCTCCGGCTGCTCGAATTCGGCCATGAGGCCGTAGTGCGATTGTGTTCGCTCTTCCATAATCTGTAGCTAGTGTATTGTCGTATAAATAACTTGTACTAGTACAGTTGTGTGGTTAAGTTTCATCCAGACCTATTCCACAAACAAGGAACGGAGGAAACTCATGCCACGCGGACGCTTTCTTCCACCTCTCGAAATGACGGGGCAAACTCGGCAGCAATTGGAATCAATGGCCAAATCTCGATCCCTGCCGCACGGTTTGGTGCGACGCGCCGAGATCGTGTTGCTGGCCGCCGAGGGATGGCCCAACAAGGCCATCGGCGAAGCTGTGGGGCTGTCACAAGTGACCGTCGGCAAGTGGCGTCGTCGCTTCGTGGAAAACGGCCTCAACGGGTTGTACGACGAGCTGCGACCCGGTGCGCCCCGATCGATCTCGGACGAACAAGTGGCCGAGGTGGTATACAAGACACTGAAGACCAAGCCGGAGGACAAAACCCAGTGGACGGTGCGCTCCATGGGCGAGGAGACCGGCCTGACCAAGGACGCGGTCCATCGCATCTGGCGCACATTCGGCTTACAGCCGCACCGGACCCAGAATTTCAAGCTGTCCACTGATCCTTTCTTCGTGGATAAGGTGCGCGATGTTGTGGGCTTGTATCTCAACCCGCCCGACCATGCCGTCGTCCTGTGCGTTGACGAGAAGAGCCAAGTGCAGGCTCTGGAGCGCAGTCAGCCGTTGCTGCCGCTGGGCCTGGGCTACGCGGAGGGCGTCACCCACGACTACAAGCGACACGGCACCACAACGCTGTTTGCCGCTCTGGATATGGCCACCGGTGAAGTCCTGACTCAGTGCAAGCCTCGTCATCGCCATCAGGAGTTTTTGCAGTTCCTACGCCATATCGACGCGAACGTGCCTGCGGATCTGGACGTTCACTTGATCGTCGACAACTACGGCACCCACAAGTACGCCAGCGTCAAGAAGTGGTTGGCCAGCCGGCCCCGATTCCACCTCCACTTTACTCCGACCTACGCCTCGTGGCTCAACCAGGTCGAGATCTGGTTCAACATCATCACGCGGCGAGCCATCCGGCGTGGCTCATTCCGCAAGGTCAAAGAGCTCATTCAGAGGATCGAGCGCTACACCGACAAATGGAACGCCAACGCCCATCCCTTTGGGTGGACGGCCACGGCCGACTCGATCCTTGCCAAGGTCAAACGAATATGTCAATGTATTTCTGCGACGGAACACTAGCGCTTGTTGCCCTTGATGGGCACGAGGGTGCGAATTTCGTGGATGGCGATGATCGGCCCACCGCGAACGAACATGAAGAAACAGAAAAGGAAGAAGCCGATCGTGCCCGCATAGGTGGCCCAGTCCCAGATGGTGGGGTAGTACATGTCCCACGAAGAAGGCATGAACTCGCGGTGAAGACTGACGACGACGATGATGAAGCGCTCCAACCACATTCCCACATTGATGAACATGGAGACTAAGAAGAGCCAGAACGTGCTGAGCCTGACCTTTTTAGACCACAGTAGCTGGGGCACGATGATGTTGCACAGGATGAGGGCCCAATAGAAGTGGCCGTATGGTCCGCTCATCCTGTTTTCCATCATATAGGTCTCGAAAGGGCTGGCGCTGTACCAGGAGATAAACAGCTCCATGAAGTAGCCGTAGGCGACAATCAGCCCGGCTACGAGCATGACCTTGCCCATGTTGTCGAGATGGCGATTGGTGATGAAGTCCTGCAGACCGTACAGCCTTCGCACAGGAATCATCAACGTGAGGACCATGGCGAATCCCGCAAAGATGGCGCCGGCGACGAAGTAGGGAGGGAAGATGGTCGTGTGCCAGCCCGGTACGATGGCAATGGCGAAGTCGAGGCTGACGACGCTGTGCACGGACAGCACGAGCGGCGTGGCCAGGCCGGCCAACATGAGTGAAGCCATCTCATACCGCTCCCAGTGCACGGCCGACCCTCTCCAGCCCATCGCCAGGACGCCGTATATGATCTGGGTGATCCGGTTCTTGGCGCGATCCCGGAAGCTGGCAAAGTCGGGCACCATCCCCAGATACCAGAACAGGAGTGAGACCGTGAGGTAGGTCCCCACGGCGAAGACGTCCCAGATCAGCGGCGATCGGAACTGGGGCCAGATATCCATGGAGTTGGGATACGGGAAGAGCCAGTAGATCGCCAGCCAGGGCCGGCCGGTGTGGATGACCGGAAAAATGCCGGCGCACATGACGGCGAAAATCGTCATGGCCTCGGCGGAGCGGTTGATGGAAGTGCGCCACTTCTGCCGGAACAGGAGGAGAACCGCCGAGATGAGCGTGCCGGCGTGGCCGATTCCGATCCACCACACGAAGTTGATGATGGCGAACCCCCAGCCGATCGGGATGTTCAGCCCCCACACCCCGACGCCTTCGTAAAGCAGCCAGGCGATGGCGATGTTCAAGATGCCCATCAGGCTCATCCCGATCGCCACCGTCACCATCCACGTCAGCGGTGTGCGCCGGGTCAGGACGATGTTGCCGATCGCCTCGGTGATCGAGGTGTACGACGACTGACCGGGTCCCAGTTCGGGCGCCGGTGCGGTGTAGGGTCGACGGGACTTTTGTGGCACTTCCGACATCGCTATCGCCTGTCGCTAACCCTCGCCAATCTCGGGGTTCGGGTTCTTGACCCGGGCCAGGTAGGTCGTGCGAGGCCGGGTGTTCAACTCCGCGAGCATGCCGTAGTTGAGCGGCGACGCTTTCGATTGGCTCACCTTGCTCGAGGGGTCGTTGATGTTTCCGAAAACGATGGCCTCGGTGGGGCAGGCCTGCTGGCACGCCGTCTGAATCTGGCCGTCCGTGATTGGCTGACCGGATTTTTTGGAATCGATGCGGGCGGCGTTGATCCGTTGGGTGCAGTAGGTGCACTTCTCCATGACGCCGCGATATCGTACGGTCACGTCAGGATTGCGCTGTAGCTTCAGGCTCGGCGTGTCTCTGTCGGCGTACTGGAGCCAGTTGAAGCGCCGAACTTTATAGGGGCAGTTGTTGGAGCAGTAGCGCGTGCCGACGCAGCGGTTGTAGATCATGTCGTTGAGGCCCTCTTCGCTATGCGAGGTGGCCGTCACCGGGCAGACGAGCTCGCAATGGGCATTTTCACACTGCATGCACGGTACGGGCTGATTGAGAATCTCGGGGTCATCGAGATCGGCGGTGTAGTAGCGATCGACGCGGATCCACGACATCTCGCGACCGTTGAGAACCTCCTCCTTGCCCACGATAGGGATGTTGTTTTCAGCCTGACATGCCACCGAACAGGCGTTGCATCCGATGCAGGCATTGAGGTCGATGGCCATGCCCCACTGGTTGCCCTTCGAGTAGTCGAAGCCCGAATACAGCGTGAAATCCTCGCCCGGCTCGTGGACCCCTTCGTGGGCGAAATGAGGATGCTTTTCGTACTCCTCGAGGTCGGCGTGACGGACGAGATGCCGGCCTTCCATGCTATGATGATCCTGGGTACAGCCGAGGCGCCTGCTCTCGAAAGTCTTGATGAGCTGTAGCCCCCGGCCGCTCCAGGCGTGGCTCGTCGTCTTCAGCGAATAGGCGTTGAATCCGGTGCCGCGACCGACGCGTCCGATTTCTGTGCGGCCATACCCAAGATGAACCGTTACCACGTCGTTTGCCTGACCTGGAACGATCCACACCGGAGCGCTCACCGATTTCTTGTCCAAGCTGAGCTCTACGAGCTGCTCATTGCTCAAGCCCAGTCGCTCCGCTGTCGCCGGGCTCACCAGAGCGGCGTTGTCCCAGGTGAGTTTCGTAACCGGTTTCGGCGTTTCCTGAAGCCAACCGTTGTTCGCCAGGCGGCCATCCCACACACTTGGATCTGGACGGATGTGCAATTCGAGCTCTTCGTCGTCTAGGCCGACTGCGGCGGTCGAGGGGACGGAGAGGGGTTTCTTGAGGCGAACGCCTTTCGGCTCGAGGCGGGTTCCGGGAATGAGGCCGTCGTGAAGTGCTCGCTGCCAGTTGGCCTGGAAATTCGCGCCCGCCAGCGTCGGTTGCTTCTCCCAGTACTCGACGAGCAGGTCGAGGGCCGGCCGGCCGGCCTGACCGATCATCGAGCCGATCAGGTCGTGAGCCGACTTACTATTGTAGAGAGGCTTTATGAGAGGCTGAATGATCGATGTCGTACCATCGAATGCCCTGATGTCGCTCCAGGATTCCAGGAAGTGCGACTCGGGAATATGCCAGTGGCACAGAGCTGAGGTCTCGTCCTCAGAGCCACTCAGCTGAGCCCGGAACTCGACATGTTCCATGGCCCCGGCGAAGTCCAGATCCGCAGGTGACTCGTACGCCGGGTTGCCGCCCACGATGACCAGCGCCTCAACCTTTCCGGCGCTCATCGCCTCGACGAGCTCACTCAGCGATTCGGTCTGATCGACGGACTCCACCTCGAGAGGCTTCGTGTAGTGGACGGTCTCGCCGACGTTACCGAGTGCCTCATTCATGGCATGAGCGAGCGCGTGAACGATGGGCGCCTGATGGTCGCCCGCCACCACGACGCTGGCGCCGCGATGCCTTTTGAGATCTCGAACCAGGGGACGTATCCAACCGGACGCACGGTCGTGGCCCAGCTCGTCACCACCGCGCACATCGACGCCGAGCTCGCGGGCCACCGAAATCGTGAAAGCCTCGATGGCGCCAGTATCGAGCGCCATTCTGTGGTCGGCGATAGTGCCGGTCGCAGACGGCGTGCTCTCCACCGTGTAGAGCCGATTCATCCCGGTGTTGCCTTTTTCGCGCAGACGCCGCCCGGCAGCGAAATCGCGGGCGTAGTGGACGTACGAAGGGGCGTAGCAGAAATCCGAATCGAGAGACAGAACCACCTGCGCCTTGGCGAATTCCAAATACGTGTTCACGGGTTCGCCAAAGGCGAGTAGCGCGCCGCGGCGAGCGTTATCGCGGTTGGCCGGTTCGTACTGGTGCCAGCGGGCTTCCGGCAGCTGTGACGTAAACGTGGTAAGCTGGTGACCGAGAGTCGGAGAGGTCACAGGCCCGGTAAGCACGCGCAGGCCGTCGCCCTTCTTGAGCCGGAGCACCTCGAGTTTCTGTTCGAGACTCTGTACGAAGTTGCCCCAGGTGCTGATCCGACCCGCGTTCTTTACGACTTCGGACCGATCCGGGTCATACAGGTCGAGGATGGCCGCCTGAGTGAATGAGTGCGTTCCGCCGAGACTGGCCGGATGCTCCGGGTTTCCCTCGATCTTTGTCGGTCGGCCCATGTGACTCTCGACGAGGATACCGGCGCCAAGACCGCCAAACGGAATGGCCGTGGCGTAGTAGAGCGGTTTACCCGGGATCATGTTTTCCGGGGCGCGAACCCACGGCACGATCTTCTCCTCGGGCTGAATCGTGCAGTTAATCAGCCCGCCGAAAGCCAGCGAGGCGCCCATAAGCTTGAGGAAGTTGCGCCGACTGACCCCGTCCGAGAATTCCGATGCCTGCTCGGGAAATTCCCGGTGCAGCATCTCCTGGAACTCCTCGGTCTGGGCGACCTCGTCCAGGCTGCGCCAGTAGTCGCGTCCCTCGGATTCGGCAAGCCGAGCTCGAATCTGACTCAGATCCAGCTCTTTGCGGCTCAGTAGCAGCTCCGTCATAGGTGGCACACCGAGCAGTCGGTCAATTGGACTGTTCTCACGTCGTATTCGCGCACGAGTTTCCGACCCTGTTCCTCCTGATTCGCTGGGGGTTCCCAGTTCATGTTGAACACCTCCGAGCGAGGACGGATGTGTTTCTCCGGCTTCTTGTGGCACTCGAGGCACCATTCCATGTTGAGAGTGTTCGCCTTCATTACGAGCGGCATCTGGTCGACCTGGCCGTGACAGGTCTGGCAGCCGATGCCCTTGTTCACGTGGATGTCATGTTTGAAATAGACGAAGTCCGGCAGATCGTGAATCCTCGTCCACTGCAGGGGCTCGTTCTCCCGGAAGCTGGCTCGAACGGGCTCGAGGATGGGCGCCTCCGTCCACAACATCGAGTGACAGGTCATGCACGTCTCGGTGGCGGGAATGCCGGCGAATGCGGATTCCTCCACCGTGGTGTGGCAGTAGCGGCAGTCGATGCCGATGCCGGTGACGTGATGTTTGTGGCTGAACGGAACAGGCTGGGCCTTCGGATTGGCGACATCGCTCACATAGTCGAGGCGGTTGATGTTCAAGAGGATTCCGAAGAGCGTGCCGCCGATAACGAGCCCGCTGACGAGGGACAGCCTCGCGACCCAGTTCATGCCGCGACCGAAGACCTGCGCCATCTATTTCAACTCATTAGTTCGGAGAAGGTGATGGGCCAAAATACGGTGTCGGGTCAATCGCCGTCCTGCAAGATCCGGCACAGCCGCCCACCGCCAAAAAAATGCGGCTACAACGTAGGTCTGCCTTTGCGTAAAGTCAACAGGCAACATAAACTTAAACGGATTTTTCATCAACGGTCGCCACCACTCCGTCACAAGCGGGTCGACTCGAATGCCTTGTACGGGTGTCGTGAAGTGGTTTAACGAGAAAAAGGGGTACGGATTTATCTCGAGAGATGGCGAGGAGGATGTTTTCGTCCACTACACTGCCATACAGGGCGGGAACGGTGAGAGCTTGTCGGAGGGTGACGAAATCGCGTTCGATGTGGTGGATGGACCGAAGGGCCCCCTCGCCGAGAACGTGGTAAAGTCGTAAGCCGCCAGTGATCTGGCC
Organism: Candidatus Latescibacterota bacterium; assembly: GCA_965205655.1. GTDB lineage: Bacteria > Latescibacterota > UBA2968 > UBA8231 > UBA8231 > CBDBIJ01. The sequence goes on from CBDBIJ010000073.1 coordinate 51,961, forward strand.
GTGTTCATCGCCCTCGTAGCTCAGTAGGATAGAGCAACAGATTCCTAATCTGTGGGTCCCGTGTTCGAATCGCGGCGGGGGCACCATTCTTCGTTCGGCGCGAGCTGAACAGTATCTGCGTCCGATGCCGGAGCCAGCAGACAAAACGCCTGAAGAACTGGAGGACTCGCCACCGGAATCGGGCCCCAGAGGGATTCCGCCTGACGAGCTCGAGGAAATCCTGGACCGACACCGTCTATGGCTCGACTCCCGGGGGGAAGAGGGCGAGCGTGCGGACTTTCACAGGGCTATTCTGCAGGATGCCTATCTCCAGGGAGCCGACCTGCGTGCGGCGAACTTCCATCAGGCCAGCCTTCAGGGGGCCGAGCTCCAGAACGCAAATCTCCACAAGGCGGATCTGAGCGAGGCGCACCTGCGGCACGCCAGCCTTCAGAAGTCGAGCCTTCGCGAGGCCAATCTATAAAAGGCACAACTCATCCAGGCCAATCTGCAGGGGGCGGACCTTCGCAAGGCGAATCTGCAGCGAGCGGACCTGCGCGACGCCGATCTGTTGGAGACGCAGATGCAGGGCGCCAACATAGAGGGGGCATACTGTCGTAGCGCGAACTTCTTTTTGGCAGATCTTCGCAGCGCCAACTGCCGCGAGGCCAATCTTCGGGATGCGGATTTGCAGGGCGGCAATCTGAAAGACGCCGATCTACAGAGCGCCCGCATCCAAGACGCCCGACTCTCCGGTGCCGATCTTACCGGAACCCAGCTTCAGGCCGCAGATCTGCTCGATGCTCTCGGTCTTACCAAAGATCAGATGCGTGAGGCGGTAACCGACGACAAGACGAGGCTGCCCGGCTACCTGGGCTCCGGCCATCGGAAGTCCTGATAAGGACCTTTCCGAGTCGTCAGGGGCCTCCCGATCACAAATTCTCGCCCTCGCGGCGGGCGACGATGGCCGCACCGCACGAGTCGCTCCACACGTTGACGGTGGTGCGACACATGTCGAGGGGCCTGTCCACTGCCAGAATGAGGCCGATACCCTTGAGCGGTAGGCCGACCGCGGTCAGAATGACGGAGATCATAACGAGGCCCGCCATGGGAATCCCGGCGGCCCCGATGGAAGCGAGCAGAGCGGTTACGACGACGACGATTTGCTGCCCGAAGGTGAGTTCGATGCCGTAGGCCTGGGCGATGAACATGGCGGCGACGCACTCGTAGAGGGCTGTCCCATCCATGTTTATCGTCGCTCCGAGCGGCGCCACGAAGCTCGTCACGCGATTCGATACGCCGGCCCGGTTTTCAAGTGAGTCCATCGTCAACGGCAGCGTCGCCGAGGATGAGCTGGTGGAAAAGGCCGTCAGTAGAGCCGGCGACATGGAGCGGATGTGTTTGCTCGCGCCGAGACGACCGAATACGAACAGCAGGATGGGCAGTGTTACGAAAGCGTGAATGAGGAGCCCGACAAATACGGTAAGAGCGTACATTCCCAGGTCGCGGAATGCGTCCAAGCCGGTTGTGGCGACGATTCTGGCGACGATGGCGAAGATGCCAAGCGGTGCGAAGGCGAGTATGAACTGCGTCAGCTTCATCACAACTTCGAAGGCCGACTCGAAGAAGGACTTGAGCCTGTCACGGTGGGGATCCGGGACGCGGGTCATGAAGAAGCCGAAGAGCAGGCAGAAGAAAATGAGCTGTAGGATGTTCGCCTCCGACATGGCGCTGAAGAGATTCTCGGGGACGATGTCCACGAGCAGGCGCTGGAGAGCTTGAAACGGAGAATCGCCGAACTTCTCGATGGAGGGAGCCAGGCCCTCGGGCTGGGCCTGCAGCCCTAATCGAGCTCCTACGCCCGGCTCGATCAGATTGACGAGAACCAGGCCAGCGAGTACGGACAGAAAACTCGTCGCCACGTAGTAGCCGAACGTTGTGGCACCGATGCGACCGATGCTTCCCGCGGAGCCGATTCCGGCGACTCCGCAGATAATCGACGTGGCGATGAGGGGGACGATGATCATCTTCAGCGCCCGCAGGAAGAGATCTCCCATGAACTGGATGTGGATGACCGGCTCACCGATGAGCCAGCCCGCCGCCGCGCCGGCGAGCAGGGCGACCAGGATCTGCCAATGGAGCGGAAATCGAGTCATTTGGATGCTGGGCTTGTGAGAATGAATAGAGCGGTTTTTGTGAGGGACATGTAACGAGTTGGCGAATGTAACCCCCACGGGATAGGTCGCGCAAATTGATCCGATTCTACGACACGGCGACGCGGGAAAAGCGGGCCTTCGAACCGCTCGAAGCAGGGCGTGTGCGTGTCTACAGCTGCGGCCCCACTGTTTGGGATTACACCCACATCGGCAACTTTCGAAGCTTCATGTTCGCCGACGTCCTCAAGCGGTATCTCAAGTCCAGGGGCTTCGAAGTCCATCACGTGATGAACCTGACCGACGTCGACGACCGTATCGCCCAGAAAGTGAGGGAAGCGGGAGTATCTCTGCGCGAGTACACCGACCGGTATGTCGAGGGGTTCTTCAGGGACTCCAAGACGCTCAACATCGAGCCCGCCGATATATACCCCCGGGCTACAGATCACATCGACGAAATGGTGGCGCTGGTGAGCTCGCTGCTGGAGAGGGGCTTCGCGTACGAGCGCGGCGGTTCCGTGTACTATTCGATTTCCGCCTTCGCCGACTACGGGAAGTTCGCCCAGCTCGATATGTCCGGCATGCGGGACGGAGTTAGGGTCGACACTGACAAGTACGACAAGGACAACGCGCGTGATTTCGTCCTCTGGAAGGCGTGGACGGAGGAGGATGGCAATGTGGTGTGGGACTCGCCATTCGGCAGGGGGCGCCCGGGCTGGCATCTCGAATGCTCCGCCATGTCCACGAAATACCTCGGAGATGTCTTCGACATTCACACGGGCGGTATCGATCTCGTCTTTCCGCACCACCAGAACGAGATCGCCCAGTCAGAGGGTGCGAAGGGCAAGCCCTTCGTGCGCCACTGGATGCACAACGAATTCATGAACATCGGCGATGAGGAGATGTCCAAGAGTGCGGGGAACCAGCTGATGCTCAACGACATCGGCGGCGCCGACGAAATCGCCGCCTTCCGCTACATGGCGGTCAGCGCCCACTACCGGACCAGATTCAACTACACCACTGAGGCACTCGAGGCGAGCATGAGCGCCCTGCAGAGACTGACGCGCCTGTTCGGTCGGCTGCACGAATTTGTAGAGCATTCGTCTGCTGACGACGCCGAGTCTGTCGATGCGGAGTGGACGCAGAAGATCGAGTCAGCACGAACTGGTTTTACTGAAGCCATGGACGACGATCTGAACACCCCCCGCGCATTGGCCGCCGTTTTCGCCCTCGTCAACGAGATCGAGAAACCGCTGGCGCGAGATGGCCTCGGCGCGCCCCTCGCCCGTCAGCTCGTCGGGTTCTTCAATGAAATGGATGGCGTGCTCGGGATCTTGTATCACAAGCCTGACTCGGAGGTGCGCTCGCGGCAGCTGCCGGACGAGCTTGCCGCACTCCTGGAAGCCAGGGAGGAGGCGAGGCGAGGAAAGGACTGGTCCGAGGCCGATCGCCTCAGAGACACACTCGCCGCCGCCGGTGTGGAGGTTCGGGACACGCCCGAAGGGACGCGCTGGACATGGCTGTAAACTCGTTCCCGGACAACGAGATACGGCCCGTCTTCGCTTGACATATCAAGGCCTTTTTGGCACAATAAGCTAAGATCCGAAGGCGTATCCGCCCAAGACAATGGCGCAATCAAACCACACCGCTTCTCCATCATCAGAATCGCAGACTGTCACCCTACCGAGCGAGCTGTGTCGCCAGCTGTGGGCGCATATCTCGTCGCGATTGAGAGAGGGTGAAGTCCTGGTGAGCAATCAGGATTTCCAACGCGCCATCGAGGAGGTCTACGCCGATGTGACCGGGACCGACCCCTCCGCCGACATCAAGCACGAAATCAGGTCCATGGTGGAGACCGTCAACCGGGACCATCCGGAAACTTACCTTGCCCAAGGCATGCAGAACAGTGTGAATCGAGCTTTCGAAGAGGGTGTTCGCCGACTCAACTGGGATATCGGTACGATTCAGGCGATGGGGGCGCGGACCTTGCATCGCTTCAGCCAGCAAGAAGCCGTGCTCGAGGAAGCGAATCTGCGGCCGGACAACATCGACGGGCTCGGCGCCGTCAAGAGCGTGGTAGACGAGATTGCGGGGCCACGAAAGGAGGCGCCCAAACCCAGCGCCCCGCTTCCGATTGCTACCTCATTCGACAGACCGGCGGAGCCAGCCCCAGCGGTCAGCTCCGGGCCATCTACTCCAGCCGGGGGCCTCGATGACGGCGCGCAGGCCGCCGTAGACAGCGGCGAAGTCGATGCGGGCGAGGTCAAACAGCGGATCGAGCAACAGGCGAAGCGGCAGGGCGAACTGGAGGAGAAGGAGCTCGAGAAGGTACCTGGTAATCTGGACTCATACGTCGAGCAGGGGAATCGTTACCGAAGATGAAGCCGAAAAGGTCCGCGAGTTGCGCGAGGTGGATGAGCGCGTGACGCGGGGCGAGATCGACGAAAAAGAGGCGACGGAGATACGTAACAGCATTCTCGGGGGTTCGGCCCGGGACAAGCTCGAGCGCAAGATCAGGGAGGCAGTCGCAGATTCGGTTCGCTACATCCAGGTGTTCGAGTCGATGCAGAAAATCGATCCGAAATACCACGACGCCATCGGTTTTCTCATCCAGTACAAGAATCTGGTTATCGCCGCCGATGGAGCCGATGTCGACCTGAGCCCGGCCATCAAAGCGCTCATGGAGGATGTCGATCTCATCGATCTCATGGTGGACGTCATGGAGCGAAAAGATCAGGAGCTCCGCATGCTGTCGGTGAGGCTGCATCCATACAGTGCCATCATGAGCAGAGGTCTCGAGCGGATCAGCAACATGATCATCGAAGAGTCATTCGTCGAAGACCTCGCGTCCTTGGACACCGATGGCATTTCGGAAAGACTCAACTCCTCCGACCAGCTGACCCGGGTTCGACCCGCCGCTGACATGCGGTGCCTGATCAGCCTGGTCGATCACGTGACCAAGAAGACGCGCTTCCGCAAGGAGCTTCGTCTGCTGCGTATCAGCAAGCAGATCGAGGAATTTTACAGCTCCACTTCCGACGTCAAGGAGGCCCGGCATCAGGCCGAGAACTTTCTCAATCGGCGCCTGCGGCGAATGTTTCCCGACATGTCCTCGGACGAGGCGGCGGATCTCAAGCACCGCAGCACCGAGATGATGGACCAGATCGAGCAGCGCGTTCTGGACGACCGTCAGGCGGCCGTCAAAGAGAAAGAAGACAAGGCGCCGGCGACAGCTGCCGCCTCGTCGGCGGGTGGCGGGAATGACGAAATGGAGCTCTCGGAAGAGGAGATCCAGATCGGTCGCGTCGAGATGAGGGTGGCTGGTTCCACGCGCCGAATTCCGCAGAAGCTCATGCCAGATCCCGACGACCCTTCCGTGATGGTCATCTGCCAGCGCGACCCGGATACCGGCGAGCTTGTACCCGCCAAACGCCGGGGTTCCAAACGCGTCGTCGAGCGGGGCCGCGACGACTCATGGCAAGAAGCGAAGTAAGGGACGCGGTCAGTGGGCGGTGACGCGGCGTATGCCCGCACCGCACACGTGTCGATCGAGCAGGCCGCCGCTCACCTGGACAGTCTGTCGACGTGGTGCGGGGTCATCGGTGAGGACGTCGGAGCCTCGCTGCGAAGCCTGCTCGAGGAACTGACGGCGGCGGCAGGCCTGATTTCGGCGGGTCAGAAGGGTGGTGTCGCGGCCAGGGCTGCACGCCGCCACTATCTCGACTTGCTCGGCCACCTCATCGAACGGGTCCCGAACCCCGAAGCCGACACACCGCTTCTTTCACAATACATCCTCGAACGTCTTCTTCGAGACGATCATCAGTTTCTCAGGCAGGCCGCGGCCAAACCATGGACCGAGTTGCATCCCGAGCTCGTGGCTTTGATGCGATCCGACCTGGAGGCTCTGGAGTGCCTGGCCAGATCGAACATAGGAGAGTGGGTCGAACGGCTAGCGGGATTCGGGTCTCCTCCTGCCAGCTCGAAACGACATCCCGGACGGCGAGGATCCACACAATCCCCTCGCGGTGAGCGGTGTCGGGATACGGATCCCTGGGACATGTCCACCGCACGCCTGCATCTGAAGAGGCGTCTGGCCGAAACGCACACGTGGCCTGACTTGGTCGAGGAGCTCGCCGCTCTGGTCTGGGCACACGGCGCCGGGCCCTTTCAGGGAACTCCGGCTTTTCGCCTTATGAAAACCGACGGTGGGGTTGCCCTGCTACCGGTTCCAGCGTTCTCCGCATTCGATCTCGATTGGCTAGAAGGGAATGAGTCGAGAATTGAAATCGTCGACGGGAACACACGCGATCTTCTCGACGGGTTCCAGGCGCACAACGTCCTCATCTGGGGCCCGAGGGGCTGTGGCAAGTCGTCTTTGATCCGCGGGCTCGTAACCAGATACTACAACCGCGGTTTGCGGGCCATCGAGATTCAGCCAGGCTCGTTGCCCAGCTTGCCTGAGCTGTTTGCGCAGATTCGGCATCGGCGCCAGTGTTTCATCGGAGTTCTCGACAACGTATCTCTCGACAGGAAGGACCCCAACTCGCGCTTTCTGTCCACGGCTCTGGACGGGGGCCTCGAGAATCGGCCGGAAAACTTCGTGCTGTATGCCACCTCGAACTACAAGGATCTCGTGGACCGGGAGGGGGAACGCCCCCGGGGGCAGTCGCCTCACTCACTCACGGGGTCTCACTCTGAAGGCGCCGGCCCGCAACCGCAGCCGTACGATCCACAACAATTCGAACGTCTCGACGGCTCCAGAGCTGTCGACGACCGCTTTCCGCTCAAG
>CBDBIJ010000074.1:0-15619 GCA_965205655.1 Candidatus Latescibacterota bacterium
GCCGTGCTGAACGTCAGATCCCGATTCCATTGCTCGTTGCCGCCTGGATCGGTCGTCAAGCTGTCCCCGTCCGGGGTGACGGCCCCAATGAGGTAGCGGTAGGTGGTGGCAGGCGTCAGATCCGACAGGGTGATACTGTGGGTTCTGAGAATGTCAGCCGAAGTGAGTGAGATCGGGTAGGCATCAGAGGACGGCACCTCGCCGTAGTCGATTGTCGCCAGCGCGATCTGATTGAACCGCACGTCGATCGTCGCTCTCTCGGCGCTGAGGATACGGGCTGGAGGTGTCAGAAGTCGCAGCGGCTCCCGCTGTCGCCGAGTCCGAAAGCTCCCGGTCTTGACCACACTCGCGTCGTCCTCCGTCAGCATGCCAGCTGCGATGAGACCGTCGGCACCCACGAGCCGGGAGGTGACGACGAACTCGTACTCCGTATCCGGTTCAAGCCCGCAGCAGAGGCGATGTGAAAGAGAGACCCCTGTCCCTCATCGAGTCGCGCTTCCTCTATGTCGGGCTCCAGTCCGATTTCGTTGACCAACAAACGGGTGTCGCAGGCGCGGTTCGTGAACCAGTTCGCCACGGCCGTCGACGGCGTCGTCTGAATGTCGAGGTCGGTTCCCGTCACCTGCCGCAAGTCGGGCGCTGCCCTGGTGCGGAAGAATCCGGCGTGGAGCTCGCTGCGATTGTCCTGCAAGCTGACGGAAAGAGCTTCGTATTCGTATTGAGTATCTGAGAGAAGCCCTGCCGTCGTGATCCGGTGCCGGCGAGACCGCAGAATGCGGTCGAACGCCTGAAGTGCCTCGAGGAATCCCTCTTCGTACGGCGGGTCAATACCGCCAGCTGATAAGGCCGCTCTGAACGGATCGGTATCCCCGTCACCAACATCCACACCAGCGTCGATGAGGAGGAGGGTGGCGTCGAGAATCAGTGAGGTCGTGCCCTGCAGGTCGGGGTTGACGGCAACCTGCCATTCTGGCGCGTCCGTCACCCGGTAGCGCAGGGTGTCATTGACTCCGGGGAAACGGCTTTCCCAGCTGATCGTGGCGGCGTCGTGCTGACGCACGACGTCGAAGTTGAAGATCCGGTTTGCCGCTGTGGCGTCCGTCGCCAGGCCGATTGTGAGCGAAACCACGAGCCGCCGCAACGCAGCGAGATTGACATGAGTCGTTTTCCCCCTCCAGATGGCCGAGCGCACCGTTTTCGTCATCGTAGCATCAACTTTGAAGTGCAACACCTTAAGGATTGTAGCACTCCTCTGGGGTTAGCCTTGATTCGGCAAAAATCAGGCGACTTTTCGTAGAGCTGCGCTGATTTTTCGGAACTGTTTTTCGGCCTTCTTGTTGCGTTGCAGACGCAAAGTGGCTCGTCCTTCCGGGTGCATCAAGTGTCCGGCGCGGTTGAACAGCTCGAAACGTAGCGTGCGCACGGATTTCAGGGCCCAGCGGGCGGTATTCTTCCTGGTTCGGTGGCGCTTTATTAGCCCGGATTCGATCTGGAAATTGGCTAGGAGATTGTGCGCCAGCACGACAAATTGTTGCCAGACGCTGTTGGCCCGGTAGTCATCCGTGGGAATGGCGTCGAAGGCCAGCCCCGTCTTGAGTTCGCCGATGGCTTTTTCGTGTAGGCCGCGACCACCCATGAAGCGCCAGAGCGATTTTGCATCGAAAGGTAGGTTGGTGGCCAGCGCGGAGTATTCCCAGGTGCCGTTATCCGGCTCGAACAGGTCCAACTGGTAATTCTTGCGCGTGGGATGCATCACCCGCTTGCGAAAGATGACCACGTTAAGGGTGCGTTTCCACTTGCCGACCTTGACCGAAGAAAAGAAGCCGTCGATGCCGTCTTCGACGCGCTGCCAACGACGACGTTGGCGGATCTGGGTTTGCAGGTCCAGGCAGCGCCAGAACGGCACCTTGATAGCATACTGGGCGCGATGAGCATCCAGCGTCGCCATCACATCCTCTCTGAAAAAGGCGCCGTCCATGCGAAATCGCAGCCGGTATGAGCGCCCCAGGGTCTGTTCGATTTGCTCGAACACCGCCTGTAGAAATGGGATGGAGGAAGCGCCATCGTTGACGTTGCCCGGACGGTTGTGGAGCCGGAGAAAATGACCGCTGTCGGCCAGGTAAGCGGTGATGGGATAGTAACTGGGGACCTTGCGATGATGCGGGTTGTACCCACGGCAGGCACCGCCGACCTTGTGGCCGGTGCACAGCACCGTGCCATCGATGTCGATGCTCAGTGTGCGGGCCTTCAACAGACCGATCACCCCGGCGACGACATCGGCGTTGAGCGTTTTCAACGCCTCTTCGGCGCCCACCGTGAAGCGTTTGAGCCAGCGGCTGACACTGCCGTCGGTGGGCAGGTCTTTCAGACCGCAAAACCGCTGCAGCAAAGGATCTCCTTGCAAGAAGCCCAGATGTCGCAGTCGACGGCCACCCACCACCAGCAGACCGAGGAGCACCCGACACAGACCTACCATGCCGAAATCACTGCCCGGAACGACGGCAGACAGGTGCCGACGCAATTGACGGTTCCATCCGATGCCGCGCAAATACCGGATCAACAGCTCCAAACCGGCATACGAAGTGAGGCCTTCGGCGGTGAATTCGACGGCCAAATTGTGGTTGACGCGCGTCCTCAAATCCGCTTTCTTTCGTCTCACGGTACGTGGCCTTTCGTTTTTGGTGAAAAGGGAGTATCGCCACTTCCGAATAACCGGAACGAAAGGCCTTTTTGCTATGGGAGATTCTCAAATTCACCGCCGAATGGCGCGCACTGAACAGCCAAAATTTCACCGAGTTAATGCCGAATCAAGGTTAGATATCCGAGTCGTTTTCGTGGTCTTCGGTTGAGTTTTCGTGCGATGGCGTTGCAGTCGTACTGGGTGAGGTCGGCCATGCTTTTTTTCTTGGACAAGTACTGTCGAATGAGGCCATTGGTGTTCTCGTTGGTGCCTCGTTCCCAGGCGTGATGGGGATTGGCGAAGTAGAAGCGGGTATCGGTGACGCGCTCGATGTCGGCGTAGCTGTGGAATTCGGTTCCGTTGTCTGCGGTGATGGTGTGTACGGGTCGGGGTTGGCGGTGGATGAGCTGGAGAGTCCGTCGGCTGAGCTCGTCGGCCGTTCGCGCGTTGAGCTTTCCGATCTCGACGTACCCGGTCTTTCGTTCCACGAGGGTGACGACGCACGGCCTGCCGTCGCCGAGCATTGTGTCGGCCTCCCAGTGTCCGACGCGGGAGCGGTTGTCGGCCGCGGCGGGTCGGTCCTCGATCGGCCTCTTTCCGGCCAGTCGTCCTCGAGAGTCGTAGGTGCCGTGTCGCTTACGTCGTAGTTTGGTGGCGCCGCGCAGGTGCTGGTAGAGGGAGCCACCGCGTCGTTTGTCAGCCCAGACGTGACGATAAATGGTCTCGTGGCTGATCTCGAGGATTCGGTAGCGACGGAGCCATCCAGCGATCTGCTCGGGGCTCCAGTCGTTCTTGAGCAGTTCCTGGACGAGATCCCAGTCAGCGGTGGAGAGGCGGAAGTTCCGCCGCGAGTGCGACCGCCTGGTGCGCGCGTAGCCGTGCGCCTGCAAAGGCCGGTAGAATCCATCCGCTCGCCCGCGGTTGCGTTGGACCTCTCGATAGATCGAACTTGGATGCCGTCCAAGGGTCCGTGCGATCTCAGCCACGGTTACCTCTTTTCGTCTCAGTGCCCAAATGATGTATCGTTCTTCACAGGTGATCTGGTGATACGCCAACGTAGCCTCCCTTCCTTTAGCCGGGTTAGGAGACTACAGTATCCCAGATCGCCTCTTATCGCACTTAGTATGTGAATTCGCGATCATTAATATCGTCAGCGACGACGAGGACTCCGCGGACGACGAAACGTCCCGCGGCCTGAGGCGGAAAGTGAACGCGGAGAAAGAGGAAAGTCGGAGTCACGCTGCACCCGGTCCCGCGGCGTCTACAGAGGAAGGGGAGCTTTCCGTCGATAGAATCGCTGAGCTTCTCGGGCGCGTGGGCGAGGAAGGTCCACCCGATGTCGCCTGGGAGCTCAGCGTCCACGTCAACAGCCTGTCGGAAGCCGTCAGGGATCTGACCGTGCGAGTGGGCGCTCTGGAAGAGGAGAATCGCACCCTTCAGGACCGGCTCGCCAGCGGTCACAAGGAATACGCGCAGCTCAGAGAATCGATGGACGAGCTGCTCAATTTGCACGAGCTCTCGGAAGCAATCAGCACGAGCTTCAAAATCGCTGACATTCTCGAAGCTCTCATGGATCTGTCAGGTCGCGTCATCGGACTACGAGAGCTGCGGCGTCTTCGCCCTGGCAGAGGAGGGGAAGGGTCTGACTTCCATGGCGGTGCGGGGAGCGGGCTCTCGAGGGTCACCGGATACCGACGGGGCCGACAATAATCTTTCCTTTGACGTCCGCGTTCAGGCTCAGTGGGATGACGGAATAATCGACTGGGTGCTCAAGGAGGGGCGGCCGGTGGTGATAGACGACATGGAGTCGGTGCGAGCGGCGGCTCAAAAAAGTGGGCGCAGCTTCGTCATCATTCCCCTGATGGTCGGCGGCAAGGAGATCGGCGTGTTCACCCTATACTGCCGCAAGGCGAAAGACGATTTCACGCTCGGCGAAATCGAGCTGCTCGGTGTGCTCGCCAACCAGACAGCGGCGGCCATCGAGAACTCTCGGCTCTACACCGATCTCGAGATTTCTCACCAGCGACTCAAGGAGTCCCAGCGACAGCTGCTCATGTCCGCCAAGCAGGCCGCCATCGGCGAGCTGGCGGGGGGCGTCGCCCACGAGGTGAACAACCCGCTGCAGATCATCTTGAGCAGAGTGCAGCTGATGATCGCCCAGAGCAACACGGAAGAGAAGGTGACGGACGGGCTGCGTCTCATCGAGACGAACGTCCGACGCATCTCCAAGATCATCAGAGCCCTCCTCGGTTTCGCCAGTCACAATACCGCAAACGCCGAATGGATGGCGCTCGACATGCAGCAGGCCATCCTGCAAGCCTCCGAGCTCGTGAAGCACCAGCTCGACGCCCAGCTCATCGAGGTCGAGATCGACGTGCCCGATGATCTGCCCCCCATGCTGGGAAACATCGGCGAGCTGGAGCAGGTGTTCATCAACCTGATGCTCAACGCGCAAAACGCCATGCCCGATGGCGGCAGGCTGCAGATCAGCGCCCGCCGGGATGGCGGTCAGGTGGAAATCCGCTTCAGAGACTCCGGAGAGGGGATTCGCGCCGAACATCTGGATCGCATCTTCGAACCTTTCTTCACCACCCGCGTCGGAGAGGGCGGTACGGGCCTCGGACTGGCGGTCAGCTACCGCATCGTAGATGCCCACGAAGGCACCATAACCGTGGACAGCGCGTCCGGCGAGGGCTCCACATTCATTGTCAGGATGCCGATTCGCAAGGGCGAAGCTGTCACCGACAGCTCTGCAGACACCACACAATCCTTCGCCACATGATGCTTCCCTCGCCCCAGACAGTTCAACTCATTTTCATAGACGTTCTTTTCATCTGTCTTGCCGCCGGCATCTTTTTCTGGTTTCGCTCCTGGCTCAAGGGAGAGAGACGTCAGATCGACCGCAGACTCGACGCTCTCGAATCACATCGGGAAAGCCTCGAGCGGTTGGGAACCAGGCTGTTGTCGGCCAGCCGCAGCCTGGAAGGGATTCTCTCGGAGCGGCGATCGCCGGACGAGCGTCTCGGCGACGCTGTGTCTCCCCCTCAGCGCGGGCGGGTGACGACATCTGCACCGGCGGCTGATTGGGCGCAGAGGCTCTCGGAACTGCGCCGCGCAGCCGAAGCGACCGCGGGGGATGCCGCCTCGCGGGGCGGGACGGCATCGCCATCGCGCGCTCGGGACAGCGGCCCTCGCAGCAGGGTGTCTGGGGCAGAAGTCGATCGACACTCGCGCAATCGCGCTGCAGATTCGCGCGGGTCGGAGACGGTGGCGCGTGGAAAGGAGCAGTACGGCTGGGCCCGGCAGCTTCTCGAGCAGGGCATGTCCGCCAGCGAGGTCGCCAGGAGAGTGGGGCTGGGTCTGGCCGAAGTCGAGGTCCTCAAACGAATGAACGACTACAGCGACGCTAACCCCTGAACTCAGCCGTCGATAATCTGCCCGAGATGGCGCACCAGCGTTTCGATCTCGTCATCGGTACCCACGCTAATCCTGATACAATCGCGCAAACGCGGCTCCTGAAAATAGCGCACGAGGACGCGTCGTAGTTTCAGCTCTTCGTACACCGTCTCCGCCGGGGGGTCGGCGATCCGAGCCAAGACGAAATTCGATTCAGAATCCCATACGTCGAAACCCAGTCGGCGCAGCTCTGCGGTGAGAGACTGCCGGGACAGCCGCACTCGCTCCGCATTCGCTTTCATGGACTGCACGTCGTCGAGCGCCGCTTCAGCTGCGACCTGGGCCAAATGGCTGATATTGTAATGCTCCTTGGCCTTGCCGAGCCCGGTGATGAGCTCTGGGTCGGCGAAGCAGTATCCGATCCTCATGGCTGCCAAGGAGAAGGATTTTGACATAGTGCGCATGACGATCAGGTTGGAGAAGCGCTCGAGCAGGTGGATGCAGCCGCCATCGGTAAAGTCGACGTAGGCCTCGTCGACGACGAGGACGCCGCCGAGGTTGGAGGCAACAGCGGCGATGGCTTCGCTGGACACCGAGGTTCCGGAAGGCGAATTTGGATTCGCGAGAATGGTCAGTGGCGCGTCGGCGTCGGCAAAATTTGCAGGGAGAGAGAAGTCCTCCTCGAAATCGCGCTTCACCAACGCGCCCCCCTGCAACTGGACGAGCTTCTCGTAGTACGGGTATGTGGGATGCGGCACGACGACGTTCTGCCCGACGGCTACGAAGCAGCGGACGGCGAGATTGAGCAGCTCATCGGAGCCATTGCCGACGAGAATTCGCTCCACCGGCAGGTCGAAAAGCCGGCTCAATCTGTGTTTGACACCGCTGGCGTCTGGATCGGGATACAGTCGGAGACCTTCGTCACAGGCCTCGCGGAGGCGCTGCAAGACGGTCGAGGATGGAGGGTAGGGGTTTTCGTTCGTGTTGAGCTTGATGACCTCCCCATCATCCCGCGGCTGCTCCCCCGGCACGTACCCCTGCATGGCGTCGATGTGGGGAAGAACCTTTGGGGGGGAGGAGCTCATTGCATTACCAGCGGTCGAGGATTGCTCATGTATCCCAATAAGGGAACTCCGCGATAGCGATCAGGTCAACCTCTGTTGCAGGACGATAGCCAGATGAACGTAGCGCTGACGAGCAGGGAGATCGAGCTCATCCTCGCGTGGAAGGGGAAGCCGTTCTGGCCCGATGAGGAGCGAGTGCTGGGGAAGCTGCGACGTGCACTTGAAAGCGAGGGGGGTGAGTTGGGGCTCAGCCGTCTTCAGATCGGAATAATCAACGGCTGGATCGAGGAGCAGGTCGCGAGCCACCGCGGCGGAGGAGATGCGATGAACCCGGAGGAGTCTCTGATTCTCGGCAAACTGCGGGCGGCTCTGGAGGGCGACTAGTCCGGCAGATCCGGCTCGTCAACTCTGTGCACGTGAGTGACGCCGTCCAGCTGGGATATCTTTTTCATCAGGCTCTGCAGCTGCCGGGTATTCTTCACATCGATCCAGAACGTGTCATCGACCACATGCTGTCTGGTCTGGGCGGAGGTGCGCTGGATGTTGGCGTCCGTGTCGGAGATGGCCCGAGCGATATCGGAGAGCAGGTACTTCCGGTCGTTCCCCGTGACGAGCAGCTGAACCGTGAAGGCCTGCTCTTCCTCCACGTCCCATTCTACCACAACGAGCCGGTCGGGATGCTCGGCGATGTCGGCCGCGTTGGGACAGTCGGCGCGGTGCACGGAGATTCCCCGCCCACGGGTGACGAGACCGATGATGGAGTCACCGGGAATCGGCGTGCAACACTTCCCGAAATGAATCATCATGTCGTCCACACCCTGGATACGGATTCCGCGCCGGTCCCGCAGCCTTGGGAAGCGAATGCGACGCTTTGGCCGCTCCGGTAGAAGGCGATTGACGACGCCGCTGACTGTCAGATCTCCGCTACCGATGCCGGCGTAGAGATGCTCGGCATCGGCGACGCCGAGGTCCTCAGCGAGCTCGTCTAGGGCATCGCTTTCGACCCGGTGGCGGTACTTCCTCAACTCGTGCTCGAGGATTTCCTGGCCCAGGCGCACGCTGTGAGCGAACTGCTCCTCCTTCAACCAGCGACGGATCGCCTGCTTCGCCTTGGCGGTTTTCACCATCTCCAACCAGGCCACGCTTGGATTCTGATGCGGCGAGGTGATGATCTGCACCGTGTCGCCGCTGTTCAAGGCCGCGCCCAGAGGCACGATCTGACCGTTCACCTTGGCGGTGAGACAATGCAGGCCGATGTCGGTGTGGATGGCGAAGGCGAAATCGATGGGCGTGGCCCCATTGGGCAGCTGATGGAGGTCCCCCTTGGGAGTGAATGCGAAGATCTCGTCCTGAAACAACTCGATCTTCAGGCTTTCCATGAATTCCACCGGATCGGTGGCATCCCGCTGCCAGTCCAGCACCTGACGCAGCCAGTTCATCCGGTGATCCAGATCGCCCCCTTCAGTGCCGATGCCGGATTTGTAGCGCCAGTGCGCGGCAATGCCGAATTCGGCCGGTGTAGTGCATCTCGTCAGTGCGGATCTGCACTTCGACGGGGATACCCCTGGGGCCGATGACGGTCGTGTGAAGGGACTGGTACATGTTTGTCTTTGGGGTGGCGATATAATCCTTGAATCGGTCCGGGATCGGATGGTAGATGGTGTGCACCAGACCGAGAGTGTGATAGCACTCGCGGATCGTGCCCAGGGTGATGCGAACCGCCTGCAGGTCGAAGATCTCCTCGAACGGTTTGCCTTCCGCCTTCATCTTGTTGTAGATGCTGTAGAAATTCTTCGGCCTGCCGGTGATCTCCGCCTCGATACCCCCCTTGTACAACTCGGTCTCGATCGGACTTTTGAACTCGTCGATGTAGACTTCGCGATCTTCCCGCTTCAGCACCACCTTGTCGCGAATATCGGCATACATCTCGGGGTCGATGTACTTGAGCGACTGATCCTCAAGCTCCCAGCGGATTCGCGCCAGGCCAAGGCGGTTGGCGAGTGGCGCGTAGACTTCCACGGTCTCGAGCGCGATACGCTTCTGCTGCTCGGCGTCGACGTGGCCGAGGGTCCGCATGTTGTGAAGGCGGTCCGCAAACTTGATGAGGATAGCGCGGATATCCTCCACCATGGACAGCAGCATTTTGCGGTAGGTTTCCGCCTGCCTCGCCTCCCGGCTCTCGTAGCGGAAGCGCTCGATCTTGGTGACGCCATCGGTGAGGGCGGCGATCTTCGGCCCGAACTCCTCGGCGACGCGCTCGATCGTGACGGGCGTATCCTCGACAACATCGTGGAGGAGGCCGGCTGCGACGGTGGTCGAGTCGAGGCGCAGCTGGGCAAGGATTCGAGCCACTTCGACGCAGTGTTGCATGAATGGACGGCCGGAGCGGCGAGTCTGGCCGTCATGCTGGGCGTTGGCAAAGTGGTATGCCCGAGCGATGAGACTGAAGTCAGCCTGCTCGTTCGACGACGCAACTTCGATGAGAAGCATTTGCAGCTGCAGATGGCCGCTCGACTGTTCGAGCAGTTCGTCCAGGCTCAGCGGTGGCGATGTGGTGGAGGAACGACTTTGGGGATGCACGGTCATCGCTGTAGACCTACAATTGCGCTGGGAGCGCGCGCTCCCAGCGGTGGTGGGTGCTTTGCGAGCGGTGGGCGCCTGTGGAGTCAGCGACGACGCGTCTGCCTCGAATATACTCAAAGGGTGCGTACCGAGAAAACCGTTGACCGGCTAGCTCAGCACCACAGATGAAAGCGGCAGAAGGGGTTACGGCAGAAGAGAGCATTGGAGCCTGCTGCGACCGGCTCCAATCGTGTCGAAGGGTTATTCCTCGGCGACGGTGGCGGCTTCTTCTTCTTCTTCGAGTTCGGTGAGGGGGAAATCCGGATCCGGGACCTCGAGACCTTTTTCCTTGAGACGCGGCATAAGGCCCTTGAGGTCGCTTCGCAATCTCTTGATGCCGTGCGTCAGGCTCGTGTTTTGATTCTTCAGATCCGTCTCCTGCTCGTCCAATCGAGATCCCTCGGCGCGAACATCCCGCAGGGCCATGTTTTTAATCGAGATGGCCTGCTTCATGCGCAGGATCTTGCTGGAGCACAGATACTGAATCATCAGGGCCCCGCAGATACAGACAACGGTTATGATCCACCAATACATGACGGGCTATCGCAGCCTCTTGTCGCCCAAGCTGCTTGTGAGCAGCGCGGTTAAGGGTAGCTTTACAGCTCTGGTTTTTGCGCGGATTGTAGTCAACATGAGATCCCATGTCAAGCCATAAGCACGCGGCTGGACGACAGCAGAGAATGCCCGTCTCGATGCCCACGCGGGGGGATATCATTCTCGTGATAGCGGTCGCGCTCGGCGCGGTCGCCTGGACTGTGGGGGCAGCGCGGCGAGCGGTGGAGACCGTCCCGCAACGCGCCGTTGTGGAGCTGAATGGCGTCGTGCAGGGAGCTTACTCACTGGATGAACCCCAGCTGCACCACGCAAGGGGCCCCCTCGGGGTAACGATCATCGAGGTCGTCGACGGAGGTGCGCGGGTCGTCAGCTCGCCGTGCCTCAACAAGATCTGCATGCAAACGGGTGTAATTCGACTCCCCGGCGATGTCGCGGTCTGCGTGCCGAACGGGATTCTACTTCGACTCGAAGGAGGCGTGCCGGATTCACGCTTCGACGGAGTCACTCGCTAGTGCCCCGACGCCGCGTGCCGGCCGATCCCGACTACGGGGAGGTAGGAGGATGTCGCCGGTGATCGCAACGCGTACCCTGGCCCGACTCGGTATGATCACGAGTGCGGCGCTGATTCTGTTTACGCTGGAGTCGCTGGCGCCGCGTCCGCTTCCGTGGATGAAGCTGGGCCTGGGGAATGCGGCCGTACTCCTCGCCTTGGTAACTCTGGGCCCTTTCCACGCGATCGCCGTGAGCGCGGTGAAGATCCTCGCTGGATCCCTCATGACGGGCAGCCTGGGAAGCCCCGCCTTCGTCATCGGCGGTGGCGCCAGCCTTTCGAGTGTGTCCTGCATGGCGCTGCTGCACCGAACAGTGCCGGGGGTGTTCAGCGCTGTGGGACTGAGCGTGGCAGGAGCGGTCGTTCACCAGCTCGCACAGCTGGTCATCGCATACCTCTACATAGGTCACGCTGGACTATTCTCCTTCGTGCCGCTGTTCCTGGTAAGCGGTCTGATCAGCGGCGCTCTCATCGGGCTGGTCGTGTTTTGGTGCGTGAGGCAGCTGGCCAGACTGGGATGGAGCGAATAGCAGCTCAGTCCACGGCCACAAATTGCGGCACAGGAGGGAATTACTCATTATTAGCCGCCATTCGCCGCCAGATCAGTGGCCGATGTTCACAGCGAGGGACCAGATCGATCCACGGAACATGACATGGGCCCTAACACATCGACTCGTAGCCACCTACACGAAATCGATCCCGCTGCTGGCGGTCGCGGCACAGCCCTGGTTGTCTACGCCCGCCGCAGCCACCGTGGACTACCCCGCCCTCCAGAAGCTGGCGACCGAGAGCGAGCTGCGCGACCGCATCGCTCGCTTTACCGATCTCGGTTCGCGCGTCGTCGGATACTCCGGTGCCGACGAGTCGGCTCTCTACATCCAGCGCATCTATACCGAGATCGGTCTCGACGATGTAACCGTCCACACCTACGACGTCTCCATCCCGGTGGACAAAGGAGGGCATCTGCGCCTCGAAGGGTGGGATGAAACCGTGGACCTTCACGGGCTATGGCCGAACCTGGTGCGGACGTCGACGCTGCCTGACGGAGGCATCGACGCGCGCCTGATCTACGCCGGCCGCGGCGAGCTGAGCGAGATGAACGGCCAGGACGTGGAGGGCGCCGTAGCTGTCATGGAGTTCAACTCGGGCGACAACTGGCTGAATGCCGCCTATCTGGGAGCAGTTGGGATCGTCTTCATCGAGCCGGACTCGACCGTCTACCTCGAAGGAGAGCGGAAGTTCCTCACTATGCCCCTCGATGTGCCCCGGTTCTGGATCGGCAAGCGCGAGGGCGAGGAGTTCAGACGCCGGTTGACGGCAGCCGACGTGCGCGAACTCGGTCTCCAGGCGCATTTGGAGTACCGCATGGACTGGGAGCGCCGCCCCGCGTGGAACATTATGGGCAGCATTCCCGGCTACGATCCCCTGCTCAGGGACGACGTCATCGTAATCGAGGCGTACTACGACGCCATGTCAGTAGTTCCGGGCATCGCCCCCGGCGCCGAGCAGGCGGCGGGCATCACAGCGCTCCTGGAACTGGCGCAATACTTCCGCGATTACCCGCCGCCGCGAACGGTCGTCTTTCTGGCCACATCGGCACACCACCTCGGCTTGCGGGGCATCGACGACTTCATCCAGCGCTACCTGAGGAAAGAGGACCCGTTTGTCGACCGCATGCTCATCCGCCGCGTTGTGGAAGCGTCGTTGTCGCGTGGGCTGATCCCACAAAGGGGCGTCTACTACGATCTCGGTGAGCGGACCTTTTTCGGCAAGGAGACGCTCGTTCAGGAGGTGGCGACGGCGGATTCGATCCTCGTCCGCTCGGTCCTCAACACGGCTCTGGCGACCGGAGAAGTTGTCGATCGCTCAGCCGGCGGACTCAGTTTCGACGGCAGGTCCTTCGCCAACGAGGCGGAACTTTCCGCGCTGTTGATAGAGGACGAAGATCTGCGGCTCGACTTCTACCGCGAATGGGTAGAGCCCCAGGTCGACACGATGGCAGTCAAACTGTTCATCAGTCTCGATCTTTCGACCCAGACCGATGAGCTCGGGGTGTGGAACAGCAATGCGAGCTTCTACTATAAGCGCTATTTCGCCCCTTTCGGAAAGAATTTCATGAGGTACGCGCGAGAGCTGAGCCGCGAGCTTGGTTACAACCCCCGCGACGTGCTCGTCAACGGCATCAGCCCGGAGGGCGGCAAGAGCTGGGAGACCTACGTGCCCGGTGAAATATCCGTCAACAGCGAGCTCGTGCTCGACACCGGGACGCCGGCGCTGGCTTTCGTAACCGTGAACGACGCCCGCTTCCTCGTGGACACTCCCTTGGACCGCGTCGAGCAGGTCAACTACGGGAATCTACAGCGTCAGATCCGCGCCCTGGCGGCCATGTTCCACATGGCGCTCGACGACCCCGAGCTCTTCCCGGACTTCAAAATGCGCCTGAAGGATACCGTGCGGACCATGCGGGGCAGGACGATGGTATTCCCGCGTCGCAGCATCGTGCCGGACATGCCGAGGAAGAAGGGGGTGGCCGTCGTCCGCAACGGCAAGCAGAAATCCTACAAGGGGGTACGCGGCGAGTATTTCGAGGCGGTCGATGAACGAGGCGCCTTCTACATCAACCGCATCCGCGTCGAGCAGGTCCAGATCGAAGGCTACTACATGGATCCGGCGACCGGCGAGGTCACCTATGCGCCTGACAGGGGAATCCAGGGTGACGGGTCCTACAAGATGAAGGGCAAGATGGATTGGCGCGACAAGACATGGATGGTCATCCTCTTCCCGTGCGAATCCTTCAACTTTTTCGACATCGTCGATCCGCGGTATCTGACCAAACTCTCCGAGGTGAAGGTCTTCGACGATACCAACACGGCCCCGGTGGAGTTCGGATACACGATCGGCGAGGGGCCGTCGGCAAAAGACGAGCCGGTAGGCGTGCTGTTCGCGCGACCCGGATCGGTCATCAAAGTCGGCTTCGGGGCAAACATCCTGGGGTTCCGCTCGCTGCTGCTCAACGCGACGGTGGCCGACGACAAGGAGCGGGCCCTGGGCGACGGATTCGTCATCGGTCCGGAAACGTCCTTCGGGAAGACGTCCTACCTGGCCGCCAGAGACATGTGGATGCTCGACGAAGGTCGCATGCGCGAGCTTCGCAGCTTCGCCATCGAGAGCGCGAGGCTGACCGATCTGCACGACAAAGCGAAGGTCGAACTCGACAGGGCCGAGGTTGCCCTCGGCGCCCGCAAGTGGGACGATTTCGTGCGTCACACTCGGGCCGCTATGGGCCTTGAATCCCGGGCCTACCCGGATGTGAAGTCGACTCAGAACGACGTCATACAGGGCATCATTTTCTTTATGGCGCTGGTCATTCCCTGTGCCTACTTCGCCGAAAGGCTGCTGATCACGGCGGCGACGATCAAGAACCAGATCTTCGGCTTTGCCGGCATCTTCATCGTCATCTGGATCATCCTTTCTATGGTCCACCCCGCTTTCGAGCTGTCCAATCCCTTCGTAATCCTGCTCGCCTTCGTCATCCTGACGCTCGCCGTGCTCGTCAGCTGGATCATCGCCGGACGCTTCAACGAACAGATGAAGAAGCTCAGGACGGAAGTGGCCGTCATTCACGATACCGACGTGTCCCGCTCCAGCGCCTCTTTCACGGCGTTTCTGCTGGGCATCTCGAACATGAAGCGCCGCAAACTGCGCACGGCGCTCACGTTCATCACACTTCTGTTGCTCACCTTTACCGTGCTCTCCTTCACATCGATTCAGACGTCGCTGCGGTTCACCCAGATCGAGCGGGACAACGAGGGGCTCTACGAGGGGATTCTGATTCGCAGCAAGGCCTGGACCCCGATGGAGGCATCCGTCCTCGAGTACGCCGAGAGTAATTTCGGCGATATCGCCACGGTGGCCCCGCGTTGCTGGTACGACAACAAAAAGAAGGTCTTCATCAAGATGATGTACGGCGACGGCGCCCACGACGCACTCGGGGTGCTGGGGCTGACCCCGCAGGAGACGGAGGTGAGCGGGCTCGACCGCGCTCTCGTCGCCGGGAGGTGGTTCGAGCCGGGCGAGAGAAACGTCTGCATCCTCCCCAACGACATGATCGGCGAGGACAAACTGGAGCTCGAGGCCGCCGACATAGGAACGGCTCAGATCCGCGTTTTCGGCGACTACTACACCGTCATCGGTGTGGTGGACTCCAAGCGCATGAAGCAGCTCAAGGATCTGGACGACGAGATGATGACGCCAGCGGACTTCGCAGTCACCGGCGGCGCCGCGATCCAGGAACTGGCCAAGGAGGAGGAGCGGGAGAAACAGGGGCTCGAGGACACCAAGGTGGTCATCAAGCCCTTCGTCCACATCGAGCCAGCCAACACGCTCATCATCCCGTACAACACACTGAGGACCGTCGGCAGCGGCAATCCGCTGCAATCGGTGGCGGTCCGCCTCGAGGAGGGAGTGGACGTTCGCGCCGAGATCGAGCGCTTTTTGTCGCGGCTGGCCGTGACCCTGTTCGCCGGCATCCGCGAGCCGGGGACGGACTACATCGGCGTCTCCGTCTACAGCTCCCTCGGAATGACCTCGCTCACCGGCATGGCGAACCTGTTCATCCCCATCCTGATCGCGGCCCTGATCGTGCTGAACACGATGATGGGGAGCGTGTACGAGCGCTTTCGCGAGATCGGCGTCTACTCGTCGGTGGGTCTGGCACCAGGTCACATCGCCTGGCTCTTCATCGCCGAATCG